>NZ_CP030033.1:3723643-4385465 GCF_003611035.1 Cryobacterium soli | reverse complement strand
CGAGCAGGTGTCCGACGTGACGATTCACTCCTGGGACCTTGCCAGGGCCACGGCGGCCGATGAGGGCCTGGACGACACCCTTGTCGGCGCCGTCTGGACGGTCTTCGAACCTCAACGCGACGCACTCGAGGCCAGCGGCCTGTTCGACTCGCCCGTTCCGATGCCCGAGGACGCACCCCTGCAGTCGCGCCTCCTGGCTCTCACCGGGCGCGACGACCGCCGCTGACGGACACGCCGCCCCCGGCCCGGCTCGAGCGCTAGCCGATGGAGGTGCCGAAGAGCAGGCCGAGCACGTATGTGACGCCGGCGGCCCCGAAGCCGATGGCCAGTTGGCGCAACGCACGCTTGAGCGGCGGACCGCCGGAGAGCAGGCCCACGACGGCCCCGGTGGCCAACAGGGCCAGGCCAACGAGCACGGCAGCCACGACGATGGCGGCGATCCCCTGCATCCCGAACAGGTACGGCAGAACCGGAAGCAGGGCGCCGGAGGCGAAGAAACAGAAGCTGGAGACCGCGGCGCCCATGCCGGTGCCGATGGCCTCGTGCTCGTCGATCTCCGGCTCGGCGGCCACCGTGAGCTTGCTCAGGTCGAGCGCGTCAGTGGCGATCGCCACGGTGCGAAGCACCTCGCGGGCGTGCACCTCGGCCTCCGCCGCGGTCATGCCCTGCGCACGGTAGACGAGGGTGAGTTCGTTGGCGGCCACGTCGAGGTGTGAGAGCACGCTCCGGGTGGCCGGGTTCGGCGTGGACGCGTCCAGGAGCTCTCGTTGGGACCGTACCGAGACATACTCCCCCGCACCCATCGACAGCGCCCCGGCGAGCAGCCCCGCGATGCCGGTGAACAGGATGGTCGCGGCGGGCACACCGGTGGCTCCGATGCCCAGCACGAGGGCCAGGTTGCTCACCAGGCCGTCGTTGACACCGAACACGGCGGCCCGGAAGGTTCCGGACAGGCGTTGACGGCCCCGAGCGGCCAGTCCGCGGACGACCTCCTCGTGGATGCGCTCGTCGGCCGCCATGGCACTTGTGGCGTCGGCGTCCCCGTCGTACGGCGAGCGGGCCTCGGCCCGCTGAGCGAGCGCGAGAACGAAGACCGACCCGAACCGGCGCGCCAGGAGACCGAGAATGCGAGTGCGCAGCGCACCCTTCTTCGGCGAGCCCACCCGGTCGCCGAGCAGCTGGCGCCAGTGTTCCTCGTGCCGTCCCTCGGCCTCGGCCAGGGCCAGCAGGATCTCGCGTTCCTCGCCGCTTCTGCGACCGGCGAGGTCGCGGTACACGGCCGCTTCGGCCTGCTCGTCGGCGAGGTACTGACGCCAGCGGCGGATGTCCGCGTCGCGCGGCTGGTTGGAATCCGCCACGGCGATCATGACTCCGGTGCCGCCTCGAGAGAGCGCTGGGAGACCCGGGCCGATTCATGCGGGCCGGAGCCGTCGAGGCCCCAGAACGGTTCCTCGAAGTGCACCACCCAGATGGCTTCCCGGCCCACCACGGGGGCGTAGAGGGCCGAGCCGACCAGCTCGCCCGGCGCGGTGATGACCCCGACCGGGTCCTCGATCATCGAGTCCGGGTAACGGCTGCGGTCCAGCCGCACCACCACTTGCATCCCCACGCCGAACGCGGCGGCCGCCCCCGTCGTGTCGGGAGCGTCCACCGGGCGGCGCTTGAAGAGGGCCATTACTCGGCCGGCTCCGCCTGTGCGGGCTCGGCCGGGGCCGACCCGGCTCGTTCGAGCACGAGTTCGCGCACCCGGGCGGCGTCCGCCTGGCCGCGCATGGCCTTCATGACCGCGCCGATGACGGCGCCGGCGGCCTGAACCTTGCCGTCGCGGATCTTGGCGAGCACATCGGGCTGCGAGGCGAGCGCCTCGTCGATGGCGATGATGAGGGGTCCGTCATCGCTCACGACGGCTAGTCCCCGGCTGGCGACGACCTCGCTGGGCGTGCCCTCCCCCGCGATGACGCCCTCGAGCACCTGGCGCGCCAGGCGGTCGGTGAGAGTGCCGTCGGTGATCAGTTCGATCAGCGCGGCGACCTGCGCGGGCGTGACCAGGCTCTCGGCGGAGACGCCGGCGGCGTTGGCCAGGCGGGCGATCTCGCCGGTCCACCACTTGCGGGCGGCCTGGGCGGGCGCGCCGGCGGCGATGGTGGCCTCCAGAACGTCGAGGAGGTCGGAGTTGACGACGTCCTGGAACTCGAGGTTCACGAAGCCCCAGTCGGCCTGCAGGCGCTTGCGACGGGCCGCGGGCGGCTCGGGCAGGGTGGCACGCAGCTCTTCGACCCAGGCGCGCGACGGGGCGACGGGCACCAGGTCGGGCTCCGGGAAATAGCGGTAGTCGTCGGCGTCGCTCTTGGGCCGACCGGCGGAGGTGACGCCGGTGTCCTCGTGCCAGTGCCGGGTCTCCTGCGTGATGGTGCCGCCCGCGGTCAGCAGCGCCGCCTGGCGCTGGATCTCGTACCGCACCGCGCGTTCGACGCTGCGCAGCGAGTTGACGTTCTTGGTCTCGGTGCGGGTGCCCAGGATGTTCGAGCCGCGCGGGCGGAGCGACACGTTCGCGTCGCAGCGCACGTTGCCCTCTTCCATGCGCGCGTTGGAGACGCCGAGCGCCTTGACGATCTCACGGATGGCGGCGACGTAGGTCTTGCCGATCTCCGGGGCGTCGGCTTCGGCGCCCTCGATCATCTGGGTGACGATCTCCACCAGCGGCACGCCGCCGCGGTTGTAGTCCACCAGCGAGTAGTCGGCGCCCTGGATGCGTCCGGCCGCGCCGCCCATGTGGGTGAGCTTGCCGGCGTCGTCCTCCATGTGGGCGCGCTCGATGTCGACCGTGACCTGGCGGCCGCTCTCCAGTTCGATGGTGAGCTGGCCGTTGAACGCGATCGGCTCGTCGTACTGCGAGGTCTGGAAGTTCTTCGCGGTGTCGGGGTAGAAGTAGTTCTTGCGGGCGAACCGGCTGGTCTCGGCGATCTCGCAGCCGAGCGCCAGCCCCAGGCGGATCGAGGACTCGATGGCCTGGCGGTTCACCTGCGGCAGCCCGCCGGGCAGGCCCAGGCAGGTGGGGCAGGTGTTGGTGTTGGCGCCGGAGCCGAACTCGTTGGCGCAGCCGCAGAACATCTTGGTCTTCGTGTTGAGTTCGACGTGCACCTCGAAGCCGAGCACCGGCTCGAACAGTTCGAGGGCCTTGTCGTAGTCCATCAATTCGGCCTTGGCCATCAGACGGCTCCCCCTTCGGTTGCGAACATTTCGGTGTGGGCCAGCTGGGGTGCCTGGCTGAGCAGGGTGTGCCCCCAGTGCGCCTCGAGCAGCTGCTCGACGGCGGCGCCGAACGTGTACAGGCGGGCGTCCGCGCGAGCGGGGGCCATCACCTGCAGGCCGACGGGCAGGCCGTCTTCGGGCGCGAGGCCCATCGGCAGGCTCATGCCGGGGATGCCGGCGAGGTTGGCCGGGATGGTGGTGATGTCGTTGAGGTACATCGCCATCGGGTCGTCCATCTTCTCGCCGAACTTGAATGCCGTGGTCGGCGCGGTCGGTGAGACGAGCAGGTCGACCTGGTCGAACGCCGCGGCGAAGTCGCGCTGGATGAGCGTGCGCACCTTCTGGGCGCTGCCGTAGTAGGCGTCGTAGTAGCCCGCGCTGAGCGCGTAGGTACCCAGGATGATGCGGCGCTTGACCTCGTCGCCGAAACCGGCGTCGCGGGTGGCGGCCATGACGCGCTCGCTGGTGAGCGGGCCGTCCTCGGGGTTGACGCGGATGCCGAAGCGCACCGAGTCGAAGCGGGCCAGGTTGCTGGACGCCTCGGCCGGCAGGATCAGGTAGTAGGCCGAGACCGCGTACTCGAAGTTCGGGGCGCTCACCTCGCTGACGATGGCGCCGGCGGCGGAGAGCAGCGCCAGGGTCTCCTCGAAGCGCTGCTTGACGCCGGCCTGGAAGCCGGCGCCATTCAGTTCCTTGATCACGCCGACGCGCACGCCCTTCAGCGCGCCGTCCTTCAGGCCGGCCTGGGCCGCGGCGGTCATGGACGGCCAGGCATCCGTGAGGGAGGTGGAGTCGAGCGGGTCGTGACCGCCGATCACGTCGTGCAGCAAGGCGGCGTCGAGCACCGTGCGGGTGACGGGGCCGACCTGATCGAGCGAGGAGGCCAGGGCGATCGCGCCGTAGCGGGAGACGCCGCCGTAGGTGGGCTTGACGCCGACGGATCCGGTGACGGCGGCGGGCTGGCGGATAGACCCGCCGGTGTCGCTGCCGAGCGCCAGCGGAGCCTCGAAAGCGGCGACGGCGGCCGCGGAGCCACCGCCGGAGCCGCCGGGGATCCGGTCGAGGTCCCAGGGGTTGTGGGTGGGGCCGTAGGCGGAGTGTTCGGTGGAGGAGCCCATCGCGAACTCGTCCATGTTGGTCTTGCCCAGGGGAATGAGGTCGGCGTCGCGGATGCGCTTGACGACAGTGGCGTCGTACGGCGGGATCCAGCCCTCGAGGATCTTCGATCCGGCTGTGGAGGGCATGTCGAGGGTGGCGAGAACGTCCTTGATGGCGATGGGCACGCCGGCCAGGGGGCCGAGCTTCTCGCCGGCGGCACGGCGGGCATCCACCCGGGCGGCGGTGGCCAGGGCGGCGTCGCGGGCCACGTGCAGGAACGCGTGCACATCGGGTTCGACGGCGTCGATGTGGTCGAGGTGCGCGCGGGTGACGTCGACGGAGCTGACCGAGCCGTCGGCGAGCAGGCCGGCCAGGGTCGCGGCAGTCTGGTTGATGAGGTTGGTCACGTTATTACTCCTCGTCCAGGATCGCGGGCACGCGGAACTTGTCGCCGGCACGGTCGGGGGCTCCGGACAGCGCCTGGTCGACCGTGAGCGAGGGCACCACGACGTCGTCGCGGAAGACGTTCGTCAGGGGCATCGGGTGGCTGGTCGCCGGCACGTCGGGCGTGGCGACCTGGGCGACCTTGGCGACGGAGTCGACGATCTGACCGAGTTCGATCGTCAGGCGATCGATTTCGGCCGAGCTGAGGTCGATCCGGGCGAGGTTGGCCAGATGGGCCACCTGCTCGGCCGTGATTTCAGACATGAGACTCCCAAGTAATTCGAAGCAGAAGTCTCAATTCTATTCAATGTCGTCGGTGGCCAGTTCCGCGTTGTCCGTGCCGATCAATGCCATGTTGTGCAGTGACTCGGTGCCGGGCGTGAAATAGTCGTTGTGGCCGAGCGATCCGGCGAGCGTCGCACCGGTGCGAGCGTCCGTGCCGCCGCGTACACCGAGCACCCGGGCGCCGTAGGACGCGGCCCCGGGGTCGCTGCCGAAGAATGCCGAGTTCACGGCCGGGTCCCAGTCGGCCTTGCCGACGAAGACGTTGTCGCCGGTCACCTTGAGCTTGGCCGCGGACTGGATCGCGCTGCCCGGGGAGCCGACCACGACGAGGGCGTCCACCTCGACCGAGCCGTTGGCCAGGGCCAGGAGGGCCACCGTCGACCCGTACGAGTGCGCGAACACCGATACGAACGGCTGATCGCCCCCGCGGGTGGCGCGCACACCCGCCCAGGAGGTTTCGAGGAAGTCGGCACCGGCCTCGGCCCGGTCCAGGCCGCCGACGGAGAACAGGTCGGGCGCCTCGTAGCCGATCCACGCGATCGTGGCGATCGTGGGCGAGGCGGCCGCCGCGGCGAGAGGGGCGACGGATGCGGCGGCGGATGCGACGCCGAGGCGCACCGATGCCGTCACGGCGGTGGGCTCCGGGGTGACACGCTCGGCCACGCTGTCGGCCAGCACATCCGCCTGCTCGCGGTAGAGGTCGTCTGCCACGGTGGTCCAGTTCACGATCTGGGGTTCCACCTGATAGTTCATGCCGGGCACGAGATAGCCGATGTAGTCAGCCGTGTCGGGGTTGCCCAAGGCGATGGCGGCCCGGCCGGATCCCCTGGTGTCGAGCAGGACCAGGCTGCGCTTGGGCCCGTCCTCGCTGGCGTGCAGCGCCTCGGCCACCTGGGTGAGCATGGCCACCCGGCTGGACAGGCGGCTGCGTTCGTCTGCGGACAGGACGCCGTCCAGGGCGCGTTCTGCTTCGGTCAGCGAGTCGCGGAGGAAGCTCTCGTTCGCCCGGCTGCGTTGCGCGAGGGGCACGCCGTCGAGGTTGCCGACCAACTGCGGCGTCGCGGCAGTGAGGGTGGCCCGCTGGCTGGAGTCCAGCATGGTCCACCATGCCGTGACGACAGCGGCCTGCGGCGGGGCGGCCAGGAGCGCATCGATGTGGGTGGGGAAGTCGGCCGCGAAGGTGGACAGGTCGGCGAGGGGCAACTGGGACATGCCGACGAGCAGGTTCGGCCCCGTCATCGAGCGCAGGGTGGTCAGGTCGATGTCGACCGACGTGGCGGACTGCACCTCGAGTTGGGCCCATAACGGCGCCGAGCCCACGTCGCCTTGATGGTCCGAGAGGCGTGCGGCGAGGGCCTCCTGGACGCCGAGGTCGGAGGCACCGAACTCGGACGAACGGAGTGCTGACGACCCGAGTGCGGAGGCGCCGAACGCGGAGTATTCGGGCACGGCGGCCGTCCCGCCCACCCCGGCAAGGGCGAGCGAGGCAGTGACCAGTGCAGCGGCCTCGAACAGCACGACGTGTCCCGTCCCCTCCCGAACGATTAGTAGCAAACAGACCCAACGTCACTGGCGAGTCTCGCGATCTCAGCCTAGCGAGTGGTTGGGGGCCGGCATGCCCCTCAATCAGGGCCATCGGGGCGAATTCATGCACAATTCGCCCGCCCATATTTCAGGCACATTTCCGGCGATCGTCTTCGCCGTGCCCGTGGCCGTCCAGGGGCCGCACATAGGGGTCAGGAAGGGAGCCCGTCATGCGGACAGATGGTCCCGGCGTGCCGAGACCATTCGTCCGGAACGGGAACGGTTGCGCGGCGCCGGAGCGCGGGTCAGGCCGCCAGGGCGGCCAACAGCGCCACCTCGTCGGCGTCGGAGAGGCCGGCCCGGCGGGGGCCGTTGAGCACCCGCTGTCGTTCCCAGCGCAAGGTGTCGGCCAGGGTGTCGGCCAATGGCCGGGTGACCAGTCCGGCGTTCCGCGCGGCGGAGGTGTCGCGGGCGCTGAACCCGCCGTACTCGGGCAGGGGCAACCACAATGGAAGTGACCTAGGCCCCGACCAGGGCTCAACCCCGTGCTCCTGGAGCCAGTGCGGGTCGACGCCCACGACGCGTGCGGTGTGGCCGGCGACGAACCGGGCTACGGCGAGGTACTCGACGAGCGACACGGTCTCCCCCGCCACGTTGTACACCCCGCGGGTGCCGTCCTCGGCCGCATCCACGATCCACTCGGCGAGATCTCGCACATCGAGCAGCTGAGTCAGGAGGCCGGGCACATCGGGCACCAGCACGCTCCCGTCGTCGGCCGCCGGTTGCGCGAACCGGGCCGGCCAGTAGCCGGACCGGTCGGAGACATCACCCGGGCCGCCGATCAGGCCGGAGCGGAGGATCAGTGAGCGTTCGGGGCCGAAACCTTCGAGCACGCGCCGCTCGCACGCAACCTTGGCTTCGCCGTAACTCTCCATGTCCTCCATCACGTCGCCGGCGAGGGCGCCAACCAGTTCGGCCGACTCGAGCCCGCCAGGCGTCGACGTCTCCGCGTAGACGTTGCCCGACGACACGAAGGTGTACGAGCCGGCCCGCTCCCGCAGCGCGGCGACCGCGGAGGCGACCTGGCCAGGCTGCCGTGAGACATCCACGACCACATCCCAGTCCTCGGCGGCCACGGAATCGTAGGCGTCCGGCCGGGTGCGGTCGCCGGGCACGAACCGGATGCCGTCGGGCACGCTGCCGGTCTCGCCCCGGGCCAGGCAGGTGACCCGGTGCCCGTGATGCCTCGCCGCCGTCGCAACAGTGCCACCGAGCCAGGCCGTTCCGCCGAGGATGAGGAATCGCATGCGGCCAGCTAACCCAACACCACCACCGCGCGGCAAGCGCTGTTCGCGCTCAGCACAGCGCCGCCGGCGCCCGGTCGACGGGCGCGGCCGCTCGTTCCATCTGCCGCCAGGTTCCGCCGGCGAGCGGGCTCAGGGTGATCAGCGTGTAGAGCACCGCGACGACGCCGAAGGCCGGCGGCAGGCCGATCGTGTCCCCCGCGATACCGCCGAGCAGGGCGCCGAACGGCACACCGGCCCAGGCGCCGGCGTTGATCAGCCCGAAGACCCGGCCGCGGAGCTGCTCCGGAATCCGCTCGAGCTCGACGGTTCCGAGGATCGGGTTGACGGCACCGGCGGCCAGCCCGGAGAGGGCCGTCAGCGCGACCAGTACCGGCAGCGGCGCCCCGAACGCGAATGCGGCGCTCGAGGGGCCGCCGGCCAGCGCGAAGCAGAGTGCGAAGGTCACCCGGCGGGGCACCCGGTGCGCGACGAAGCCGAAGGCTATGTTGCCGATCAGCGCGCATCCGCCCATCACAGCCACCAGCAGCCCCAACGCGGCCGCGCCGCCGAGCCGGTCGTTCGCGTACAGGGGCAGTAGGGTCGACCCGCGAGCCGCGTCCAGAAGGTTGGTGGCCAACACCAAGCCCACGATCAGCCGCATGAGCGGGTCGGCGACCACGAACCGGAAGCCCTCGGCCAGGTCAGCCCAGTACGACGTGCGCCGCGGGACGCCGCCCGGGCCGGAGCCGGCAGCGTCGGACCCGGCAGCGTCGGAACCGGGCAGGGGCACGTCCCGGAGCGGGGCCACACCCACCCAGGTCAGTACGGCCGAGACCAGGAAGGTCGCGGCGTTCACGAAGAGGGCGGCGACCGGGCCCAGCACCGCCACGAGGAGCCCGGCGACGGACGCCCCGATGAGCTTCGCGAATCGCTCAGACCCGTCCAGCAGCCCCACGCTCTGCTCCAACCGTGCGCCCGCCCGCATCGACAGGCCCGGCAGCATCACCCGCCTGGCGGTCTGTCCAGGGGTGTCGAGCAGCCCGGCGGCGAACACGAGGGCCAGCAGCGCCCAGAACGGCAGCCCGACGGTGAGGGCCAGCACCGGGATGGCCAACACGGTGACGCCGCTGGCCAGGTCCGCGGCGATCGCGGCCCTGCGGTGACCGACCCTGTCGACGACGACCCCGCCGAGGACCCCGCCGGCGACGACAGGGGCGGTGGCGAAGAAGGCAGCAAGGCCCACCTCCACGCCCGATCCGCCCCGGCCCAGCACATAGAACGGCACGGCGAACGCGGTGACCACGTTGCCGGTCTGGGAGATCGCGTGCGCGGCCAGCAGCGCGACAAGCGAGCGCCTCGCGCCACGGCCTCGGGCCGGGGCGCCTGTGAAGGTCACGGCGGCCCCTCAGGGGCGCCGGTAGGCCTGATACACCAGCACCACGGGCTCGGCGCCATCGTCGGCCGCCGGGTCGTGGGCGGCGCTCGTGTCCAGCCATCGGTCCACGAACTCCTCGAGTTCGCCGCGCATGGTCGCCATTTCGCCGGCGGTGAGCCGCAGGCTGCGGTCGCCGCTTGCGCCGGCTGCCACCCACTCCCTGGGCAGGGTGGCCGCCGTGTCGATGTACTCGGTGAAGCGGGCCGCATAGGCCTGCGCGATCGACTTCTGCAGCGCGGACGACGCGGCGAGGGTGTCGGGGTCGCCCAGGAGGTCCGCCGGCTCCCAGCTCGTCAGCGGCGTCGTCGCCTGCCACCAGCGTTCGCGCTGGTCTGTGCTCTGCGCCTCGGCGGGCTCGATCAGGCCGCTCGAGGCGAGTTTGCCCAGGTGGTAGCTGATGGTGCCTGGCGCCTCGTCGATCACGTCGCCGAGCTGGGCGGCGGTCTGAGCGCCGCGTTCCCGCAGCAACCCCAGCAGCCGCAGCCTGGTGGGATGCGCGAGCACGCGCATCGAGGCGGCTGAGGTGAGCGTTGTGCGCCGGTCGTCACGGGGTGTCATGCCCCGACGTTATATCAACAAGACTTCTTGCGCAATGCTTGTTGTGCACTTTGTCCGGGCTAGCCGGCGTCGGCCTCCGGTTCGGTCACGGCAGCTACCGGTTCCGGCAGTCCGGCCGGGCCCTGTTCGAGCAGGATCCGGAACTCGTCGGCGTCGATGATGCGCACCCCGAGCGCCTCGGCCTTGGCCAGCTTGGAGCCGGCACCTGGGCCCGCGGCCACGAAGTCGGTCTTCTTCGACACGCTCGACGCGTTTTTGCCTCCGGCGGCGATGATCGCCTCTGAGGCGCCCTCGCGGGTGAAGCCCTCGAGCGACCCGGTGGCGACGACGGTCAGCCCGGTGAGCACTCCCCCGGCCGCGGCTGCCGCGCCTGGGCCCGGATGCCCGGGAGTCGCGAACTGCACGCCCGCCGCGGCCCACCGTTCCACGATCTCGCGGTGCCAGTCCACCTCGAACCAGTCGATCACGGCGTCGGCGATGATTCCGCCCACCCCGTCGACCTCGGCGAGTTCCTCCCGGCTGGCGGCGCGGATGGCGTCCAGCGACCCGAAATGCGTGGCAAGGGCCCGGGCGGCCACCGGTCCGACGTGCCGGATGTTCAGCGCCACCAGGATCCGAGCCAACGGTTTGGTCTTGGCCAGCTCGATCTCGGCGATGAGCTTCACGGCATTGGACGACGGCTGCGGACCCTCAAGGCCGGCCTTCTTCTCGGCCGCCGTGGGGTTGCGGCGGAATGGGGTGCGCTGGCGCGCCGTGCCGTCCTCGTCTTCGCGGGGCAGACCGGTCTCGGCGTCGCGCACGACCACGCTGATGGGCAGCAGATCGTCGATGGTGAGTTCGAACAGGCCCGCCTCGGTGTCCAGCGGCGGGGTCTCCGGCACGGTCGGCTGGGTGAGCGCGGCCGCGGTGACCTCACCGAGCACCTCGATGTCGAGAGCGCCGCGGGACCCGATGTGCTCGACCCGGCCTCGCACCTGGGCGGGACAGCTGCGCGCGTTGGGGCAGCGCAGGTCGATGTCGCCTTCCTTGGCAGCCCTGAGCGGGGTGCCGCAGACCGGGCACTCTGTGGGCATCACGAACTCGCGTTCGGTGCCGTCACGCAGTTCCACCACCGGGCCGAGGACCTCGGGGATCACGTCGCCGGCCTTCCGCAGCACGACGGTGTCACCGATGAGGACACCCTTGGCCTTGACGACGTCCTGGTTGTGCAGGGTGGCCTGGCGTACCACGGACCCGGCGACCCGCACGGGTTCCATCACTGCGAACGGGGTGGCCCGGCCGGTGCGGCCGACGCTCACGACGATGTCGAGCAGTTTGGTGTTCACCTGCTCCGGCGGGTACTTGTAGGCGATCGCCCAGCGCGGAGCCCGGTTGGTGGCGCCGAGTTCGTCGTGCAGCGCGAGCTCGTCGACCTTGATGACAATGCCGTCGATCTCGTGCTCGACGCTGCCACGGTGTTCGCCGAAGTACTCGATGAAAGCGGATGCCTCGCCCGCCTCGGCGACGACCGTGAAGTGGGGGCTGGTGGGCAGGCCCCAGCCGGCGAGCAGGGCATAGACCCCGGATTGGGAGTCCGCGCCGGGCTGCTGCCAGGCGCCGATGCCGTGCACGAGCATCCGCAGCCGGCCGAGGCGGGCCTTCATCAGGGCGAGCTGGTCGGCGTTCTTGCTCTCGGCCTTCTGGCGGAGCGACCCGCTGGCGGCGTTCCTGGGGTTGGCGAAGACACGCTCGCCGGCGGCGCTCTGGGCGGCGTTGAGCTCACGGAACGACTCGACGGGGAAGAAGACCTCGCCGCGCACCTCCATCAGCGGTGGGTGCCCGGTGCCGCTCAGGCGTGCCGGGATGCCCGGCACGAGGCGGATGTTCTCGGTGACGTCCTCGCCGACCACCCCGTCGCCGCGGGTGGCGGCGCTGACGAGCACCCCATTCTCGTAGCGGAGGTTGATGGCCAGGCCGTCGATCTTGAGTTCGCAGAGGTAGTGCACCCGGCGTCCGGCGTCGCGCTCCACCTTGGCCGCCCAGGCCTCGAATTCCTCAAGGGAGAACACATTGTCGAGGCTGAGCATCCGCTCGGCGTGCTCCACCGGGTCGAACAGGGTGGTCTCGGCGCGGCCTCCCACGGTCTGGGTGGGGCTGTCCTGGCTGGCGAGTTCGGGGAAGAGCCGTTCGAGTTCTTCGAGGCGGTGAATCAGGCCGTCGTACTCGGCGTCGGAGATGACCACCTCGTCGCGCTCGTAGTAGGCGTCGCGCGCCTCGAGGATGCGGGTGGTCAGGCTCGCCGCCTCCTGGCCGGCAGCAGCCAGCGCGGCCGCGGGTGACGCTCCGGTGGCGTCAGGCATCGACCGAAGCGGAGTCGGCGGGAACCGTGCCTGCAACGGCGTCGCTTGCTGCGACCGGCACGGCGCTGACGGTGCGGTCGATCGTGCACTGGCCGAGCACCCGGGTGCCCACGTAGACGACGGCGGTCTGGCCCGGGGCCACGCCCGTCAGCGGCAGGGTGGGCAGGATGCGCAGCTCGGTGTGCGCCTCGACCGGCGGGGTCGCGGCGGGGTCGGCCGGCACGCTGATCACCTGGGCCACCGCGGGCTCGGGGTCGGCGTGGGCGCGGATCTGCACGTCGCAGGCGAATTCGATCTCGGGGTGCTCGGGCGCCCGCCCGGCCCAGGTGAACTTGGTGCCGGCGATCTCCTTGATGGCCAGGGCTTCCTTGGGTCCCACGACGACGGTGTTCGTGATCGGGCGCACCTCGAGCACGAAGCGCGGCTTGCCGTCTGCGGCGGGTGTGCCGATCGACAGGCCCTTCCGCTGGCCCACGGTGAACGCCACGGCGCCCTCGTGCTGGCCGAGCTTGTTGCCCTCGCGGTCCAGGATGTCGCCGGTCGCCGGGGCGACCCGCTCGCCGAGCCAGCCGCGGGTGTCGCCGTCGGGGATGAAGCAGATGTCGTAGGAGTCGGGCTTATTCGCCACCGAGAAGCCGCGTTCGGCGGCCTCGGCGCGCACCTCGGCCTTGGACGGCGTGGCGCCCAGCGGGAACATCGAGTGCGCGAGCTGTTCCTTGGTCAGCACACCGAGCACGTAGGACTGGTCCTTGGCCCAGGCGCTGGCGCGGTGGAGTTCACGGTTGCCGTCGGCATCCGTCACGATCGACGCGTAGTGGCCGGTGCAGACGGCGTCGAAGCCGAGCGCGATGGCCTTTTCGAGCAGCGCGGCGAACTTGATCTTCTCGTTGCAGCGCATGCAGGGGTTCGGCGTGCGGCCGGCGGCGTACTCGCTGATGAAATCGTCGACCACGTCGAGCTTGAACCGCTCCGAGAAGTCCCACACGTAGTACGGGATGCCGATGATGTTCGCCGCGCGTTGCGCGTCCATCGAGTCCTCGACGGTGCAGCAGCCGCGGCTGCCGGTGCGGAGCGTGCCGGGCATCCGGCTGAGGGCCAGGTGCACCCCGACCACCTCGTGCCCTGCCTCGACCGCGCGGGCTGCGGCGACGGCGGAATCCACCCCACCACTCATTGCTGCCAGAATCTTCACTGGTTAAGTGTACGCACGCGGCGCCGAGTCGGCCATTCCCGCGCCGATCGCCTGCGACCAGGCTGCGGGCAGCGCCGCCAGCAGGGCGTCGACGTCGGCCTGCGTCGACGTGCGGCCCAGGGTGATCCGCAGGGCGCTGCGGGCCTCGGCCTCGGTGCGGCCCATGGCGCGCAGCACGTGCGAGGGCTCAGGGATGCCTGCCTGGCAGGCCGAGCCGGTGGACACCGACACCCCGGCGACGTCGAGCAGGAAGAGCAGGGAGTCGCCCTCGCAGCCGGGGAAGGTGAAGTGCGCGTTGCCGGGAAGCCGGCCCGTGGGGTCGGGGTCTCCGTTGTAGACGGCGGAGGGCACGGCCTCGAGCACACCGGCGATGACCCTGTCGCGCAGCGCGGTCAGACGGCGGTTCTCGGCGGCGAGTTCTCCGGTCATGGCCGTGGCCGCCACGGCGAAGGACACGGCGGCCGCCACGTCCTGAGTGCCGCTGCGCACCTGGCGTTGCTGGCCGCCGCCGTGGATGAGGGGCACGACAGTGGCTGTGCGGGAGAGTACGAGGGCGCCGATGCCGACGGGGCCGCCGATCTTGTGCGCCGAGACGCTGAGCGCGGAGACCCCGGTGGCGTGCAGGGCGGCGAAGTCGATCGAAACGTGCCCGTAGGCGGAGATCGCGTCGACGTGCACCGGGATGCCGTGGGCCGCGGCGAGCGCCGCCACCTCCTCGACCGGCTGCAGCGTGCCCACCTCGTTGTTGGCCGCGAGAAGGGTGACTAGGGCCACGTCCTCGGGGTTCGTTGCGATGGCGGCGGCGAGGGCAGTGAGGTCGATGCGGCCGAGGGTGTCCAGCGGGATCCACTCCACGCGTGCGCCCTCCTGCTGCACGAGCCAGTCCACGGTGTCGACGGTGGCGTGGTGCTCTCCCCCGGGCACGAGGATGCGGGTGCGCGGGGCGCGGGCCCAGTACAGCCCCTTGATGCCGAGGTTGACCGCTTCGGTGCCGCTACCGGTGAAGACCACCTCGATGGGGTCGGAGCGCACACTCGCCGCGACCTGCTCGCGGGCCTCCTCGAGCATCCGCTTGGCGTTCTGGCCCTGGCTGTGGATCGATGCGGGGTTGCCCACGACGGCCATGGCCTCGGCGTAGGCGGTGATGGCGGCGGGGAGCATGGGAGCCGTCGCGGCGTGGTCGAGATAGACGGACATGTGGTGGCCTCCCTACGGGTCGTCGGGCCCTGAGCCGGGCATGCGGGCTGGTCTGAACTGACTGCCCGCACTCATTACTCTAGAACTCATGACTCCAGCAGACTCCCTCCGCAACCTGGGCGTCCGCGCTACGAGCAACGGCGGCGAACTCCGCGTCTGGTCCGAACACGCCGAATCCATCGAGTTGTGCATCTTCGACCACACCGACCCCAACTGGATCGTGCGCACGGTGGCCATGGTGCGCGACAGCCACAACGTGTGGGTGGGTCGCACCCGCACTCTCACGCCGGGGCGGCGCTACGGCATCCGGGTCACGGGACCGGCCGGGCCCACCCACGCGTTCCACCCCGAGAAGACCCTGATCGACCCCTACGCGCGGGGCCTGGCCCGGGTCGGCCCCGACCAGTGGCAGTCCACCATGGTCGACGGCGGCTTCGACTGGGCCGGCGCTGTGAAGCCGAACACACCGCTGGATCACACCGTGGTCTACGAGGCCCACGTGCGCGGGCTCAGCAAGCTCAGCCCGGCGATGCCCGCCGAGCTACGCGGCACCTACGCGGGCCTGGCCCACGAGAGCACCATCGCGTACCTCAAGAACCTCGGCGTCACGGCCGTCGAGCTGCTACCCGTGCAGTCGTTCGTGTCCGAGCAGCGCCTGATCAAGCAGGGCCTGTCCAACTACTGGGGCTACAACACCTTCAACTTCTTCACCCCGCACGCCGACTACGCCACGCAGGCGTCGCAGTCCGAGGGCCCTGAGGCCGTGCTGCGGGAATTCAAGGGAATGGTCAAGCTGCTGCACGAGGCCGGCCTCGAGGTCATCCTCGACGTGGTCTACAACCACACCGCGGAGGAGGGACCGGCGGGTCCGGTCTCCAGCCTGCGGGGCATCGACAACGCCACGTACTACCGCCAGAACGCCCAGGGCCACTACATCGACGTCACCGGGTGCGGCAACACCGTCAACTTCGGCCACGAGGTGCCGATGCGGCTGGTGCTGGACTCGCTGCGCTACTGGGCCAACGAGGTGCAGATCGACGGCTTCAGGTTCGATCTGGCCGCAACCCTCGGTCGCAACGGGGACGTGCACTACACGCCTGACCACCCCCTGCTGACCGCCATCAGGGACGACCCGGCGCTGGCCGGCGTGAAGCTCATCGCCGAACCCTGGGACGTCGGCATGGGTGGCTGGCAGACCGGCAACTTCCCGTCCGGGTGGTCGGAGTGGAACGACCGCTACCGGGACCGGATGCGTTCCTTCTGGCTGACCGATGTCGCCGCCGTCCGGCGCAATGCGACCTCGGACAGCGGTATCGGCCGCTTCGCCTCCCGGCTTGCCGGGTCGGCCAACACCTTCTCCCTGGAGCGCGGCCCGCTCGCCTCGCTCAACTTCATCACCGCACACGACGGCTTCACCATGGCCGACCTCACCGCGTACGACGTCAAGCACAACGTGGGCAACGGTGAGTCCAACCGCGACGGCACCAACGACAACAACTCCTTCAACCACGGCGTCGAGGGCCCGACCAGGGACGTCACGGTGCTCGCCACCCGGCGTCGCGCGATGCGCAACCTGCTCGGCACCCTGCTGCTCTCCGCCGGGGTGCCGATGCTCACCGCCGGCGACGAGTTCGGCCGCAGCCAGCGCGGCAACAACAACGCCTACTGTCACGACAGTGAGCTCACCTGGCTGGACTGGGACTTCGACGACTGGCAGCAGGACCTGCACCGGGTCACCCGGCAGCTCCTCGCCCTCCGCCGGGAGAACCCGGCTCTGCGCCCCGTGCGGTTCGGCCGCACCGGCCAGACCACCCCGAGTGCCAGCCAGATGGACTGGTACAACGCCGCAGGGGCGTCGATGTCGGAGAGCGACTGGAACTCGCCCCGTGAGCGCACCCTGCAGTATCTCGCGGCGAGCACCCCGGAGCACGAGGCCTTCAACCGGATCCTGCTCATCGTGCACGGCCTTGAGACCCCTGTCGAGGTGACACTGCCCCTGCACACCGGTGTCTCCGGCTACACCGTGCTCTGGGACTCCAGCCACGACGATATCCGCGAGGTGGTGAGCTCCTACGCTCCGGGCGCCCGGCTCACCGTGGGCGGCACCTCGATGCTGCTGCTGAGAGCCGAGGGCGCTCAGGCATGACCAGACCGGATGCCGCCGGCACACCGGCCACTGCCCTGCTGCTGCAGCTGGGTCTCCGGTTCACCGCGCACCAGTACGCACACGACCCCGCCGCATCCGGCTTTGGGCTCGAGGCGGCGGAGAAGCTCAGACTCGACCCCGACCAGGTCTTCAAGACGCTGGTCGCCGACGCGGACGGCGCGCTGGTGGTGGCGGTCGTCCCCGTCTCCGGCCAGCTCGACCTCAAAGCGCTGGCCGCGGCGGTCGGCGCGAAGCGGGCCGTCATGGCGGATCCGAAGACCGCCGAGCGCAAGACCGGCTACGTGCTGGGCGGCATCAGCCCGATCGGACAGAAGACCAGCCTCCGCACAGTGATCGACGAGACGGCCGAGCTGTTCGACACCGTCTTCGTCTCCGGTGGGCGCCGAGGGCTCGACCTCGAGCTGTCCCCCGCCGACCTGCTCAGCGTCACGGGGGCGACACTGGCCCCGATCGGCCGGTAGGGCCAGCCAGGCCGTACCGGGGTCGCCCGGGCCGGCTCAGCTCGCGACGGCGACCAGGCCCATCTCGGCCGGGCTGATCAGCAGCTCATTGCGAGGCACGACCCGCACGGTGTAGCCGAACCCGCCGGCCCGGTCGAGTTCCACGGTGCCGGTGAACAGCGTCGGCGTGCCGAGCGCGGGGCTGCCTGTCGCATCCGCGAGCGCGTCCTGGCCCAGCACGTCGTCGATCGGCTCGAGCGCCTGGGTGTTCACGTCGGTCAGGTCGTCCCCGCCCAGACTCCGCCCGTAGACCACCTGCACCGTCACGTCGTCGGGCGCCAGCCCGTTCAGCTGCACGTGGGCACGCAGGTGCAGTTCGTCGCCCACCTGCGGAACGGTGGCGACGCCGCCGGATTCCACGTGCGCGACGCCCACCCCTGGCCACGCGGCCGTGATGCGGCTCTTCCACGCGGCGAGCTCGCGTGCCGCCCGGTAGTCGTTCGCCGAGAGGCGCGCCTCGGACGCCCCTGCGGGCCGGTAGAGCTTCTCCACGTACTCGCGCACCATCCGCCCGGCGTTGAGCTCGGGCGAGAGTCCGGCGAGGGTCTGGCGGATGTTCGCCACCCAGCGTTCCGGCACCCCGTCGGCGTTCCGCTCGTAGAAGGGCGGCGCCACCTGGTGTTCGATGAGCTCGTACAGCGCCTCGGCCTCGATGCGGTCGCGTTCGGCGGAGTTGGTGGCCGCGTCCGCAGACGGGATCGCCCAGCCGTTCTGCCCGTCGAAGTACTCCGGCCACCAGCCGTCCAGGATCGACAGGTTGAGCGCGCCGTTCAGGGCGGCCTTCATGCCCGACGTCCCACAGGCCTCGAGTGGGCGGAGCGGGTTGTTCAGCCACACATCGGTGCCCGGGTACATCAGCTGGGCCATGCCGATGTTGTAATCGGGCAGGAACGCGATCCGCGTGCGCAGCTCGGGGTCGGCGGCGAACTGCACGATCTTCTGGATCAGCCGCTTGCCCTCCTCGTCGGCCGGGTGCGACTTGCCGGCGATGACGATCTGCACAGGGTGCTCAGGGTGCAGCAGCAGGGCGCGGAGCCGCTCGGGGTCGTGGAGCATCAGGGTGAGCCGCTTGTAGGTGGGCACCCGGCGGGCGAACCCGATGGTGAGCACGTCGGGGTCGAAGACCTGGTTGATCCACGCCGGGATCAGGCCGCCCGGGTTCTGTACGAGCCAGGCGGCGCCGATGCGGCGGCGGGCGTCGTCGACGAACTGGCGGCGCATGTCGCCGCGCACGTCCCAGAGGTCCTGATCGCTCACCACGGGCGAGGCCCAGTCCGCGGTGGAGGTGTCGGTGGTGCCCAACCGGATCGCGGCCAAGGCCTTGAGCGCAGGGTCGGTCCAGGTGGGCGCATGCACCCCGTTGGTGATCGACGTGATCGGCACCTCGCTGGCGTCGAACCCGGGCCAGAGGCCGCTGAACATCCGCCGGCTCACCTCGCCGTGCAGCTTGGACACTCCGTTGGCATGCTGGCCCAGCCGCAGGCCCATGATGGCCATGTTGAACACGTCGGGCGAGCCACCCGGGTAGCTCTCCGCGCCAAGGCCGAGCAGATCGTCGACGGCCACGCCGGGCAGCAGGTCGGTTTCGAAGTACCGGCGCACCAGCGAGCTGTCGAATCGGTCGATTCCAGCGGCCACCGGCGTGTGGGTCGTGAAGACGGTGCCGGCACGGGCCACCTGTAGCGCCTCGGCGAAGCTGAGGCCGTCGCCGATGAGGCTGGAGATGCGCTCGAGGCCGAGGAACCCGGCGTGTCCCTCGTTGGTGTGGAACACCTCCGGTTCCGGCCGGTCGTTGAGAGTGCTCCATAGCCGCACGGCCCTGGCCCCGCCGATGCCCAGCAGCAGTTCCTGAAGCAGCCGGTGCTCGCCGCCGCCGCCATAGAGGCGGTCGGTCACCTGGCGCAGGTCGTCGGTGTTCTCGGGGATGTCGGTGTCGAGCATCAGGAGGCGGATGCGGCCGACCCTGGCCTCCCAGACCCTGGCGTGCAGGGTGCGGTCCTCCGGCAACGCGAGCGACACCTGCACGGGCGAGCCGTCGGCGCGGCGCAGTACCGACAGGGGCAGGCCGTCCGGGTCCAGGAGCGGGTAACTCTCCAGCTGCCAGCCGTCGGAGGAGATCGCCTGGCTGAAATATCCGGCCTTGTAGAACAGGCCAACACCCACCAGAGGCACCCCCAGGTCGGAGGCGCTCTTCAGGTGATCTCCGGCCAGGATGCCCAGGCCGCCCGAGTACTGCGGCAACGCGGCAGCGATACCGAACTCGGGCGAGAAGTAGGCGATCGACGCGGGCTTGGCCCCCTCGAGTTCCTGATACCAGCGGGGCTGTTCCAGGTAGTTCCGGAGATCGTCGCGCACCAGGTTGACCCCGGAGACGTAGTCATGGTCGTGCGCGAGCTCCTGCAGCCGGGCCGGGTCCACCGCGCCCAGCAGCGCGACGGGGTCGCCGCCGATGCGGCGCCAGAGCTCGGGCGCGATGTGCTCGAACAGCTGCCGGGTGGGTTCGTGCCACGACCAGCGCAGGTTCCCCGCCAGCTCGTCGAGCGCGGCCAGCGACTCGGGCAGGACGGCACGGACGGTAAATTTACGGATCGCCTTCACGAACCTCACTTTACGGGCGCGAGGTGTCCAACAGGTAACGATCGCGCGCGTGTGCAACCACCGATTCCGCCCCCGTTCGCGCTACGGTCGTTATGTGGCTAAGACAGCAAAACGAACCGGTACCGCCCCTTCAACGCCGAGCACGACGGACGCCCCGACGAAAGTCGGCCGAATCCCGGTCCTCGACCTTGCCCCGCAGCTGAACGACAATCTCTGGCCGGCGAAGGCCTTCGCCGGCGAGGTCGTCCCGTTCCGCGCCACGGCCTTCAGGGAGGGGCACGACGCCATCGGCGTGATGCTGCACCTCACCGCGCCGGACGGCACCCTCACCCGGCATCCAATGCGCCTGACCGTGCCCGGCACCGACCGGTACGAGACCCAGGTGCGCCTGGACCTGCAGGGCTCCTACAGCTACCGGGTGCGCGCCTACGCCGACGACTTCGCCACCTGGGTGCACAACGCAGCCATCAAGATCCCGGCCGGCATCGATGTCGAGCTGATGTTCCTGATCGGGTCGACCCTGCTCGCGCCGGCCGGCAAGGACCTCGGTCGTCCCGTCGCCGAACGCCGCCTGTTCGCGGCGGCCGCCAAGACGTTGGCCAACACCAAGCTTCCCCTCGAGACCCGGCTGGCAGTCGTCACCGACCCGGCCCTGGCCGCCGCGGCCGCCGTGCGCCCCCTCGCGAGCCTGGACTCCTTCTCGGCCGAACGCACAGTACGGGTCGAACGCACCCGGGCCGGCGTCGGCTCCTGGTACGAGTTCTTCCCCCGGTCGGAGGGCGCCGTCCGACGCGAGGACGGCAGCTGGCAGAGCGGCACCTTCCGCACCGCCGCCGACCGGCTTCCCGCGGTCGCCGCCATGGGGTTCGACGTGCTCTACCTGCCCCCGATCCACCCCATCGGCCGTGCGTTCCGCAAGGGACCGAACAACACGCTCGACGCCGGCGAGAACGATCCGGGCTCACCCTGGGCTATCGGCTCGGCGGACGGCGGCCATGACGCCATCCACCCCGACCTGGGCACCATCGACGACTTCGGTTTCTTCCTGGACGCCGCCCGTGCCGAGGGTATCGAGGTGGCCATCGACCTGGCCCTGCAGGCCTCCCCCGATCACCCCTGGGTGAAAGAACACCCGGAGTGGTTCACCACCCTGCCGGACGGCACGATCGCGTACGCCGAGAACCCGCCCAAGAAGTACCAGGACATCTACCCGATCAACTTCGACAACGACCCGGCGGGCATCCGCGCCGAGGTGCTGCGCCTGGTGCGCTACTGGATCGGCGTTGGCGTCAACATCTTCCGGGTGGACAACCCGCACACCAAGCCGCTGGACTTCTGGGAGTGGCTGATCGGCACGATCAACCGGGAGTCGCCCGACGTGGTGTTCCTGGCCGAGGCGTTCACCCGGCCGGCGCTGCTGCAGGGCCTGGCCAAAGTCGGCTTCCAGCAGTCCTACACGTACTTCACCTGGCGCAACACCAAGGAGGAGCTCGAGGAGTTCTTCGACGGCCTCGCCCACGACACCGCGGACTTCCTACGCCCGAACCTGTTCGTCAACACCCCGGACATCCTCACCGAGTACCTGCAGTTCGGCGGCCCGGCGGCGTTCAAGATCCGCGCGGCCCTCGCCGCGACGGCCGCGCCCACCTGGGGCGTGTACGCGGGTTTCGAGCTCTACGAGAGCGTCGCCCGCCCGGGCGCCGAGGAGAACATCGACAACGAGAAGTACGAGTACCGGCCGCGTGACTTCGCCAAGGCCGAGGCCCTGGGCCGGTCGCTGTCACCGTTCCTCGGCCTGCTCGGCCGCATCCGTGCCGCGCACCCGGCACTCCGGCAGCTGCGCAACCTGGACATCCACTCGAGCGACGACGATTCGATCCTGGTCTACAGCAAGTACCTGGCCGGCGAGTTCACCGACGACGGCCGGGCGGATGCGCTGATCGTCGTCGCCAACGTCGACCCGCACTCGGTGCGCGAGACCGTGGTGCACCTGGACGTGACCCGATTCGGCCTGCCGCTCGGCTCGCACTTCGAGGTCGAGGACCTCGTGACCGGCTCCGTGTGGACCTGGTCGGCCGACAACTTCGTGCGCCTCGACGCCTTCACCGAGCCCGTGCACATCCTGCACGTGCGGGTTCCGGCCACCCTGCAGACCCAGAACGGACGCTCCGAATGAAACACGCCATCGGCAGCCCCGCCGACGAACTCCCCGAGATCTCCGCGCACGTCCTGGAGACCGTCTCGGTCGGCTCGTACTACAACCCGCACGAGGTGCTCGGCCAGCACCTGCTCGATCTGCCCGGAATCACGGACCCGCTCACGGTCATCCGCACGCTGCGCCCGCTGGCCACAGAGGTCGTCGCGGTGCTCGCCACGGGCGCCCGCATCGAGCTGGCCCACCTGGGTTTCGGCATCTGGCAGGGCGTGAGCACCATCGGCCCGCAGGACTACCAGGTCGAAGCGCACTACGAGGGCGGCCCGGCCTGGCTCGCCGACGACCCGTACCGCTACCTGCCCACCCTGGGCGAACTGGACCTGCACCTCATCGGCGAGGGCCGGCACGAACAGCTCTGGGATGTCCTGGGCGCGCACGTGCGCCGATTCACCGGGGTCATCACCGCCGTCGACGGCACCTCCTTCTCGGTCTGGGCCCCGCATGCACGCGCCGTTCGAGTCATCGGAGACTTCAACAGCTGGTCGGGCACCCTGCACGCCATGCGCAACATGGGCAGCACGGGCGTCTGGGAGCTTTTCGTGCCCGGCCTCACCGCAGGGTCCAACTACAAGTTCGAGATCCTCACCCAGTCCGGCGCCTGGGTGCAGAAGGCCGACCCGATGGCCCGGTACACCGAGGTACCGCCGCTCACGGCGTCGGTCATCGGCCAGACCGACTACGTCTGGCAGGATGCCGACTGGCTGGCCGACCGCAGCGCCACCGACCCGCACGACCGCCCGATGAGCGTCTACGAGATGCACGTCGCCTCGTGGCGCCCCGGGTTGGGCTACCGGGCCCTGGCCGACGAACTCATCGCCTACCTCGGCGAGCTCGCGTACACCCACGTCGAATTCATGCCGCTGTCCGAGCATCCGTTCGGCGGTTCCTGGGGTTACCAGGTCACCGGCTACTTCGCCCCGACCAGCCGCTTCGGACACCCTGACGACCTGCGCTACCTCATCGACCGGCTGCACCAGGCCGGTATCGGCGTGATCATGGACTGGGTGCCGGGCCACTTCCCTAAGGACGACTTCGCCCTGGCGCGTTTCGACGGCCAGGCGCTCTACGAGCACCCGGACCCGCGCCGCGGAGAACAGATGGACTGGGGCACCTACGTGTTCGACTTCGGCCAGAAGCAGGTGCGCAACTTCCTCGTCGCGAACGCCCTCTACTGGCTCGAGGAGTTCCACATCGACGCGCTCAGGGTCGACGCCGTGGCGTCGATGCTGTACCTGGACTACTCGCGGAAAGACGGCGAGTGGGAGCCCAACAAGTTCGGCGGCCGGGAGAACCTGGAGGCGATCAGCCTGCTGCAGGAGGTCACCGCGACGGCGTACAAGCGCAACCCGGGCACCATCATGATCGCTGAGGAGTCCACCAACTGGGGCGGCGTCACGGCGGCCACCTCCGGCGGCGGCCTGGGCTTCGGCCTCAAATGGAACATGGGCTGGATGCACGACTCGCTCGAGTACATGAGCGAAGACCCGATGTACCGGGCGTATCACCACAACGAGATGACCTTCTCGTTCGTCTACGCCTTCAGCGAGAACTTCCTCCTGCCCATCAGCCACGACGAGGTCGTGCACGGCAAGGGCTCGCTCATCGCGAAGATGCCGGGCGACTCCTGGCAGCAACTCGCGAACGTCCGGGTATACCTGGCCTTCATGTGGGCGCACCCCGGCAAGCAGCTCTTGTTCATGGGCCAGGAATTCGGCCAGCGCTCCGAGTGGAGCGAGGAGCGCGGGCTGGACTGGTGGATGCTCGACCAGCCCGGTCACCGCGGCCTGTTCAACCTCGTCGGCCAGCTCAACCGGGTCTACCGGGCCACGCCGAGCCTCTGGGCCAGGGACAATGATCCGGGCGGCTTCGAGTTGCTCGACGGCGGGGCCGCGGCGGAGAACGTGATCACCTTCGTCCGCTGGGACAACGACGGCACTCCGGTCGCCTGCCTGTTCAACTTCTCCGGCTCCCCGCACACGGGGTACCGGGTGGGGCTGCCGCAGGCCGGCGTGTGGGAGGAGATCCTCAACACGGATGCCGAGAACTTCGGCGGCTCCGGCGTGGGCAACCTCGGCGAGGTGCACGCTTTCGCGGAGCCGTGGGCCGGACGCCCGGCATCCGCGACCCTCACCCTGCCGCCGCTCGGCGCCCTCTGGCTGCGTTTGCGCCGCTAACCCTCCAGCGCCACGCGACGACGTCGCCGGTCGAGCGTGTCGTCGCCGGTCGAGCGTGTCGAGACCCCGTGAGCCGATCTCCAGACTGCCTCACCAGGTTTCGACAAGCTCAACCCGCGCGCGGGTCGCCGCACGTAGGCGAGCTCGGCTAGTAGAGCAGCGCGGTCAGGCGTTTGCGCGCCGGCGGCACGCGGGGATCGTCGGTGCCGACGACCTCGAACAGTTCGAGCATGCGCTGCCGCACCAGGTTCTTACCCGCCGCGTCCTGCGCGGGGAACAGTCCGAGCAGCCGGTCGAAGGCGTCCTCGATGTGACCGCCGGAGAGGTCCAGGTCGGCCACGAGCAACTGCGCGTCGAGGTCAGCGGGGTTGTCGGCCGCGGCCGAACGCACCTCGGCGATGGTCTTGCCCTGCAGGCGGCCGAGCAGGCTCACCTGGGCGAGGCCTGCCGTGGCCATGGCGTCGCGGGGGTCGCGGGCCAGGGCCAGCTTGTAGATGTCGATGGCGGCCGCGTAGTCGCCGCGCTCGATGGCCTCGTAGGCCTCGCGGTGGTGCGGCGGCAGTTCGGGTTCGACCGGGGCGACGGGCTCCCCGGCCGGAGCCTCTGCGGCGTCGGCGACACCGGTCACCCCGTGCTGGGCCGCCAGCTCGAGCACCCGCTCGAGGACCTCGCGGATCTGCACAACGGGAAGGACACCGTCGAACAGCTGCACAGGTTGGCCGTTGATCACGGCGGCGAGGGTGGGCACCGAGGTGGCCTGGAACGCCTGCGCGAGCTGGGGGTTGCTGTCGATGTCCACCGTGGCGAGCACGAACCGGCCGTTGTACTCCCGGATCAGGTTCTCGATCACGGGGGTCAGCTGCGTGGCTGGTTCGCTCCACTGTGCCCACAGGTCCACGATCACCGGGACGAACTTGGACAGCTCCAGCAGCTCGGCGAAGTTGGTGTCGGTTCCTTCGAGCACGAGGCTCGGAACAGGCACCGGACCGGCCGGGCCGGCCGGCGCACCGGGGGCACCGGCCGCTCCGGCGGCCGGCGCCGGCGGACGGTTCACGAGCGAGGACAGGTCGACGGCGCCGCGCAGATTGGCGCCGGCTGGGGGGATGACGGTCATGGAAGCTCCACGGATGAGATCAGTCCCTGGCTGAAGCCAAGGAGAACGATTTTGTCGGTCGACCCGGCAGCGGGCACATGGAAGAGCAATTGCTCGCTGTAGGTGTTCTGGATGCCCTTGGTGGTCTTGGTGATCCCGGACAAAGCCTTGCTCGGACCGGAGGTCGGTTCGATGGTCGCCTTACCGTTCACCGAGGTCACGGTGGTGATCTCGTTGACGCTGACGGCCACAATACTGCCGGAATCGTTGGTGGACAGGGCCACCACGTCGCCGCTGCCCGCGGCGTTGGTGAACTCCATCGCGGCAGTGTCCTCCAGGGCGTCCTTCTGCTTCTGCTTGCTGTCGACGCCGAGCAGGGTGCGCGCGGAGTCGCCTTCCGCCTGGAACAGCGGGAAGGACGCGCTCGCGTCGCCGTTCAGGAGGATGTCGGCGTATGCCGGTCCAACGGCTTCTGGGGCCATGGAGATCAGCTTGCTGTCCGGCGGGACGAGGGAGGCCCCGATGGTCGCCGGCGCGACGCCGGGCACCTTGGCGGAGGCCTCGAGCTGGATGGCGTACTCCACGAGATAATTCTCCCGCGGCGACTCCTGCTTGAGGATCAGCGCCATGGTGGGTACCGTCGACTCGTCCTCGGATTGCAGCACGGTCATGACCACGCGCGGCCAGGTGTCGGTCTGCTGCGGCAAGGTGAGGGTCATCGGGGAGTCCGGCAGGGCCGTGGTGGGGGCGAAGGAGCCGTCCGCCGTGCGGATCTTGTAGTTGGCCAGACGCTGTTCGAGTGCGGGCCCGGTGAAGCGGGTCGCGATGCTGTCAGCGTCCAGACCCGCGTCCGCGGCCGCGGTCAGCGAGACGATGTCGCCGACGATGCGCTCGAGCTGCGGCGTGGTCACGGCCGGGGCCTTCACCTCGGCGGGTGCGGGTGCCTCTGTGCCCTCCGCGGTGGCGGACGGAGTGGCGGTGGCCGTTCCGGTCGGTTCCGGCGCGGACGTCGGCCAGAACTCCGGCGAGCATCCGCTGAGCACGAGCCCGGAGACCAGGAGCAGGGGCACGGCGATCATGGAGCGTCCGATCGAGCGGCGCGGGCCGGTGATCTCACTGGCCTTGATCGTCTTGGGCCGCGGCACCCGGGGCAGCTTGGGCATACGCGGGCCGCGCGGCACGTTGCGGCGCGGGCGACGGGAACGGCGGAAGTGCAGCAGGCCGAGGAGGTAGACCACGAAGCCGATCAGGGCCATCAGCGCTCCCCCGACGATGAGCGGACCCGCCCACGGTGTGGAGTTGTCCAGCGGCCAGGCGATGGTGATGTCTGTCGGCGCCGGAGCCGTGCCGTCCGAGGCGATGATGACCGAAATACCCTCCGGAACGGTGAGCGTGGTCGTCAGCGACCCCTCGGCGGAGAACTCCTGAAGCCAGAGATCCGATCCGGCCGGGTTGGTCGGCAGGGCCGGGGCCTCCGCTTCGGCGCTCTCGGCGCTGCCGGCGGAAGGCTCCGTCGCTGTTCCGGCGACCGTGGTCACATCGAGGGCGTTGGAGCCGGCGTCGAAGGCCACATCGGCGTAGTCGTCGGACCCGATCCACGCGGTGACGTCACTCGTGCGGCCGTAGGCCACGAACACGGTGTCGGCTCCGCCCACCGTGACGGTCTGGCTGCCGGGGAACGCGGTCAGCGCGCTGCCCTCGATCACCGCGTAGGGCGAACCGTCGCCGATGGTCGTACTGAGGCTCTGGGAAGCCGGTTCAAGAAATATTGTTCGCTGCGCGATGCCGAATGCGATCATCAACGCTGCGAGAACGAATGCCAGAATGGCGAAGACGAAACGCACGTAAAACCCTCCTGTGTTGCCTGCCGATGGCTGCACCTTGAAGCGTGCGCCACCGTGTGCCGGGGCCGGAAAGCAACAGACACGGACGTTCTACGATAGTGGACGCTCCTGAGAGGTGCCTAATAGCGCTTTTTCATCGCAGCGTACCGGCTTCCAGCATCCGGAATCGGCCCCTGAACAGGGGCAACCCTGGTCACAGATGGGTCGGTGAGGCGAGGGCCGGAGGCACTAAAATCAGACGGGCCGCTCCGCCAGTGCATAGGCGGGGTGAGCGCCCATTAACGAGGAGAGATCGTGGCGACCGAAGAGGCTGACTTCACCCAGGTGTTCCGGGGGTACGACAAGGACGAGGTCGACAAGGCCATCCAGGGTCTGCGACGCGACCTGATCCAGGCGAACGCGCAGAGCACGGAATCGGCCAAGGAGGTCAAGCGCCTCGCCCAGCGCATCGACGACCTCAACGCCGAAATCGAAGAGGTCGGCAGTCCCACCTTCTCTGGCCTCGGCACCAAACTCGAGAACACCCTCCGGGTGGCCGAGGAACAGTCCACCCGCGTCATCGCCCAGGCCGACATCGATGCCGAGAAACTGCGAGCGTCTGCCTCCGCCGAGGTCGAGGCCATGAAGCGCCAGGCCGCCGAACACGCCGAACGGTCGGTCTCGGATGCCACGGTGAAGGCCGGCCGGCTCCTGACCGACGCGCAGACCGAGGCCGACGACCTGCTCAGCCGGGCCGCCGAGACCGCGGACCAGGTCACCCAGGACGCCCTGCAGGAAGCCGCCGCCATCCGCGGCGCCGTGGCCACAGAAGCCGCAGAGCTCCGGGCCACGGTCAAGCGTGAGGTCGCCGCCATCCGCTCCGAAGCCGAGCGGGAGGCCGCCGAAGTGCGCGTCGTAGCCCAGCGTGAGGCGACGGAGGCCCGTGAGATCGCGGCCGGTCTCACCCGCGAGACCGAGCTGACCCGCGCCGAGGTCGCCCACGAGCTCGACCAGCAGCGCGCCGACCTCGCGCGGGAGACCGAGCAGGCCCGCATCGACCTCGCCGCCGAAACGGAACAGGATCGCATCGACCTGGCGCGGGAGACCGAGCAGGCCCGCATCGACCTCGCCCACGAGACGGAGCAGGCCAGGGCCGACCTGTCCGTGGAGATCGAACAGGGCCGCACCGACCTGGCCAGGGAGATCGAGCAGGCGCGCACCGCGCTGGCCATCGAGGGCGAGCAGGCGCATACCGACCTCGACCGCGAACTGGACAGGGACCGCGCCGCCGTGGTGCGGGACCTGGACAAGGCGCACGCCGACCTCGCCGCCGAGGTGGAGCAGGCCAGGGCCGATCTGGCGCGAGAACTCGAACAGACCAAGGCCGACTTCGACGCCGACAGCGAGCAGGCCCGCATCGACCTGGACAACCACCTCACGGCCACCCGCAAGCGCGGCGAGCACGAGGCGGCCAAGCTCCGCAGGGAGATCGACCAGATTCGCGCGGACCTCGAGGTGGAGCTCAAGGCCCGCCGGGACGAGGCCGAGCAGGATCACCTCGCCCGGCACCAGGCTGCCGTGGCGCAGACCCAGAAGTACCTCGACGACTCCGCCGCCCAGCTGGCCGGGACGAACGCCCGGACGGTTGAGCTGCGCACCCTGAACGAACAGCTGGATGCCGGCGCCCGCGCCGAGGCCAAGGCACAGAAGGCGAAGGCCGATGACGCCGCCGAGCGCATCGTGCGTGACGCCGAAGAACGGGCTGCGGCGCTCATCAGTGATGCGGAGACACGAACGCGTGACCTCGTCACCGACGCTGAAGACCGTCTGGCGCAGATTAGGATTGAGCGCGACTCGGTCGCCGGATATTTCGAGAGCCTGCGCAGCGTCCTGTCCCAGGCGGAGAAAGTGAATTCCGACCAGGACCAGTAATACCCCCGGCTTCTCCGGTTCGTCTCGCGCGGCTGGCTCGGCCCGCACCGGAACTAGTGGAGACAACTGTGAAGATCCAAAACGCCTTCCGTTTGGGCCTGGTCGGCACCCTGGGTGTCGGAGTCGGCGTGCTGATCCTCAGTTCCGTCGTATCCCTGCAGACGATCATCACCTACGTGGGCGCCGCGCTGTTCCTGGCTCTGGGCCTTGACCCGGCCGTGTCGTGGCTGGAGAAGAAGAAGTTCCCGCGCTGGGCGGCCATCCTCACGGTGTTGGTGGCCGTGCTGGGCGTTCTCACCGGCGTGATCTTCGCGATCGTACCGATCATCGTCGACCAGGTCGCCAAGCTGTCCGAGCGGATTCCGGACCTGATCACCTCGGTGAACACGTCGACCTTCCTCGACGATGTGCAGAAGCAGTTCCCCGCCCTGGACGTGCAGAAACTCACCGAATCGGTCACCGACTACCTCGGCGGCAATCTCACCACCATCACGGGCGCGATCGTTGCCTCGGGGGTCGCCATCGTGACCGGCCTGTTCGGCGGGCTGATCATCCTGATCCTCACGCTGTACTTCACGGCGTCGCTCAACAGCATCAAGCGGGCCACCTACCAGCTGGTCCCCGCCTCGAAGCGTGAGCGCTTCGCCGACCTCAGCGAGCAGATCACCACGGCCGTCGGCCGCTTCATCGTGGGGCAAGGGGCCCTGGCAGCCTGCAACGGCGTGCTGAGTTTCATCTTCCTGTCCATCATCGGCGCCCCGTTCCCCGCGCTGCTCGCCGTGATCGCGTTCCTGTTCTCCCTGATCCCCCTCGTGGGCACCATCACGGGCTCGGTCCTGATCGTGGCGACCTGCATGATCCCCGGCATCGGCAGTTCCTGGCTCACCGTGCTCGTGGCCGGCATCTACTACCTGGTCTACATGCAGGTGGAAGCGTACGTGCTGAGCCCCAACATCATGAACCGGGCGGTCGCCGTTCCCGGTGCCGTCGTGGTCGTCGCCGCCCTCGCCGGCGGTTCGTTGCTCGGCATCCTGGGCGCGCTCATCGCCATCCCGGTGGCCGCGTCGGTCATCATGATCATCAAGCAGGTCGTCATCCCCCGCCAGAACGAGCTCTGAGGCCGTTCACGACCGGGCCGAGAGCCTTAGAGCTCCCCGGCCCATTCCACGGGCAACGGCGCCTTGGCCGGGTTGACCACGGACACGATCTCGTTGAGCACCCGCCGGGTCTGAGTCTCCCCCACCCACAGGTGCTTGCCGCCGTCCACCGCGATCAACCGGGCGTCCGGGACGCTCGCGAAACGGGCCCGGGCCTCATCCGGGCGCAGGTAATCGTCGAGTTCAGGAACCAGGACCACGAGCTTCCGCGGGTTTCCCGCCCAGGCGGCCACCTCGGCATCCGTCGCCCGGTGCAGGGGCGGAGACAGGAGGATCGCACCGACGATGGGGTGCTCCAGGCCGTACTTGAGGGCCAACTCGGTGCCGAACGACCAACCGACGAGCCACGGATTGGGCAGGCCCCGTTCCGCCACGAAGGCCATGGCGGCGGCCACGTCGTCACGCTCGGTCTGACCGTGCCCGAAGTCGCCCTCGCTGGTGCCGCGGGGGACGTGGTACCACGCGTGTTGAACCTCAGCACAGCGAGGTCGGCGAGGGCGGGCAGCCGGCCGGCGGCCTTCCGCAGGATGTGCGAGTCCATGAATCCACCGCTGGTCGGCAGCGGATGCAGCGTCACAAGAGTCGCCACGGCCGGTCGGTCGAGCGGGGTCGCGAGTTCCCCGACGAGGGTCAACCCGTCGGCGGTGTGCAACTCGATGTGTTCCCGCACGGCGGGTAGTTCGATACCGCCGCGGATCTCGACCGGTCCGGCCATAACATTCTCCTCATCGGGTTCACGGCACGGCTGCCGCGGGTGGTGCAGGGGTCTTCAGAATCTCCCGGGCTCCCGGAGGGTGCTGAGCAGGACGCCGCCTTCCGCTACTTGAGCTTCCAGCAGTGCAGATGCCAGTGCCGCCGGGCGGCGAGATCGGCGGCGTCGCCCATCACACCGTCGCCGCGCCAGGTGACGACATGCGCCACGCCCGGCGCGATGTCGAGCCGACAGCCAGGGCACAGGTAGGTTTTCGCGGCCGCGACAGCGCTGATCGGCTGCACGTTCCAGGTTCCGTCGCGCTTCACTTCGGTGCGGCGCCACCCTGCCTGCAGGCGGGCGAATCCGTCGTCGTCATCGCCGGCGCCGCTCTTGCGGCCGTGAGGGCGGTTGCTGCGCGGCATGAGGAAAGTCTACCCGGGGCTGATTCTGCCGGTCGGGAAGGGCCGGCCGATCTGCTCTAGTACCAGCCGACGTCGACCGAGTGGCCCCAGGCGCCGCAGGGGGTGCCGTAGCGCCCGCTGATGTAGCCCAGACCCCATTCGATCTGCGTTGCGGCGCTGGTCTCCCAGTCGGAGCCTGCGGAAGACATCTTCGAACCGGGCAGGGCCTGCGGGATACCGTAGGCGCCGCTCGGGTTGGCGGCATTCACTCGCCAGCCGGATTCTTTGTTCCAGAGCGAGACGAGGCAGTTGTACTGGTCCTCGCCCCAGCCGCGAGACGCGACGGCACCGTAGGCGTAGGCCTGGGCGGATCCAGGGTCGGGCACCGCCGCGGCCGCGGCGGAGTACGACGAGGAAGAGGATGAAGCAGATGACGCCGGCGCGATCACGACGGGAGCCGGCTCGGGCTCGGGCTCGGTGACGGTGTACCCGTCAACGATCACCGTGTTCTCCACGCTGCTCGCGACGAGGAGCGACTGCGCGGCAGCGCCCTGGTAGCGGTCCGAGGCCGCGCCGGGTACCTGGAAGTAGGGCGACGCGGTGGCACCGGAGTACGGGTCCACGACCGTCACGAGAACGAACGCCGCGGCCGCGGAGAACGCGAACAAGGACAGGGCGGCGTGGCCTCGGGACCGAGGCCGGGCCAGCGCGCGCTGAGGGGGCCTGGACGTAGCGCTCAGCGGCGCCGGGACAAAGGGCGCACGGCGTACGCTGACGGCCGGTGTGCTCACCGGAGAAGCGCCCGATTCGGGCGCGGAAATACTGAGATGTCTACCCACGATTATTCGACCCTAGCCCACTTCTTGTGTAACGGCCAGGTAACGACACGCTGCGGGTCACCGAACGGCGAGCATGACGTCGACGACGCTGTCCAGAACCAGGTCCACCTGCGCCTCGCGGTAGCCGGCACGCTGGGGCCGGAACACGGCCGTGCGAACGTCGTCGACGGTGACTGTCGTCCCGTCCTGGAAGTAGCTGACGAGCTTGGCGGAGAGCTTGTCGACATCCGCCCGGTTGTACCCCGTGCTCAGGATGCTGGTGCGCGCGAATCGGTGACCGTCCGGCCGGCCGAGCCGGTTGATGAGCACCTGGGCGGTGCTGCGCGCGTCGTCGAGCCACGCCTGCGCGCCTGAGAGGCTGGTGGCCCGTTCGCGTTCCCGGAGCGCGAAGGCGTCTTCAAGGCGCTCCAACGCGGCGTCGACGTGTTCGGGTGAGTACCCGCCCTTCTGCATGCGGAACGCGGTGTGGCGGATGTCGGCGCTGGTCAGCTGCTCCGGGCCGTCCGCGGCGTCGTAGGCCTGGCGGGTCGACTCGAGGAACTCTTCAACCTGCTTGAGGTTGTAGCCAGGGGCCTTCTTGCTGGATCGCGGAAACGTTGTGCTCACCGCCTCATTCTGCCTCACGAGGGGCCGACTGTCGAAAACGACCCGGTCACGCGAAAATCAGGTAAAGGGCATAGGCCGCGGCGGCGGACGGAAGGATCGAGTCGAGGCGGTCGAGGAAGCCGCCGTGTCCGGGCAACCACGAGCTCATGTCCTTGATGCCCAGGTCCCGTTTGATGAGCGATTCGGCGAGGTCGCCGAAAGTCGCGGTGATCAGGATGACGGTGCCGAAGATCGGACCGAACCACCAGGGTTCGTCGAGCATGAAAATGGCCAGGAGGATGCCGACGACCATGCAGACTATCGCCGCGCCGGCAAAACCTTCCCAGGTCTTCTTCGGGCTGATGGTGGGCACCATGCGGTGCTTGCCGAAGGACAGGCCGGCCGCGTACGCGGCGGTGTCGGCCGAGATCACCAGGAGAAGGAACGCGAGGGTCCACCACTGGCCGCCCTCCTGGGTGACCAGGAGCACCGCGAAGCTGGCCAGGAAGACCACATAGACCTGGATCAGGAATCCGCCGCCGATATCGCCGAGGACGATCTTGGCGGGCGCCCGGTGCGCCGGAAGGACCAGCATGCCCACGCGCCACAACGCGATGAACACGATGCCGCCCAGCGTGGCCAGCCACTGCCCGGCGGCATCCCCGTAGAACGCAGCGGGCACCACGGCGACCGCCGAGATGAGCACCGGGATGCGCGGGACGTTGCGGCCGCCGTGCCGGAGGGCCTGGGCCAGCTCGAACGAGGTGAAGCCCACGATGACGAAGGCGACGATCATGAAGAGTTCTTTGATGAAGATCAGACTCACCAGCATCGACCCGCCCAGCACGAGCCCGATCAGGGTCGCGAGGATCAGGTTGCGCCCGGTTCGGGCTTCGATGCGCTCATTCGTCGCGTCGAGCTGGGCCTTGGTCGCCTGCACCTGCCGCTCGATGTCGGCCTTGGTGGACTGCACCTGCGCCCGGAACTCGGCCCGGGATGCGCCGCGTCCACGGTGAGGTGGCTTGGTGGGCCCTGGATCGTCCGTCATCACGCTGCCCTCCCCTAGATGGCGAGGAGCTCGGCTTCCTTGCGCTTGAGAGCCTCGTCGATCTGGTCGATGTGTGCCTTGGTGATCTGCTCGAGTTCCTTCTCGGCGCGGGCCACGTCGTCGTCGCCGACCTCGCTCTTGAGCGCATCGAGGTCATCCTTGGCCTTGCGGCGGAGGTTCCGCACGGACACCTTGGCGTCCTCGCCCTTGGTCTTGACGATCTTGACGTACTCCTTGCGGCGGTCATTCGTCAGCTCGGGCAGCGACGCCCGGATGACGATACCGTCGTTGCCGAGGTTGGCGCCCAGGTTCGGGGTGTCCCGGATGGCGTTCTCGATGTCGCGCAGAGCACTTTTGTCGTACGGCGTGATCAGGAGCGTGCGAGCTTCCTGGTTCTGCAGCGACGCGAGCTGACCCAGCGGGGTCGGGGTGCCGTAGTAGTCGACCAGGATCTTCTGGAACATCTGGGGGTGTTGCGCGACCCGTTCGCACGGTGGCGAAGTCCTCTTTCGCGGACTCGACCGCCTTGGTCATGCGCTGAGTGGTGTCGGACAGGACATCCGTAATCACGGTGACTCCTTCTTCGGTGGCTTCAATAATCCTAGTTGGAGACGAGGGTTCCCAGTTCGGCGCCCAGGATGGCGGCGGTCACGTTGCCGTGCGGCGCCATTCCGAATACCCGCATGGGCATGCTGTTGTCCATGCAGAGGCTGAAAGGCCGTCGAGTCGACGACCTTGAGTCCGCGCTGGAGCGCATCCTGGTAGGGTGATGCTGTGGATCTTGTTGCGCGTCGGGGTTCGTGCGCGGGTCGTCGGAAGTAGACCCCGTCGACGACACCGTTCTTGGCGACGAAGCACGACCTCGGCGCCGATTTCCAGGGCACGCTGGGCGGCCACGGTGTCGGTGGAGAAGTAGGGCAGTCCGGCGCCGGCGCCGAACGATGACGACCCGGCCCTTCTCGAGGTGACGCTCCGCGCGGCGCGGAATGTACGGCTCGGCGACCTGGGTCATGGCGATGGCGGATTGAACGCGGGTCTCAGCGCCGGCCTGCTCTGAGGAAGTCCTGCAGCGCCAGGGCGTTTCATGACGGTGCGCCGAGCATGCCCATGTAGTCGGCGCGGCCGCGCGGTCCATGCCGCGCTGCGAGAGCTCGGCGCGGCCGGAAGAAGTTGCCGCCGCCGACCACGATGGCGATCTCGACGGTCTGTGCCGCCTCGGCGATCTCGCGGGCCAGGCGCGCTGATGACGTCGGGGTTGACGCCGAGGCTCCCTGCCCCGAATGCTTCGCCCGATAGCTTTGAGGGGGACCCTGCGCTTCTTACCCGTGTCTGACATGCCCGTGAGCGTCCTTCCGTTTGACGTGCTTCTAAAACTACCGGTACCAGCCCGGTTGGGGGCCACACGCCGCCGAGCGGGCGGGGTGTGCCGTAGACACAGAAAAGGAGACCGGATTGCCTGGGCGACCCGATCTCCTCCTCGTGGTGCTACGTGGTGCGTGTGCTGGTTACGCGCCGACCTTGAAACGGGCGAAGCCCGATATGGTCAGGCCCGCGTCAGCGACGACCTTGGCCACGGACAGCTTGTTGTCCTTGGCGTAGTCCTGCTCGAGCAGGGCGACCTGCTTGAAGTAGGCGTTGATGCGACCTTCGACGATCTTGGGCGGCGCGGCGGCCGGCTTGCCCTCGTTCTCGCTGATCTCGGGGTGACGATGCGCACGCTCGGCCTCGACGGCTTCTGCGGGAACGTCCTCGCGAGCCAGGTACTCCGGGTTCGCGAACGAGATGTGCTGGGCGATGCTGCGAGCGGTCGCGGCATCCTCACCGGCGTAGCCCAGGACCACGCCGACCTGCGGGGGCAGGTCCTTGCTGGTCTTGTGCAGGTAGATCTCGAAGTTCTCACCGGTGACGGCTGCGACGCGGCGAAAGTTCGAACTTCTCGCCGATGATCGCGGCTTCGCCGTTGATGAGGTCTCCCACGGTCTGGCCGTCGGCCGGAGCGGCAAGCGCCTCGGTGACGTTCGTGGCGCCCGGCTGCGGAAACCGCATCCAGGACCTTCTCGGAGAGAGCGCCGAACTTCTCGCCCTTGGCGACGAAGTCGGTCTCGCAGGCGAGCTCCAGCAGGTACGCGGTGTTGCCGATCACCTTGGCGGCGACGAGGCCCTCAGAGGTGGAGCGGTCAGCGCGCTTGGCGTTGCCCTTTGCACCCTTGAGACGCAGGATCTCGACCGCGCGCTCGATGTCGCCATCGGCTTCGACGAGTGCGTTCTTGGTGTCGACCATGCCGGTGCCGAGGCGCTCGGCGCAGGATCTTGACGGATTCGAGGTTGAAGTTTGCCATACCTGTTGTCCTTACTTGGTGTCGGCTACGGGAGCGTCGGCTGCAACCTCTTCGGTTGCGGCTTCGGCCGCTGCGGGCTCTGCTGCTTCGGTCTCAGCGACGGGCGCCTCTTCTGCAACCTGCTCGGTGGCGACGGTTTCGTCGGCGACCTTCTCGGTGTCAGCGGAGGACTGCTCGGGCGTGGTCTCGGCCGGAGCTGCGAGCAGCTCGGCTTCCCAGGCGGCGAGGGGCTCGACTTCGGCGCCCTCTTCCGGCTTCTGGTGACGCTGGATGAGGCCCTCGGCAGCGGCGTCCGCGATGATGCGGGTCAAGAGGCCCACGGAGCGGATGGCGTCGTCGTTACCCGGGATCGGGTACTGCACGTCGTCGGGGTCGCAGTTGGTGTCGAGGATCGCGATGACGGGGATGCCGAGCTTGCGCGCCTCGTCGATGGCGAGGTGCTCCTTGTTCGTGTCGACAACCCAGAGCGCGGACGGCGTCTTGGTCAGGTTGCGGATTCCGCCGAGGCTCTTGTGCAGCTTGACGAGCTCGCGCTTCTTGATGAGCATTTCCTTCTTCGTGAAACCGCTCTTGGCGGTGTCCTCGAAGTCGAGCTCTTCGAGCTCCTTCATGCGAGCCAGACGCTTGGAAACCGTCTGGAAGTTGGTGAGGAGGCCACCGAGCCAGCGCTGGTTGACGTAGGGCTGGCCGACACGCGTCGCCTGCTCCGAAATCGATTCCTGCGCCTGCTTCTTGGTGCCGACGAAGAGGATGGTGCCGCCGTGGGCGACGGTCTCCTTGACGAAGTCATAGGCCTTGTCAACGAACCCGAGCGACTGCTGCAGGTCGATGATGTAGATGCCGGAACGCTCGGTGAAGATGAATCGCTTCATCTTCGGGTTCCAACGGCGGGTCTGGTGCCCGAAGTGCACGCCGCTGTCGAGCAGCTGGCGAATGGTTACGACGGCCATGAGCCGTACTCCTTATCTGACGAATCTGCGCAGCAGAAAACGCCCATCGGTTTGTGTCGTGATCGGATGACCACTACTCCTGGTGCCCGGCGCACAACCCGCCCGTCTTCTTGCGAAGTCAGGACCGAATGGGAGTGTTGGCCGAATGGGCACGCGTAGTCAGCGCACAAAGCGCTGCTCAGAGAACTCTAGCACCAGCCCGGCCCCGTCCGCGGACCGGTCAGCCCCTCCACAGTCGAGTTCGCCACTGCCGTGTGCACAGGTCCAGCTGCGGTGACCCGCCGGCGCTCGGCCGCGCCCAGTCTCGGTGCATGACATCCTCCATGCTGACACCCCCGCGCATCTGCCGCATGGTGCTGACAGCCGCGGCCGCTCTGACCCTCTTGCTCGGCCCGTCCCTGCCGGAGCCGGCACCCGCATCCGAGCCACGGACAGCCGCCACCGCGCCCGCAGCTATCCCCGCCTCCGCAGCGGCAACTGCTACCGCGCCCCTCGTGGTGTGGACCTGGCCGGTCGGGCCGCCGCACGATCAGCTCCGGCCCTTCGAAGCACCGAGCAGCCGATTCGCCGCCGGGCACCGCGGTATCGATCTGGTGGCCCAGGCCGGGTCGCCGGTGCGCGCCCCCGCCGACGGCGTCGTCTCCTTCGCCGGCACGGTGGTCGACCGGCCGGTGCTGTCGATCCTGCACGGCGACGACCTGATCTCGAGCTTCGAACCGGTGACGGCCACCGTATCCACGGGCGAGCGAGTGCGGGCAGGGCAGGTGGTGGGCATTGTGGCGACGGGGGCGCACTGTTCGGATCGCTGCGTGCACTTCGGGGTACGCCGGCACGGTCAGTACATCTCGCCGGTGCTGTTCCTCGGCGGACTCGCGCGGGCCGTCCTCCTCCCGCTGCCGCCGACCGGCCCTGTACCCCACCCGTCCCGCTGACCCTCCACCCCCGCTGCGGGTCAGGCTCGAGGGTGGGCCAGACGGTAGCTCTGCTGCAGGCGCTCCGCCGAGACGTGCGTGTAGATCTGGGTGGTGCCAAGGCTCGCGTGCCCGAGCATCTCCTGCACGGCGCGCAGGTCGGCGCCACCGTCGAGCAGGTGGGTGGCCGCCGTGTGCCGCAGGGCGTGCGGGCCGGCCGGTCCGGTGCCGGGCATCGACTCGAGCAGTGCGGCGACGGTCCGGTACACCGCACGCACTCCCAGGCGCTGCTGGTGCCGGCCGAGGAACAGCGCCGTGGTCGGCCCGGTTCCGGCCGGAGCAGTGGCAGCGGCGAGGGCCGGCCGCGCGGCGTTCAGGTAGTGCACCAGGGCTTTCTGTGCCGGCACCCCGAATGGCACGACGCGCTCCTTGCTTCCCTTACCCGTCACGCGCACGGTCAGACGGGACAGGTCCACATCGGCCACGTCCAGCCCGACCAGTTCGGACACCCGGAGCGCCGAGGCGTAGAGCAGCTCGATGACGGCCAAGTCCCGGATCGCGGCCGGGTCAGCGGTGTCCGCGGCCAGCTGGAGCCGGTCCAGGAGCTCCTGCATCTGGGTGCGGTTGATCACCCGAGGCAGGGTGCGGCCGGGTTTCGGTGAACGCAGCCGCACCGCAGGGTCGCTGGGCAGGGTGCCCTCCCTGGTCAGCCAGGCGGTGAATCCGCGGGCGGAGGCTGAGCGCCGGGCGATCGTGGCGCGGGCCAACCCCGCCTCGGTTCCGGTCCACAGCCAGTCGCGCAGCAGCTCGAGGCCGAGGTCGCCCACCTCGGTCGCCCCGCGCTCCTCGGCGAAGGTCGCCAGCCCGGCCAGGTCCGCGCCATAGGCGCGCACGGTGTTGGCGGAGAACCCCCGCTCCATCGTGAGGTGGCGAGCGAAGGCATCGATCGCCCGGTCCAGGTTCATGCTTCCAGCATCCCCTGCCCAGCCCCGGATCGCGGCAGCGACGCGGGAATCCACGGCGCATATCCGATCGGGGTCAGATCGTGTGCCGGGAGAACGCCTCGACGCGGTCGGGTGCGCTGAGCGCCTCCATCCGGGCCAGGTAGGCGGGATCGAAACGGGTGACCACGTCGAACGCGCCTAGCGGAACCGTCGAGTGCACCACCTGGTCGGCATAGACGTGCACGAGATTGATCGACTGCCCGCCGTCCACGCCGGTGAGCTGGCGGGGTGGGGCGGCAACGTCGATCGTGTAACAGGTGGCTGCCGCGACCGAGACCGGGATCCCGGCGAACAGCCCGGTGGTGGCGTAGTGCAGGTGGCCGCCCAAGATCGCGCGCACGTCGGTGCCCGCCAGGACCTGGGCGAGGGCGGCCTGTTCGCGGAGCTCCAGGATCGTCATCAGAGGCAGCGTCGTGGGCACCGGCGGGTGGTGCAGCGCGAGCAGGGACCCGTGCTCGGCGGGCTGGCTCAGCACCTCCGCCAGCCAGTCGAGCTGCCCGGCGGTGATCTCGCCGTGGTGGTACCCGGGCACCGTCGTGTCCAAGGTGATCATTCTCAGGCCGTTGAGGTCGACCACCGCATCGACGGGAGCGTCGTGGCCCTCGACCCGAAGCAGCTCGGTGCGGAACGCGTGGCGCTCGTCGTGGTTGCCCATCACCCAGACCAGTTCGGCGCCCATCCTCGCGGTTGACGCCTCGACGATGTCGCGCACGCGGCGGTAGGCATCCGGTTCGCCGCGGTCGGCGATGTCGCCCGTGAAGACCAGCGCGTCGATGGGCAGGCCGGAGGCCTCCAGCTGTGCCATCGCCCGGTGCACCGTGCTGTCGGTGTCGACGGCGTCGTAGAGCAACCGTCCAGAGCCGTCGGACGCGGTGCCGAGGAAATGGGTGTCGCTGAGGTGGGCGATGAGGTGGGTGGCGGCCGGGTACTGTCCCAGTTGCATGCCGGGACTCTCGTCGCGCTCGGTGGCATCCGCGGGTGACGGCCCGGCAGGGCTCGTCCCGGCAGGGCTCGTCCCGGCAGGGCTCGTCCCGGTCTGCGTGCGTGACGACGCTGACTTCTGCGCGTTGGTCGGTGTGATGTCCGTCATCGGCTGGCCCCTCGCTTCGGTTGACCCGGCGCGTGTCGCGCCACGGTCTCTCCCCATCACCCTAAGCGCCCCCACCGACCTCACCCGGCAACCGCAACTGGACCCGATCCGGACATCTGGTCCCGATGTGCCGGAACCACGTGTCCGGACGAGCCCCAGCCACTGAGCGGAAAGCTGACAGGCCGCTCAGGTGACCCGCACCCAGCCGGTGGCGCGTTCCCGCACAGAGCCCTCCAGGTCGAGGGCGCCGAGGGCGCCGAGCACCGCGGCCGTCGAGAGCCCGGACCGCCGGGCGACCTCGGCCGGCACGCGAGGCGCCCGGACGCTCAGCGCGTCGAACACCCGGATCTGGTCGCTCGTTCGCTCCCGCGGCACGGCACCGCCCACAACGCCGCCCGCGCCGGGCTGGTCGAGCTCGAGGTCCACACCCACTCCGATCAGCTCAGCCATTTCCGCGGCCGTGGTCACGCAGATGGCGTCGTAGTCGCGCAACAGCCGATGACAGCCCGCCGAGGTGGGCGAGGTGACGGGGCCGGGGACTGCTCCCAGCGGGCGCCCGAGGGCGGCAGCGTGCCCGGCCGTGTTGAGCGACCCGGAGCGCCAGCCGGCCTCGAGCACTACCGTGGCCTGGCTCGCCGCGGCGATGAGCCGGTTACGCTGGCAGAAACGTAATTTGTATGCGTGAACACTCGTGCCGCCATTTACGTCCGCCAGTCCGTCAACCACAAGGAGGGCATTGAGCGGGCCCTCGCCCGGTGCACGCGCCTCGTCGAGGCCCGTGGCTGGTCCCTCGTCGAGACCTTCGCCGATAACGACGTGTCCGCGTCCAAGTCCCGCACGTCCTCGCGCTGGGCAGACCTGCTCCGCGCCGTAGAGGCCGGACGTATCGACGTCGTGGTCGGTATCGACATGGACCGCCTCGTCCGCAGCATTCAGGATATGGGAACTCTGATCGACCTGGGCGTGCGCGTGCTCACGGTCGACGGTGAGATTGACCTCACGACTGCCGACGGCGAGTTCCGGGCCACCATGCTCGCCGGTATCGCGCGGTTCGAGGTCCGCCGCAAGAGCGAGCGCCAAAAGCGGGCGAACGAGTACCGCACCGCGAGCGGTCGGCCCGCCCCTGGTCGGCGCCGGTTCGGCTATGAAGTCGACGGCATCCGCCCCCGGGCGGGCGAGGCGGAGGTCGTCGTCCGCATGTTCGAGCACGTCGCGAACGGGGGCTCAATCCGGTCGCTTGCCCGGGGCCTCGTGGCCGACGGCGTCGACCCGGCACCCGGCCTCGAGTGGAGCAATAGGCGGGTCCGCGACATTCTGACCAACCCGCACTATGCGGGCCGTATCAAGCGGCTCGGCGGCGTCCTCGACTCCGACGTCGTCATCCCGGTCGTCGACGCGACTCTCTGGGCCGACGTCAACGCCATCCTCTCGGACCCCTCGCGCAAGACGACCACGGGACAGGCTCCCCGGCACATCGTCTCTCTCATCGCCCACTGTGGGACATGCGGCGACCGCCTCGTTTATATGAGAGCGTACCTATGCCGCTCCTCGGCCTCCCACGTTTCTATCCGCAAGCCCATCCTCGAGCCCGTCGTCGTCGAGGCCGTCGCCACCGCATTCCTCACCACGCCCCTCGATAGCTTCGGCACCCCCGGCAGCACGAGCGTTGGGCACCTCATGGCGCAGCACCGAAAGATTGAAGCCTCAGCGGCGGACGTCCTGGCAGACCGCGACGAGGGCCTTGTCTCCTCCTCCGTCGCCCGCGCCCGCCTCGTCGACCTCCGTGACGAGCGCCTCAAGATCGAGGCCGAACTCGAGCGCGCCCGCACCGAAAAGACCGCATCCGCGACTCTCTCCGAAATCGCACACGACCTCGTCGGCGACTCCCGCGAGTGGACCATGGGCGAGTTTGCCGCCATGGTCCAGACCGTCGGCGAGCGATTCACCGCCCTCGACATGGACCGTCAACGCGACGTCGTCCGTGCCCTCCTGCACGTCGAGGTTGCCTCCGGTCGCACGATTGACCGCGTGCACATCTGGCACAAGATCGCCACGCACCTCAACCCCGAGTCCGAGCCCGTGGTCGACTATGACGCCGCCGACGAGGACCTCAACCGCTCCGCTATCGCACGCCGGGCGCGCCGCCTCTAGCGCCGCAGGAACCCGGCTAGGACATGGGGAGGGCAACTCCCATGCGAACACAACCTGGCTACTCAGATGCGCCCCCGTGCGCGAGCTAATGGTGCCATCTAACGCGCTGTGCGCCTCTCTGCCGGTGCCAATTCTGAACCCACCCAACAATCCGTTTTGCCGTCGCCAGCGCCGCCACGAGGCGGTCGGCGCCGCGGCGGGCGCACTGCGGGGCACAAACGACCTCGGCGGTTCCTTCAAGTCGGCGCCGGGGCGCACGACGGAGTCGGATGTGACGAAGGTGACGAAAGTGACCCTCTCTCTATTTCTTTTATTAGGGGTCTCTCTCTCAAGAAGAGATAGGGAGTAGGGGTCACTTTCGTCACCTTCGTCACACGCGGGAGCGCCGCGCGCCCCGGCGAAAATATTTCGGGATTCTGGGCACGACATGGGCCAATGGCGCCCTACTCCTATGGGCAGACCTATGTCCGCCGGATGCAGCCGCCTCCGGTCCTCCCCCGAACGAGAGCGCCGTCATGACCACCGCTACCCCGACCACCGCCGCCGCGCTCGAGGCTCATGGCGCCGCTCTGGTCGACCTCGCTAAGACCTTGAGCACCGCCTCCGCCCAGCAATGGGAGCCGCCCGCCCGGGTGAACCCCCGGAACCTAGACGGCGAGAGCCGCCCCTCAGGTCGCATCTCAGACCCCACGGCCAACATCGCCCTCGATGAGCGGCGCCTTGCCCTGCGCGCCTCCATCTACGGCGCCGAGTCTGCTCTGGCCGTTGCCGCTGACACCTTGGCCTCCGCCACGAGCGCGCTCCGCGCCGCTCTAGACGCCCACACCAACGGCGCCATGCACCTCCCCCTCGCCGCCTAACGCGGCGCCCACAATCCTCCGTGGCCGTTTACACGACAGGCGAGCAGGTCTCGCCGTCGCACGGCCCGGTCCGGCGCTTCGGCGCCACCAGACGAACCCGGTAGTCCGGCGCCGTCAACCGCACCACCCCAACCCTGACCAAACGCGCCACGGCAAGGCCGACGCGCGCACGGTCGCGCAGAGCGTCTCCCCCACTCAATCGGCGTCAATCCCGGCGCCATCTACTCCCCTGGAGACAACACCATGAGCAACACCCTCCTCACCCCGGACGCCATCGCGTCCACCGCTGCCGCACTCGTCGGACAGGACCTTGGGCCTCGCCTCCCTGGTACACCGCGACCTCGACAGCGAGTTTGCCGGTTCCATCGGCTCGAGCGTCCGCGTTCGCGTCCCTGGCGCCGTTCCCGCGCAGACCCGCCCGGTGAACTCCCTCGCGACCCTCACCAAGGACGCGATCACCGAGCAGAGCATCGCGGTCTCACTCGACGTCGAGGCTTACTCGCTCGTCCCACTCTCGGACGGCGACCTGGACCTCGATATCAAGGACTACGGCGTGCAGGTCCTGCTCCCGCAGACCCGCGCCCTGACCCGGTACGTCGAGCGCTCGCTCGTCGCGGCCATGCAGGCAACGCCCGCATCGACGATCACCTACGCCGCAGCCACCCCGGCCAAGGCGTTCACGGCGATCCGCAAGGCCCTCCGCGACGCTGGGGTGCCCGCTGACGTGAAAATCCACGCGGCAGTCGGCTCGAGCGTTTACGGGGCCCTCCTCGACGCCCCCACGGGAACATTCGACGCGGACGGCAAGAGTGTGCGTGGCATTGAGGTGCACGAGTCCACCCGACTCGCGGCAACCGAGATCGTCGCGTTCGTCCGCGACGCATTCGCCGTTGTCGTGCGCGCCCCGCGCGTGCCCGACGGCGCTCCGTACGGCGCCTCTGTCAAGGACAAGGAAGCGGGCTTCGCCCTCCGCCTGATTCGGGCCTACGACCCGAACATCGCCGCTGACACCTCGCTCCTGACGGCGTTCGTTGGCGTACAGGCAATGCCGCTCGCCGTCGACAACGAGGACGGCACCGTCGACCTCGTCGAGCACGGTGGCGTTATCCGCGTAGTCACCGCGTAGCGGTATCCAAGAGGCCCGCTCGCTCACCGCGAGCGGGCCTCACCCCGACCACCATCTCCGAAAGGCGCCCCAATGGCAGCATTCACCGATAGAGACGAACTCCTCCGCCACATCGTCGAGAGCGTCCTCACCACGTCTCCCCTCACCCTCGACACCCTCAGCGACGACCAGCGCGTCCACCTCGAGCAGGAAGCCCACCGCAAGCGACTCACGCCACTCGCGCTCCTCATGTTGGCGCGCGCCGAGGTGCTCTCGCAGATCGAGGCGGAACGCGACGTCAAGGCCATCGCGCTCGAGATATACGAGGGCAGCTAACTCATGCCGATCCGCAAGAATAAGCGCACGCCAAACTCTGCCGCCGCCCGCAAGGCCGAGACCACGGCCCTCCGCGTGAGCGCCGCACCGCTAGGTGCTCGTGCGCAACGTCGAGCCGATGAGCGGGCTGAACGGGCTGAACGGCGCCAGCGTTCGGCGCCCGAATGAACCCCCTACCTCCCAGCGTGACCGACCTCGAGGCCCGCCTCGGTCTCCCCCCGGGCACGCTCGCCGACGAGGACAAGGCACGCGCCGAGGCCTCCCTCGAGGATGCCACCACGCTCGCTCTCGCCGAGGTCTCCCCGGCCAAGGCGTACGCCTGGGAGGCCAACGCCCCCAAGATCGTCGCCCTGGTCGTTCTCAAGGCAGCCCGGCGCGAGTACGAAAACCCGCGAGGCGTCAATCAGGAGACACAGGGCGACCATTCGGTCGGCCTCTCCGAGACCTCCGGCGTGTACCTGACCAACCGAGAAATCGGCCAGATCAGGCGGGCGGCGACCGGCCAGCAAACCAGCTACGTCGGCTCGCTCGTCCTCGCCAGCGCGTACGGCGACGGCTCGTGAACGTCCATGGCATGAACTCAGCTTGACTACCCTCGGCCAAGTCGGCTCGGCGTAAGCTCTGGACATGAAATTCCCTGATCTATCCTCTGAAAGTCTTATGCGACCGCAGGAGGGGCATCCGGAGGATGCAACCGGCAGATGGCGTCGTATGCATTTCTCTCCGGAGCACGGCGAGGGCACTGCCTACCATTACACCGACGCATACGGGCTGCTCGGGATGCTCACAACCGATCAACTGTGGGCGACAGCTTCCCTCGCCTTGAACGACACCTCCGAAGTCGAGTACGGAGAGCAACTAATCAAGAAGCTGTGGGCGGACGCGGAGAAGTCACGCATACCTGAGACTTGCGTTGAGTTCACCGACCTCGCACTCGACTTCAAGTTCAAGGAGTTTGCCGCCGACGGCCTTTTTGTCATCTCAGCGAGCCTTGACGGCGACCTCCTGAGTCAGTGGCGCAATTACGCCGGGAATGATGGCTTCGCAGTCGGCATCGACATGGAGACTCCGCTTTCGGTTGTACGCCCGCTTGGGTCGTCGCCATCGGACTCGCCTCCCACCACCGAGCCGAACTCCGCTGGAATGGTCAGGGTATTCGATCCAATGACGCCTCCATCTCACTTGTTCGTCGTGCCTCAATGGTCGCTAGTCACTTACGACGAGTCCAAGCAGTACGAACAAGCCACCGCCGTACTGAGCGACACTATCCACACCACCCCCGGCCCCGACACGGCGGAGGAGCTGAGGGCAAACTGGGGAAGCTCTCTGATGGTTGCCCGAAGTTTTCTGCTCACCGCAGCGGCCCTCATGAAGCATCCGGCGTTCATTGACGAGCGTGAGGTTCGCTTTCTGAGCAGCAAGGCGTACTTGGGCGACGTGGAGGAGTACCGGGTGAGAGGGGGACGTCTGGTTCCATATGTCCCGGTTTCATCAAACGAAGGCAGCAATAAATGGGCCACGGACTTTTCGGCGAAGCTGCCGATCAAATCAGTAAGGTACGGCCCTGGAAGCGACCTGAGGGGCCTCAAGGTCGCGGCAGCGCTGTTAGACCGGCGCGGGTACACGGGTGTCCAGATAGACAGGTCGACTATTCCAGTGGCGACCAATTAGCTGTCGCAACTTGAGGGGCGAGGCTCTTCCTGGAGCAACAGATCCGGGTGCATCTGCGTTGCAATCGCGAACGATGCTGTCTGTCGCTGCCGCAGCGACGTCGCGGGCCGCGCCTAGTCCGAGCGCGGTTGCACTCCCCTTGTGGAGACAAGGGGTGGGGGTACCCTCCCCCCTCCCCGGGCCTCCCATACCGGAGGGGCATAGCGGCTACCTGTGCGCGCGGGTCTGGGGGTTTGCCTACCGAAAGACTCCCGTCAATCGGTGGCCAATTTAGGCTGAAAGAGCTCGCGGCCCAGCGGTAGCGTGGTGCTCAATCTCTTCTCAGTGCTGACTCCAGTTGCAAACCTTGTGGTCATTTCCGGGCGAGCCCAGAGCTCCCTCGCGACTTCGTAGATGTCGGTTCGATATGGAGTGCCGTTGGCAATATGGAAGCCAAGCCCCATCGCCATGACCTCGTAGGCGGTGTTGAGGAAGCCCCCCGCGAAACGGCCCTTGGCAGTATCCCACTTGCGAAATGCGTCAGCACCGATGGCGTCATTGAGCAAGTCAAAGGTCTTGGAGAAGGTCGCTTCCACCTCGGCAGATACGCCGGGGAAAGCTTCAGCGAATGCGACCGCACCGTCATCTAGTTTCTGATTGAAACCGCGCAGGGCGAACGCCGTGATGTCCAGGTTCTTGTGCAGGTAGATGAACCTCAAGACCAATTCCTCAGCGTACTTTTCCGTCAGCATCTTGTCTGGCAACGAAATGGCATTCAGATATGAAGGCTGTTGCGCTATAACTTCCAGCCAGGATGCGAAGTCTGCGTTCACACCAACCAAGAGCGCATGTCGCATCTCCTGTGCCGTGAGCGGAGAACCGTAGCTATTTAGGCGCTGGAACAAGTCATATTTGGTAGTTACGTCGGATTCGCGGCGCACAATTTTGATGTCAATCTTCGAACGCTTGAAATCCAACTTCTGTGCATCTGACAGCGCCTTGCCCGCGGCTCCGTCCCAGACTAAGCCACCCAAATTCGGCAAGTATTTCGTCGGCTGGAGCTCAAGCGGCTCGTAGTCGGGTAGGAGCCCCTGCATTTGCAACATCGTCGACACTCGTTGGAGCCCGTCGATTAGCTCCCATTTCCCGTCGTCAGTCTGAGAAACGAATATCGAGGGCAGTGGGATACCGAGCAGAATGCTCTCAACGAGCCTCGACTTTTGCTCGACGTCCCATCGGAAAAGCCGTTGGAATGCTGGCCGGATGACGAGCTCACCGTCGCGGTAGAGATTGGTAAGTTCCCCGATGCTCATGGGGTAGCTTTCCGTGGAGATCTTGCGTCTCGCCGAGCCGATCTCGGCGTCCAGCGTGCTCTCTTGTGTCACAGTAATCCCTCCGAAGCGGTAATTTCCTTACTAAGCCCGACCAAGTCGGGGAAGATCATGCTCTCAGCGAAACCCAGCGTTTGCAGATCATCGATCATTTCCTGACGGCTGTATTCCAGCCGGATCTTCCAGAGCGTCTCGCCATCGGCAGGGACGAAAGAATCCATGGGCTCGAGGCTTCGCCCACCGACGGTGAACGCTCCTCGCTGCGCAACGATCCTTGCTGAATTGTGCGTTCCAAAAATGGCAAGGGGTACTTTGTACCGCCGGACCAAGTCTTCACTCGGGCTACTGCTGGGAGTGTAAGCGGCCAAATCATCTGAATCTGTTGTCAGAATCTCAATTGCGTCTTCGACGTCCTTGAACTGGGCTGCTGACCGATTCCACTTCACTGGATCAAGTGTCCAGATTGCAGGCGTTTCTTCGTCTTCAACTACCGGGCCAGTGCCGGGTGTGGCAGCGAAGTAGAGGGCTACAAGAAGACTCTCTGACCAGTCCAGCATCCGAGTCGGGATTCCGAAATGCTGCATGGCGAAAAGGTGCTCCCACACGTTTTGCGGATATCCCGCAGGCCAAAACGGGAGGCTACGCTGACGGAATCGCGTAATCAATCTGCGCTCCATTGGGAAGATTTGTTCTTCTTCCGTCAGCTTCCTGACGAGGCTGGGCACCAAGGAATAATTCTCGGACCTGTGGCCGCGATGCCACAGCGTACGGAGGCCGTCGTCTGTTTGACCCAACTTCAACACAAAATCTACCAATTCAGTCGTTGAATTGACTTCGTGTTCGATAACCCCCATGGCACTCCCTTGTCGTTACGCAATCTACAGGCATTGGAGGCGGGACTCGTCCCGTTGCTCTGTGCTGGCGTCCTAGTGTGGGTGATCCACCCGAACAAACCCCTACGTAGCTACTCGCGAACCACCGTGCAACCCTCGACCCAGCGGGCCAGGAGACTCACCAGCGCAAGTTGCTCCAATGCAATTTGTTCGCTCAGAATGCCCTCTGAGACATCATGGCTTGCGGGGTTTCGAACTGCCGCAAACAAGCCCTCCGCCAGGGAGACGATGCCCCTGCGGACGCTGAGCGCCGTCTTGCCGCCGTCATCCCCCACTGGGCGAAGCCTCGCCGATCCTTGCGAAGGCGCATCAGCACTGAACGCCTGCTGAAACAATGCCGTTTCACTTACATCGCGGCGACCAACTTTGTTCTGCATTTCCGCGTTCAGCTTCACTGTGGCTGCCCGAACTGCCTCGCCGAAATGGCCGCTCTGCCAGAGCGAGCGAGCAGCGTCCCATGCCCACCTGTGCATCGCGTCCGCCCTCATCGCGGGTGCGTCTTCGCCAAGCATTTGAGCGACCTCGGCCGAGTTCCTAATTTCAGACTGCGCTCTCATAACCGCGAGCCGAGTGGGCTGCCATGGTTCATAGTCATCGTTGACAAGACTTTTGCGCCAAGCGGGCGTCACGCGATCCAAGATCTTCTCAACCACCTGAGCGGACTGGGTAACCGCCGTAACGCCTCCGGCAACCTCCGGAAACGAGCTACCACTTTGTGTTCTCCACACCATTTCACTCAGTGCGAGAAACTCATCTAATTTCGACAGCGCCCAGTCATTGTTCACACCCTGACGCTACCGCTCCCCTTGCGTCACGCATGCCTTCCAAACTAACGCGCGCGAAATCTGGCGGCTCGCCGAACATGAAAACACCTTGCCCCTCGGCACTAAGCCGCTACCCTCATGGCCATGAGCACTCTGTGTTACCCCGAGGACGAACGAGCCGCGTTCATTGTGAGATTCGCCCCGGAGTCCACCGTGCCCGAGCGCGCGGCTCTGCGCACCGAGTTCTGGACAGACGCCAATATCGACGATGCGATCCAGTTCGGCTTCTAGACCATGGACGCCGAGGTCGACGAGGACGGCTTCCCTCCCGCGCCCCGGTGTCCCGAGTGCGGCTCCATCCTTGATCCCGAGCCAATCGCCGCGGAGCGCATCATGGTCGTCTGGATTTGCCCCCGACACGGCGCGGCTGAAGCCCTCGATCCATTCGAGAGCAGCTAGCGCACTAGCCCACGCATACGATTTGCATTTCTGGTGCAGGAACCTCCATTTTGTCGGGGCCGCACCGCACGGCAGCTCACTCATCACCGCGCCGGCCTCCACGATGCGGGTGAGCAGGGCATCGTGCCCGCTTGGATAGAAGCGGTCCACTCCCCCGGCCAGGAACGCCACAGTGGTTCCGTTGCTGGCCAGAGCCGAGCGGTGCGCCATGCCGTCGATGCCATAGGCGGCGCCCGAGACGATGGCCAGGCCGCGGTCGACCAGACCGGCGGAGGCCTCCATGGCCACGTGTTCGCCGTACCCGGTGGCCGCCCGAGCGCCGACCAGGGCGATCGAATGGCGAAGCGCGGCCAGGGCCTCTGGGCGTCCGCGCCACCACAGGGCCAGCGGGGCGTGCCGGCCCAGGTCGTCGACGCCGTCGGGCCAGAGCGGGTCACCCGGCAGCAGCAGCGCCGTGTGTGTGCGGCGGGCTTGCTGCAGGGACCGGATCACCTCGGCGGACGACAACCGGGGGCGCCATCGGGACAACGCCTGCGACAGCTCCCCGAGCAGGCCGGCCGGGTCTCCAGCCCCGTTCTCGTCGACGCCAACGTTAAGACTCGCCGACAGCCGCTCAGGCGACCAGCCCTCCACGACGGCGGTCAGCGCCCGCACCGCCCCGAGCCGCTCGACGACGGCCCCGGCCACGCCGTCGCCGGGCTCGGCGATGGTGGTCCACGCCGCCCGGGCGAAGAGTTCCGCATCAGCAGCCAGTTCGATCGGTGCGGCCGGGTCCGGTCCGTCCACCTGGTCATGACCGTCCGGACGTTCACGGGCGTCGCCGCTCGGCGCGCCGCCGACTGGGGCACCCCCGGGGCGCACGCCGCCGGCCAAGGACCGCACGAGTTTCTCCTCAAGGCCGAACAGGTTCATGACGCCATTCCCTTCCGCAGGTAGAGCGCCTGCCCCACTTCGTCCGCACCCGGCCGGGAGACTCCGGTCAAATCGGCTATCGACCATGCGACCCGCAGCACCCGGTCGTAGCCGCGCATGGTGATGCCGCCGCGCTCCAGGGCCCGGTCGAGCAGCGCCGTGACGGAGCCGGCCAAGCGTGTCTGACGTCCCCGCAACCACGGACCCGTCGTCTCGGAGTTGAGGGTCCAGGGCGTGTCCTTCAGCCTTTCAGCCGCAGCGGCCCGTGCGGCGAGCACCCGCTCCCGTGCGACGGCGCTGGACAGCCGCCCGCCATCGGCGGACAGGCGGAGTTCCGCCGCGCTCACCCGCTTCACGGCGAGCTGGATGTCGATACGGTCCAGAAGGGGCCCGGAGAGGCGGGCGAGATAGCGCCGCCGCGAGTTCGGAGCGCAGCTGCAGTCGTCCCCGGTGCCGTACTGGCCGCAGGGGCACGGGTTGGCCGCGAGCACCAGCTGGAACCGGGCCGGGAAATGCGCGACCGCATTGGCGCGGTGGATGCTGATCCGGCCGGATTCCAGCGGCTGCCGCAGCGCATCGAGCACGGCCGCGGCGAATTCGGGAGCCTCGTCGAGGAAGAGCACCCCGTGCGAGGCCCGCGCCGCGGCGCCCGGCCGGATCTGGCCGCTGCCACCGCCCACCATGGCCGCAGCGGTGATGGTGTGATGCGGCGCCTCCAACGGGGGTCGGGTGATCAGGGACCGCCCGACCGGACGGCCGCTCAACGATCGCAGTGAGCTCACCTCGAGGGAGGCGGCGGGTCCCAGATCAGGTAACAGCCCCGGCAGCCGGGCCGCGAGCATGGTCTTTCCGGCACCGGGCGGGCCGAGCATGAACACATGGTGACCGCCCGCGGCGGCCACCTGCAGGGCGAGGATTGCTTCGTCGTTGCCCACCACGTCGATGAGGTCCAGGGTCTCGTCGACGCTGTCCTCCTCGGCCGGGGCCGTCAGCACGTCCACGGTGATCGGCTCCAGCCGCGCTCCGTGCCAGATCAGGGCGTCCCGGAGGGACGCGACGCCGATCACCCGGATGCCCGGAACGAGCGCCGCCTCGTCGGCGTTTCCGGCCGGCACCATCACGGTGCGGTAACCCCAACGGGCCGCCGCGATCACGGCGGGCAGCATCCCCGGGGTGGGCCGGAGCCTGCCGTCCAGGGCCAGCTCGCCGATGTGCAGCACGGCGCCAACGGACTCGGCCGGCACGACGCCATCCGCGGCGAGGCAGGCCAGGGCAATGGCGAGGTCGAACCCCGAACCGTGTTTGCGCAGCGCGGCCGGAGACAGGTTCACCGTGAGCTTGTGCGGGTTGAGCGCGCAACCGGAGTTCTTGGCCGCCGCCCGCACCCGCTCCGCGGCTTCGGCCAGCGCCGCGTCGGGCAGCCCGATGAGGCGCAGGCCCGGCAGCTGGCTGGAGATATCGGCTTCCACCTCGACGATCGAGCCGGCCAGCCCGATCAACGCGACGGACCGGGTGCGGGCCAGCCCCATCAGAAGACGCCCTCGAGGTGTTCCACGACGGGTTCGTGGCCAGTCGGGGCGATGACGGCGATGACGTCGATGCGGATCCGGCGGGCCCGTAGCCCGGACTGCTCGCACCAGGCTCCGGCCAACCGCCGCAACCGCGCCAGCTTGGCGACCGTGATCGCCTCGAATGGATGCCCGTAGCCGGTGCCCGAACGCGTCTTGACCTCGACGAACACGATGTCGCCGTCCTTGGCCACCACGAGGTCGATCTCGCCCTGGCTGCACCGCCAGTTGCGCTCCAGCAGCGTGTAGCCCGCCCGCGCCAGGTATTCCGCCGCGCAGTCCTCACCGCGCCGGCCCACTTCGTCTTTGCGTGCCACGAGCACCTCCGCCACCAGGGTGCACAGGTGCCCAGCCGGCCGGCGGTGCCGGGGCGCAGGGTGTGCAGAACTAGAGCGGCGGAGCTACCTGTGGAGGACGGGCGCGGGTCGCCGGTCAGGCCGGTCAGTAGGTGTCGTTGCGGGCCTGCTTCTGCAACTCGGCCGACGCCTGGTCCAGTTCCTTGTCCAGCTCCTTGGCGTCCACCTTGAGCTCCTTCTGGATGTGCTTCTGGGCCACGAGACCGGCTTTGCGGAACTCTTCCTCCAGGCGGTCCTTGCCCACGACGATGAGCGCGGCCTCACCGGAGTCGAGCATCTCACCGAGTTCCTTGAGGTCTCCACGGTCCAGGCTCCGCCAGAAGTGTCCGACGATGCTGCCGGCCGCGCCGCCCACGATGGCCGTACCGATGATCGACGGCGGGAAGAGGAGCCCGAGGACGGCGCCCGCGGCCACACCGGTCCACCCGGCGTGCTTACTGGTCTTGCGGCGCACCTGCACGGTGCCGTCGGCCTCCTTGGTCGCCACGGCGGCGTCATAGGTGCCGATGACCTTGTCGGAGTGCAGCTCGCGCACCACCTCGAGATCGGCCTCGGCCGTGGCCGTGTCGGGGTAGACGCCGAGGTAGAGGAAGACGGAATCGTCAGACATGGGAACTCCTTGCTCGTAGGGGGCGGCTGGTTGGTTCGGGCGCGGACGGGCCGCCTGGTCTGGGCGTCCGCTCAGCGCTCGATGCGGAAGCTACTCACCCCCCGCCCGGGTGTCAACCGCCTGCGGTCGTAGGCTGTTCGCATGACGAGGACTCTGGCCCACCGTTCGACCGATCTGATGATGCGCGTGATGAACGCCGCCCACCGGTCGCTGGTGGTGCTCTCCGGCGGCCGGTTGGGCTGGAAGATCGGCCCCATGCCGGTCGTGGAACTCCACACCACGGGCCGGAAGAGCGGCGCCCGCAGATCCACCATGCTCACGGCGCCGGTCTACCAACCGGGCAAGGTGGTGTTGATCGCGTCCAAGGGCGGCGACGAGCGGCATCCGTACTGGTACCTCAACCTGGTCGCCGACCCGAACGTGGAACTCACCGAGAACGGGGTGACCCGCCCGATGCGGGCGCGCACCGCCGGCGAGGCCGAAAAGGCGCAGCTGTGGCCCCTCATCGTGCGAGCCAACCCCGGCTACGCCGGCTACCAGCGCAAGACCAGCCGCGACATCCCCGTCGTCATCTGCGAGCCGCGCACGCCGTGAACGGGTGCGGCCCGCTCAGACGGTGAGGCCGGTGGTCGTCGACCCTCCCCCGGCGAAGGCCACGTCCGTGGCGCGCAGCACCCGGAGGACGTTCGCGCCGGCCAAGGCCGCGAGGTCGGCGGCGCTCCAGCCTCGACCGGCCAGTTCGACAAGCAGGGCCGGGTAGCCGTCCACGCCCTCCAACTGCTCGGGAAACTCGTCGGTACCGTCGAAGTCACCGCCGAGCCCGATGTGGCGGATGCCGGCCACCACCCGGGCATGCTCCACGTGGTCGGCCACCTGGGCGAGCGTCACCCTCGGCGCCGGGCCGCCCTGATCGCCGTCGAACCAGGCGGCGTACTCCGCCGAGACGAACTGGGGCACGAACGTGACCATGAGCACGCCATCGTTGCCGGCCAACCGGGCGAGCACGTCGTCGGGCACGTTGCGCGGATGCGCCGTGACACCATGGCAGCAGCTGTGGCTGAAGATCACCGGGGCGCTCGACACATCCAGCGCGGCATGCGCGGTGGCCGGGGACACATGCGAGAGGTCGACGAGCATGCCCAGGCGGTTCAGCTCCCGGATGTACTCCACGCCACGGGCGGTCAGCCCGCCGTGCACCGGCTCGTCGGTGCCGGAGTCGGCCCAGCTGGTGTTGTGTACATGAGTGAGGGTGAGGTACCGCACGCCGAGTCGGGCGAGCATCCGCAGCACACCCGGTGAATCGTTCAGGCAATGGGCGCCCTCGGCGCCGAGCAGGGAGGCGATACGCCCGTCGGCCCGGGCTGCCTCCACGCCGGCCGCGCTCGTGACGATCGCGAAGGTGTCCGGGTACCGGGCGGCGAGCCGGTACACCCAGTCGATCTGCTCCAGAGTGCCTTGCACGGCGGAGGGGCCCTCCAGGGTGTCCTCCACGTACACCGACCAGAACTGGCCGGCCACCCGGCCGGCGCGCAACCGGTCGATGTCGGTGTCGGTGTCCAGCTTCGTGTCCAGGCCTTCGACGGAGTACCCGCGGTTCTCGCGGCATTCCCAGGCCCAGTCGTTGTGCCCGTCGATGAGTGGAGCAAGTTCGAGGGCCGCGTCCACGGCGGCCTGGGCCTCGACGCCGGAAACACTGTGGGCGGGGGTGCTCGGTGGGGTGCTGCGCGCGTTCATCCGCACACGCTAGCAGCCGGGCGACCGGCCGGGGTGGCTACTCGTCGAGTGCGAGTTCCTTGGGCAGCTCGAATTCCTTCGACGCGAGTTCTTCCACGTTGACGTCCTTGAACGTGAGCACCCGCACCGATTTCACGAACCGGTCGGAACGGTAGACGTCCCAGACCCAGACATCCTTCATGGTCAGCTCGAAATAGAAGTCATGTTCGGTATCGCGCCGCACCAACTCGACTTCGTTGGCCAGGTAGAACCGGCGCTCGGTTTCGACGACGTACTGGAACTGCCCCACAACGTCTCGATACTCGCGGTATAGGGCCAACTCGACCTCGCGGTCGTAGTCCTCGAATTCGTCTTCTTCCATGGTGAGACAATCCTACGCGCTGAAGCTACCCCGCGATTTTGAGCCAGCTCAGCCGGTGGTGCTCGCTTGCGCCGAGCGTGCCGAGGGCGGCCATGTGTTGGGCGCTGCCGTAGCCCTTGTTTCCTGACCAGCCGTAGCCGGGGGTGCCGAGGTCGGCCGCGATCATGAGCCTGTCGCGGTGCACCTTGGCGATCACGGATGCTGCCGACACGGACGCACAATCCTGGTCGGCCTTGACGCGTGTCACGACCGACAACGGGGTGGCGAGTGCTTTGTTCAACCAATCGTCGTTGCCGTCGAGCAGGACCACCCCGCCGACGATGTCGACGCCGGCGGCGTGCAGCTGCGCGAGGGCCCGCTTGCCGGCCAGCCCGAGGGCGGCGATGATGCCGTGGGCGTCGACCTCCTGGGCAGAGGCGAGCCCGACGGCGCTGTGCCGCACCCACGCCGCGGCCAGCGGCGCGAGCAGCTCCCGGCGGGGTTCGCTGAGCAGTTTGGAGTCGCGCAGGCCCACGGGGAAGGCGCCCACATCGGCCGTGACGACGGCCACGCCGACGGCCACGGGACCGGCGAGGGCGCCCCGGCCCACCTCGTCACATCCGATGACGCAGGTCGCTCCGGCGGCCAGCATGGCCATCTCGACCTCGAGGGTGGGCTCAACCACGGCCATCATCACCGACGCGTCACTCTTCGGCGTCCTCGACCCCGCGGAACACCTCGGGATAGTCGTCCAGCCAGCTCCACCGGTTCAGCGGCCAGCTGATCACGAGGGCGCGACCCACGACGTTGTCCAGCGGCACGAAGCCTTTCCCCGGGGTGGTGGGGTGATACCGCGAGTCGAGCGAGTCGTAACGGTTGTCGCCCATCACCCAGAGCGAGTTCTCCGGCACGACCACATCGAAGGCGTCCTTGGAGACGCTCGTCTGGCCGACTGGCAGCAGCACGTACGGTTCGATCAGGGGAACGTCGTTGACGCTCATCTGCCCCAGCGTGTTGCAGCAGACGACGTGGTCGCCCGGCAGGCCGATGACGCGCTTGATCAAATGGTCGTTGCTGTCGGGTGCGGACAGGCCGACTACCGAGAGGGTCCAGTCGAGAGCGGCCACGATGGGGTTCTGCTCGATGGGCGCCTGGGGCGGCAGCCATCCGCCCGGGTCCCGGAAGACCACGACGTCACCGCGAGACACCGGGATGAGGCCTGGTTCGAGCTGGTTCACGATGATGCGGTCGTTCACCAGCAGTGTGCTCTCCATCGACCCCGAGGGGATGTAGAACGAGCGCACGAGGAAAGTCTTGATCAGGAACGAGATGAGCAGGGCCACCACGAAGATGATCAAGAGGTCGCGAAGGAAGATCGCGACGCCGCGCTTCTTGCGCGGCGAATCTGGTTCCAGGCGATGCGATCGCGAGGGCAGAGTGTTGTCTGTCATTTAACCGCCTGAGCTCCTCGCCCAGTTTAGCGGGGAGGAGCTCAGGGGGAAATCCAGCGTCCTGCGAAAACGCTCAGGGTTGAGACCTGGCGGCGCGGCAGTGCCGGTTCGCGGGATGCTTAGTCGCGCTTTTCCTTGATCTTGGCCTTCTTGCCACGCAGGCCACGCAGGTAGTACAGCTTGGCGCGACGCACGTCACCGCGGGTGACGACCTCGATGTGGTCGATCACCGGAGAGTGCACCGGGAAGGTACGCTCGACGCCGACCTGGAAGCTGACCTTGCGGACGCAGAAGGTCTCGCGGACGCCTTCGCCCGAACGGCCGATGACAACACCCTGGAAGACCTGGACACGCGAGCGTGCGCCTTCAACGATGTTGACGTGGACCTTGACGGTGTCGCCCGCGCGGAACTCGGGGATGTCTGAACGCAGTGAAGGCGCGTCGACCTGGTCGAGAATATGCATGTTCTTCGCTCTCTGTACCCGCCACAGGTCGAGGACGTTTTAGTGGCGCCCCGCCCGCTCACGTGTTGTGAGTTGGTGGCGACCAATTGAGTGTGTGCGTGCCGATATGAATGCAGCTCCCCTGTGGCAGAGACATGCCGCGGCACAAACGCTTATTCTGCCACTAAACGGGGCCACACGCCAAAAGCGTCACTCCACTGCCGAGTACTGGGCGCTTAGCGCTCGTCGTGCTTCTCCTGGATGATGATCACGCTCGGGTCTGCCGGTGCCGCGTCAGGTCGTGACGCCGCCGGATTCGTCATGGTGGGGAACGCGGGCGAACCGGTCGGAACCGTGCCGAATCTGGCCGTCTCGTCGATGTACACCAGGGCCTCGCGGACACGCTTGCGGGCCGCGTCGAAGAGCTCCCAGAGCGCGAACCAGAACGCGGCCAGGCCGACCAGCACAACGAGGACCGAGAGCCAGGGCGCGGTGACGGAGTACACGCCCATCAGCACGATGAGCACGTGCCAGCCGGTGAGCACGCCCACGTCTGCCCAGGACACAGCCTTGTCCAGGCGCACCTCCCGTCGGGCCAGGAAGAGCAGGCTCACCACGAGCAGGCCGAACCCGATGGCGACGGCACCGAAGGTGGCGCCGAGCACCTGCCAAGCCGTGGTGCCGAAGATGGATGCGGCGACCATGAGCCAGAGCGGAAGCGCGACAACGGCCACGAACTGCCAGTAGTAGAAGACCCTGCGGAGAATCACAGTGCCCAGATTACCCGCGGGAGCCCCGCCGAGCCTTGGAGTTCGCTGCGGGCAGAAGCCCGGCGTCGGCGGTCATCTCGTCGGGCAGCAGGTCCGGGCGAACCAGGCGGGTGCGCTCGATCTGTTGCTCCCGGCGCCAGGCCGCGATCGCGCCGTGGTTGCCGCTGAGCAGCACAGGGGGCACGTCCAGCCCGCGCCAGCTGGACGGCTTGGTGTAGCTGGGGTACTCGAGCAGGCCGTCCTCGTGGGATTCTTCGACGAGGCTCTCCGGGTTGCCGACGACGCCGGGGATCAGGCGGCCGATCGCCTCGATCATGGCCATCACGGCCACCTCTCCCCCGTTGAGCACGTAGTCGCCCAGGCTCACCAGCCGCACCCGGCCGCGAGTGGCGAAGTGGTCCACCACGCGCTGGTCGATGCCCTCGTACCGGCCGCAGCCGAAGACCAGGTGCGGTTCGAACGCGAGCTCGCGGGCCATCGCCTGGGTGAACTGCTCCCCCGCCGGCGACGGGAAGATGAGGACAGGGCCGGTGTCGCCGGCCGGCGCATCCGTCGACTCGGCGTCTACGGCACCCGCAGCGCTCAGCGGTGACTGGGCCAGGATGCTGTCCAGCGCCTCCCCCCACGGCTCCGGCTTCATCACCATTCCGGCGCCGCCGCCATAAGGGGTGTCGTCGACGGTGTTGTGCCGGTCGTGGGTGAAGTCGCGCAGATTGTGCACGGAGAGATCGATCAAACCGGCCTGCCGGGCGCGGCCGAGGAGGGAGATGTCCAGCACACCGAAGAATTCCGGAAAAATACTGACGATGTCGATGCGCATAGGAGCCAGTCTACGAGTGGGCGCCGGTGAGCTCCGGCGCGGCCTGGGTGTCCTCGTCGTGCGCGGAGGCGGCCCGGTTGACGGTCTTGCGGTGCGAGAAGTACAGCGGCAGGGCGGTGAAGAGCACGGCACCCAGGAAGTTGCCGATCAGAACGGGACCGGTGTTCCAGCCCCACCATTCGCCGAAGCTGATGTTCGCGCCGAGCAGCATGCCGGCCGGGATGACGAACATGTTCACGACCGCGTGCTCGAGGCCGAGACCGAAGAAGGTGAGCACGGGCAGCCACATGCCGAGGATCTTGCCGGCCGCGGAGGTGGAGGTGTAGAACATGATCGTGCCGAGCGCGACCATCCAGTTGCAGAGCATGGCCTTGACCACCACGACGAGGATGCCGCCGGCCCCGACAGCCTCATACGGCAGCACCTTGTGCTCGGCCAGGTGGATGATCGCCTGGATCATCGGGTCGGTGGTGTCGGTGCCGAGGTAGGTGATGACGCCCACGTAGAGCACGGCGTACAGGCCGGCGCCGAAGATGTGCGCCGGGATGACGACGGCGAAGTTCTTCGCGGCCTTCGCGATGGTGGTGCGCCCCTCGAGCACAGCGAGCGGGATGAGCGCGAAGCTGCCGGTGACCAGTTCGAGGCCGAGCATGAGAATCACGCAGAACCCCACCGGGAAGACGAGCGCGCCCACGATCGGCAGACCGGTCTGAGCGGCCGCGGTGAGGGCCAGCGTCGTGGCCGCACCGAGGATGGCGCCGGACAGGGTGCCGCGCAAGAACATCTGCTGGGCAGTGAGGTTGGTCTTGACGACCCCGGAGTGAACGAGTGAATCGATCAGCTGGTCGGGTTTCACATAGGACATGCGACGGTACTCCTCTTCAACGGCCGCGATCGCTACGAACGTGAAGTAGGTGTGGCGCGGCGCGCCTCTCCCCGTGAATTGGCCGAGGCGCGTCTATGCGTCCTGGGCGTCGGGAGTAGTCGGCGTCGCTGCCGGTTCATCGGTGTCCGGTTCCTCCGGGAGCTCTTCGAGCAGTCCGGGAGGAGGTGTGATCGTGATGACGCCGGTCTTGACGTCGACGGAGGGAACGATCGCCTTGACGAAGGGGATCATCACCTCGCCGGCGGCGGTCTTCACGATGAGAAGGTCCTGCGCAGGCAGGTGTTCAAGGCGGGTCAGCGTGCCGATCTGCACCCCGTCGCGCACGACGGCGAGGCCGACCAGCTGGTGGTCGTACCAGGCGTCTTCCTCGTCGGTCTGCTCGGTCGGGTCCTGATCGATCCAGAGGATCGCCTTGGCCAGGGTCTCCGCGGCCTCGCGGTCGGGGACATCCTTGAAGAACCCCACGGCGTGCTGGTTGTACCAGCGCAACTCGACGAGCTCGATGGTCTTGCCGTGCCAGGGGGAACTGGTCGGCACCTGGAGGGTGAACACGGCGCCCGGGACGAAACGTCGTCCCGGGTCATCCGTGAACAGCTCCAGCTTGATGGCGCCCTTGAGGCCATGGGCCTTGGTGAGGCGCCCCACCCGCAGTTGGGTGGCCGGGGTCGTGCTGTCGTCGCTCATGAGGGGCTAGTCACTACCGCTTCAGAAGTCCGTGTCGACAACGTCGACCCGCACGCGCTTGCCGTCGGCCAGCGCGGCCACGAGAGTGCGCAGCGCCTTGGCGGTGCGACCGGCGCGGCCGATCACCCGGCCGAGGTCCTCGGGGTTCACACGAACCTCGAGCACCTCGCCACGAGGTGAGTTCTGGGCTACAACGTGCACGTCGTCCGGGTGATCAACGATCCCCTTGACGAGGTGCTCAAGCGCGGGAGCGAGCAAAATTACGCCTTGTCCTCTTCGGTTGCCGGGGCGGCAACGTCTTCGGTCTCGACCTTGGCCGCGGGCTTCTCGGCCTTCGGCTTGAGAACCGGCTTCTTCTTCTCGTCGGCGACGAAGGGAACCTTGGGCTCCTTGATCTTGACGGTGGAGACGGCGTTCTTGTCGCCCTTGAAGATTCCCCAGTCGCCGGTCAGCTTGAGCAGTGCCGCGACCTGCTCGGTCGGCTGTGCGCCGACGGAGAGCCAGTACTGGGCACGCTCGGACTTGACCTCGATGACCGAGGGCTCCTGCGTGGGGTGGTAGATGCCGATCTCTTCGATGACACGACCATCGCGCTTGGTGCGCGAGTCGGCGACAACGATGCGGTAGTACGGCGCACGAATCTTGCCCATGCGCTTCAGACGGATTTTGACAGCCACAATTCTCCTGTGATTTAGATGTTTGGCGAACTGACAGCCGTGAGCGTGGGGGCACACTCGGCACAAGCTCAATAAGGTTCGTGCTGCGCCGGATTAGAGGGTCGGGCGCAACGGAACTCGACTAATCATTGTGTCAGACATCGACCACTTTGTGATAATCGAGTTCCACCAGGGCCACTGCGGCAGATGACGTTCTGCAGCGCGGCGCACGGCGGGCGCAGCTATTAGCTGTCAGGATTGTGCCACATCGCCCCGCTCGGGGGCTCGGAACGTGAAGGAAAGCACCGTGAGCAGCCAGACCGTGGACGGCGACCCCGTGGGCGGCGAACCCGTGCGCATCGACTTCGCCCGCTCCGAACGCTCGACAGTCGGTATCGAGTGGGAACTGGCCCTCGTCGACCGTGAGACGGGCGACCTCGTGTCGATCGCCGACGAGGTCCTCGAGGCGCTGCGGGGCCCGGATGGCGCCCCGCACCCGCACATCACCGGGGAACTGCTCCTGAACACAGTGGAGCTCGTCTCCGGGGTGCACCAGACGGTGGCCGGCGCCGTCGCCGACGTCGCCGGCCAGGTTGCCGAGGTGCGTGCCATCACGGACCCGCGCGGTGTCGACCCGATCTGCAGCGGTTCGCATCCGTTCGGCCAGTGGTTCGACCAGCAGGTCACCGATAAGGAGCGCTACCACAAGCTCATCGACCGCACTCAGTGGTGGGGGCGCAACATGATGATCTGGGGCATCCACGTGCACGTGGGCATCGAGGACCGCGACAAGGTCATCCCCATCCTCAACGGCCTGCTCACCTTCGTGCCGCACCTGCAGGCGCTCAGCGCGTCGAGCCCGTTCTGGGCCGGGGTGAACACCGGCTATGCCTCCAACCGGGCGCAGATGTTCCAGCAGCTGCCCACCGCGGGGCTGCCGTGGCGGCTCGAGGACTGGGCCGCGTGGGAGGCGTATGTGCACGACCTCACGCTGACCGGGATCATCGAGGACGCCACCGAGGTGCGCTGGGACATCCGTCCGTCGCCGCGCTGGGGCACCATCGAGGTGCGCGCCTGCGACGGGGTGTCCACGGTCGAGGAACTCGGCGCCATCGCCGCGCTCATCCAGTGCCTGGTCGAGTGGATGTCGAGCGAGATCGACGCGGGCCGGCCGGTTCCCACGATGCAACCGTGGTTCGTGCGGGAGAACAAGTGGCGCGCTGCCCGGTACGGGCTCGCCGCCGAGATCATCGTGGGCTCCAACGGCTCCCAGCGGATGGTCACCGACGAGGTCCGCCGCCTCGTCGAGGTGCTCTCCCCCACTGCCGAACGCCTGGGCTGCCTGCCGGAACTGCAGCAGCTGCACCTGATCCTCGACCACGGTGCGAGCTACCAGCGGCAGCTCGCCGTGGCCGCAACGCACAACGGCAGCCTGCCCGCCGTTGTCGCCTCCCTCAGCCGCGAGTTGCGCGAGGGACTCGTCCCGTAGCCCGACGGAGGTCAGGCGTTTTTGGCGTCTCGCCAAGCCAGCCAGTCCTCGACCGGGGCGAGGTCGTAGTCCGGGCCGGAGATGCCGAGGGTGAACAGGGTGGTGCCCAGGGCGTGCAGCTCGTCGGCCTCCGCGGCGGTCTTGCCGCGGAGCTCCGTCGAGATCTCGATCTCGCCGATGTCTCGGCCCACGGTGTCGCACCAGCTGCCGAGCACCCCGAGCTTGTGGGTGAGCACGTCGGGCGTGGAGAACGAGTGCCAGATGTCGGCGTGCTGCGCCACGATGCGCAGGGTCTTCTTCTCGCCGCCTCCGCCGATGAGCACGGGGATGTCGCGCACGGGTGCCGGGTTCAGCTTGCCCCAGCGCTCTTCGATGCGGGGCAGGTTCGCGGCCAGGGCGTCCAGGCGGCTGCCTACAGTGCCGAAGTCGTAGCCGTACTCGTCGTAGTCACGCTCGAACCAGCCTGAGCCGGTGCCGAAGATGAACCGGCCGCCGCTGATGTGGTCGATGGTGCGCGCCATGTCGGCCTGGAGGTCGGCGTTGCGGTAGCTGTTGCAGTTGACCAGCGCGCCCATCTCGATGACGCTGGTCTGCTCCGCCCACGCGGCGAGCAGCGTCCAGGACTCGAAGTGCTTCCCAGCGGGGTCACCGGACAACGGGTAGAAGTGGTCCCAGTTGAAGGCGATGTCCACGCCGAGCGCCTCGACGGCGGCAACGGTGTTCCGGATCGACGTGTAGTCGGCGTGCTGAGGGGCGATCTGCACGCCGAGGCGCACGGGGCGGGGCTGGGGAGAGGTCATTGGAGAATCCTAATCCCCTCGCCCGCCCGCGCCCGCGTGCGATAGCCGCTACCGGCCGAGCATCTTCTGCAGGGCCGCCATCTCCTCGGCCGATGGTCCACCGGCCGGAGCCTTCGCACCATTGCCGAGACCGAAGCCGGAACCGCCGCCCGCCGGGGCGCCACCGAGCTTCTCGCCCGAGGCCAGAGCGGCGTTCTCTGCCGCACGCTTGGCCGGGTTGCCCGACTTCGAGCCCTTCTTCTTCTGCTGCACCTGCGGGCGCTTGCCGCCCATGCCCCCGGGCACCGGACCCATGCCGGGGATGTTGGGCATGCCGCCCTTGGCGACAGTCTTCATCATCTTCGCGGCCTGTTCGAACCGCTGCACGAGCTGGTTGACCTCGGTCACGCTGGAGCCGGAACCCCGCGCGATGCGCAGGCGACGGGACCCGTTGAGCAGCTTCGGCGTGACGCGCTCGGCCTTGGTCATCGACTGGATGATCGCCTCGGTGCGCACGATCTCGCGCTCGTCGAAGTTGTCCAGCTGCTGCTTCATGGCGCCGGCGCCGGGCAGCATGCCCATCATCTTCTTGATCGAGCCCATGTTGCGCAGCTGCTGCATCTGGCCGAGGAAGTCGTCGAGGGTGAAGGTGTCGGTGGAGAACTTCTCCGCGATCTTGCGGGCTTCCTCCTCGTCGAATGCGCCCTGTGCCTGCTCGATGAGGGTGAGGATGTCACCGAGGTCGAGGATGCGGCTGGCCATGCGGTCGGGGTGGAATGGCTCGAAGTCGTCCAGGCTCTCGCCCGTGGACGCGAACATGATCGGGCGGCCGGTGATGGACGCCACCGACAGTGCCGCGCCACCGCGGGCGTCACCGTCGAGCTTGGAGAGCACCACGCCGGTGAAGTCGACGCCGTCCTGGAAGGCGCGGGCCGTGGCCACCGCGTCCTGTCCGATCATGGCGTCGATGACGAAGAGCACCTCGTCGGGGTCGATGGCCTTGCGGATGTCCGCGGCCTGCTTCATCATCTCGGCGTCGACGCCGAGACGCCCTGCGGTGTCGACGATGACCACATCGTGCAGCTTCTGCTGGGCGTACTTGACGCCGTCCTTGGCCACCTTGACCGGGTTGCCCACGCCGTTGCCGGGCTCGGGCGCGTAGACGGGCACGCCGGCCTGCGCTCCGACGACCTCGAGCTGGGTGACGGCGTTGGGGCGTTGGAGGTCGGCCGCCACCAGGATCGGCGTGTGGCCGTCCTTGGCCAGCCACTTGGCGAGCTTGCCCGCCAGGGTGGTCTTGCCGGCACCCTGGAGGCCCGCGAGCATGATGATGGTCGGCGGCTTCTTCGCGAACTCCAGACGACGCTGCTGGCCGCCGAGGATCTCGATGAGTTCCTCATTGACGATCTGCACGACCTGCTGGGCCGGGTTCAGGGCCTTGCTGACCTCGTCGCCGAGGGCGCGCTCGCGCACCTTCCCGGTGAAGTCCTTGACCACCTCGAGCGCCACGTCGGCGTCGAGGAGGGCGCGACGGATCTCGCGGACGGTGCCGTCGACATCCGCAGCGCTGAGCTTGCCCTTGGTGCGGAGATTTTTAAACGTCTCGGCGAGGCGATCTGAGAGGTTTCCAAAAGTAGCCATTGTGGTCTTAGTTTAACCGGCTCCGGGGGCTCCCGCTCTCACTGGCGGGAATCCGTGCCGGGGCGCGTACGGTGGAGGCTCCACCGAAACAGGGAGCAGCCATGCCAGTTGTCGTCGTCGCCGTGATCACCCCGCTCGACGGGCACCGCCAGAATGTGGTGGATGCGTTCGCCCTCGTCTCCCCCCGGGTGCACGACGAGGCCGGGTGCGAGCTCTACGCGCTGCATCACGACGCAGAGACCGTGGTCATGATCGAGCGTTGGACGACCAAGGAGGACCTCGCCGCGCACGCAGCGGGAGCGCCGATCGGCCAGCTCAACGCGCTCCTGGCCGACCATGTCACCGGCCCCAGCGTGGTGAGCGTGCTCGAGAACGTTCCGCTGGGTGACCCTGTCAAGGGCACCGTTCAGTAGACGCCGTTCAGTAGGCGCCGTTCACCCGGCCTCAGGGATCATCAGACGCTCCACAGCGCGCACCACCGTGGCCCGCCGGGTTGCGATCGTGCTCGCGTTCACCACGGGCGGCGTGGCCAATGCCTCGGCCGGCTCGTGGTTCCAGCACGTCACGATCCCGAAGATGAGCGCGGACACGTGCTCAGGGTCCCACGACGAATCCACGGTGCCGGCCCGCTGCAGGGCCACGATCCCGCGGAGCTGCTCCGCGTGGAAGCGGTCCATGAGGGCCCAGGACGGATCCACGACGTCCTGTCGCTCCAGCCGCGCCCAGTCGATCATCCGCAGGTGCTCCGGATGCGCAACCGAGTGGTCGTACAGCGCCCCCGCGAACTCGGGCAGGGTTCCCCCGGCCCCGGCCATCGCCGCAGCGAACTCGCCCAGGTTGAGCTCGAGGACCGCGCTGAACAGCTCCGCTTTGTGGCGGTAATAGGCGTACAGCCGTTCCTTGCTCGCTGCGGCGTTGCGCGCGATGCGATCGATCCGGGCGCCCGCCAGGCCGAAGGCAGCGAACTCGGTTCTGGCTGCCTCGAGGATGCGCTGACGGGTGGGCTCCGGCTCCTTCGCCGATGGGCCCGTGGGAGAAATCTCGGAAGTCATCTCTTTATCGTAGCAAAACGAACTAGTTCGTTTGGTAGAGTTCTCGGCATGTCAGAATCGAGCGCGACCGGCGTATCTCCGGTTTCCACCCCCACTTCCCCCTCCGAACACCCCAGAGACACGGCCGGTCACAACCCCCGTCGGTGGTGGCTTCTGGCGATCGTCGCCCTCGCCCAACTCACCGTCGTGCTCGACGGAACCATCGTCAACATCGCCCTCCCCCACGCGCAGAGCGATCTGGGCATGAGTGACGGCGATCGCACCTGGGTCGTCACCCTGTACGCACTGGTCTTCGGCGCCCTGCTGCTTCTGGGCGGCCGCATCGCCGACTACTGGGGGCGCAAGCGCTCTTTCATCGTCGGCATGGCCGGCTTCGCCGTGGCTTCGGTCCTCGGTGGCATGGCACAGAGCACCTGGGAGCTCTTGGCCGCCCGCGGTCTGCAGGGCCTCTTCGCCGCCCTCCTCGCCCCGGCCTCGCTGGCGCTGCTCACCGTCAATTTCCCCGGCGGCAAGGACCGGATCAAGGCCTTCTCGGTCTACGGTGCGATCGCCGGTGGTGGCGCCGCGGTGGGACTGGTGCTCGGTGGCGTTCTGACCGAATACGCCAGCTGGCGGTGGTGCCTACTGGTGAACGTGCCGATCGCGATCGTCGCCATCGCCGCAGCCATCCCGATCATCCGGGAGAGCAAGGCGCACGGCAACACTCGCTATGACGTCCCCGGCGCGATTCTCGTGGCCCTCGGCCTCGGTTCGCTGGTCTTCGGCTTCGCTCAGGCCGAAAACGGCTGGGATGCCTGGCAGGTCCTGGTCTTCATCCCGCTGGGCGTGGTCCTTCTCGCCCTCTTCGTGCTGGTCGAGAGCCGCTCCAACCACCCCCTGTTGCCGTTGCGGATCCTGGCGGACAAGGTGCGCGGTGGTGCGTTCATCACGGGCCTGCTCACCGGTGCCGCGCTCCTGGGCGGACTGCTCTTCCTCACCTTCCACCTGCAGATCGTGCTCGGGTTCTCGCCGCTGGAATCCGGGTTGGCGTCTCTGCCGATGACGGCCACGATCATGGTCGGCGCCGCGGTGCTCTCCAAATTCCTGCCGCGCGTTGGCGTTCGACTGCCGATGACGGTGGGTCCTCTTGTAGTCGCCGCAGGCCTGCTCTACCTCTCCCGCATCACCGTCGGCGGGAGCTACGCCGTCGAGGTGCTGCCCGGCCTGATCCTGATGGGCGCAGGCCTCGCACTGATCTTCGTGCCGTTGCAGAATGTGGCCCTCTCCGGTATCGACGCCCACGACGCCGGCGCGGCCAGTGCTGCCGTCACCGCCGTGCAGCAGATCGGCGGATCCATCGGCTCCGCGGTCTTCACGGTGCTCTACACGACGGCAGTGGCAAGCTCGCTGGCGGCCGGTGACGGTACTCCCGTCGCCCAGCTGGGTGCTCTCGTCGACGGTTATCAGGCGGCGTTCTTCTGGGCGGCCGTCGGTGTTTTCGTCGCCGCACCGGTGGCCTTCTTCATGGTGCGCCCCCAGCGCTCGGAGCTTCTCGGCACCGAGCCGGCCCTGCACCTGGGCTAGTCTCCCCGGCTCACGGGCCGCACGTACGAACGAAGGCCCCCGGATCGCTCCGGGGGCCTTCGCTCGTTCCGCGACAGCTCAGCTGTCGGCGGCGATGCCGATGGTGTCCCCATGCACGTCCAGGGTGACGACGAGCAGCGCATCCGTCTCGTGCGGGCTGATCGAGTAGTCGAGCACGGCGAAGTGCTGGTCCGCGCCGATGTGGTGCGGGTGGAACCCGATCCGCTGCAGCTGGATGGAACGCAGGAAGTCGATCTGCTTGTCGCCGGAATCCCAGATCAGGGCGTCCTCGAGCACCTCGTCGTCGAGCTCGTCGAACTGGGCCGTGATGAACTGGCTCGTCACAGAGACCTCGGCGCTCAGGTCGGCCACGAGGGATTCCCTGGCCTGCGAGTCGAGCTCCTCGAGCGCGTTGATCATGGCCGCGACGATGTCGAGGGCCTCTGACGACACCGACTCCTCGTCGGGGGAGCTCACGTCCACGTCGACGTTCTGGTCGCCCAGCTCGGCCGTGTCCGACCAGTACAGCTCACCGCTCTCGTCGTCGCTGCCGAGTACTCCGAAGAAGTCGTGTTCGATGGTCATGGGGCGTCCTATCCGACGAGTTTTTGCGCGAAGACGTGCGGGGTGAATCCGGTGAGGTCGTTGATGCCCTCACCCTGCCCGACGAGTTTGATGGGGATTCCGGTCTTCTCCTGCACGGCGAGCACGAAGCCGCCCTTGGCGGAGCCGTCGAGCTTGGTGAGCACCAGTCCGGTCACGCCGGCGTGCTCGATGAACGCCTCTGCCTGAGCCAGGCCGTTCTGGCCGGTGGTGGCGTCGAGCACCAGCAGCACCTCTGAGATCGGGGTCTGCTTCTCGATCACTCGGCGGATCTTGGTGAGCTCGTCCATGAGCCCGCCCTTGGTCTGCAGCCGGCCGGCGGTGTCGATGATGACGATCTCGGTGCCCGTGTTGATGGCCCGTTCAACGGTCTGGAAGGCCACCGAGGCCGGGTCCTGGCCCTGCGCCTGCGGGCGCACGATCTCGGCGCCGGCGCGTTCCGCCCAGGTGGCGAGCTGCTCGACGGCCGCGGCCCGGAAGGTGTCGGCGGCGCCGATGAGAACACTGCGGTCGTAGACACGCAGGAATTTGGCGAACTTGCCGATGGTGGTGGTCTTGCCGACGCCGTTCACGCCCACGACGAGCACCACGGCCGGCCGGGCGCTGAGGTTGAGGGTGGAATCCAGCTTGGACAGACGCTCCTCGATGCCTTCCCGCAGCATACGGTGCAGGTCCTTGGGGTCTGTGGTGTTGTACCGCGACACCTTCGCCCGCAACTCGGCGACGATGCCGTCGGTGATATCGGGCCCGAAGTCGGCCGTGATCAACGAGTCCTCGAGGTCGTCCCAGGTATCTGCGTCGATCGTCTTCTTCGCGAACACTCCGCGCAATGCGCCGGAGAGGGACCACGGGGTGCGTTCTGCCATGGTCCAAGGCTAGTCGGCGCTGACCCACCGCGCGCACCGGCCGCTGTCGTGTCCCGGCGCACCACCGCCGGGGGTGGCGGTATCGGTGCGGTGCTGGGTATCTTCTCGGTAGCACCAGAGCGACACCATCAGAGCGGTAGCACCAGAGACACCTCGTCGAAAGGATGCCCGATGTCCCCCACTCCCGACGCCCGGCCGGCCGGCCGGGCCCCGTTCGAACCCTCAGGCACCGCTCGAGGCGACGCGGAGTCGCCGCCGGCACTGGCGACGCTGGCCGGTCGGCTCGACGGCGATATCGTGCTGCCCGGCGACGCCGGCTGGGACGACGCCCGTGCCGCCTGGAATCTTGCCGTCGACCAGCATCCGGCGGCCGTCGTCCTGCCCCGCTCGGTGCGTGATCTGCGGCAGGTGATCGTCGCCGCCAGAGAGGACGGGCTCGGAGTGACCGTGCAACCGCGCGGGCACGGCGCCTCCGGCACCCTGACCGGGCAGATCCTCGTGCGCACCACGGCGTTCGACGAGATCACGGTGAACGTGGTGGGCCGGTACGCCCGCGTCGGCGCCGGAGTGCCCTGGGGAACCCTGCTCACCCGGCTCGACGGCAGCGGGCTCGTGGCGCTGGCCGGCTCGAACCCCGATGTGAGCGTGGCCGGATACCTGCTCTCGGGCGGCCACTCGTGGTTCAGCCGGTGGAAGGGCCTGGCCGCGCACTCCATCCGGGCGGTCGAACTCCTCGACGCGACCGGCGTGCTGCGGCGGGTCAGCCGCGACACCGACCCCGAGTTACTCTGGGCGCTCCGCGGCGCCGCGGGGCTGTTCGGCGTGGTCACGGCCCTGGAGATCGACCTGTTCAGCGCCCCCGACCTCTTCGGCGGCAAGCTCCTCTTTCCCGCAGAGTCGGCCGAGGTCGTGTTCGGTGCCGCCACCGACATCCTGCTGGATGCGCCGCCCGAGTTGAGCCTGATGCTCGGTCTGATCAACATGCCCGATATCGAGCAGGTGCCCGAACTTCTGCGCGGCCGCAGCTTCGCCCAGGTGGACGCGGTCTTCGTCGGATCTGCCGAGGCCGGCCAGGCCCTTCTCGCCCCCCTGCACACCATCGCCCCGGTGATCGCCGACCTCACCCGGCCGTTCCCGATCGGTCAGCTCGGCGAGGTGTCCGGCGAGCCCCAGGACCCTTCCCCCACGCTGGACTGGTCCAGGAACGTGACCGACCTGGACCCGGCGACGATGGCGGGCCTGGTGGCCGCGTTCCGCACCGCGAGCTACGCGGGTCTGACCATGTTGCAGCTGCGCCCGCTCGGGGGCCTCATCGGCGATCCCACCGTGGGGGAAGACGGGGTGGCCGGGCACCTGGATACCGGTTATCTGCTCTTCGCGGCGGCCATCCTGCCTCCTGGCGCCCCGATCCCGGCACCCGCCGATCGGCACCTGCTCTTCCAACCGTTGGAGGACACCCTGCAGGGCGTGGGTGTGCCGCGCACGGTGCCGAGCTTTTTGACCGCGGGGCAGGATCTCTCCCTCGCCTTCGCACCCGACGTGCTGACGCGGCTGGCCGCGCTCAAACGCACCGTCGACCCCGAGAACCTGTTCCGCAGCAATCGACCGCTCCCGGAGGAGGACCGCTGATCAGAGCAGGCTGCCTTCAGGAGGCCTGCTCGACGTCGTCCCGCACCACGCGCTGTCCCACGACCGCCGACACGCCGTCCTGCCGCATGGACACGCCGTACAGGGCGTCGGCGATCTCCATGGTGCGTTTCTGGTGGGTGATCACGATGAGCTGGCTGCTGCGCCGGAGGTCTTCGAAGATGGTCAGCAGGCGGCCCAGGTTGGCGTCGTCGAGCGCCGCCTCAACCTCGTCCATGATGTAGAACGGGCTCGGCCGCGCCTTGAAGATGGCGATGAGCAGCGCGACCGCGGCCAGGGACCGCTCCCCGCCGGAGAGCAGCGAGAGGCGCTCGATCTTCTTCCCGGCCGGTTTCACCGACACCTCGATGCCCGTCGTGAGCATGTCGGACGGGTCGGTGAGCTGGATGCTGCCGCTGCCACCGGGGAACAGAATCGGGAACACCTCGGCGAACGCGGCCTGCGTGTCGTCGAACGCGCTGGAGAAGATGGTGCCCATCTTGTCGTCGATGTCGTCGATGATCGTGAGCAGGTCGGCCCGGGTCCTGGTGAGGTCGGTGAGCTGTTCGGTGAGGAAGAGGTGCCTCTGTTCGAGGGCGGCGAATTCCTCGAGGGCGAGCGGATTGATCCGGCCCAGGCGGGCGTACTTGCGTTCGGCCGCCGCGAGTCGCGCCTGTTGTTCGTCCCGGTCGTACGGCGTGCCCGGATCCGCCTCGGACGCGCCCCGCTGTGACACGTCGGCTCGCCCGGCCGCGGTGGCCGGCACGGGCTGGGCCGGCCCGTACTCGGCGACCAGGACGTCCTCCACCAGACCCAGTTCGTGTGCGGCCCGCTCGAGCAGGGCGGACAGCTGGAGCTTCTTCTCGTAGATCTGCAATTCCAGACCGTGCACGTTCTCGGTGATGGCTTGCAGACGGGTGCGCAGGGTGCTTTCGTCCCGGCGCAACGAGCCGAGTTCCTCGTTCTGGCTGGCCCGTTCGGCCTCGGCCGTGCTGAGGAGCGCCCGGGCCTCGGCGACGGATGCGTCGATGGAGCCCAGCGCCCTGGGCAGCGCGTCGGCCACGGCCGAGGCCGCATCCACCTGTCGGCGCCGCAGAACCGCCCGGCGCGCGGCGGCGTCGGCCTCGGCCCGGTCGGTTTCGAGTTGCCGGGTGAGGGCGGCCACCCGTCCGTGTCCGCTACGCACCCGTTCCCTGGCCGTGTCCACCTGCAGACGGGCCTCGATCTCACGTTCCTTGGCGGCATCCAGTTCGGCAGCGAGTGAATCCCGCGCGCTGACATCCAGGATGGGGCGTGGCTGGGAGCGCCGGGTCTCCAGCGCGGCCGCGCTGGTCGCCGCCGCGCTCTCGGCCTCGGCCACTCCCGCCGCGGCCAGCTCCGCGGCGGCCGACAGGCGGTCGAGGTCGGCGGATGCGGCATCCATCTGCACGGTGAGCCGGCCGCGTTGTGCGGCCCTGGCGCTCTCGCGGGCGTCCCGGTCGCGCACGAGGGCCGCTGCCGCCGAGGCCTGCGCCTTCGCTGCGGCGTGCAGGGTGCGCTGTTCGCCCAGGTCAGCGGTGACGATCGTGATCTGGCTGGTCACCTCGGCCAGGCGGCTCTCGGCGGTGTCGCGTTCCGTGACGAGCTCGAGCTTGCTCGGTGCAGCGCCGGTGCCGGCTCGCAGGGAGTGCGCGGTGAGCACGTCGCCGGCGCGGGTGATCAGCGTCACGGGGCCGCCGGACGCCGTGCCGGCCAGGGCGTCGGCCGCGGCGGCGGCGGCGGCCAGGTCGTCGACGATGAGGGTGCGGGCGAGCAGGCCGAGCACTCCGGGCGGAGCGTCGACAACGCTCGCGGCCGGCACCGCGCCCGGCAGGACCGGCAGGGCAGCCGGTGAGGCCGGGCCCGCGCCGGTCAGCACGAATTCGACCCGGCCGAGGTGATGGCGGTCGGAGTGGTCGACGGCATGAACGGCCGCTGTGCGGTCGTCGGCGGCCACGGCGTCGGCGAGGGAACCGAGGGCGGCGGCGACGGCGCGTTCGAAGCCCGGTTGCACGCTCATCAGTTCGGCGACGAGGCCGCCGATACCCGCGAGATCCGCCGCCAGGAGGGCGGAGGAGCCGTCCTTCTGGCCGAGGGCCAACGTCAGGGCGCCCCGGCGGGCTGCGAGGGCGTCTCGTTCCCGTTCGTGGCCGTGCAGGAGGTCGCGCAGGCGCTCGATCTCTGCTCCGGCCTCGAGTATCTGTGCCTGGGCCTGTTCCACGATCTCGTCGAGGTCTGCCGGGTCGATCCCGTCCGGCAGGCCCTCGGGGACGCCGCCGTGGGCATCGTCGAGCTCGGTCTCATCCAACCCTGCCAGTTCGGCTTGGGCGGCGGCGAGGCGCTCGCGCGCGGCCGACAGGGCTCCGTGCCGGCGCAGCACCTCGCCGCGCACCGCGGCGAGCCGCGAGGCGGCGGTGTCGGCCTGTCCGGCCAGCTGCGAGACCTCGAGGTCGTGGCGGGAGACGAGGGCCGACTGCGCCGAGATCTCGTCGTCGAGCGCGTCGAGGTCGCGCCGGAGGGCGGCCGTGACGGCCCGGGTCCGGGTCCAGGTGTCCTCGGCGACGACGATGCCGCGTTCGAGCCGTCCCACCTCGGCCGTGGCCTCGGCGACGCGGTGCGGGGTGACGCTCGAGGCTCGCTCGGCCGGTTCGGCCTGGCTACCGAGCAGGGCCAGGCGCTGGTTGGCCAGCGAGTACAGCCCGCGCAGCCGCTCCTGGGCGGATTCGAGCGCGAACGCGGTGCGCCTGGCCACGTCGACGGCGTCACCCACCTGGGCCTCTTCCAGCCGGCGGATGCGGGCCTGGTTGTGGTCGAGCTGGTCCTGGATGACAATGCGCTCGGAGTGCCGCTCGCTCTCGGTGCGGCCGTGGGCGTCCAGAGCGGTGCGCAGGGTGACGACGTCGTCGGCGAGCAACCGCGCCCGCGCATCCCGCACCGTGGCGGCGATCTGCTGGGCTTCCCTGGCCACCTGGGCCTGCTGGCCGAGCGGCTTGAGTTGACGCCGGATCTCCCCGGCGAGGTCGCTGAGCCTGGTGAGGTTGGTCTGCATGGCCTCGAGCTTGCGTACGGTCTTTTCCTTGCGGCGACGGTGCTTGAGGATTCCGGCGGCCTCCTCGATGAACCCGCGGCGTTCCTCGGGGCTCGCGCGCAGCACGGCATCCAGCTGGCCTTGGCCCACTATGACGTGCATCTCCCGGCCGAGTCCGGAGTCGCTGAGCAGCTCCTGCACGTCGAGGAGACGGCAGGTGCGGCCGTTGATGGCGTACTCGCTGCCGCCGTTGCGGAAGAGGGTGCGCGAGATGGTCACCTCTGCGTATTCGATGGGCAGGGCGCCGTCGCTGTTGTCGATCGACAGGGTCACCTCGGCGCGCCCGAGCGGCCCGCGGGTGGAGGTCCCGGCAAAGATGACGTCCTCCATCTTGCCGCCGCGCAGGGTTTTCACGCCCTGCTCACCCATGACCCAGGCGAGGGCGTCGACGACATTGGACTTGCCCGAACCGTTCGGGCCCACTACGCAGGTGACACCCGGTTCGAAGGCGAAGGTGGTGGGCTGGGCGAACGACTTGAAGCCCTTGAGGGTGAGACTCTTCAGGTACAACGCGCCCGTCCCTTCTCTCCTCGGCCGGCTGGTCGGCCGTCACGGCCGACCATGACGGCATCGGTCAGTCCACGGTACCGGATTGCCGGTCGTTTACTGGGAACGGCCCGCTGAACGGCCCTACTTCGGCTGCCCGGTCCGGGTGGTCGGCCAGGGCTTCCCGTCGTGTGCCCGGGTGACGGCGTTGATGAGGTACGCAACCCTGCTCGCGAGGTGATACTTCGTCTCCATCGGAATGCTCCGCGGGTCCCGCAGGGCGCTCTCCACGTCGTCGATGGCGAGCCCGGTCAGCCGGGCGATGTTCCCCGTCGTGAGTCGGCACTCGATCGTCAGCGATTCGAGGGCCGCCCGGAGCCGTTCGTCGTCACCGATCGGCAGACCCTCGGTCAGCTGCGCCGCGAGGACGGTCAGTCTCGTACTCTCGTCGTTCGAGAGCACCAGCCGTTCCGTGCTGAGTCCAGTGGCCTGCGCCCGTGCGCCGTCCAGGAACGACCGCAACTTCTCCGGCGGGATACCCGTGATGGCCAGCACAGCGTCTTCGGAGATCTGACCGGCGGCGATGATACGTCTGAGTTCAGTGGCGGTGTCGTAGATCTGCGACGTCATGGCCGGCCTTCCTTCTCGCACTGCGGTCTCCGCGCGCTGCGGTTTCCTCGCGGTGCGGACGACGACAGGCTAGCTCTCATCCCACCTTCGGGCGCACCGTGTCGGAAGGGACGTTCGGGGGCCTGTCGCGCGGGCCGGCCGCCGTCTAGGCTCTGACCCGTGGGGACCGCGGCATTCACCATCGACGAACTGACGATTCCATCGGAGATCTCCGGGCCCGGTTGGGATGATTTCGCCGCGGCCGTCGAGGTGCGAAACAGGGTTGAGGCCCACGCGTACGGAACGGCCGTGTTGAACCAGACGGCCGAAGAGCTCTGGCCCGCCTGGCTCACGCCAGAGCACTCCCCCAGGCGACTCTTCGTGGCCCGGGTGGGCGGCGCTATCGTGGGACGGGGCGTCTACGAGACTCTCGCCGATCCGGAGTCCGAGTTCGCCTGGTTCACGGTGGAGGTTCTGCCGCAGCACCGCACCCGCGGGATCGGGGGCGCCCTGACCGCGCGCCTCGACGGCCTGGCCGACGCCGCCGGGCGCAGCATCCGGATCGTCTACGCGATGTCGCCGGAAGGTCCTGGGCCCCGGCTGGCACCCCCGACCGGGTTCGGCTCGGTGCCGGCCGATAACCCCGAGGTGCGTTTCCTACTCCGGCACGGGTACACCCTCGAGCAGGTCGAGCGCGGAAGCGCGCTGGCGCTTCCGATCGACCCTCACCTGCTGAACCGGCACCTCGACGACGCCCAGGCCCGCGCCGGCGGTGACTACGCGGTGCTGACCTGGATCGGACGCACGCCCGAGCGCTGGCTCGACGACCTGGCCCGGCTGTACACGCGGATGTCGACGGATGCGCCCAGCGCCGGCCTGGAGGAGCCCGAGGACGTCTGGACCGTCGAGCGACTCCGGAGCGAGCAGGATGCCGCGGCCGCAGGACCGCGCGCCACACTCGTGGCCGCTGCCCTGCACCGCCCCAGCGGCCGGCTGGCCGGATTCACCGAGTTGTCCGTTCCCGCGGACCCGCGCCGGGCCGTTGAGCAGGAGGACACCCTCGTGCTCAGGGAGCATCGGGGGCACCGGCTGGGGATGCTGCTCAAGGCGGCCAATCTGAGGCAGCTGGCGCTGACGCATCCGGAGCAGACGATGGTGACCACGTTCAACGCCGAGGAGAACCGGTACATGCTCGACGTGAACGAGGCTCTCGGCTTTGTGCCGCTGGGCTACGAGGGCGCCTGGCGCCGGGTCAGCACAGTGTGAAGTCAGCACAGTGTGAAGTCAGCACAGTGTGAAGTCAGCACAGTGTGAAGTCAGCACAGTGTGAATCAGCGCAGGCGTTGGCAGCGCGGGCAGTAGTGTGACGACCGGTTCATGAACCGGGCGCGCACGAGCTCGGTGCCGCAGCGCGGGCACGGCCGGCCGTGCTGCCCGTAGGCGTTGAGGCTGTGCGAGAAGTAGCCGGACTGGCCGTTGACGTTCACGTACTGGGCGTCGAAGCTCGTGCCGCCTTCTGCGAGGGCGCGCAGCAGGATGGCGCGCACCGCCGCGAGAAGCCGGCGTGCCGTGGACGTGGACAGAGACGCGGCCGGCTGGTCGAAGTGCACCCGGGCCTCGTACAGGGCTTCGTCGGCGTAGATGTTGCCGATGCCGCTGGCGACCTGTTGGTCGAGCAGCACCCTCTTGATGCCCGAGCGGGTGCGGGCCAGCGCGCGGTAGAAGTCCGGCGCTGAGAAGGCGGGGTCGAGGGGGTCACGGCCGATGTGCGCCACCTGGCTGGGAATCAGGGCCTCCCAGCCTGCGGGGACCCGGTCGCCGCCCGGGGCCCGCCCCGGGGCCAGCCCGGGTCCTGAGTATCCGGCCGGGCGCAGGTCGCCGGTGGGCAGGACGGTGTCGACGGCCATGCTTCCGAAGATGCGCTGATCCACGAAGTGCAGCGCCAGTTCGCCGTGCACCGGGTGCTCGAGGGCCAAGCGGATGCGCAGCAGCTTCTCCGCCGTTTCGCCCGGGGTGCGCAGCAGCACCTGGCCGCTCATGCCGAGGTGCGCCACGAGGGCACGGTCGGCTCCGCCGGCGCGCCCGGCGAGCGGGAACCAGAGGAACTTGCCCCGGCGTACCGCGGCGAGGAGCCTGGACCCGGTCAGCAACGCCTCGAACTCGCCCAGCGAGCGATCGTGCCGCCGCAGCGAGCGATCGTCGAAGACCTCGACGCCCGTGACAGTGGCGCCGGAGACGGCCGGCTCGAGTCCGGCGCGGACGACCTCGACCTCGGGCAATTCAGGCATGGGTCACCGGTCGCCGTTCAGCGCCATCCAGAAACATCCGGCCGGCTCAGCGTCGGGCGCGCAACTGAGTCCAGGCCTCGAGGGCCGCGGCCATCTCGGCATGCTTCTTGCTGGTCCCGGTTCCGGTGGCCTTGACGCTGTCGCCGACGGACACCGTGGCGACGAAAACCTTGGAGTGGTCCGGCCCGCTCTCGGCGACGGCGTAGACCGGCACACCGGCGTTCAGCCGGGCGGCGGCCTCCTGCAGGCTGGTCTTCGGGTCCATCGACACGCCGAAGTGGCCGGGGTCGGCGAGCAGCGGCTGCACGAGCCGCAACACGAACTCGGTCGCGCGGTCTCCGCCCGAGTCGAGGTAGACAGCCCCGATAAGGGCCTCGACGGTGTCGGCCAGAATCGACGACTTCTCGCGTCCTCCGGTGAGGGTCTCCCCACGCCCCAGGCGCACGAAAGCGCCGAGGCCGAGGCCTCGGGCAATGCCGGCCAGGGCGGCGCTGGACACCAGGCTGGCCCGGCGCTTGGCGAGGTCACCCTCGCTCAGTCCGGGGTAGTTGCGGTACAGCATCACCGTCACGGCCTGGCCCAGAATCGAGTCGCCCAGGAACTCCAGGCGCTCGTTGGTGGGGAGGCCACCGTTCTCGTACGCGTACGAACGGTGCGTCAGGGCGAGCTCGAGGAGGCCGGGATCGATCTGCAGGCCGAGGATCTCCTGCAGAGCCGACATCGACACGGCGTCGGTCGTCCCGGCCGTTCCCTTGGTCACCGCTTCGGCCCGCACAGCAGAAACTCCCGCAGCGCGGGCTGCGGGAGATTCGGCGTGACGGGAACCGGCGTCAGACTTCGACACGGCAGCGCACCATCCTCTGACTAAACGTCAGCGACCTTGCGGCCCTTGTACTCCATGAAGAGTGCGGTTCCGGCGGCATCCGTGACGACCTTCGCGCGGTGCGGGAGGCTGTAGACGACCTTGCCGTTCTCCATGGTCTTCACCAGGGTGGGGGCTTCGGCCTTCCAGCAGGAACGGCGTGAACGGGTGTTGGAGCGTGATTGCTTGCGCTTCGGGACTGCCATGACTACTTCTCTTCTCTATCCGGTACAGCACGGATGTCTTCATCCGTGCTGATGCTTTCGGAAGCTTGGAATTCCAATAGTGCGGACCAGCGGGGATCCTGCACGTCACTCGGTTCAAGTTCAGGGGAAGTGGCACGCCGTTCCCCGGTCTCTGGGTCGAGACCTGGGCAATCCCGCCGGCAAACCGGCTGGAACGGCAGTGACAACACCACTGCATCCCTGATTAGTGGTTCAAGATCCACGTGGTCATCTTGAACCGCACACTCATAAGCTTCGTCTAGATCGTACGCGAAAAGCTCGACAAAATGAACTCGGACAGGCAATTCGATGTCAATCAGGCATCTTCCGCACTCTCCGGCGGCTTTTCCGGTCACATCGGCGGTCACCAGGATGCCTTCGTGGATGCATTCGAGGCGCAGCTCGGCCTGCAGGGTGGAGCCGGCCTTGACGGCCACGAGCGCTTCGCCGAGGTCGTTGGGCACAAGGATGTCGATGTCGCGCTCGTAGAGCGTTCCCGGGCGGTTGATGATGTCACGTACGTCAACCTTGTACGGGGTCTTCTTGAACTTGTTCACAAGGGAAAATTCTACGCGCCCGTCGGGGTGCGCTGGTTCGCCCCCTCGTCGGGACCGGCCGCGGTATCCCGCGCCAGTCCCATGCGGCGCAGGGCGGGCGAGCCCAGGGACGCCGGGGCGACGGTGGCCCGCACGCGCTCGGCAGCGCTGCCTCCCTGCCGAACCGCCCGAATGACCGCGTCCAGGTCGTCCAGCAGTTCGGCGCCCCCGGCGGCCGTTGACGCCTGCCGGGCGTAGTGGGCGCGCTCGACGGCGACGAGCATCCGTTCGAGCGCGTCGCGCACCTGCGGCGTGTCGCCGACCCCCGTGCGGTCGCGGATGGCCGCGGCCAGCTCGCGTGCGGTGAGGGTGTCGTACACGGAAACACCGTGGTCGAGGGCTGTGTCGGTCAACTCCCGCCAGGCGAGGACGGCGCCGGCCCGGTCGGCGGCCAGCAGACGGCGCCGGCGACGGCGACGCACGGCGCGTAGCGTGCCGGGCACCGCCAGCAGCACGAGGGCCGCGGCCACGAGCAGGCCCACCCGGGCCAAGATGCCGGGCAGGTCGTCTTCGGCCGCGGTGACCGTGCCGCTGGGGCCGCCCGTGATGCCGGGGTTGTCGTTGGGGCGCGGGGCGACGGGCGCGGCACCACCGCTTTCCGGAGCGCCCGCCACCGCGGAGCTCTCCGGCAGCGCGTAATCGGGAACGCTCCCCCGGCCCGGCGTGGGCTCGAAGGGCACCCAGCCGACCCCGGTGAAGTACAGCTCGGGCCACGCGTGCAGGTCGTCTGAGTCGACGTTGTACCGGTTGAGCCCGCCGACCACCGTGGTGGTGCGGGTGCCGGGCAGGTACCCCAGGGAGATCCGGGCGGGGATGCCGAGGCTGCGAGCCATCAGGGCCATGGCCGAGGAGAAGTGCACGCAGTAGCCCCGCTTCACCTCGAGGAAGGTCGCGATGACCGCCCCGCCCCCACCGTCATAGCCGTCTTCGACGGGAGCCTCGGTGTCGTAGCTGAAGTCGTTGCCGCGCAGGTAGTCCTGCAGGGCCACCGCGGCGTCGTAGTTCGATTCGGCGCCCGCCGTGACTGTGCCCGCGGTCTCCGCGATGATTCCCGGCGTGTCCTCCGGCAGGGCCAGGCTCGACTCGATCCCCGCCGGATACCGTCCGCCGGCCTGGCGCAGCTGCTCACGGGTGGGCTGCACCTCCAGGGAGGTCACCGTGTAGCGCTGACCGCTCGTGGAGCTGTCCGGGCTGGTGATGGCCCGGGTGCCGTTGTTCCAGAACCACTCCCCGGTGAGCCCGTCGACCGAGGTGGCAGGCACCGGCACAGGCAACAGGTCGGTCCTCACGCCGTCGATGGCGATGGTGGTGGTGGCGGAGGTGCGCGTGACGGCCTCGGACAGGCCGGGCGGATCGTCGATCGCCTCCACGGTCTTCTCGGGGTCGATCTCCACGGGCCGGGGCAGCCAGGTAGTCCCTTTGATGTCGTCGAGGGTGAGCAGCGCCAGGTACGGCTGTTCGCTGGCCGTCGTGCGGTAGTGCAGGGCGGGCGTGGGCGCGGGGCGCCGCAGGTCCTGGCCGAGATTGATCATCGGGCTCACTCCCCCGCCGAAGAGGGCGCTGTTCGGCCGGGAGCCGCCGGTGACGCCGGAGACGATCGGGGCGGTGAGGCCGATGACGAGAGCGCCGGCTATACCGATGGCGCCGATGGCGAGGGCGCCGCGGACCGCGCCCGGAGGTGACGTCGCACTCCAGCCGAGCGAACCGCCCTGCCGGATCGCCTCCATGCCGCGCAGCCGGGCGTCCACGCGCAGCATCAGCAGGTAAACCACGGCGGTGGCGACGAGGCTGCCCCACTCGGCGCCGGTGTCGATCACGAAGCCGGGCACGGCCAGGGGAACGAGCGGGGGGATGCCCGCCAGTGCGGGCCAGCGCAGCCCGATCGCCAGCACATCCATCAGGATCGCCAGCAGGCCCACCCCGCAGGCCAGGAGGAACAGGATGCCGTCCAGCACCTGCGCCGGGGTGCCCTGCGTCTGGATCGACCGCACGCCGGACGTGGCTAGGTCGGTGAATCGTGCGAACGTGTCGCCGGTGGGAATCAGCCACAGCACGCCGGTTCCCCCGCCGAAGACCAGCGTGAGCAGGACGACCAGAGCGCCCGCCGAGAGTATCGGCACGAGAGCGGCCGGCACCCGGGCGCGCCGGAACCCGGCGGCGGCGGACAGGACCGCCGCCGCGATGACCAGGAGCACCCACCACCAGCCGGACCCGGCCAGGACGGCGCCCAGGGCGGTGCACCCGGCGAGGAGCAGCACAAGGAGCGCAGCGGAGAGCGGCCACCGCAACGGCGGCACCCGGCGGCGGGCCGGCCGTCGCGCGTTGGCTGACGGCGCAGCCCGGGGCGGTCCGCCCGGGCGGATGCCCGGGGGCGGCAGGGTGCGACCCGGCGCGGTCATCGGACCTCCGCCCGGTCCTGGCCGACCCGCGCCCAGGCCGCATCGACGGGCGTGGCGGCCGTCACCGCCACGCACTGCCAGCCGGCCTCGGCCAGCCGCTCGAGGACGGTGCCGCGCAGGGTGTCGAAGACGAAGGCGACGGCCGGCTGGCACAGGCCCCGCAGGGCGGCCAGGGCCGCCGCATCCAGGTCGTCGAGGTCGATGAGCACGGCGAAGGTCGGAATCTGCCGCCCGAACGCCGCAGCGTTCCGGCGGGCGTCGCCCGGGCCGTTCTCACCGTCGGGGTGCGGGACGTGGTCCTGCGGGGCGATCTGCGCCAGCGCGTCGACCAAGGCCAGGGCTCCCTCCGGGCCGGTGAACGAGACCGGGTCGTCGCCGTGCAGGCCTCCGCGCCGCCCGGCGTCCGGGTCCAGAGGCACCAGGGTGCCGGCCGCCCGAGACCGGCCGGGGGCGAGCTGGCTCGGGCCGAGCTCCACGACATCCAACCGGAATCCGGCGTCGATGAGGTGCACCGCGATCGACGCCGTCAACTCGACGGCCCGCTCGAACTCGGCATCGTGTTCCCGGCCCTCTGCCCGGCCGCCCCGGCCGGTGTCCAGTACCACCCGGGCCTCCGGGTGGCTGCGCTGTTCTTCCTGCCGGATCATGATCTCGCCGTGCCGTGCGGTGGCGGGCCAGTTGACCCGGCGCATCGGGTCGCCCGGCCGGTATTCCCTGGCGATGAGTTCGTCGGAGTCGTTGTTGAGGTGCCGGAGGCGTTCGTGACGGGAGCCCTCGCCCCGGGTGATGGACACGCCGCTGCCGGGCAGCGGCGAGACGGTGGGCGTGACCGTGAGGTCGTGCGGTGCCCCGGCCGGCCACTCGCTGTAGGCGAGGCCGAAGGGGTCGGCGCGACCGAGCATGAGGGGGCCCACCGCGTAGACCCCGCGACGGAGCGGACGGACCTGGTAGCTCACGCTCGCGGTGTCGCTGCCGGGTCCGCGGCCCCGGCGGGCCGGGCCCAGCACGGGCAGCGGTTGCACGGCGGGAACGGTGATGCCGCCCGCCGCCACATCCCGCCAGCGGAGGCCGGGCAATGACACCGAGGCCAGGTTGCGCACCTGAACGGCCACGGTCACCGGCAGCCCGGCCGAGACCGTTCCCGGCCGGAAGGTGCGGGCCACGGCCACCCGCAGCGGGTGCACGAGGACGTACCCGAGCGAGAGGAGCGGCACGAGGAGCAGCACCGAGCCCAGGAACAGGAGGTCCCGGATGTCGTAGGCCCAGGCGGTGATGAACACAGCAACCCCGACGGCCAGGAACAGGGCCCCGCGCAGGGTCGGGCGCACCTGCCGGCGGACGGCCCGGCGCCCGGCCGGGACTTGTCCAGGGCGCATCCTGACTGCCTGCGATCCGCTCATGACGCTCGATCCCGCCGCCCGACCGCCGCTAGGGCCGGCCCGAGGACCCGGTCGGCACCGGAGTGGCCGCGAGGATCCGCCTGACCGTCTCTTCGATGAGGAGGGCGCTGTCCTGCGACCGGTGCCCCAGCGCCCGGGACGTGGGCACCAGCCGGTGGCCGAGGACGGCAACGGCCAGCGAGTCGATGTCGTCCGGCAGCACGTATTCCCTGCCGTGCAGCGCGGCCTGGGCCTTGGCCGCCCGGATCAGTTGGAGGGTGGCCCGGGGACTCGCGCCCAGCCGGAGGTCGCGGTCGTCCCGGGTGGCCCGCACCACGGCGACCGCATATTCCTTCACGGCGGCTGAGGCGAACACGCCGCGGGCAGCGGTCATCATGCCGCGCAGTTGCGCCTCGGTGACCACGGCGGAGATCCGGGAGAGCGGGCTGCTCGTGTCGCGGGAGTCGAGCATGGCCAGCTCGGACGCCGGGTCGGGGTATCCCATCGAGATGCGTGCCATGAAGCGGTCGCGCTGTGCCTCGGGCAGCGCGTACGTGCCCTCCATCTCGATCGGGTTCTGGGTGGCCACGACGGTGAAGGGGCGGGCCAGCCGATAGCTGTGCCCGTCCACGGTCACCTGCCGCTCCTCCATGCACTCGAGCAGGGCCGACTGGGTCTTGGGGCTGGCGCGGTTGATCTCATCGCCGATCACCAGGTTCGCGAAGATGGCGCCGGGCTTGAACTCGAACCGGCGTTCGGCCTGGTTGTAGACGGAGACGCCCGTGACGTCGGAGGGCAGCAGGTCGGGGGTGAACTGGATGCGGCTGACCGTGCAATCCACCGAGGTGGCGAGGGCCTTGGCCAGCATGGTCTTGCCCACGCCCGGCACGTCCTCGATGAGCAGGTGCCCCTCGGCCAGGAGCACAGTGAGGGCGATCTGCACGGCCGAGTGCTTGCCGTCGATGACCGATTCGACGTTGCGCATGATGGCCACGGCGGCGTGCTGCACGTCGGCCAGCTCCACCACGGTCTCGGCTGCCTCGGCGGCGAGGCCGTGCGGCCCGGCCCGGTCGCGCCCGGCCACATCGACGGCCGCGTGCGCCGCCGGGGGCGCATCGGAGGCCAGACGACCGGGGAAGGCGCTCATGCCAGCGGCCGATTCAGGAAGGCGGCGACGGCGGGCGGCACGTACGGGGCGATGTCGCCGCCGAGCGCGGCGACCTGGCGCACCAGGGAGCTGGACACGTGGGCGTGCGCGGGGTCGGGCAGCATGAAGATGGTCTCGACCCCGGCGAGATTGCGGTTCACGATCGCCATGGGAGTCTCGTACGCCACGTCGATCTGCGAACGGATGCCCTTGACGAGCACGCTGGCGCCCACGTCGACGCAGTAGTCCACGAGCAGCCCCATGCTCCACGAGCTGACGATGACGTTGCCGGGCACCCCCGCCTCGGCGATGGCCCGTTCGATGAGCGAGACCCGCTGGGTGATGGGCAACAGCGCGGACTTCCCCGGGTTGTGCACCACGAGCACGTGGAGCTCGTCGAACAGCCCGGCCGCCCGTTGGATCACGTCGAGATGCCCCAGTGTGACGGGGTCGAACGAACCAGGTACGACGGCGATCCTGCGCATACGGTTCACCCTAGCGCCAGCACGCACCAGCCGCTGCCCGGGGCGGCCGGATTGGCCGGACGTCAAGGCCTTTGTCAGGCTGGCGGAGGCTGCGGCTCAGCCTCACCCCTTGGACAGGGAGGCGCGCTCGGAGTCGTCGAGCCGGCGGCGCACGGCCGCCCGCAGCGCAGGAATGGTGCGGATCTCCGGGTCCCCACCGATGAGCTCTCGGGCCGCGGTACGGGCGGCCGCGATGATGTCCCCGTCGGTGGCGACCCGCAGCAGCCGCAGCGACGACTGCCCGCCGGACTGGAACCGGCCGAGCACATCGCCCTCCTGGCGCTGCTCGAGGTCGACCTGGGCCAGTTCGAAGCCGTCCAGGGTCTTCGCGACAGCTTCGATGCGCTCCCGGGCAGGGCTGCCGATCGGTGCCGCCGTCACGAGCAGGCAGAGACCCGGCACTCCCCCGCGGCCCACCCGTCCGCGCAGCTGGTGCAGCTGGGACACGCCGAAGCGGTGCGCATCCATCACGACCATGGCCGAGGCGTTGGGCACGTCGACGCCGACCTCGATGACCGTCGTGGCGACGAGGACCTGGATATCCCCCGCCGCGAACGCCCGCATGGTGTGATCCTTCTCGTCCGCGGTCATGGCGCCGTGCAGCGGCTCGATGCGGGCGGCGGCGAGCAGCGGATGCCGCCTCAGGTCCGCGAGCAGTTCCTCGACCGTGGTCATCGGGGTGGCGTCGAAGTCGATCTCCTCGCCCTGCTCCAGCTTCTTCGGGGCGATGGCCGGGCACACCACGAAGCACTGCCGGCCGAGGGCCAGTTCCTCGGCCATGCGCTGCCAGACGCGCAGTACCCAGGCCGGCTTCTCGTCGAGCGGCACCACGAAGGTCTCGATGCCCGGGCGCCCGGCCGGCAGCATGGCGATGGTGCTCACGTCGAGGTCGCCGAACACCGTCATGGCGATGGTGCGGGGAATGGGTGTGGCGGTGAGCACCAGCACGTGCGGCGGCAGTTCGGCCTTGAGCCGGAGAGCCTCACGCTGGTCGACGCCGAAGCGGTGTTGTTCGTCGATGACCACCAGGCCGAGGTCGAAGAATCCGACGGTGTCGCTGAGCAGGGCATGCGTGCCGATCACGATGCGCGCCTGGCCCGACACCGTGCGCAGCAGTGCCTTGCGTCGCTCGGCCACGGGCAGCTGGCCGGTGAGCAGGGTCGGCATCAGCTCGGCCGTGAGGTCGGGGCCCAGGATGCGCGCCATCGATCGCAGGTGCTGCCCGGCGAGCACCTCGGTCGGTGCGAGCAACGCGGACTGCCCGCCCGAGTCGGCCACAGCGAGCATGGCGCGGAGGGCCACGACGGTCTTGCCCGATCCGACCTCCCCCTGCACGAGCCGGTTCATGGGCGCGGTCAGTCCCAGGTCGCGCTGGATCTCGGCGCCCGTGAGTTCCTGGTCCACCGTGAGGGAGAACGGCAGGGACGCGTCGAACCGTTCGAGGAACCCGCCGGGAACGGGAAGCCGCGCGCGGGTGCGCCGGGCGCGGTGTTCGGTGTGCTGCTGCACGAGCACGCACTGCAACACGAAAGCCTCGGTGAAGCGCAGCGTGTCCCTGGCCTCGTTCCATTCTTCGTCGGAGATCGGCCGGTGGATGCGCACGAGCGCGTCCCGGTGGTCCAGCAGGCCGCGCTCACGGCGCAGCCGCTCGGGGATCGGGTCGTCGATGGGGCCGAGCTGCTCGATCACCTTCACGATCTGTTTCGCGATGGTCCAGCTGGTCACGGCCGCGGTGGCCGCGTAGATCGGGATAGGCCGGTCCGCCCAGAGGCGGGCCTCGATGGCCTCGGCGGGCGTGATCGTGGCGTCCAGCGGGTCGTCGCTGCCCGGCACGATTTCGTAGGCGGGGTGGGCCAGCTGCCGGGTCTTGTTGAAGACCGTGACCTTGCCGGAGAACATGGCCCGCATCCCAGGGCGCAGGGTCTTGATCAGCCAGGGTTGGTTGAAGAAGGTGAGGGTGAGCATGCCGCGCCCGTCCGAGATGACGACCTTCGTGCGGTGCACCGCCTTCTTGCCCGGCTGCGCCCGGCCGTGGTCCTGAACACTGACCGAGAGCACCTCGGCGAGCACGGTGACGGCCTCGTCGAGCGGCAGCTCCGCCAGGGTGGTGAGCTCGCCTCGCCTGGCGTAGCGGCGCGGGTAGTGGCTGAGCAGGTCGCCGACCGTGGTCATGCCGAAGGCCTTGGCCAACGCCGTCGCTGGGCCGGCGCCGAGTGCTCCGCGCAGGCCGGAGTCGAGGGTGAGGGCGCCGGCGCCGTCGGCGGCGGGCTCCCCGTGCGGGGTGGCGGCGGCATCCGGACCGGTCATACTTCGATGCTAAAGGTCGCCACCGACACCCGCCGTCGATGCCGAAGGATGTGGACAGCGCCCGGCGGCTAGGCTCGAAGACAAATGACGCGAATCATCGCCGGGTTCGCCGGCTCCCTCACCCTCACCGTGCCGGCCAAGGGCACCCGTCCCACCAGCGACCAGGTGCGGGAGGCGCTCTTCTCCGCGCTCGAGGCGCGCGACGCGGTGCGCGACTACCGGGTTCTCGATCTGTATGCCGGCTCCGGCGCCCTCGGCCTCGAGGCCGCGAGCCGCGGCGCCCGGGTGGTGACTCTGGTCGAGAACGGGTTCGCGGCCAGCCAGACCTGCCGCAAGAACGCTCAGGCTGTGCAGAAAGCCGCCCCGAAGAACTCCGGGTTGACCATCTCGGTGTCGAGCCAGGCCGTCCAGTCGTTCCTGGCCGGCACGCCGGACGGCTTCGACCTGGTCTTCCTCGACCCGCCGTACGACCTCCCCGACACCGAACTGGCGGCCAACCTCGCGGCGCTGGTGCCGTTGCTGGATCCCGACGCCCTCGTCGTGGTGGAGCGGTCCTCGCGCTCCCCCGAACCCGTCTGGGGACCAGGCCTCGAACTCGTACGTCGCAAGGACTACGGTGACACCACCCTCTGGTACGCCGACGTCGCGGTGCCCGCCTGACCAGCCCCCAAAGAGGGCTGGTCAGCAACCGTTTTTAGGCCTAACGTGTGGTGTGTGGACAGCTTGGTCCGCCGCATCCGAAAGGTCGAGCCCGTGCGCGTAGCCGTGGTCTGTGCCAGCCATTACGGCGCCACCAGAGGGATCGCCGAGCGGATCGCCGCCGAACTGCGGGCCGCGGGGCTCACGGTACGGGTCTACGACGCCGCTGAGCCCCCGCACGCCGAGGACGTCGCCGGTGTCGACGCCTTCGTGATCGGCAGCGCCGTGTACATGGGCCACTGGCTCCGGGACGCCACAACGTTCGTGCGCCGCTACCAGCCCACCCTGCTCGAGCATCCGGTCTGGCTGTTCAGCAGCGGCCCGCTGGGCACTCCGGCGACGGATGCCGAGGCCACCGACATCCTGGCCGACACGGTTCCGGCGGAGATCGCCGACTTCGGCAGCACCGTGCGCCCGGTGGGCCACCGGGTCTTCTTCGGTGCGATCGACCCGGACTCCCTGAGCCTGGCCCACCGCACCATTCGCCGGTTCCCGGGAGCGGCGGAGAAGATCCCGGCCGGGGACTTCCGCGACTGGCCGCAGATCGAAGCCTGGGGTCGTGAGATCGCCCGCAGCCTGGTCAGACCTGCCGCCCAGGCGTGATTCTAAGGTGGTCGAGCCGCGTCTGGCGCCGGTCTAGCCTGCCTGGCCGTCCCATCCCCGGTAGGGATCCCAGCCGCCCTGCGTGTGCGGTTGGCCGTCGACGAGCACCGTGCCCGCCTCTCCGGTCACCGCGCCGAGGCGCCGGAAACCGTCGGGCAGCCGGCGGTGCGGCGGGAAGGTTGCGAGCAGGCCGTGGTCCTCGCCGCCGCCCAACGCCAGTTCCCGGTTGTCGCCGAGTGCAGCGGAGTCGAAGTCGATGCCCACACCGCTGGCGCGCGCCAGCCGGCCCGCATCGATCGCCAGGCCGTCGGAGACGTCGAGCATCGCTGTCGCCCCGGCCGCGGCCGCGACGGGCCCCAGGTTGATCGGGGGAACCGGAGCGAGTTGGGCGGCGACGAGGGCGCCGTGCCGGTCCTTGAGCAGATCGGCCTGCTCCCGGCTCGGCACGCCGTGCTCGTCGACGCCGAAGCGGAACAGCAGTCCAAGGCCGATGCCGGCGTCGCCGAGTCGCCCGGCGTGCGCCACGACGTCGCCGGGCCTGGCCCCCGAGCGCAGCACCGGCGGCCGCCCCTCGAGGTCGCCGAACGCCGTGATCGACAGGGTGAGCGCGTCAGCGGCCGAGAGGTCGCCTCCGACGACACCGCAGCCCGGCGCGAGAGCCTCGCAGCCGTCGCGGAGTCCGTCGGCGATGCCGAGGATCACCGAGATAGGCGTGGACGGCGGGGCAGCGATCGCCACGACGAGCGCGGTCGGCCGGGCTCCCATTGCGGCGATATCGGAGAGGTTGGTCGCGGCGGCCTTCCAGCCCAGGTCGTGCGGGGTGGACCAGGCCAGCCGGAAGTCGGGTCCCTGGATCATCATGTCGCAGGTCACCACGAACCGGCCGTCCGCGGCGCTGAGCACCGCGGCGTCGTCGCCGGGGCCGAGCAGCTCGGTGTCCGCCTGCGGCAGCCGGGGGAAGATGCGCGCGAGAACCTCGCCCTCGCTCAGGTCGGCCAGGGTGTCCTCCGTCGCCCAGGAGGGCACGGCTGCGGCATTCGTCATACTTCAAACGGTAACCTGAATGCGATGACTCCCCCGTTCACGACCCTGTTCCCGGCACCGCATCCGGCACCCGGCCCGGCCCGGCCTCTGACGCACGGCGGTGCCGCCGGCCGCCCCCGGCGCATCCGCCTGCGCACGGCGTGCGCCGGGGTTGTCGCGCTCGGCGCGATCCTGCTGACCGGCTGTTCTGCCGCGGTCCCCATGCAGCCCGCAGCGGATGCCGTGAATCCGGCCTGCGCCGACATCATCGTGCGGCTGCCGACCACCGTGGCCGACCAGCCAGAGCGTGAGACCAACGCCCAGGCCACGGGTGCCTGGGGCGACCCGACGGCCGTGTTGCTCACCTGCGGTGTCGACGTGCCCGGCCCCACGACACTGCCCTGCGTGAGCATCAACGGCGTCGACTGGATCGAGGACGATTCGGACAAGCCCCGCTACCGTTACACGACCTACGGGCGCGACCCGGCCACCGAGGTCTACATCGACTCCGAGCTGGTGAGCGGCTCGACCACCCTGGTGGATCTCGCCTCCGCCATCGCAAACGTGCCCGCGACCACGCAGTGCGTGGGAGCCGACGACGTGACCCTGCCCGGCAACGCTCCCTGACCGTGACGACCTGGCTGCTCCTGGCCGGAGCGATCGCGAGCGAGGTCGCAGCGTCGCTGTCACTCAAGGGCGCTCTCGACCAGCCCGTCTGGTACGTGCTCGTCGTCGCCGGCTACGCCTGCTCCTTCGCGCTGCTGGCTGCCGTGCTGCGCCGGGGCTTCCCGCTCGGGGTGGCCTACGGCATCTGGGGCGCCGTGGGCGTTGCCGCGACCGCCTTGCTGGCGGCCGTGATCTTCGGTGAGGCACTCACGCCCCTGATGCTGGCCGGGATGGCGCTGATCATCGGCGGCGTCCTGTGCGTGGAGCTCGGCTCGCAGCAGGCCGTGCGACGTGCGGCAGCGAGAGGGCCCCGGGCCGGTCACCCGCCGGTGCCTCCCGAGGCGGCCCCATGATGGGCTGGCTGTTCCTGGCCGGCGCGATCCTCACCGAGGTCACGGCCACGCTCTCCCTGCGGGCGGCCGTGCACGGCCGGCGCGCCTGGTACCTGGTCGTGGCTCTCGGCTACCTCGCGGCGTTCTCGCTGCTCTCGCTGGCCCTCGGTGCGGGTCTGCCCCTCGGCGTGGCGTACGGGGTGTGGGCCGCTGTCGGCGTGGCCCTGACGGCTCTGGCCAGCAAGGTGCTCTTCGGTGAGCCGCTCACCTGGCTGATGGCCGCAGGGATGGCGCTCATCATGGGTGGCGTGTTGCTCGTGGAACTGGGCGCCGCGCACTAACGACCCCTAGACCGGCGGGACCGGCGCCGCCCGCTCGGGCGGCGCCGGTGCCTACTCGGCTGTCGCGGCGACCGCCTCGGGGCGACGGCGACGCGCCGACCGGGCCAGGGCCACCTCGATGAGCTCGTCGATCAGCTGCGGGTAGGTGTAGCCGCTGGCCAGCCAACAGCTGGGGAACATCGAGATCGGCGTGAAGCCGGGCATGGTGTTGATCTCGTTGATCACCCAGCCCTGCTCGGTGAGGAAGAAGTCCACCCGGGCGAGGCCGTCGGCGTCGATGGCCTCGAAGGCCCGCACGGCGATGCGCTGCATCTCGGCCAGGTCATCGGCGGGCAGCACCGCGGGGCAGACCAGGTCGATACCGGCGGCATCCAGGTACTTGGCGGCGAAGTCGTAGAAGTCGCGACCGGTGACCACGACTTCTCCGGCGACCGAGGCGTGGGTAGGCTCGCCGGGACGGCCCTGCAGCACGGCGACCTCGAGTTCGCGGCCCACCAGGCCCACCTCGATGAGCACCTTGTCGTCTTCGGCCAGCGCCACGGCCATGGCCTCGGCCAGCTGGTCGGGGCTGGATACCCGGCTCACGCCCACACTCGAGCCGGCCCTGGCGGGCTTCACGAAGGCGGGCAGGCCCAGTTCCTCGAGTGCCGCATAGGCCATGCCGGGCGCTTCGGCCCAGTCGTCGGCGGTGATGGTGCGCCACGGCGCAACGGCCAGCGACGCGTGCTGAAGCACGGTCTTGGTGTAGTGCTTGTCCATCCCGAGCGCCGAGGCGAGCACCCCGGAGCCGACGAACGGCAGGTCGACGAGCTCGAGCATGCCCTGCACAGTGCCGTCCTCGCCGTACGGGCCGTGCAGGATCGGGAAGACCAGGTCGACGGTGCCGAGGCTGCGGCGCCCCGAGGCGTCCACGATGCTGAGTTCCCGGTTGCCGGCGCTGTCGGGCCAGAGCACCCTGGTGCCGTTGTCGGTCACCTCGGGCAGGGCCGATGCGGTCAGCGCGAATTTCTCCGGGTCGTCGTCTTCGAGAACGAAGGCGCCGTCACGTGTGATGCCCACCGGGATGACGGTGTAGCGGTCACGGTCAATTGCGGCCAGCACTCCGCCCGCTGTGGCGCAGCTGATCGAATGTTCGCTTGACCGCCCCCCAAACAGCAGCGCTACCGTGAGTTTGTCCGTCATCAATGGTCCTTTCACCCTGCGGTGCGCCGGAGTCCGTCGTGAGGTGCGGCGCAATATCCCGCGGCTTCAGCGTACCGGCCAGCACCTGGCGCACCTGTTCGACGATGGGCATGTCGACGCCCTTGGCCCGGGCGAGTTCGAGGATCGGGCTGACCGAGGCGAGCCCTTCAGTGGTCTGTTGCATCTGGGCGATGACGTCGTTGTAGCTGTAGCCCTGGCCCAGCAGCCGCCCAGCGGTGTTGTTGCGGGAGAGCGGCGACTGGCACGTGGCGATGAGGTCGCCGAGGCCGGCCAGACCCGCGAGGGTCTCGGGCTGCGCGCCGTACGCCACCGCGAAGTCGGTCATCTCCACGAGCCCGCGGGTGATGATCGACGCCTTGGTGTTCTCGCCGTAGCCGACGCCGTCGACGATGCCGATCGCCACGGCGATGAGGTTCTTGAGCACGCCGCCGAACTCGGTGCCGATGACATCCGTGTTGACGTAGGAGCGGAAGTACTTCGTGGTGGCCAGCAGGGCCACGGCGTGGGCCGTCTCGAGGCTGGACGAGGAGACCACGGCGGCGGTGGGCTGCTCCTTGGCGATCTCCAGGGCCAGGTTCGGTCCGGAGATGGCCGCGATGCGGGCCGGGTCGATGGGCAGGACCTGCTCGATGATCTCGCTCATCCGCAGACCGGACGCCCGCTCGACGCCCTTCATGAGCGACACGATGGTCGCGGTGGGCGCCAGGAACGGTTCGGCCTGGATGAGGTTCTCACGCAGGGACTGGCTCGGCACCGAGACGAAGACGTGTTCGGCTCCCGCCAGGGCCAGGTCGAGCCTGGACGTGGCGCGCAACCCGACCGGCAGGTTGATGCCCGGCAGGTAGTCGCTGTTGCGACGGCCCTCGGTGATCTCCCGCGCCAGCTCAGGGCGGCGGGCCCAGAGAACGACGTCGGCGCCGCCGTCGGTGAGGATCTTGGCAAAGGTGGTGCCCCAGCTTCCCGCGCCGAGAACGGCTACCCGGGTTCCTGGCTGGACTCTAGGCTTCAAAGCGGCCGGTCTCTTTCTGGTCGTGCTCGGACGGGTTCCAGCGCTTGACCGGCGCCTTCTCCTGGCGGAGGTCCTCGAGCAGGGCGGTGATGGCATCCATCACCACGGCGGTCGCTTCGTTCAGCGTTGCCGTGTCGAGGTTGCGGCCGCGGAATTCGGCCAGGTCGAGCGGGTCGCCGATTTTCACGAGGATGGTCTTGCGCGGGAACAGGTGCAGCTTGTTGGAGTAGCGCTCCATGAGCTGTTGGGTACCCCAGTGCGCTGCGGGGACGATGGGGATGCCCTGCTCGAGCGCGATGCGCACGGCGCCGCTCTTGCCGCGCATCGGCCACAGTTCCGGGTCACGGGTGAGCGACCCTTCCGGGTAGACCACCACCATCTGGCCGCGTTCGACGAGGCGTCTGGCCGCCTTGACGGGTTCGCTGCCGCGCACCGATCCGCCGCGCTGCACGGGGATCTGGCCCGACTTCGTCAGGAGCCAGCCGGCAACGGGAAGCTTGAACAGCGACGCCTTGGCCAGGAAGCGCGGCAGGCGGCCGAGCTTCCAGCTCACCATGCCCATGACGATCGGGTCGATCTCGCTGTAGTGGTTGGGCGAGAAGACGAACGCGCCCTGCCGGGGGAACTTGTGGCCGTCGGTGATCTTATAGCGGGCCGCCACGTTCATCGCCGGAACGACCAACGCGGCCAGCAGCCAGAAGATCGACGGTCTGCTCTTCTCGGAGCGGACCTTCCGGGTCACCGGGGACGACGAGGAGGCGGGATCGGGCACGGTCGACTCTGGCACGTTTGCATCTGGCACGGTGCCATTATCCTTCGAGATCGAAGTCAGCCCCCAACAGACGCAGCTTGGTGATGAAGTTCTCGTACCCACGGCTGATGATTCCCACGTTGCTCACGGTGGAGGTGCCCTCGGCCGTGAGGGCCGCGATGAGGTGGCTGAAGCCACCGCGGAGGTCGGGGACCTCGATGTCGGCGCCGACGAGCTTGGTGGGTCCGGCGATGACAGCGGAGTGGTTGAAGTTGCGCTGGCCGAACCGGCACGGGTGGCCGCCGAGGCATTCGCGGTGGATTTGGATGGTCGCGCCCATCTCGACGAGAGCGTCGACGAAGCCGAAGCGCTGCTCGTAGACGGTCTCGTGCACGATCGAGACGCCGTGGGCGTGGGTGAGCGCGATCACGAGCGGCTGCTGCCAGTCCGTCATGAAGCCGGGGTGGACATCCGTCTCGATGATGACGGGCTTGAGGTCGCCGCCCGGGTGGTAGAACCGGATGCCGTCGTCGTGGATGTCGAAAGCGCCACCGACCTTGCGGAAGACGTTGAGGAAGGTGAGCATCTCGGCCTGCTTGGCGCCGCCGACGAAGATGTCGCCGTCGGTGGCCAGCGCGGCCGCGGCCCAGCTGGCGGCCTCGTTGCGGTCGAACAGGGCGCGGTGCTGGTAGCCCTGCAGGCTGTCGACACCCTCGATCCGGATGACGCGGTCGGTGTCGACCGTGATGATGGCGCCCATCTTCTGCAGGATGTTGATCAGGTCCATGATCTCGGGCTCGATCGCGGCGTTCTTGAGCTCGGTGATGCCCTCCGCGCGCACGGCGGTGAGCAGGACCTGCTCGGTGGCCCCGACGCTCGGGTACGGCAGCTCGACCTTGGTGCCCTTGAGGCCGTTCGGCGCCGACATGCGGATGCCGTCCGGCTGCTTCTCGACGACGGCGCCGAACTTGCGCAGTACCTCGAGGTGGTAGTCGATCGGTCGGTCGCCGATACGGCAGCCACCGAGTTCAGGGATGAAGGCTTCGCCGAGACGGTGCAGCAGCGGGCCGCAGAAGAGGATCGGGATGCGGGAGGAGCCGGCGTGGGCGTCGATGTCGGCGTAGTGCGCGCTCTCCACGTCCACGGGGTCCAGCTGCAGGCTGCCGGGCTCGTCGCCCTCGGTGACCTTGACGCCGTGCGCTTCGAGCAGGCCGCGCACGATGCGCACGTCGCTGATGTTCGGCACGTCGCGCAGGATGCTGGGCGTCTCACCGAGGAGCGCCGCGACCATGGCCTTGGTGACCAGGTTCTTGGCGCCCTTGACCTCGATGCGGCCCACCAGGGGGCGGCCGCCGCGGATGGTGATCTTGTCGCCGATCAGGCCCACATTGGCTCCGTGACTTTGCGCGTTTCCACGCTCTGAGAGGTCGTTGACGGTCTCGCGGACCTGGTTGGTTTCGCCGACGATGATCACAAATTTACCTGCCTTGCGGGGAGAGTGCGGGGGCGCCAAGGCTCCCGGTGGGATTCGAATTCTGCGATCCGCGCTTCGTCGCGCAAAGTCAGGCCGATGTCGTCGAGGCCTTCCAGCAGTCGCCATCTAGTGTATTCGTCGACCTCGAATGAGACTGTGAGGTCACCGACACTGGCAGTACAGGCAACCAGATCGACCGTCAATTCTATTCCGGGGTCGGCCTCGAGAACGGCCCAGAGGGTCTCCGCGTCGGCCTCGCTGATCTGGCCGGCGAGCAGGCCCTGCTTGCCCGAGTTGCCCCGGAAGATGTCGCCGAACCGGGGGCTGAGCACCACGTCGAAGCCGAAATCGCGCAACGCCCAGACGGCGTGTTCCCGGGAGGATCCCGTGCCGAAATCGGCTCCGGCGACCAGCACCCGCGGGTTGCGGTAGGCCCCCTGGTTGAGAATGAACTCAGGATCCTGACGCCAACCGTAGAACAGGGCGTCCTCGAATCCGGTCTTGGTGACACGTTTGAGGAACACCGCGGGGATGATCTGGTCGGTGTCGACGTTCGAGCGCCGCAGGGGCACGGCCACGCCGGTGACGGTGGTGAATTTCTGCATGTCGGACCTCCTACAGGCTTGCCGGGACGAGGCCGGCGGGAACCGTGCCGTCTTGCACGAGGTCCCACGGACTGGACAGGGTGCCACGGATGGCCGTGGCCGCCGCGACGAGCGGGGAGACCAGGTGGGTGCGCCCGCCCTTGCCCTGGCGTCCCTCGAAGTTGCGGTTGCTGGTGGACGCGCAGCGCTCCCCCGGGGCGAGCTGGTCCGGGTTCATGCCCAGGCACATCGAGCAGCCGGCGAAGCGCCATTCGGCGCCGAAGGCGAGGAAGATCTTGTCGAGGCCCTCGGCCTCCGCTTCGATCCGCACGCGGGCGGAGCCGGGAACCACGAGCATCCGGACGCCGTCGGCGATGGTCTTGCCCTTGATGATCTCGGCGGCGGCGCGCAGGTCTTCGACCCGGCTGTTGGTGCAGGAGCCGAGGAACACCGTATCGACGTGGATGTCTTTCATAGCCGTTCCCGCGGCCAGGTCCATGTACTCGAGGGCGCGTTCGGCGGCGCTGCGCTCGTTGGCGTCGTCGATCTCGGCGGGGTTGGGCACGGTGTCGCTGAGGGACACGCCCTGGCCGGGATTGGTGCCCCAGGTCACGAAGGGTTCGAGGGTGTCGGCGTCGAGGATGACCTCGGCGTCGAAGGTGGCGCCCTCGTCGGTGGCCAGGGTGTCCCAATACTCCACGGCGGCGTCCCAGTCGGCGCCCTGCGGCGCGTGCGCGCGGCCTTCGAGGTAGGCGTAGGTGGTGGCATCCGGGGCGACCATGCCGGCGCGGGCGCCGGCCTCGATCGACATGTTGCAGATGGTCATGCGGCCCTCCATGGAGAGCGCGCGGATGGCGCTGCCACGGTATTCGAGCACGTAACCCTGGCCGCCGCCGGTGCCGATCTTGGCGATCACGGCGAGGATGATGTCCTTGGCCGTGACCCCGGGGCGGAGCGTGCCGTCGACCGTGATGGCCATGGTCTTGAAGGGCTTGAGCGGCAGTGTCTGCGTGGCCATGACGTGCTCCACCTCGCTGGTGCCGATGCCCAGCGCCATGGCGCCGAAGGCACCGTGGGTGGAGGTGTGCGAGTCGCCGCAGACGACGGTGATACCCGGCTGCGTGAGGCCCAGCTGCGGGCCGACCACGTGCACGATGCCCTGTTCGATGTCGCCCAGCGAGTGCAGGCGGATGCCGAACTCGGCGCAATTCTTGCGGAGCGTCTCGATCTGGGTGCGGCTGGTGAGATCGGCGATGGGCCGGTCGATCGCCAGGGTCGGCGTGTTGTGGTCCTCGGTCGCGATCGTCAGGTCGGGCCGGCGCACCGGGCGCCCGGCCAGCCGTAGACCGTCGAAGGCCTGCGGGCTGGTGACCTCGTGCACGAGGTGCAGGTCGATGTAGATGAGGTCGGGCGTGCCGTTCTCGCCCTTGGCAACCAGGTGTTTGTCCCAGACCTTCTCGGCCAGGGTGCGCGGACGGGAACTCTCGATCGCCGCGTCGGTGATCACTGCAGTAGTCATGTTTGTGCGTCTTCCTCGGGAACGGTGGTCAGCCAACGACAGACTCCGCGACGAGTGAGGCCTTTAGAAACGGGACTCGTCGCGGCACAGAAGAAGAAGTCGACTAAACAGCACACCATAGGCTAACACTGCACCCCGTACCCGTCGCGAACTGTGACCTGAGCACCTCTGATTCGCGTGTTCCGGTGCTGTGCTCACAGTTCGCGCCCGGTCGACGTATGGTGTGCGCATGACGGAGACAGTCGCTCCAGCGAAGACCGGCCGAGTGCTGGTCGTGATCCTGCTCGCCCAGTTCATCATCGTGGTCGACTCGACCTTCATGAACGTGTCATTGTCGACCCTGGTGGCGGATTTCGACACCACGGTCACCGGCATCCAGAACGCCATCACGCTATACACCCTGGTGATGGCCGCGTTCATGATCGCCGGCGCCAAGCTGGGCGACATCATCGGCCGCAAACGCGCCTTCGTTCTCGGTCTCACCGTCTACTCCGTCGGGACGACCATCACCGCGCTCTCCCCCACCCTGGGTGTCTTCATCCTGGGCTGGTCGATCCTCGAAGGTCTCGGCGCCGCCATGATGCTCCCGGCCATGATGTCGCTGATCGTGTCGAACTTCACCGCAGGCCCAGCCCGGGCCAAGGCCTACGCCGGATTTGCCGCCATCGCGGGCATCGCGGCCGGCATCGGGCCCATCATCGGCGGCCTGTTCACCTCCTACCTGTCCTGGCGGCTGGCCTTCGCCAGCGAACTCCTCGTGGCGCTGTACATCTTCACCCAACTGAAGATCATCAAGGATGCGCCGTTCCTCGGCCGCAAACCGCGCTTCGACTGGGCTGGGTTCAGCCTCAGCTCCGCCGGCCTCATCACCGTGGTTCTGGGCATCGTGCTGGCTTCGGCGTACGGCCTGTTCGTCAGCCGCGTCGACGTGGAGATTTTCGGCCGGGTCGTCCTCACCGCCGGCCAGATCTCACCCACCGTCATCCTCGTCTCGATCGGATTGCTCGTCCTCATCGCCTTCATCCTGGTGGAACGAAGCCGCGACCGGCATCACCACGACACCCTCCTCGACCTGACGCTGTTCAGCGTCCGGGCGGTCTCATCGGGAACGTCCGTGCAATTGCTGCAGTACCTCGTACTGACCGGGGCGATCTTCGCGTTGTCCCTCTATGTGCAGATGGAGCTCAACTACTCGGCCATCCAGAGCGGGCTCACCCTGCTGCCGCTGTCCCTGGCCGTTCTGCTCGCGGCCGCGGTCAGCGGGCGGCTGCTCAGCCGCCGCTTCGCCCCTCGTTCGGTCATCCTCGCCGGGTTCGCCATCATCGTGCTCGGTGCCGCAGCGATGGGCCTGTTGGCACGGGATGCCACGAGCGGCACCGAGTTCGTCCTCGGACTGGCGCTGGTCGGATTCGGCGCCGGCACCATCGCCTCCCAGAACCAGAATCTCATCATGTCGTCGGTGCCGCCGAAGCGGTCCAATGAGGCATCCGGGGTGATCAACACCGCGCAGAACATCGGCGCGTCCCTCGGCACGGCCATTGCCGGGGCGCTGATCCTGTCGGTATTCGTACTGACCGCTACGACCCTCATCGACGAGAGCCCGGCGTTCACCTCGTCGGAGCAGTCACAGCTGGACACCGCGGTGACGGAAAAAGCGCAGATCATCAGCGATACCCAACTCCGCACCGCGATCTCGGAGTACCCCGCTGATCAGCAGGACGCGATGATCACGATCAACGCCGAGGCCAGGCAGACCGCGCTGACCGTGGTCTATGCCGGCCTCGCTCTGGCCGGCCTGCTCGGCTTCGGCGCCGCCCTGAGACTGCCGAGGACACCGCCGCTCTCGAACACCCCGACACCGGCAGGATCGTCGCCGCAGAACGGAGCGGAAGCGGACACCGAGCCGTAGGAACAACCGGTCCCCGTTCGGACACGTGGGCCCGGCGCACCGGGCCCACGTTTCCGTTTCGGGAGCAGTCAGGCCCGGGAGACCTCGACCCCGAACTCGCCGAGCAGCAGGTGGGCGCCGTCGCTGAGGACCGTGCGGATGCCCGGGTCCAGCGGCAGGCGCTGCCCGGCGGCGTCGGCCAGGCTGACCCCGTTGGTGGAGTGCAGGTCGGTGACCGTGAGTTCGCCCGAGGCGGAGAGTTCCACCAGGGCGTGCGACTTGGAGACCGAGAACGCCGGGTCCTGCACGCTGACCATGGTGGCCGCACGCCGGGTGACCGGCACCGGGTCGCGACCGAGCACGAGGGACCCCGTCACCGGAACGGTCTGCCCGTCTGCGAGCCGAAGCGTCCACCCGGCCCGGGTGGCGGGCGGGGCAGCCGGCGGCGCTGCAGGGGTGATGGTGTGCGGAGCCGTCGGCGGCGCTGCGGCCGAGGCTGCGACGGATGGTGCGGGAGGTGCGGCCTGGCCTGCCGGGGTCATGGGTCCGGCACGGACGACGGGTGCGGCCGGGACGACGGGTGCGATCGGCGCGGCCCGGGGCGGCACCGGGAGGGTGCCGAGCGGCGCGGGAAGGAACGCCGGGATGGTCATCATCGACGGCGAACCTGCGGCTGGCGTTCCGGCTGGGCCTCCGGCCGGTGCGGGCGCAACAGAAACGGCCGGCGGTGCGATACGGGTATCCGCTGCGGGTCCGTCTGCCGGGCTCCGGGCGGGCTCGACGGGCGGCAGCTCTCCCGGCATCGGGGTCACCGCGTGAGGCGCTGCGGCGGCTTGGGCCGGGGACCCGGCTCCGCGGGCGTCCGATCGGTCGTCGACGGCGGGGAACAGGCCCGGAGGGGGAACGATGAAATCCGGCTTATCCACTGGTGTGTCCACCGTGCAACCCTACCTTCGGCCTCGTGCGGAGCCCCGGGAACCCTCGCGGGACCCGCGGAGATTGACCTGGCTCCAGTCGCGCTTGGAGCGCAGCCGGAACCGGGCGAACAGGCGGCGCAACCGGCCAGCCGACGCACTCGCCGTGGCGAGGGACGCCAGTGCCTGGGCCCAGGTCTCGTCAACGGCCTCGTCGTCGATCTGGCGACCGCCGAACACCGCGCTGTCGACGGCGTCGGCCACGGGCACCAGCCGGTGGGCCGCCACGACCTCGGCCGCGTCGATGAGGTTCAGCGTTCGGGCCGGAGCAGACCGGGCCGGCTTCGTCCGGGGTACCGCCGGCGCGGCAGCGGCCGGCGCGTCAGAGGGTGTCTCGTCCACCGGGGCAACGCCCGCCGGCTCCAGACGTGCCGGTTCGACATCTGCCGGCTCGGCACTCGTCAGCTCGGCACTCGTCAACTCAGCACTCGTCAACTCAGCACCGGCCGCCTCGGGCCGGGTGGAGAGCTGAGCGATGAGCTGGCTGTCCAGGCTCGCAGCCACCTGGCGGCGGGTGGAGTCGCGGGGCACGTCGTAGCCGAGCTCGGCGAAACCGTCGGTCAGTTCCGACCAGGCCCCGGCGGCGCGCTGATCGCCCGTTCCCCGGGTCTTGCGCCGGCGCCGGCGCCGGGACTTGAGCAGCGCCACGATGAGCAATGGGAGGCCCAGGAGCAGCAGCGGGATGCCGACGACGCCGATGGCGATCCACGCCCAGACGGGCAGTACGAAGTCCTTGTCCTTGGTCTCGTTCTTGGTGTCGTCGATCTCCACGGCAGTGAGCAGGTCGTCGGCCTCGTTGTCCATGCGTGGGGGCTGGCGCACCTGCGGCTGCGGCTCGGTCTTGGGCTTCGGGGTCTGGTCCTGGGGCACATCCGTCTGATCGGGGGTCGGGTAGAAGGGCACCCAGCCGATCCCCTCGAACGCGACTTCCACCCAGGCTGTCACATCGGTACCGGTGACCTCCACGCTCGCGGCGTCCTCGGCCACCTCGGGTGCGAAGCCCATGACCACGCGGGCCGGGTAGTTCAGGCTGCGGGCCATCAGGGCCATGGCCGCCGCGTACTGCTCTTCATCGCCCACCATCTGGGTGCGGGTGAAGAGCTCGTTCAGCCGGTCGGCGCCGTGACCGGCCCGGGATGGGATACCGTCGGAGGCCAGGCCGTGGCTGAGGAAGCCCTTGGTCTTCAGGGACTGTTCGATGGCGCGCAGACTGTCGATGGGGGTGTCGGTGCCGCCGGAGAATTCGATGGCCTTGGCCACGACGACATCCGGGATGTTCTGCACGGCCGGCAGGGTGACATCGGCGACGGGAACGTTCTGGAGGTCTTCGTCGCGGTAGGTCTGCTGCAACTGGGCGTTCACGGTGTACTCGTAGCCGGGTTCCACCCCGCTCGTGAGCACGGCGGTACCGCTGTCGCTGTTGTAACGCAGGCTCTCTGACTCGGCCTGGCTGCCGGCGTCGTCGAAGTCCACCGTGGTCGGGTAGCCCACACCGGGCAGCCAGACATCCTCGTAGCCGAGCACGTCGATGGTGACCGTGCTGTCCTGGATGCTGGTGGCCAGCGCGGGCGCAGGGATGGTGCGTCCCACGAGCCGGAAGCTGCCGGACCCGCCGACGAGGGTGTCGGGCGCGGCCACGTTCCACAGCTTGCCGTCGTAGGCGTCCATGCTGGCCAGCCGCAACACCTCGCCGGGCTTGAGGCCCGTCACGGTGAACAGCGGGGTGTCGGCCAGCGTCTTGGTGTACTGGCGGAAGCCCGCAAGCGGGCTGGAGAACTCCAACGGGTCGAACGGCGGCTGGATCTCCTCGCGCAGCACGAACCGGTCCTTCGGGTTCGGGGCGAGGAAGCCGCCGACGAGGGCGCCGATGAGCACCGCACCGAGCATGACGGTGGCCGTGCCGATGAGCTTGCGGCGGAAGAGCCGGCGGGTGCCGGCCGCATCCGCGCCGGAGAGGGCGGCGCCCGAGCGGCCGGCGGAGCCCTGGTTGCTGCGCCGCCAGCCGATCCAGACGATGGCGACGACGGCGAACGCCACACCGCGCAGGCCCGCGAAGTAGGTCTGATCGGTGCCCATCAGGATGCCGGTGAGGTACAGCAGCACCGGGCCGACGAGCAGCAGGCCCGTGCGCCACACCGTTCGGCGGTGCCGGGGCAGCCAGCGGCTGGCGAGCATGGTGGCGACCAGCGCGACCAGCCAGGCCGCGAAGTACGGCAGCACCGGCATGTAGTACGGGGCCTCGACGGGGGTGCCGAGGGTGACGATGTCGGCCCAGCCGAAGACCGCGCCGAGGGCGAGACCGGCGGTGGACGAGACGCTGGGCAGCACGCCCAGCAGGGCCTCGCCGGGCATGGTGAACGGGGTGCCGAGGAGGAAATAGACCAGGATCGCCAGGAGGACGTTGGTGACGACGCCCAACCGCAGGGCGTAGCCGAGAACGGCGGCGCCGGTGCCCACGATCAGGCCGCCGAGCCCCGCCACGAGGAAGTTGTAGTCACCGAAGGAGGTCTCCAGGCCCAGGACCCCGAGGAGCGAGAGCAGGCTGAGCACCGCGACATCCGCCCAGGCCGCGGACGGGAACGCGCGCAGGGCGGCCAGCCGGGCCCGGACCGGGCCGGGCGAGGCCGGTGCGGTCGTGCTCTGCGGCGTCGAGGTGCGCGGGGTGGGATCTGAACGGCTCATCGGTGTACCCGTCGGAGGAGTTTGGGCAGATCGGCCAGATCGCCGATGGTGACGACGGTGAGGCCGGACACTGTGGACAACCGGGACTGCGCGCCCGGCTCGATCCGGAAGGCGAGCGTGGTCGCATCCTTGCCGAACAGGGTCTGCGCGGCGCGGAACTCGGTGAGGTCGATCGTGGAGCCTGCGACGATCATCACGACACTGGGCGGCGGGAGCCGGCGGGTGGCGGCGCGGGCGAACTCGCGCAGGCCCGGAAAGAGGTCGCTCACCGGTTCGATGCGGGACGAGTCGTCGAGCAGAGCCACCGGGGTGGCGGTCCGCAGGGCCAGCTTCTCGCTCACGACGCTCAGTCCGGTGCCGTCGCGGATGACGCGCAGGGCCAACGAGGCCGTGACCGAGACGGCCAGCTCGAACTCGTCCTCGGAGGCGTAATAGCGGTTCTCGGCGCTGTGCACGAGGGTGAGTTGGGTGCGCCGGGTCTCTTCGAACTGGCGCACCATGAGCTGGCCGGTGCGCGCGGAGGTGCGCCAGTGCACATTACGCAGGGCGTCGCCGGGTTCGTAGGCGCGCAGGGCGTGGAAGGAGATGTCGTCGCTGGTGATCTTCTTGGTGATCTCGCCCTCGAGGTCTCGCATCAGGCCGGCGGCCGAGGAGGCGATCCGGGTGGTCACCGGGTGCACGAACAGCTCGACGGCTTCGGTCCAGCGCACCGTGCGGCGCAGCAGGCCGAGCTGGTCCCCGCGCACCGAGATGGCGGGCCCGGCCACGATGACGGCGCGGCGGTGGGTGGGCACGGCGAAGAGCTCGTCGTGTTCGGCCGCCGGCGCGAGGCCGGGGATCACGAATTCCGCCAGACCGCTGCCCACGGGCAGTTCCATCCGGGCCGGCAGCAGGGCGCGTTCGCCGGAGTTGGTGACGGTCATCTGGCCAAGGGCCCGCTCCCCCGCCACCACACGGTGCGGGTTGAGCTGCAGGTCGACGCTGTAGGTGGCCCGCCCCACGATGAACGGCACGGCGACCACGAGCGCCGCGAGGAGTGTGCTGGCCAGATAGGTGAATTCCACCCAGCCGAACATCACGCTCACGACGAAGGCGAGCACAGCCACCAGGAACACCAAGCGTCCGGCCGGGCCGACCACGTCGGTGACCGGGCGGATGCGCGCCAGCACGAGTGCGGCCAGCTGCCGGGCCAGGCGCCACACATTGGCGGCAGCCGCCCCGAGCGCGCGCCCCAGCGACCTCAGGGCGTGGACGGCCGGAGAGGGTCTCTGGGGGGAACGCTCGGTGCGGAGCGTCATGCGGCGCGGAAGGCGGGAGGAGCTACCTCGACCAGGATGCGGTTGACGATCTCTTCGGCCGTGACGCCGGCGAAGTCGGCCTCGGGGTCGACCATGATGCGGTGGGCCAGCACGGGCACGGCGAGGTCGCGGATGTCGTCGGGGGTGACAAAGGTGCGCCCCTGGGACAGCGCCCAGGTCTTGGCGGCGCGGGCGAGAGCCAGGGCGCCGCGCATGCTGACGCCGAGGGTGGAGGACACGTCGGTGCGGGTGGCGGTGACGATCTCGTTGAGGTAGCCGAGCACCGCGGCGTCGACGAAGACCTCTGAGGCCAGCTGCGCCATGGTCACGACGGAGCTGGACGCGATGATGGGCGTGATGCCGGCATCCCGTGCACGGTTCGAGGAGTCGAGCAGCAGCGTGACCGCGGTGTCATGGTCCGGGTAACCGAGGGAGGTCTTGAACAGGAACCGGTCCAACTGCGCCTCGGGCAGCGTGTAGGTGCCGGCCTGCTCGACGGGGTTCTGCGTGGCGATGACCATGAACGGGCTGCCCACCTCGTGGCTGACGCCGTCGACGGTGACCCGGCCCTCCTCCATGACCTCCAGCAGCGCCGACTGGGTCTTGGGGCTGGCCCGGTTGATCTCGTCGGCCAGCACGATGGACGCGAAGATCGGTCCCTTGTGGAACTCGAAGACACCCTTGCCCTGGTCGTAGATGGTCACACCGGTGACGTCGGAGGGCAGCAGGTCGGGCGTGAACTGGATGCGCGAGTGCGTGCCGTCCAGTGTGTTCGCCAGGGCCTTGGCGAGCACGGTCTTGCCCGTTCCGGGGAAGTCCTCCAGCAGCACGTGGCCGTTGGTGAGCATGGCGGCGACGACGAGCCGGATCACGTGCTCCTTGCCCAGAATGGCCTGCTCGACGTTACCCACGAGCTTGCCGAACGCCTCGGCGAACCAGTCTGCCTGTTCCTGTGTGACGCTCATTCGATGGTGTCCGTTCTGTTGGTCGTGGTCAGGTCGATCGGGCTGGAGGGCATCACATGGAATTCCATTGCGCCCCGCTGATCGTGTTGCTGTAGAACACTGCGCCGTCGCGCACCCGGGTGAGCCGAACGCGGATCTGCTCGTCTGCAGGGCGACTACCCAGTGTGTTGGTGATCTCGACGGTGCCACCGGTGCCGAGTGAGTAGACGCTGTTGGTCAGCGTGCCGGTGGACACCTCGGTGGTGATCCGGTAGTCACCAGCCTCGAAATTGGAATACGCGACGTTCACCCGAGCGCACACTGCAGTGCTGGGGCAGCCGTCTACGGCGACGGCGCGGCCCTTCTGGATGGTTGCGCTCGGCGGCGGCGGCGGCGGGCTCGGCTGCGGTGTGGCGACATCGGACGATGTCCAGTCTCCGCAACCACGCGCATTACAGGCCTGCACCCGGTACTGGTACGGCTCGTTGACGTTTCCGGTGGCCGACGCCGTCCGGGCGCCGCTCGTGGACCCGTTCGCGGCGCTGCCCGAGATCCACTCGTAGTTGTAGCTCGACACACCGCGGCCGCCGTCGCTGCCGGGTGCTGCCCAGCTCAGGCTGAGCTCTCCGGTGCCCTGGCCGGGCGCCTTGAGGGTTGCGGAGGCGGGCGCCCCTGGACGCCCGTACGGCGTGATGGTGGCGCTCGCCGCCGATGCGGTCGAATCGCCCATCGCATTGTGGGCGGTCACGGTGAAGGCGTAGCTGGAGCCGTTGCTCAGCCCCGTGATCGAGTGGGTGCCCGCCTGAGGAACGTCCAGCGAACCGCCACCAGTCCAGGCGATGGTGTATCCGGTGATCGGCGAGTTGTTCGACGAGGGGGCCGTGAAGCTCACGGTGGCGCTCCCGTCGCCCTCCACGGCCTGCGGCCGGTTGGGGGCGTCCGGATTGTCGCGGATCACGAAGGTGATGCGCGCCTGGGTCTGGCGGGCAGGGTCTTTGGTAGCGTCCTGGATGCGGTAAACCACGGTAAGGGTGCCGGTGGCGCCCGAGCCGGTTTTCACCGTCACCCCTGAAGCGGTATTGCTCACCGACGCGGTGCCCACCTGCTGTTCGATGGCGGCGGAGAGAACCGTGAGGGGTTTGCCATCCTGGGCGAACGGGTTGTAGTCGTTGTCGAGCACGGGCACGGTGATGGAGGTGCTCGGCCTGGTCTCGATGCCGGCGCCGTTGGGCCCGGCGTCGTCGACGGCTTTCGGCAGGGGCCGGGTCGAGGAGACCACGCTCACGTCCACCGATCCGGGGACCGTGAACTCCTTGTAGGTGACCGTGAACGTCAGTGTGACCTTGGTGCCCGGTTGGGTGCCCAGCGGGGCCGAGACCACGAGGTTGGCGCCGTCGAGGGTCGCCGCGACAGTAGAGGTGGTGCCGGCCAGCGAACCGTAGCTGAGCTTCTCGATGATGGCCGGATTCGGGTGCCCGCTGGAGGAGCGCAGGTTGACGATCGTCGCAGCCTCCCCGGCCTGCACGGTGACCTTGGGCGGGGTGAAGGTGGGCGCGACGTCTTCGAAGTTGGGGTCGCCGACCGTGATCGGGATGGTCAGCGTCGCCTGGCGTCCCTTCGGGTCATCGGCGCCGGCGCCGTCGGTGACGACGAAGGTGACGGATGCGGGGCCTCGGTAGTCGCGGGCCGCGACGAAGTTGAGGGTGCCGCCGCCGCTCACGGGGTTGGAGCCGTCGCTGTTCGTGGCGGTGGCGCTGAGCAGCAGCGCAGGCTTGCCGGAGGGCACCTCGACGATGTCGGCGAGGCTCCAGGACTTGGAGCCGTTCATCTTGACGACCTGCGGCCCGATGTCACGCAGGAACGGCGGCGGGAACTGCTCTTCCTCGGGCGTGGGCACGGTGGAGGGCTGGTTGGCCGGTTCGGCTTTGGGCGTGGGCGGCACGATGATGAACGCAGTCGCGCTGAGCTTGTCGACGTCGTTGGTGAGCCGGTAGGCAATGGCCTGGCGCTGCGCGGAGGGTTCGACGCGTACGGTGCCGTCGGTGCGCAGGTCCGCGTTCGCCGCGTTGGGGCCTTCGAGGCTGATCACGAGGTCCTCGATGAGGCCGCTGGGGTTCTCCGCGCCGTCGAGAACGGGCACGTCGATGGGTTCACCGGCCAGAACCTCCTCGGCTGTGACGAAGTGGTCGATCGCGACCGGATACTGCGCCTTGGCGTCCTCGGTCACCTTGACCTGCACGAACGCCGTGTCGGCGCCGCCGTGTCCATTGGTGATCTCATAGCGCAGCGTGTAGGTGCCCTCCTCGACCGGGGCCTCCACGATGACGCGGCTGCCGTCGACCTTGGCGATCAGGCCCGGGTCCACCTCGGGCAGCTTCTTCGTCAGGGTGAGCTTGTATCCGTTCGGGTCGGAGTCGTTCAGGACCACGGGGATCGACCCGGTGCGGCCGGGCTTGATTTCGATGGCGTCATCCACCGCGTTCGGCGGCAGCAGCTCAACGGGGCGGGGAATGACGCCGATGCGCACGGTGCCCTCGGCCGTCGCACCGAGGGTGTCGGCCACCTGATACGTGAAGGCGTCGGTTCCGGCGGTGCCGGGGAAGGCCTCGTAGACGAAGTAGTCGCTGCCCTGGTCGACGATGCGGCCGAGTTCCGGAGTCGACGTGACCGCGGTGAGGTAGACGGAGTCGCCGTCGGGGTCGATGCCGTCCAACGGCACCTGCACCTTGATGGTGGAGTCCGCGAACGTGCGCATGGTCAGCGGCAGCGGGGTCGGCGGGCGGTTGCCGGCGTCATCCGGACCGATGACCGTGAAGCGCACGGTCGCCGTGGCCGTTTCGGCGAATGCGTCGCTGATCCGGTACGCCACGCTGTAGGCGCCGGGTTGGTCGGGGGCCTGGAAGCGCACGCTGTTGCCGGACACGAACGCCAGGCCTCCCACGTCCTCGGTGTCGGTGAGGTCGGGGTCCACGGTCATCGTGGCGGAGTCGGGGTGGTAGTCGTTGTCGAGCACCGGGACGGTGACGATGTCGCCCGCGCGGACGGACACGGTGTCATCGACCGCGACCGGCGGCTGATGCTTGATCAACGGCGGCACCGGCACCACCGTCACGCCGGCCGTCGACGACCCCTCGCCATCGCTGATCGTGTAGGTGAACTGCACCTGCTGCGTCAACGCCGCGGATGCCGTCACGCGCAACACCGTGTTCGTGAGGATCTCCACCGTGACAAGGTCATCCGTGGTGCTCAGATCCACCGACTGCACCGCCAGCACCCGGCCGCTGGGCGACACATCGTTATCCAACACCGGAATCGTCACCGGCTCACCCGCCCGCAAATACGCGGTGTCCTTCACCGCGATCGGCGGCAACACCTCATCCGGGTCCTCCACCACATCCACCCGGATCAAACCCACACTCGACGCCGCCCCGGCACCCAGACTGTACGTGAAGACGTAACTGCCCGCCTTGCCCGACGACACCGCAACCGTGCCGCGCTCCAGATTCGCCACCGCAGTCACATCGTTGGGAACCTCATTCACCCCGATCAACGCCAGAGGCGCCCCCGACGGCGTCACATCATTCTTCAACGGCTCGATCAACGCCGTCTCCCCCACGAACACCGTCGTGAAATCCGGAGTCCCCACCGGGTTCAACGACCCCGCCGCCTTCACATCCACCGTCAACACACCCGTGGCCGTGAGAGTGCCGTCCGACACCACGAACTGCACCTCCTTCACACCCAACTCCGCCGTCTTGGACTCGAACGTGACAAAACCCTCCGGACCGAACCGCACCCCATCGCCCGTCGTCGGCGACGCCGACACCAGGTAAATGTCATCGCCGTCCGGATCAATCCAATCCGACAACACGTTGTAACTGACCAGCTGACCCTGCTCCACACTGATCGCACCGACCCGGTTCGACACCGGCGCCACATTCTGATCCAACGGACGCATCGACACATCCACCTGCGCCTCAGCCACCGCACCCCGACCATCGGCCACCGTGTACCGGAACGACACCGTCCCCGCCACCGCCACCGCCGGCGTGAACTGCAACGCCCGCCCACCATCAATGAAATCCAACCGACCCTGCGACGCCGAAAAACCACTCACATTCGTCACCGTCAACACATCACCATCAGGATCCGTGTCGTTCTCCAACACCGGCAACACCGTCGTCTTACCCGGCCGCACCCCATACTCATCATCCCGAGCCAACGGCGCCCGATTCACAGTCGTCCGCTCCGCCAGAGTGTCCTCGAACGACTGCTGCGCCGCCTTCTCCGTCCCGTCCTCAGCCTCTTCCTCCTCCGGCGGAGTCACCTCTTCCCAGTTCTCCACCAAGCGCATATTCGAATCAACCAACCACACATTCCCGTTCGACAGGTTGTTCAACGCGATCACATCCCGGTTCACCCGGAACTCCAACACCGACCCCCGCGTCGGCTGCTCAATCGTCTCCCGCAGCACCTCGGCACCATCGCACGCGGCAAGGTACCGCTGGGCTCCGCCCCAGGCGCCATGCGCACACCCGTTCAACCACACCGGGGAAGAAACTCCGGCTGGGTCGGTCACAGTGCTGGCAAGCTCGGCGTCGACGGCCACGATGTTGCTGCCGTCGGTGTCGCCGTCGAAAGGAATCTCGAGCAGGGACTTGCCCGTGGCCACGAGGACCGAATCATGTTCGGCCCCGGACTGCTGCAGCTTGACCGCACCGTCCGGCAGCTCGATGGCCGTCCCGTCGACGATGAGGGTGCCGTTTTCGGTGTCGAGCAGCACAGGCTTCTCGCCGACAGCGGCGATCTGGAAATCTCCGAGTTCGGGAAGATCGCTCTTCACCGGCGCGGGGTCTTCGGCCGTGGGGTCGAAGGCGCTGAGGGTGCGGTCCTTGCTCGAGGCGCCGAAGACGACACCCTCGGGCGACACGGCGATGTGGCCGCCCTTACCCAGGCTGAGCACCGGATCGGTGGCCTTCGGGTCGAAGCTCAACTCACCCGCCGCATTGATCACCCACACATCACCAGACGGCGCCATCACCGCGATCGAATCACCGCCGTAGACCATCTCGGACCCAGGCGCCACATCCACCCGCTCACCCAACGTCGTGAACGCCGGATCGATCCGCTCGATCGACCCCACACTCTCATCGACGAGGAAAACATCATCGCCATCCTGCAACACATCGAACGCACTCGAGGCCGCATTGACCGAGCCGTTCAACTCCTCGATCTGCCGGTTCAACCGACCCGCCAACAACTGCTTACCGTTGGTCACCCAGACATCCCGCGCCGCAAGATCCACATCCGTCACCGGAAAACCCTCGTGCAACACCGCAAACGTCAACGGCACACCCGCCAACACCGACAACACCACCACAGACGCCGACATCCGCCGACCACGCAACCACGAACTGAGGGTCCCCACCCGTGTCCCCCTCGTAGCTGTTGCCTGTACTGAAATGCGGTGCTGCGCAATTGCTGCTGTGCCCACTCGTGCGGGCCGGACTCGCCGACGCCGGGACTAATGGCACTGCCCCCTGACCGGCTTTTACGCTAGCACGCAAACGGGTGCCACCCGCATGGGGAGCGCTGCCCATGCGGGTGTGTTCATCAGCAGTTCGGAATCGGCGAGCCGTGATGGACAGCGCTGCCCCGGGTCAGCAGTTCCCGATGTTCTGCCAGTCCGGACGTGACGTGTCGGCCGACGGGATGAACCAGCCGTTGTAGCTTCCGTCTTCCGTGAGGAAGTAGAAGTAGTGCACCCCGCGTCGCACCGAGTGGCACACCGCATCGATGACCGTGCCAGGCTGCACGTATCCGCTGGGATTCATGGTGCATCCCCTCGACGCGTTCGTGACGTTGGTGTCGTAGGACTCCTGGTTTTCCGGGCAGGTAGTCCTGGTCACGGTGGCGGCGTTGCTGCTGGGCGCCCAGGGCGGCGGCGGCGTCGTGGGGGTCGCCGCGTCGGAGGTGGTCCAGGCGCCGCAGCCGCGCGCGTTACAGGCCTTGACCTGGAAACGGTACCGCTCGTTCGCGTTGCCGGTGGCGGATGCGGTGCGGTCGGCGGCCGAGCCGCCGCTGACTCCGGTGCCTTCCAGCCACGTGTACTCGTAGCTCGTGACGCCGCGACCGCCGGTGCTCCCGGGGGTCGCCCAGCTGAGTCCGAGTGCGCCGTTGCCCGTGTTGGAGGCGGTGAGCTTGGCGCTGGCGGGCGCGCCCGGTACTCCGTAGGGCGTGACGGTGCTGCTGGGTGCCGATACCGTCGACGTGCCCTTGGCGTTGTGGGCGACCACCCGGAAGGCGTAGTTAGACCCATTGGTCAGCCCGGTGATGTCGTAGCTGGTCGCGTCGGTGACGTCCTTGCTGCCGCCGCCGGTCCAGCTGATGGTGTAGCCGGTGATGGGCGAGTTGTTCGACGACGGGGCGGTGAAGCTCACGGTGGCCATCCCGTCCCCCTCGGCGGCGGCCGGTGCATTGGGCGCGTCCGGGCGGTCGCGGATGACCAGGGTGATGCGTCCCTGGGTGGCGCGGGCCGGATCCCGGGTGGCGTCCTGGATGCGATACACCGCGGTGAGGGTTCCGGTGGCGCCTGGCCCGGTGGTGATGGTGACGCCGCCGGCGGTGAAGGCGACGGATGCCTTTCCGCCGCTGACGTCCTGTTCGAGGGCGGCGGAGACGACGGTGAGCGGTTTGCCGTCCTGGGCGAACGGGTTGTAGTCGTTGTCGAGGACAGCCACCTGCACGGTCGAGCTCGGCGTGGTCTCGATGCCGGTGCCGTTGGGTCCGGCGTCATCGACGGCCTGGGCCAGGGCGCGGCTGGAGGAGACGACGGTGACGGTGACGGAGCCCGGCACCGTGAACTCCTTGTAGGTGACCGTGAACGTCAGCGTGACCTTGGTGCCGGGTTGGGTGCCGAGCGGAGCCGAGACCGAGAGGGAGCCGCCGTCGAGCGTGGCCGCGACATCCGCCGTCGCTCCGGCCAGCCCGCCGTAGCTGAGCTTGTCGATGATGTCAGGGTTCGGGTGCCCGCTGGAGGAACGCAGGTTCACGACCTGGGCGGCCTCGCCCGCTTCGACGGTCACCTTGGGCGGGGTGAAGGTGGGCGCGACGTCTTCGAAGTCGGGGTCGCCGACCGTGATCGGGATGGTCAGCGTCGCCTGGCGTCCCTTCGGGTCGCCGGCGCCGGTGCCGTCGGTGACGACAAAGGTGACGGATGCGGGGCCTCGGTAGTCGCGGGCGGCGACGAAGCTCAGCGACGCGGACCCGGTCATGGCGTTCGAGCCGTCGCTGTTCGTGGCGGTCGCGCTGAGCAGCAGGGCGGGCTTGCCGGAGGGCACCTCGACGATGTCGGCGAGGCTCCAGGACTTGGAACCGTTCATCTTGACGACCTGCGGACCGATATCGCGCAGGAACGGCGGCGGGAACTGCTCTTCCTCGGGCGTGGGCTCGGTGGAGGGCTGATTCGACGGTTGGGCCGGTTCGTTCGTCGGCGTGGGCGGCACGATGATGAACGCCGTGGCACCGAGCTTGTCGATCTCGTTGGTGAGCCGGTAGGCGATGGCCTGCCGGTCATCCGACGGCTTGACGCGAACCGTACCGTCCGCCTGGATGGTGCCCGACCCGGTGTTGGGGCCTTCGAGGCTGATCACGAGGTCCTCGATGAGGCCGCTGGGGTTCTCCGCGCCGTCGAGAACGGGCACGTCGATGGGCGTGCCGGCGAGGACCTCTTCGGGTTCGACGAAGTGGTCGATCGCGACCGGGTACTGCGGCTTGGCGTCCTCGGTCACCTTGACCTGCACGAACGCCGTGTCGGCGCCGCCGTGCCCGTTGGTGATCTCATAGCGCAGCGTGTAGGTGCCCTCCTCGACCGGGGCCTCCACGATGACGCGGCTGCCGTCGACCTTCGCGGTCAGGCCCGGGTCCACCTCGGGCAGCTTCTTCGTCAGGGTGAGCTTGTACCCGTTCGGGTCGGAGTCGTTCAGGACCACGGGGATCGACCCGGTGCGGCCGGGCTTGATCTCGATGGCGTCATCCACCGCGTTCGGCGGCAGCAACTCGACCGGTCGCGCGATCACGCCGATGCGCACGGTGCCCTCGGCCGTCGCACCGAGAGTGTCGGCGACCTGGTAGGTGAACACGTCGGTTCCCGCGGTGCCCGGGTAAGCCTCGTAGATGAAGTAGTCGCTGCCCTGGTCGACGATGCGGCCCAGGGTGGGAGCGCTCGTCACTGCGGTGAGGTAGACGGAGTCGCCGTCGGGGTCGATGCCGTCCAACGGCACCTGCACCTTGATGGTGGAGTCCGCGAAGGTACGCATGGTCAGCGGTACGGGTGTCGGCGCCTGATTACCGGCGTCGTCGGGACCGATCACGGTGAAGCGCACCGTGGCGGTCGCGGTCTCCTGGAAGGCATCCGTGATCGTGTAGACGACACTGTAGCCGCCGGGCTCTGTCGGGGCCTGGAAACGCACCTGGTTGCCCGTGACGAAGGCCAGTCCGCCGGCGTTGGCCGTGTCGGCCAGTTCCGGAAGCACCGTGAGGGTGGCGGAGTCGGGGTGGTAGTCGTTGTCGAGCACCGGGACGGTGACGATGTCGCCCGCGCGGACGGACACGGTGTCATCGACCGCGACCGGCGGCTGATGCTTGATCAACGGCGGCACCGGCACCACCGTCACGCCGGCCGTCGACGACCCCTCGCCATCGCTGATCGTGTAGGTGAACTGCACCTGCTGCGTCAACGCCGCGGATGCCGTCACGCGCAACACCGTGTTCGTGAGGATCTCCACCGTGACAAGGTCATCCGTGGTGCTCAGATCCACCGACTGCACCGCCAGCACCCGGCCGCTGGGCGACACATCGTTATCCAACACCGGAATCGTCACCGGCTCACCCGCCCGCAAATACGCGGTGTCCTTCACCGCGATCGGCGGCAACACCTCATCCGGGTCCTCCACCACATCCACCCGGATCAAACCCACACTCGACGCCGCCCCGGCACCCAGACTGTACGTGAAGACGTAACTGCCCGCCTTGCCCGACGACACCGCAACCGTGCCGCGCTCCAGATTCGCCACCGCAGTCACATCGTTGGGAACCTCATTCACCCCGATCAACGCCAGAGGCGCCCCCGACGGCGTCACATCATTCTTCAACGGCTCGATCAACGCCGTCTCCCCCACGAACACCGTCGTGAAATCCGGAGTCCCCACCGGGTTCAACGACCCCGCCGCCTTCACATCCACCGTCAACACACCCGTGGCCGTGAGAGTGCCGTCCGACACCACGAACTGCACCTCCTTCACACCCAACTCCGCCGTCTTGGACTCGAACGTGACAAAACCCTCCGGACCGAACCGCACCCCATCGCCCGTCGTCGGCGACGCCGACACCAGGTAAATGTCATCGCCGTCCGGATCAATCCAATCCGACAACACGTTGTAACTGACCAGCTGACCCTGCTCCACACTGATCGCACCGACCCGGTTCGACACCGGCGCCACATTCTGATCCAACGGACGCATCGACACATCCACCTGCGCCTCAGCCACCGCACCCCGACCATCGGCCACCGTGTACCGGAACGACACCGTCCCCGCCACCGCCACCGCCGGCGTGAACTGCAACGCCCGCCCACCATCAATGAAATCCAACCGACCCTGCGACGCCGAAAAACCACTCACATTCGTCACCGTCAACACATCACCATCAGGATCCGTGTCGTTCTCCAACACCGGCAACACCGTCGTCTTACCCGGCCGCACCCCATACTCATCATCCCGAGCCAACGGCGCCCGATTCACAGTCGTCCGCTCCGCCAGAGTGTCCTCGAACGACTGCTGCGCCGCCTTCTCCGTCCCGTCCTCAGCCTCTTCCTCCTCCGGCGGAGTCACCTCTTCCCAGTTCTCCACCAAGCGCATATTCGAATCAACCAACCACACATTCCCGTTCGACAGGTTGTTCAACGCGATCACATCCCGGTTCACCCGGAACTCCAACACCGACCCCCGCGTCGGCTGCTCAATCGTCTCCGTCAACACGTCGCTGGAGTCACAGGCGGCCACATACCGCTGCACACCGCCCCACGCACCGTGCGCACACCCGTTCAACCACACCGGAGAGGAGACCCCGGCAGGATCGGTCTCCGCCTTCTCGATGGAAGCGTCGATAGTCACGACATCCGAACCGTCCTCGGCACCGTCGAGGGGGATTTCCAGTAGCTCGGCGCCGGTGGCCACGATGGCGCGCTCGTTGTCGGCGCCGGACTGCTGCAGCTTCATGGTTCCCGACGGCACCGTCAGGGTCTTGCCGTCGACGAGGACGCGGTCCTTCCCCGGCTCCAGGATGACGGGAGTCTCCCCGACGGCGGCGATCTGGAAGTCGCCGAGGTCGGGCAGCTCGCTCGTGGTGGGTTCTGACCCGTCTTGTGCGGTGGGGTCGTAGCGGGACAGGGTCTTCTCGGCGGCGGAGGCGCCGAAGACGACACCGTCGGGCGACACGGCGATGTGGCCGCCCTTACCCAGGCTGAGCACCGGATCGGTGGCCTTCGGGTCGAAGCTCAACTCACCCGCCGCATTGATCACCCACACATCACCAGACGGCGCCATCACCGCGATCGAATCACCGCCATAGACCATCTCGGACCCAGGCGCCACATCCACCCGCTCACCCAACGTCGTGAACGCCGGATCGATCCGCTCGATCGACCCCACACTCTCATCGACGAGGAAAACATCATCGCCATCCTGCAACACATCGAACGCACTCGAGGCCGCATTGACCGAGCCGTTCAACTCCTCGATCTGCCGGTTCAACCGACCCGCCAGAAGCTGCTTACCGTTGGTCACCCAGACATCCCGCGCCGCAAGATCCACATCCGTCACCGGAAAACCCTCGTGCAACACCGCAAACGTCAACGGCACACCCGCCAACACCGACAACACCACCACAGACGCCGACATCCGCCGACCACGCAACCACGAACTGAGGGTCCCCACCCGTTATCCCCTCGTGTGTTGCCGGTCCGCTTGTAACCGAGGCCCGGCCGCAGGACCCGTGCCCGTCATCCGCTGCCGCGGGACGTTCAGCACAGGCTCCTGACCGGCTTCACGCTAGCACGCGAACGGGTGCCACTCCTATGGGGACTGCTCCCCATCGACGGCGCTGCCCGCATCGGTGTTGTTCGCGTCGGTTCCGACCGGTGCGCCGGACGCCGACAGCCTGGATTCCTCTGCGGCGCGGTCGAGGAGCACGACGTCGTCCAGGCTCACCAGCCGCGTCGCCACCGCGTACTCCACCAGGCGCGCGCGCCGGTTGGTGGCGAGGTGACCGGCGCCGCCGCGCAGACCGGCCACGCCGAGTTTGTCGAGCTTGCTGCACACGTTGTCGAGCTTGCGGTTGAAGGTCGTCATGCTCCAGCCGAGCCGGGCGGCGGCTTCGGCCGAGCTGGGGATGGCACCCCGGCCGGGGACGGCCTGGGTGAGGATACTCTCGGAAAGGGCCACGATGAGCAGGCGCTGGCTGGTGGTGAGGGTCACCGGCAGGATGGTGGTGGTTCCTCCCTCGTGGGAGGCCGACAGTGAGGTGTTGTAGAAGTCGTCCTCGGCGTGGATGGTGAAGTCGTAGGTGGAGGACCCGGCGCTGAACATGACGTGCATGGTCTGGAACACGATGGGCAGTTTGGCGCCCGGAGCCAGCCACGCCTGCACGGTCCCGGTGCTGTCCGAGACGGTGGCCGAGAGCAGGTTCCCCACGTTGGCGATCCACCACAGCCCGAAGTCCTCGTAGAGCCGGAGGAACGTGCGGTGCAGATACGGGTTGTCGTCGATGGTCAGATCGGATTCCCGGCCGATGGAGAACGGTGCGCCGGAGTCGACGGAGTACCACTCGCCGCAGAATTCCACACGCAGCGGTTTCACCACCACGGTCTCACCGGTTGCAGGCACGATTCGCCTCCGAGATCTTGCCGTCGGCGCGCTGCAGGTAGATGTCCACGCACACCGTCGATCCGGGCACGATGCCCTCGACGGTGATGTCCGCGGTCTTGCTCAGCGTGGGCTGGTCCGGGTTCTCGGCTCGGGCCCACCGGAAGACATCGCCCTTCTGCGGGCTGGGGTTGCTCACCGTGAAGGTCACCTGGGTGCCGTCCTCCGAGGTGGCGGTATCGTCCAGGACCGGGGCGGGGACGCCCGCGACGGCGTTGATGCCGGCGGGTTTCGCGGGCGCGGCGGACTGGGTGGGGGTCAGCGCGGACCCGTCGGCGCCGGTGAGGGTGACGGCCGTGGCCACGCCTCCGATCAGGAGGATGCCGACGACGATGGATCCGATCAGTATGAGCGGTCGCCGCCGGGCCGGGGGGTCGGTGGGCGGCTGGATGGCCTCCTCGACGGGTGCGACGGGAGTCGTCACGGGGGCGGGCGCCGGCCGGGACCCGCGCGGGCGCACGACGGTGCGTTCGCGTACCGGTTCGATGACCCGGGCGCCGCGGAGACGGGTGGCGTCGGCCCGGTCGGGTTCGACTGCCGCGGGCGGCGCGGTCGCCGGGGCAGGCGGAGCCACCGGACGTACGGGCGGCGCTGCGGGCGCCTGGGCGGAGATGGAGACGACCGACCGGGCCCGGGTCTCGTCGTCGCCGGCGGGCGCATCCGGTCGGGAATGCTGGGGTCCGGCGATGGTGGGGATGTCGATGCCGGTGGGCGCGTAGCCGAGTTCGAGTTCCACCCGCTGCAGGGCACGGGCGAAGTCCACGGCGGTGGCGAACCGGTCGTCCCGGCGGCTGGCCATGGCCTTGGCCAACACGGCGACCAGCGAGCTGGGCACGTCGTCCCGGCCGATGGGCGTGATGGCGCCGCGTTCGATGCGTCCGATCAGGTCGAGCGTGCCGTTGGACCGGCCGCGGATCTCGAACGGCGTCTGCCCGGCCAGCAGGGTGTGGATGGTGGCGGCCAGAGAGAACACGTCGCTGCGCACGTCGGGGCGCGGGTCGTCCTCGAACATCTCCGGCGGCGACCATGGCACGCTCATGCCCACCGACTGGCTTTCCCCGGTTCCGGTGGCCTCGGCGCCGGTCGGGAGGTTCCCGCCGGTGACGGTGTGCACGGGCAGTTCGTCGTCCAGGCTCGACGAGATACCGAAGTCGGTCAGCGCGGGCCAGCCGAAGTCGTTGGTGAGCACATTGGCCGGTTTGATGTCGCGGTGCAGGATTCCGGCCGCGTGCGCGGTGGCGACGGCGCCGGCCAGGCGCACGCCCGTGCGCAGGGCGTCGTCGACAGGGAATCGTTCCCGCTTGTATCGTTCGGCCATGCTCGGGCCCGAGCAGTGCTCCATGACGAAGTACGGCCGGCCGTCACCGGCGACGTCGGCGTGATAGATCGTGACGATATACGGATGCGTCGACAGCTGCGCCATGAGGTTGGCCTCGTCGACGAACTGGGCCTGTGTGGAGGGGTTGAGCTGTTCGGTGAGCAGCACCTTCACCGCGACCCTGCGTCGCGGCAGGCGCTGCTGGTAGAGGAAGACGTCGGAGAACCCGCCGGAACCGAGGACCGAGACGAACTCGTAGCCGGGCAGCTCGGGGGCGACGGAGGGGGCGCGGCGCATCACTCCTGCCCGACCGTGATGGTGATGCCGCTGCCGAGGTCGACGACGGTTCCCACGATGACCGCGGTGGGTTCACCCTGCCGGAGTTTCTGCGGCGGTTTTCCGGGCAGCGCCACGAGGGTGCCGTTGCGGGAGTGAAGGTCGGTCACGACGACGGTGTCGCCTTCGACGGTGAAGTGCACGTGGTTGCGGGAGACGTCCTGGTCGGCGCCGCCCAGGCTGACGAGGCGGGGCACGAGTCCGCCGGACATCTGGCTGACGCTGGGTGCCCGGCCGATGCGGATCGGCTGGCTCAGTGGTTCCCGCACACCGCTGGGCAGCACAAGGTAGAGCCTCGGGGACTCTGCGGCGGCGGGGGCTGCCTCCGGGCGGCGCCGGGAGCCGCGTAGCTTCTGCAGGTCTCCGCTCATGACGGTGTGACCGTCGTGGTCTCCCGCCAGTTCCTCGTCAGCGTCGGGCTGTGTGCGCGCCGGGGCGGCGCCCGGCCCGGCTGCGGGACCGGCGTCGTCGCTCGTCTCGCTATCGGGTCGCACAGCGGCCTGTTCGACACCGCGCATGACCGTGGCGCCGAACAAATGGTCATAGCCGCCGAGGTCGGCGGCAGAATCGGCGCCGGGCGCCCCGCCCGCGCGGCCCGGAGCGGAGTCCGCGGGAGCCGAGACGGCAGCACCAGGGTCCACGGACACGATGTCGGTGATGGTCTGTTCGCTGGCGGGCTCGGCGATGTCGCTCCGCGGGACAGGCAGGGGTGCCGGAGCCGTCACCGGGGCGGGGGCGGGGGCGGCCGCGTCGGTCGGGCCCACCGGAACCGTGGCCGCGGAGCCGAGAACCGCGGGCGGCAGCACGATGCGGGCGGGCGGCGGCACGGCGGCCGCCGAGGCCGCCGCGGAGGCCGTCATCGGGGAGGCCGCGTCGACGGCCAGGCGCAGACGCCGGGTGCGCACCAGGCCCGCCACCAGCGGAAGCCCAGCGGCGAGCGGCAGAGGGGCCTGGTCGTCGGCAGCCGTGCCGTTTCCCGCCTCGGTCAGCGGGGTCGCCGTGACCGACGCGCTGGAAACGTCGGCGACGGACCGTTCCACCCAGGTGGAGATTCCCAGCCCGCCGATGGAGACCTCCCCGCCCGGGGTCTGTAGGACCACGACGATGTCACCGCGCACGAACACGCGCACCGTGGCCGGTACAGTCTGCTCCCATGCGAGCAGGGCGAACGGCGGGGTGCGGGAGAGTCCGCCGGAGGTGAGCTCGTCCAAGACCGTGCGGGCGCCGGCGTCGCCGGATCCCTCCGCGGTGAGACCCGCCCAGATGCGCAGGGCAGCGAGCACGTCGGCCGGCAGCAGCACCACGCGATCCCCCGTCGCCGCGGCCAGCCAGCCGCCCGAATCATCGTCGTCGTACGAAAGCACAGATCCCCCCATAGCCTTTCCTGTTCCTGCCTACTGCGGATTCGCGTCGCGTGGGCGCGTGTCTTCGAGGTGCTCGTGCAGACCGCTCGAACGCTCCCGGGTGACCCCGGAGTCCGGACCGGGGTCGCCCCAGGTGGATTCCACGATCACCACGGTGACGTTGTCCCGGCCGCCCTTGGCCAGAGCAGCCGCGACGAGCACGTCGGCCAGCGAACCGAGGTCTTCCGGCACGGTGTGCGAGGCCAGGAGCGCGGCGATCTCCGCCACGCTCAATTCCTTGGTGAGGCCGTCGGAGCAGATCAGGAAGCTGTGGCGTCCGGTCGCCGGCAGCAGCCAGACGTCAGCGTCGACGAATTCGTCGGCGCCGATGGCACGGGTGATGACGTTACGGTCCGGATGCTTCTCGGCGTCCGTCGCCTTGATCAGGCCGGCGTCGACCATCTCCTGCACGGCCGAGTGGTCGACGCTGAGCTGCTCGAGGGTGCGACCGTCCCAGGTGTAGATACGGGAGTCGCCGATGTTGAACGCCATCCAGTGGAAACCGACATCGTCACCGGCGTCCACGAAGGCCACGCCGGCCAGGGTGGTGCCGCTGACGGCGGTGCCGAAGTCGTCGGCCGAACTGAGGTCACGAACGGCGTCGTTCGAGGAGTGGATGGCGTCCAGGATACGTTCGGGAGTGGAGGGGATGTCCTGTTCGATGTGTTCGACGAAGACCCGGATGACGGTTTGGCTGGCGGCGTCTCCGTGGGCGTGGCCGCCCATGCCGTCTGCGACGAAGAAGACCGGCGACTGGGCCAGGTAGCTGTCCTCGTTCACTTTGCGCACGCGGCCGACATCACTGCCGGCGCTGAAGCTGAACTGCACACTCGAGTCCCCGAGAGTGATCGCACTCTCGCCATTCACCGCCATGTGCACTCCACGAATCGCGTCCTTGCTCCGAGCGAGCGCTCCACCCCGTCCGGGGGAAGTGGAGCTACCACCGTACCAATACCATCGGTCGGATCAGACGCGCGCTGACCGGGAGATTCCCGGCCGCGGCGCTCGGCCCGCGCTCACTGGCCGGTCGGCCCGCCCAGTTCTTGGCTGACACTCGCGCCGGCTCGGCGCGCGTCCCGCCGGGTCTTCATGAGACTGGCGATCGTGGCCACGGCCATCGACACGATGATGACGGCGAGCGAGGTCCAGGTGTCGATCTCCGGCGCCCACTCGAAGCCCTCGCCACCATTGAGGAACGGCACCTCATTGGTGTGCAGGGCGTGGAAGACGAGTTTGACGCCGATGAAGAACAGGATGAAGGCGATGCCGTACTTGAGGTACTCGAGGCGTTCGAGCAGGCCGCCGAGCAGGAAGTACAGCTGACGCAGGCCCATCAAGGCGAAGACGTTGGCCGTGAAGACGATGAACGGGCTCTGGGTGATGCCGAAGATCGCCGGGATCGAGTCGAGGGCGAAGATCAGATCCGTGGTGCCGATCGCGATCAAGACGATCAGCATCGGGGTGAAGAGCTTGCGGCCGTCGATGGTGGTGCGGATCTTCGAGCCGTCGAAGCTGGGCGAGATGCGGATGTGGCGACGCAGGTAGCGCACCAGGCCGTTCTCGGCGTCGTCATCGCCGCCTTCCTTGGCGAAGGCCTGGTGGATCGCCGTGTACAGCAGGAAGGCGCCGAAGATGTAGAAGATCCAGCTGAAGTTCTCGATCAGCTGGGCGCCGAGCAGGATGAAGATGCCGCGCAGCACGAGGGCGATGATGATGCCCACCATCAACACTTCCTGCTGGTACTTCCGCGGCACGGAGAATCTCGCCATGATGATGACGAAAACGAACAGGTTGTCGATCGACAGGCTGTACTCGGTGAGCCAGCCGGCCAGGAACTGCCCGGCATGTTCGCCGCCGCCGAAGATGAGCATCAAGAGCGCGAAGATCAGCGCCAGGCCGACGTAGAACACCACCCAGAGGGTCGCCTCGCGCACCGACGGCACGTGTGGGCGCTTGTAGACGATCAGTAGGTCGGCGACGAGGATCAGCGTCAGGATGACCAGCGAGGCCACCTCGAACACGATGGGCAGCTCAAGATTCACGAGAAAGGGGCCTTTCAGAATGCGGCGGGTGCTGGAGCCAGCGATAACCCGAAAGTCTCTCCCGTACCGGATGCCCGGTACCACCGCGGCCGGGACCAGCTCAGAGCGGTCCGTGTTGACGACCACGGCATAGGGCCCGCCCGAAGGGAGCCCACAGGGATACTCCCCTTCGACCCTCCGATCTTACCCGCGTGCGCCCACACCGGCTCGTCCCGGCTGTCAACCGGTCGAGGGATGGCCGGGCTCTGGGACCGGCGATAGTGTCTGGGCATGAACAGTGACGAATTGCGGCAATTCGCAACCAGGCGGCTCAAGGCGCGCCGCGACTTCTGGAACTATTGCGGCGTATGGCTGGGCGTCTCGATCATCGTCGTCGCCATCTGGCTTCTAGCCACCCCCGGTGCCTACTTCTGGCCCATCTTCCCGATCGGCGGCATGGGTATCGCCGCCTTCTTCATCGGTTTGGACGCTTACGGCCCCAATCGAAGATTCATCACTGAAGAGGACATCGACAACGAGGTGGCCCGCATCACCCGATCGAACCCGCGCGGCGGGCCGAACTGACCGCCGGCCGGGACGACAGAACCGGCCACCCCGTGGGGTGGCCGGCCGGTACTGCTGTATCGCTGGGTCCCTAGACGAGCCAGGTGTACTTCTGCACGATCGGCAGGGCCTTCCAGGTCTTACCGAAGCCCCAGGTGTCGCCGGCGGCGAAGACCGCGACAACGATCAGGGCCAGCGCGTAGATGATGTGGTAGTCGACGAGCGGGTTGGTGGAGGCGGCGCCGGCCGTGAAGGGCCATTCGGCCAGGTACATGAAGACCATGATGAGGCTGCCGGCGACGGCGCTGATGCGCAGGCCCACGCCGAGCATGACGGCCAGGCCGACCGCGATCATGCCGAGCATGAAGAGGAAGTCAACCAGCGGGCTGGCGATGCCCACGAAGAACGGCTGCAGCGGTCCGGTGACGCCGGGGCTGTTGAGGAAGCCCTGCGCCGGGGTTCCACCGTTCAGCCAGGCACGCTCGGACGGAGTGGAGAAGCCCAGGCCGAAGGTCTTGTCGAGGAAGGCCCACAGGAAGATGAACCCGGTGGCCAGTCGCAGCACCGCGAGGGTGCGACGCTGGAGCAGGGTGGTGCCGGTCGTCGCGGCGGGGGCGGTAACTGCTGCCCCGCGGGTGGTGGTGCTGGCCATGGGATGGTGTCCTTCGAGTTGTATCGGGATGCCGGTGCCGTCTGACACTGGACTGTGAGTTCTAGACTCCCAGCCATTTTTCAGCAACGACAGGGCCGAACGTCCCACTCCCGGATACAAAAAAGCCTGGCCCCCTTCGAAGAAGGAGACCGGGCGTTTGTGACCCCAACCGGATTCGAACCGGTGTTACCGCCGTGAGAGGGCGGTGTCCTAGGCCGCTAAACGATGGGGCCGTTTTTGCAACTTCACGAGTATGCCACATCCTGGATACTCAGTTCAAATCGAGTGGCGTGTCCGCGCGTCGCGCCGCGCACGTGCACGTATCCGCGGGGCCTGACAGAGTGCTGCACCGGGCTGCGGGTGCTCACAGGATGCGCGTGTCGCGCGTTGTCCACACCCCTGTTTGGGTATTAGCTCGGAACATGAAGTTGACCAAACTGGAGCACGCCGCACTCGTCCTCGAAGCCTCCGGGCAGAAGCTGTTCATCGACCCGGGGTCGTTCACCACAGCGCTCACCGAAACGGCCAATGCGGCGGCCGTGGTGATCACGCACGAGCATGCCGATCACTGGACGCCTGAACAGCTGAACCGGGTGACAGCCATGAACCCGGGCGTTCCCATCTACGGCCCCGCCGGCGTTGCCGCAGCCGCCGGCGATATCCCCGTGACTGTCGTGTCCGCCGGCGACACCGTCGAGGCGGGTCCGTTCACGCTCCGGTTCTTCGGGGAGAAGCACGCCGTCATCCACTCGTCGATACCGGTGATCGACAACGTGGGCGTGCTCGTCAACGACGAGCTGTTCTACCCGGGAGACTCGTTCACGATCCCAGAGGGTGTGAAGGTCAAGACCCTTGCCGTACCGGCCGGTGCACCATGGTTGAAGATCGCCGAGGTCATCGACTACGTGCTCGCGGTCAAGCCGCTGCGTAGCTTCCCCACCCATGAGATGGGTCTGTCGCGAAGCGGCAAGGACCTCTCAAACTCCCGGATCAAGGCCGCCACCGAGCAGAACGGCGGCACTTTCTTCCCTCTCGAACCGCACGAAACGCTCGACCTGTAACCGCGCCACGCACCACCTGACCGCTGCTCGGATCGAAGGAGATCTCATGCGCTTCTCGTTGCTCATCATCAAGGCCGAGAGCGGGGAGGGCGACGTCTCCGAGGAGGAGCTGCCGCCGTTCCGCGAGTTGTTCGACGCCTACGCCGCGTCGCTCCAGGAGTCCGGTGCGCTGGTTGCGGCGGACATCTTCCGGCCCGCCGCGGAGTCCACCACGGTGACCCTCCGCGGCGGGAGCCGGGAGGTCAGGGACGGCGCCTACCTCGACGCGGTCGAGACGCTCTCCGGTTGTTTTGTGATCGACGTGCCGAATCGCGCCGCCGCGCTGGCCTGGGCCGAGAAGTGCCCGGCGGCCCTCTACGCCGTGGTCGAGGTGCGCCAGGCCGCGGTGTCGTTCCGGGAGGGACGCTGGCGCGAGCACTGAACCGGATACTGAACCCCTGCTCAGTCGGTGTCGTCGCGGCCGTCCGCCGCCCGGGCGAGCAGCGCCGTCACCTCGGCGTCTTCGGTGGGGTCGAAACGGCGGTAGTACTGTCCGACGGCGGCGAACCCGAACGGCGCTGCGACGGCGATGACCTCGTCGGCCGCCTCCCCTGCGGGTCTCTGAAGTTCTCCCTCCGCCTGGGCGGCGATGACGGGCACGGCCAGGATCACGCGCTCGGCGCCCAGGTGGCGCGCCACCCGGCACGCCGCGCGGGCGGTGGACCCCGTGGCGACACCGTCGTCGACGATCAGAGCGGTGCGGCCGGTCAGGTCCAGCCGGGCCCGGCCACGACGCAATTCTTCGACCCGGGCGTCGAGCACCGCGCGTTCGCGCCGTTCGGCGGCGTGGATCTGAGCCTCGGTGACCTCGGCGAGGGTCAGCACGCGCGGGTTTAGCACACGCACCCCTTCCTCCCCGATGGCACCCATCGCCACCTCAGGGTCGAGGGGCAGACCGAGCTTGCGCACGACGATCACGTCCAGGGGTACGTGCAACGCCCGGGCGACCTCGACCGCCACGGGCACTCCCCCGCGTGGCAGTCCGAGCACCACGATGTTGTGGCCCCTGAGACCCTGGAGGAGCCGGGCCAGTTGCCGGCCGGCATCCGCCCGATCGGTGAAGAGGGTCATGGCAGCAGGTGGCGGGCGAACCACTCGGCGGCCAGGTCGGCGGCCTCGCCCAGGGTGCCCGGTTCCTGGAAGAGATGGCCTGCCCCGGGCACGACGGCCAGCCGGTTCTCGCAATGGAGGAGTCGCTGCGCGTCCCGGTTGAGCTCGAGCACCGTGAGGTCGGCACCGCCGACGATGAGCAGGGTCGGCGCCGTGACCTGCGGCAGCCTGTCGCCGGCCAGGTCGGGTCGGCCCCCTCTGGACACCACCGCTCCGATCTCGAGGTCCGGCTCGCCGGCCGCCCACAGCGCCGCGGCGGCACCGGTGCTGGCTCCGAAGTAGCCGACGCGGCATCCGGAGGCATCGGCGCGGGCGGTCAGCCACCGGGTGACCGCACTCAGACGCCCGCCGAGCAGGTCGATGTCGAACACGTTGGCGCGGTCGAGCTCCTCGGCCGGGGTGAGCAGGTCGAACAGGAGCGTACCGAGCCCGGCCCGGAACAGCACTTCGGCCACGTACTGATTGCGCGGGCTGTGCCGGCTGCTGCCGCTGCCGTGGGCGAAAAGCACCACAGCGCTCGGGGAGGCGGGCAGGTGCAGGTGGCCGCGCAGGGTCACGTCGGACAGCGGGATATCCAGGTCGGTATCCGTATCGGCGCCGGGCGTCGCTTCGGGCCCGGCACGACCGGCCATCCGCCGGTGCGCTTCCTCCAGCAGCCGGGCGACATCGTCGTCCTCGGTGGCCGAGAAATCGGAGTAGAACTGCCCGACCGCCCAGAACGACTCCGGCGCATCCACATAGACGATGTCGTCGGCCCCGGTGAGATTCGGCAGCGTGCTGGCGGCGATCACGGGGGCGGCGAGGATCACGCGCTCGGCGCCGAGTCGCCGGGCCACGTCGCAGGCCACCTGGGCGGTGGAGCCGGTGGCGACCCCGTCGTCGACGATCACGACCGTGCGCCCCTGCAGGTCAATCCGGTCACGGCCGGGCCGGAGGCGGGCCACCCGGGCGTCGAGCTCGACGCGTTCGCGCACCTCGACCGCCTCAACCTCCGCGTCGGTGACGCCGGTGAGCGCCACGATCGATTCGTCGACGAGCTCCTCGCCACCCTCGCCGATGGCGCCCATCGCGAATTCGGGCTGGAATGGCACGCCGAGCTTCCGCACCACGATCACGTCCAGCGGGGCGTCGAGCGCCGAGGCGACCTCGAACGCTACCGGAACTCCCCCGCGCGGAATGCCGAGAACGACGACGTCCTGGTCGCGCAGGGAGAGCAACTGCCGAGCCAACAGACGCCCGGCCTGCACTCGATCAGTGAAGTGCACCATCCGGCCATGATCGCCCGGGAACCCGCCGGCCGCTAGTCGCCCACGGTGGCGCCCCTCCGGGCGAGGTCCCCTTTTGCGCCGACAGCGGTGGGTGCCCCGCCCCTGGTAGCGTGACGCATCGACAGTCGGTCCCTCGGGAGAGGACCGCATCCGTTCCTGACGGCTGTGACCGATGACACACCTCCTGGCGCTCCGCCTGATTCGAGGCGTCCGCGTCAGGTTGCCGTCAGCCTCGGCGGATTCGTGTCGACCAGGCAAGGAACCGGTACGACCATGAAGAGAATTTCGTATTGCGGAGATTCGTTCCTGACCACGGATGGGGCCGCGGATGCGCTCCTGGAGCTGGTCGTCACCTTCCCGACCGGCCACGACTCGGAGCTGCTCGATCTGCCGGCGGTCAACAGTGCCGGCGACGAGATGGTCGTGCGGGTCGTGGTGGGACCCCGTAGCGAGCTGATCAGCGTGCCGGAAGAATCCGTGGCGCGGGAACCGGACACCGTCAAGACCGTCGCCTACCTGCGTGATCGCATGCGCACCCTGGCGGCTCCCCGCGATCTGACGTACTCGGAGGCATCGGCGTTCGCCGAATACGGCTGAAACGTGGGAACGCCCTCGACGGCGGACTGATGCCACCGGGAGTCAAGGCGTGGAGCGAGTTAGGGTAGGCTTCCCTATTGTTCGTTTTTCGCTCTTCCAGCAAGGAACCCATGAGAATTCCGCCTTCCACGATCGTCGCCGTCGCCGCAGCCACCTCAGTTCTTGTGGCCTTGTCTGGATGTGCCACATCCGCCGGGACCACGCCCTCGACGTCGGCCGCCGGCGATTCGCTGGCCGGCTCGAGCCTGACGGTCTATAACGCCCAGCATGAGGAATTGACCCAGGAATGGGCCGACGAGTTCAGCGCGGAGACCGGGGTCACTATCACTCTCCGGAACGGGTCGGACTCCGAGCTTGGCAACCAGATCATCGCCGAGGGCGCGGCATCCCCGGCCGATGTGTTCCTCACCGAGAACTCGCCCGCGATGTCGCTCGTCGACAATGCCGGTCTGTTCGCCGATCTGGACGCCGACGTGCTCGACCAGGTGCCGGATGCCTACAAGCCGTCCACCGGAACGTGGACCGGAATCGCCGCGCGCTCGACCGTCGTGGTCTACAACCCTGCGCTGATCACCGAAGCGGAGTTGCCGGCATCACTGGAAGACCTTGCCGACCCGGCTTGGAAGGGTCGATGGGCCGCGTCGCCCAGCGGCGCCGACTTCCAGGCCATCGTCTCGGCGATGCTCGAGTTGAAGGGCGCCGACGCCACGGCGGCGTGGCTCACCGCGATGAAGACGAACTCCGTCGAGTACAAGGGCAACAGCACGGTGATGAAGGCGGTCAACGCCGGCGAGATCCCGCTGGGCGTGATCTACCACTACTACTGGTACATCGACCAGGCCGGAACGAAGGAGAACAGCGCGAACACGGCTCTCCACTACTTCAAGAACGAGGACCCGGGGGCATTCGTGAGCGTCTCCGGTGGCGGCGTGCTCGCGTCGAGCAAGAACCAGGCAGCGGCGCAGGCCTTTCTGAAGTTCATCACAGGAAAGACCGGCCAGAGCATCCTGCAGACCGGCACGAGTTTCGAGTACCCGGTCGCCAGCGACGTGACGCCGAACCCGGCGCTGCCCGCGCTGGACTCCCTGGAAGCCCCCCTGGTGGACCCTGCCACGCTGAACAGCACCAAGGTGACCGACCTGATGACCGAAGCCGGGATCCTCTAACCGGCATCAGGTAGCCTCGTCGGGGCGAGAGGATAGACAACGTGACCACGTCGACGGCCCCGAGCGGGCAGCGTAGGCGGATCGCGAGCCCCGGCTCGAGGCCCTCCCCCCTGCTGCTCGCTCTCGTGTGCGTCATCGTCGTTGCACTGCTGATTCCCGTCGGCTTCGTCGTCTCGGTTGTGGCCCAGGTTGGCTGGCCCACTCTGGCGCCGCTGATCTTCCGGCCCAAGGTCGGTGAGCTTCTGGTCAATTCGGTACTTCTGGTGGCCATCGGCGTTCCCTTGTGCGTCTCCATCGGCGTCGGAGGGGCCTGGCTGGTGGAACGCACGCGCCTTCCGGCCCGACGTCTGTGGGCGGTGCTCCTCGCCGCGCCACTCGCCGTGCCGGCCTTCGTCAGCAGCTACGGCTGGGTGAGCGCCGTTCCGTCGATCGGGGGCCTCGGCGGGGGCCTGCTGGTGGCGACACTGGCGTATTTCCCCCTGGTCTACCTGCCCGCGGCCACGACCATCCGCCGACTCGACCCGGCACTCGAAGAGACGGCACGCAGCCTGGGGCACGGTACCTGGAAAGTGTTCTTCACCGTGGTCCTCCCCCAGCTGAAATTGGCGATCTGGGGTGGCGGGCTCGTGGTCGCGCTGCATCTCCTCTCCGAGTACGGCGCCTTCGCCCTCATCCGCTTCGACACGTTCACCACCGCCATCGTCGTCCAGTACCAGTCAACGTTCGCCGGACCCGCGGCCAGCGCGCTCGGCGTCGTGCTGGCGATGATCTGTCTGGTGCTCCTGGTTCTCGAGGCATCGACCAGAGGTCACGCCCGATATGCCAAGGTCGGCTCCGGCAGCGGCCGTCCGGGAGTGCGCCTGCCGCTGGGCGCCTTCGCGCCCCTCGCCGTGGCCGCCCTCGGCGTGCTGGTGGCGCTGTCCCTCGGTGTCCCCCTCGCAAGCCTCACCCGGTGGCTGGTCGCCGGCGGAGCGGCTTCCTGGGCCCAACCGGAGCTGGGCACCGCCGTACTGCAGACGATGTTCCTGGCCGGCGGCGGCGCTGCAGCCGCGATTGCCGTGGCGCTGCCGGTGGCTTGGCTCGCGGTGCGTCATCCCGGACGGATGGCTCGGGTCCTCGAGGGCGCCACCTATGTGTCCAGCAGCCTGCCGGCGATCATCGTCGCGCTGGCGTTGGTCACAGTGACCCTGCGCACGGTACCGGCGCTGTACCAAACGACGTGGACTGTCATATTCGCGTACGTCGTCATCTTCATGCCGCGCGCACTGGTCAGCCTGCGGTCGGGCCTCGCACAGGCGCCGGTCGCTCTCGAGGAGGCCGCACGAGCGCTCGGCCGCTCGCCGCTCGCCGCCCGGATCCACGTCACGCTTCCGCTGATCCTGCCGTCCATCGGCGCCGGCGCCGCCTTGGTCGGTCTCGGAGCCGCCAACGAGCTCACCGCAACCCTTCTCCTGGCGCCCAACGGCACCAGGACCTTGGCCACACAATTCTGGTCGGCGAGCTCGTCGGTGGCCTACGCGAACGCGGCACCCTACGCCGTACTGCTGATCCTGCTCGCCGCACCTGCGGTTGCGATTCTCTTCACCCAGTCCAGAAAGCGGGAGCGCGGATGACGTCCCTCACCATCTCAGGAGTCTCCAAGGACCTTGGCGGCGTGCCCGTACTGCGCGACGTCTCACTGTCGTTGGAGGCGGGCAGCCGCCTGGCCGTGGTGGGCGCCTCCGGGAGCGGCAAGAGCACGCTGCTCCGGCTGATCGCGGGCTTCGATCGACCGGATGCCGGCAGTGTGCGCATCGACAATTCGCTGGTCTCCGATGATTCAGTGTTCGTGCCCGCCCATCGCCGCGGCATCGGGTACGTCGCCCAGGACGGGGCCCTTTTTCCTCACCTGACGGTGGCACAGAACATCCACTTCGGTCTGCGTGGCCCTCAGCGGCTGCGTCACGAGGCGGAGGTCGCCGCCGAGCTCGTCGGCCTCGACAAGCATCTCTTGCAGCGCTACCCACATGAGCTGTCGGGAGGGCAGCAACAGCGCGTGGCGCTGGCTCGGGCGCTGGCTCCCGAACCACGTATCCTGCTGCTCGACGAACCGTTCAGCGCGTTGGACGCAGGGTTGCGCAGCCAGACCAGGCACGCGGTTGTGGAGGCGCTGGAACACACCGGCACCACGACGGTCCTCGTGACGCACGACCAGGCCGAGGCGCTGTCGTTCGGCCAGCAGATCGCGGTGATCTCCGGGGGCCGGATCGACCAGGCCGGCTCACCTATCCACGTCTTCCAGAACCCGTCGACGTCAGAGACCGCGGTCTTCCTCGGCGACGCCATTTTTGTTCCATGCCACGTGCAGGGCACCGTCGCCGATAGCGCGCTCGGGCGTCTGACCGTCGCCCACGACCACCGTGGCGGCGGCACCGGGGCCCGCGCCCTGCTGCGCCCGACCCAACTGAGTCTCGACCTGAACCCGGTGCGCACCAACGCTGTGATCGTGCGCTCGTCGTTCAGTGGGTCGACCGTGCGACTCGACCTTCGACTGACCGATCTGGGCGTTGCCGCCGACTCGGTGCTCACCTTCGACCTCATGACCGCCCAACCGGATGATTACACGGTCGGCACCGCCGTCGCCCTGACCGCCACAGGCGCGGTCGGCGTCTACTCGACTGCCGGCTGACTCGGCCGCCGGCTGGTCGGACGGCCCGATCACCCCAGCGATCCCGGATAGCGGTCAGTGCACGGTCACCGCACGGTCACTGCACGGTCAGCGCGCGCCGGTATCGGCTGGGGCTGGTGCCCACGATCTCGGTGAACCGGGCACGGAGGTTGGAGGTCGACCCCAGGCCGCACTCGGCGGCCACGCGCTCGATCGGGTACTCGGTCGTCTCGAGGAGTTGCTGGGCGATGCGCACTCGGGCACGCGCCAGCCAGCGGGACGGCGGAAGGCGCAGTTCGTTGAGGAAACGCCGGTTCAACGTCCGGGTGCTGACCGATGCCGCCGCCGCGATATCAGCGACGGTGATCGGCTGCCGGGCGTGCTCGTCGATCCACCGCAGCGCGAAGGTGAGGCCTGAATCGCCCAGGGTGTCGTCCTTGACGTACTGCGCCTGGCCGGCCTCGCGTGTGAGCGGCACCACGGTCGTGCGGGCGGCGTCGGCGGCCACCGCCGCGCCGAAGTCCTGGGCGACGAGGTGCAGGCAGAGGTCGATGCCGGCTGCGGCTCCGGCCGACGTGAGGATCTGCCCGTTGTCGACGAACAGCGCGTTCGGCGTGACCTCGACCTTCTCGTGCCGGGCGGCGAGCAGCCCGGCCGCCCGCCAGTGCGTGGTGGCGCGCAACCCATCGAGAAGCCCGGTGACCGCGAGGTCCAACGCACCGACGCAGATCGATGCGATCCTGGTGCCGCGGGACGCGGCATCCCGCAGGGCGGCGATCGTGTCGTCGTCGAGCTGGGCGGTGGGGTCACTTCGCCCGGGGATGATGACCGTGTCGGCATCCGTCAGCTCCGTGAGCCGGTGGGGAACGCCGATCCGCATGGGGCCCGACCGCACGGACTCGGCGGGACCTGCCACGCGAACCCGATAGAGCGGCATGCCGTCGTCGTCGACCACCCGCCCCAGGATCTCGACCGGGGTGGACAGGTCGAACGCGATGACGTCGTCGAGCGCAAGAACAACGATTCGGTGCATGCTGCGACCCTAGTCCGTCATTGGCGAGATCCTGGCGAATGTTGTCTTATCCGCCACTCGTGGCCGACCCGGCGTCCCCGTACCGTCGACAGCATCACCGAAAGGACTCGCCATGCTTGCGCAGATCATTCTCTTCGACGGGTTCGACCCGCTCGATGTCATCGCACCGTTCGAGGTGCTCAGTGCGGGGTCGGATGCCCTGGGTGGGGCGATCGACGTTCGCCTCGTCGGCCTCGAATCGGCCGGCCCCGTGACCAGCGGGACCCGAGGCCTCGAACTCAACGCCACGCATGTCCTGGAGCCCGAGGCACCCGGCATGGTGATCCTCCCGGGCGCCTCCGGTCCGACCGTGGGCGACCCCGATCTGGTCAGGACCATCCCGGTCATCCTCGCGGGCCTCGCGGGCACCGCCCTCCCCGACCTGATCCGCCGTGCGTTCGCGGCGCCCGACACGCTCGTCGCCACCGTCTGCGGCGGGGGGCTTGCCCTGGCGATGGCGGGCCTGCTCGAGGGACGCACGGCTGTGACACACACTCTGGGCAATGACGTGCTGGAGGCAACGGGCACAACCGTGGTGCGGGCCCGGGTCGTCGACGACGGCAACCTCGTCAGCGCCGGCGGCGTCACGTCCGGGCTGGATCTGGCCCTGTACCTCCTCGAGCGTGAGTTCGGCCCGCGCATCGCGTACGCCGTTGAGCAACTCTTCGAGTACGAGCGTCGCGGCACGGTGTGGCGGGCGCAGGGCCATGCCGCACTCACCGTCTGATCGAGACCCCGACCACGACGACATCCCGCACCAAGAAAGAGACACTCTTATGAGCACCCTTCCCGGCACCTGGAGACTCTCCATGCGCACCCCGATCGGCACGATGCACGCCACCATGACCTTCGACAACGTGGAGGGCACCTGGACCGGCAGCGCCGTCGGCGGAGACGGTGGACCCGCCATCCCGCTCCGCGACATCCGCACAGAGTCGACAGCTGATGGCGAACACGTCACCTGGTCGCAAACCATCACCACCCCGCTGAGGCTCAACCTCGACTTCGACGTCGTGGTCGACGATGAACGTATGACGGGGCACTCGCGGGCCGGCAGACTGCCGCGAACCGCGGTGTCGGGCACCCGCGATCCGGCTCGATGACCGAAACGACCATCCGGGCGGTTCGGGCCGCACGTCGTATCCGACGCCGGGCCGGCCGGTGAGGGCCGGCCCGTTCTTCCGACGTCCGCCTGCACTGACCGCTGAGGCCGCTCAACAGGCCGTGGCCGAGGGCGCGGTCATTGTGGACGTCCGTGGCGATCGGGAATGGGCGCGCACGCACATCCCCGGATCGGTGCACATCCCGCTCGCCGAATTGTCCGCTCGCGCCCTCGAGCTTCCCGAGGACCGCCTGCTGATCGCCTTCTGCACGGGCGGGCTCCCGTCCACGGGAGCCGCGAACATGCTCATCGAACTCGGCTTCGAAGCGGCCAGCATGTCCCGCGGGCTGATCGGCTGGCGCTCCATCGAGGGCCCGCTCGACACGTACTGAGAGACGGGCCCACTGTCTTTCTCGATCCGCCGCTGCGCCAGACCGGCGCTTTCGGAAAACGGCCGGAGTGTGGTTACCTGGCCATATCCGGGTGCGGCAGGCATCGATGCGGGACAGATCCTATACGCAAAAAAACCGCCTGAGCAGGGATTTACCTTGTGCTGGGGTACCTCGACTCGAACCAACAACAAATGATAGCGATCTCGGCTGTGCCACTCCCCCGCAACTGCGGCGGACTTCCGCGGATTTCCGCGGTTTTCATGGGGTCAAGTGCACGCGCTGGCACGGTCGAATACGGGCTAATTCTGGTCACGCAGCGAGGTACCTGGTTCGTTTCTGGTCACGATTTGTAAGGGGTGGCGCGCCCTCCCATGTCCCGCATCGTGACCTTCAGCACGACCCCCAGTTCGCAACCAGAGTCATGGCGTTCCACTGCACCGCGGCTCGAAGCAGTCAGCAGAGGCATCTCAGGGAGCTTGGTATCGCACGGCTGAGTCTTGACGCCAGCTCATTGCTCTCGTCCTCGCCAGATTATTCACCCGTCGAGCCCGGATGTGCTTTACTTTCCATCATCGCGCAGCCGACGCGGCTGAAGCCGATGCCCCGACATCGACGAGGTATCGAAGGGACGTCGCGTGACTCCATATCCACACACCGTCGGAATCCTCGTCTTCGACGGGATGAAACTCCTCGATTTTGCCGGGCCTGCTGAGGTATTCGCAGAAGCAAACAATTTCGGCGGCCACTACCGGATCAGCATGGTTTCCATCGATGGACGCGACGTGCGTACCTCAATGGGCCTGGCCCTCCCTGTCGACCTCGCCGCTTCAGACGCGGGAAGCTTCGACACAGTACTCGTCGCCGGCGGTGAAGTCTTCCCCGCTGGTCCCGTCTCGGACAGTCTGGCATCCGGTGCGTTCGATTTGTCGCAGCGGGCGACTCGAACGGGGTCAATCTGCACGGGCGCATTCGTCTTGGCAGCGGCCGGGCTGCTCGAGGGCAAACGAGCGACGACGCACTGGCAGCACGCCGCAGAGTTGGCCGTTCGCTACCCCGGCATTCGAGTGGAACCTGATGCGATCTTCGTGAAGGACGACAGTACGTATTCGTCGGCTGGCGTGACTGCGGGAATCGATCTCGCTCTGGCTCTCCTCGAGGAGGACGAAGGGGTGGAGCTCGCGAGAAACGTCGCACGCTCGCTGGTCGTCTATCTGCAGCGAGACGGCGGCCAGTCACAGTTCTCCGGAGCGACGGTAGAGCAGGTGCCGCGTGCATCGCTACTCCGCACCGTCATCGACGTGGTGAGAGCCGATCCTGCCGCCGAGTATTCGACCAGTGTCCTTGCGGAGATCGCCCGGATTAGCCCTCGCCATCTCTCTCGCCTGTTCCAAGCAGAGTTGGGAATGACCCCTGGAAAGTACGTCGAGGTCACCCGTTTGAACCGGGCAAAGCAGCTGCTCGATGACGGGCGAAGTGTCACCGAAGCCGCCGAGGCTTCGGGATTCGGCAGTTCCGAGACGTTGAGGCGAGCCTTTGTGCTGCACCTCGCTATCCCGCCGTCCAAGTACCGAGGACGTTTCTCCTCGGCCGCCGTGAAGGTTCGGCGGTAGCGCCGTCAATTGGCTCTATTGCGGCATGTTCTCAGCGCCGAGCTTTGACGAGGCCCGTGAACGTTCTCGCTGTTCCTGCAGTGCGCGCCGGTAGACGAGGTCCCAGTCCTTCGACACCGCAATGTTCAACTTCTCCGATTCCTCGATGGTGATCTCTGGAGGAAATCCGAAAGTGTCGGAGAGCATGAAAATGTCGGCCCCGGTGAGCGTTCTGCCCTGAAACCGAGCGAGCGCGCGCAGGCCGCCGTCGAGTGTCCGGCGGAACGCCTTCTCCTCCCGGCGCAGAGTCGCGAGAATCGCGTCCCCACGCTCCACTGTTTCCGGATACGCCCGCGCGTAGATGGCGCCCAGTTCCGCGACGAGGGGCGCGAAGAACTGCTCGCGCAGCCCGATTGTTCTCGCGGTTGTGATGGCTCGACGAATCAACCGTCGCATCACGTAGCCTCGTTCTTTGTTCGCGGGTATGACGCCGTCGACCGCCAAGAAGTACGCTCCTCGCACATGGTCAACTATCACGCGCATGGGCCCGGGGGCAGCCGCGTAGGTGGTGTCGGACAGCATTTCGACGACCTTGAGCAACGGTGCGAGCACGCTGACCGCGTACACGTCGGGTACGCCCAGGGCGGCGGCGGCGATGCGTTCCAGCCCGCCGCCGAAATCCACGATTCGCCGGTTCAGCGGAGAGAAAGTACCGTTCTCTTCACGCTGATACTGCATGAAGACCTGATTCCCGATCTCGAGGAACCGGCCTCCGTCGCTCGCCGGATGGGCAAGTCCGTAGCTCGGATCCTGGTGCTGCGGGCCGAAGTCGTAGAAGACTTCGCTGTCGGGTCCACACGGGTCGCCGATGGGTGTCGACGAGAGATTCCCGCCGCGACTCCACCAATTCTCGTCGGCATCGTAGAAGAAGATGCGTTCGTTCCCCATGATCCCTCGGGCATCTCCCGCGGCAGCCGAACCGATCTGCGCGATTCCGGCGTCGATACCCCGTGACGCGAATGCTGCCTGCCAAATGAGAGCGGCCTCGTCATCTCGGGGGATGTTGTGGTGAGGGTCACCGATGAAGCAGGTGACATACAGGCGATGTGGGTCGAGACCGACGACGTCGGTGAGGAATCGGAAGAAGGTGTCGATCTGATGCTGCTTGAAGTAGTCGCCGACGCTCCAATTGCCCAGCATCTCGAAGAAGGTCGTGTGTCGCTCGTCTCCGACCTCGTCGATGTCCTGGGCTCGAAAGCAGGGCTGGCTATCGGTGAGCCTGGTGCCCCGCGGATCAGGTTCGCCGAGAAGGACGGGAAGCAGCTGCTGCATACCGCTGCCGGTGAACAAGGTGGTCGGGTCCGTCGGGACAAGACTCGACCTGGGGATGCGTTCGTGTCCGGTGCTCTCCATATGGGTGAGGAACGCTGCTCGAATGTCGTCGGCGTCCATGGCGGTCACTGCTCGGCCGACAGATCGTGTGCAAGTCGTTCCATGAATCCGCTCAGCTTCGCCGGCACGTCGCGATGGATGTCGAGGTCGAACAGGTCGGAGAGCACGTGCGGGTCACGGTAGCCGATGTACGTGGAACCGTTGTCGTCCCAGACCAGCATCCGAAGCGGGAGATCGATTCCGGCTCTCGGATCGTCCTGCATCACCCCCGTACCCACGGCCGGGTCGCCGAAGAACACGACGACTTCATCGGCTAGCTCCAGGCCCACCGCCCGCGCTCCTGCGGCGTGATCGATGATCGCGAGCACTGCCACGCCTCGTCGCTCCAACAGCTCGCGGAGTCGAGCGGTCGCGTCAGCGACGCTGCCATGCACCCGTAGTGTTTTCAGTTCCTCGCCCATCGGCGCGTTCTCCTCAAAGTCAATGTGTCGCGCTCCAGTGTCCCGCCGCCTTTCCGACGGCGGAACACTGCAGTACTAGCTCGCGAGGAAGCGCAGCAGGTTTTCGTTGACCTCGGCGGCGTGGCTCCAGCCGAAGCCGTGTGGCCCGCCTTCGATCTCCACGTAGTCGCTCTCGGGGAACGCCTTGTGGAAGGCGCGCCCGGTCGCGTCGATCGGGAGGATGCGGTCGAGCACACCCTGCATGATCAGGCTGCGAATCCCGGTCGCGCGGATCTTCTCGATATCGCCGCGGAAGTCTTCGTGCCAGGACGGCACGACAGCGTAGGCCGCGATCAGCGAACCGCCGGTTGCGACGTTCCAGCTCCCCTGAACGACCTCGGGGCTCACGCGGGTGCCGAGGTTCTCATCGAGATTGTAGAAGTTCTCATAGAACGACGTGTAAAACGCGTACGGGTCAGCTTGCGCGCCCGCAGCGATGCCGTCGAAAACCTCCTGCGGGAGCCCGGTGGGGTTGTCGTCGGTCTTGAGCAGGAACGGCTCGATCGGCGCCAGAAACGCGATCTTCGCCAGGCGGTCGGTGCCATAGGTCGCCGTGTACCGGCCGACCTCGCCAGTGCCCATGGAGAAGCCGACGAGCAGCACGTTCTTGAGGTCGAGGGTCGTGAGGACAACGTCGAGGTCGGCGGCGAAGGTGTCGTAGTTGTAGCCCTCGCTCGGCTGGCTGGACTTGCCGAAACCGCGGCGGTCATAGGTGATCACCCGGTAACCTGCCTCGAGAAGTGCACGGGTCTGCGGTGCCCACGAGGCCCCGCTGAGAGGGTAGCCGTGGATGAGCACGACAGGCTGGCCGCTGCCGTGGTCTTCGTAGTACAGGTCGATCGACGTGCTGTTTTCGGTGCCGACGGTGATGACTGACATGGTGTTCCTATCCGCTAGAAGAAAGGTTCTCGCTGTGGCCCGCTCTGGGTCGGGCCGTATATTCAGTCTGAAGATGCCCGGCCTCAGCCGCCCCGCGTCTCCGGCCAGACTGCCCTCGAATACGGACATGATTCCAATTCGATGTAGCTGCCTGTAGTGCGACGCAACATCGAAGTTTTGAGCTGACGAAGCCCGTGGCACCGGTATCCGCCTATAACGCCACAACGGGCCAGTCGTTTTCGACCCGGGCCAGGACGTTGAAGTAGTTCGTCAGCACATTCAACGCCAGATTAGCCACCAGTTCCCCGATCTCCTGGTCCGTCACCCCGGCTTCGCGGGCCTTCGCGATCGTGTCCTCAGCCACATCCCCGGCATTCTCCGCGATCGCGCTGGAAAGCGTCAGCAGCGCGGCAACGTGGGGGTTGGTCGAGTCGCTGCGTCGTGCGGAATCGAGTTCATCGGCGGTCACCTTCGACACGTTGCTGCCGATGTAGGTGTGTGCGGAGAGGCAGTATTCGCATCCGTTCAGCTGGGCGGTCGCGATCGCGAGGCGGTCACGAACGGCGGCCGGAAGGGTGCCGGAGCCCACGGCGGCAGACAAAGCGAGGTAGCTCTTGAGAAGTGCGGGGCTGTTCGCCATGACCTTGGTCATGTTCGGCACGCGGCCGAGGCCCTTCTGCACCTGCGCGAGCAGGTCTTTGGCGACGCCCGTGGCGTCCTCGGGCTGGATGGGGGCGAGGGTGGCGGTGGTGACCGTCATGTGGAGCTCCAATGGTTCTGATGGTTGATGGGTGAATGAAAAATGCGGCAATCGTCGGAGCGATCAGCATCCGCCCGAGGTCAACGGGACTGCGGCCGGTGTCAGGCCGGCCGGTTCACAAGCTCGGCGTGCGGTTCTCGGACGACAACAACCAGGCGTGCTGCTCGAGCTGGGCGATCGTGCCGTTGAGCAGGTCCGCGGACACCGGATCCTCGTCGTCGACGGCTGAGTGCACGGCGCGGGCATTTGCCACGATGGTGTAGATGCGTTCCGAGATGAGGTCGATTGTCTGCCGAGTGGTCACCTCGCCCCGAGGATAGGCCCGCAGTCCGGTCGTCTCGGCCACCGTCGAGCTCAGCCCGTCGGGAATTCCGCCAACCGCACGCATGCGCTCGGCTACGCCGTCCGCGGCGTCCCGGGCCGTCGACACAATCACGTCGAGCTGCCGGTGCACGTCGGGGAAGTTCGGCCCGACGACGTTCCAATGCGCCTGCTTGCCCTGGAGGTTCAGTTCGATCAGATCCACGAGCACCGACTGCAGACTGCTCAGCAGGGTGCCGCTGGCGATGAATCGTGGGGTGCTCGACAGCGGGATGTCGACGATGTGCTGGTTCTGGGCGTTGGGCATCTGGTGGCTTCCTTCCTGAAGCGGTACCCCAGTTTTGCGACCGCTGCGACGACCCGCCCCGCCAGGGCAGACATGAAGCCAACGGTTTGGGACAACTGACCAGAAGTGCTCAGGCGGCAGGTTTTATCGTTCCCGACATCGGGGAGAACCGGCCTCGATATTTAGACGGTGGGATCGCCAGGTGAGCGATGAAGGCACGCCGGAGCGACTCGGATGTGCCAAAGCCCGAGTACTGGGCCACATCCGTGACGCTCATTCCGGTATCCAGCAACGCCTTGGCCTTATCGAAGCGGATCAGCTCGACGTACCTGCCCGGAGTGGTCCCGAGTTCGTCATGGAAGAGACGGGTGAGGTGGCGTGGGCTCACCTGCGCGATCGCCGCCAGCCGGGTCACGGTGTACTCGGCGGCCGGGTCGGCGTTCACAATGTCCACGACACCGCGCAGCAAGGCCGTGCGGGGCGCCGGGCCCTGCAGGGTCGCGGAAAACTGGGATTGTCCTCCGGCGCGCTGCATGTAAACGACCAACGAGCGAGCGACGGTCCGGGTGAGTCCGTCGCCTTCGTCTTCCTCCAACAGCGCGAGGGCGAGATCGATTCCGGCGGTGACTCCGGCGGATGAATATGTACTCTGATCCCGAACGAAGATGGCATCGGGTTCTACCTGTGTTGCGGGATACCGCAGTGCGAGTTCTCGAGTGTGCTTCCAGTGCGTGGTCGCCCGCTTGCCGTCCAGCAGTCCTGCCGCCGCCAAGACAAACGCACCGGTGCAGATTGACGCGGTGCGCGACGCCCTGTCGGCAAGGTGGAGCGCTGCGCCGGCGAGGGATTCTGGGACGGGGCGTGCCGGGAACACCTCGCCGCCCGCGACCAGGATGGTATCGAAACGACCGGCGTCGTTGGCGGAAGCATCGACTGGCACACGCATGCCGATGGAGGATCGGACATCGCTGCCGTCGGTGGACACCATGCTGATGCGGTAATTCGCCCCGGAAAGGTTCGCCTCAGTGAACACTTCGGCGGGCCCAGCCATGTCGAGAAGTTTCATTCCGTCGAAGACGAGAATCCCGACTCTATGAGGTGCGGCAGACACGGAGAGGCCCTTCGTAGATGTCCGATTCAGTGGGATTCGAGCCCCGCACGGTGGGGCGCGGACGCCCGCGGGTCGGCACGCTTGAGGCAAGTACAACACAATCCCGTGACGCCGCATGATCGCGTCGCCCGGCCAACCAGGAGAAGCACATGACACAGACCATCGCCGGCATCGCCATTCCCGACAGCTCCCTTGCCGTCGAAGCCACCGAATTGGTGCGCGATACGACCAATGAACTCATCTTCAACCACTCCCGCCGGGTGTTTCTCTTCGGTAGTCTGCGCGCGCAGGCGCTGAATATCAGGCCGGAACCCGAGCTGTTATATGTCGCTGCGCTGTTCCACGATCTCGGACTGGTCGCCCCGTACAAGAACGTCACCCAACGCTTCGAATTGGATGGTGCCGGGCACGCCCGCGAGTTCCTCACCTCGCACGGCATCTCCGACGCCAACGCGGATGAGGTGTGGACCGCGATTGCCCTGCACACCACGCCTGAAGTTCCGTACCGGATGAGCCCGGTGATCGCGGCGACAACGGCCGGGGTTGAGGCCGATGTGCTCGGGATCAACCTCGGCTCGCTCTCAGAGAGCCAGATCGGCGCCATCACGGCCGCGCATCCGCGTCCGGACTTCAAGAAGCGCATTCTGCAGGCGTTTTTCGACGGCTTTTCCGACCGCCCGGACACAACTTTCGGCACCGTCAACGCCGACGTTCTGGAGCATTTTCGAGCCGACTTCCGGCACATCGACTTCGTCGACGTGATCCGTGACTCCGCCTGGAGCGAATAGCGCCAGACACTCACACTAGGCGGGCTACGTCCTTCGCCTCGATCCGCCGGTCACGTACTGACCGGCGGATCGAGGCTTATGCGGGGCGCACTCCCCCGACGGGTTCGTGTTATTCGCGGAGAAAATGTGGTGTGAAGGTTCGGGAGGTGACCTTCCAGCCGTCGGCGGTACGGCGGTAGTGGTCGGTGCCAGTGCCCATCGCGAAGGGGACGGTAGTCTGCCCCTCCGGGGCCCCGGCCAAGTAGGCGGTGATGTACATCGTGCCGACAGCTTGGTCAGGTCCCTCAGCCGTGAACCGGAAGTTTGTCAGGACGTGGCGTACCCCGGGTATGGGGCTATCCGTGTCCATCATCTGCCCCCAGCTGCGGATGGCGGCGTGTCCGACGTTGGGTTCGCCCAGGGTCGCGATCCAGCCGTCTTCGGTGAAGAGCTCCGGGAGCGTTTCGGCTTGGCCGATGTCGACGCGCCAGGCGACTTCGAGGGCGAGGCGCGTGAGTTGGATGTGGTCGGAATCAGCGACGAGGCTGCCGATCTGTTCTAGAGGCATGTCGATCTTCTTTCTCAGCGAGGGGTGGGTCTAGGCGGAGAGCTGCTGGAGGAACTGCGGAACGCCTACTTCGGCCCAGTGCTCGGCGAGTTTGCCGTCCTGAACGCGGTCGAAGGTGGTTCCAGTAAGGGTGGCGGTCCGTCCGCTGGAGGGCACGCCGAAGAACTCTCCGCTCTGCCGGGCAGTGACGGCCCATCGGGTCGCGACCATGTCGCCGTCCTCGATCTGATCGACGACGGTGACCTTGATGTCCTCGAACGCGGCATGGAGTGCTTTTTCGGCCTCCAACCAACTCTGCCGCGTGAATTCGTATCCCGACGACGGGTGGATGACGATATCGTCCGCGACGTACTGGCGCCAGGTCGCGTCCAGATCGCCGCGCCCCCAGCTCTCCCAGAATTCGCGGGCAATGGTCTTAGCAGGCGTGGTTGTCATGATGCTTCTCCTTGATGTGCTTGGTCGTATTGGTGTGGTCAGGTTGAGCCCACAGGCACTGAGTACCCGTCGGATTAGGGTGCGGCTGCCGCTCAGGTGTTTGCGGGGAAGTCGGTGCTCTCGGAGACCGCCCGGCCCGCATCGAGTTGACTGAGCTGGGAGGTGAGTGCGGCGTGGATTGCCGAGTAGGCGTCGCTTCCCAGGACCAGACGCTCAGGGGCGGGTGACTGCACCGACACGGCGATGATCGCTTCTGCGACGCGGGCCGGGTCTCCCAGGGCGTCGCCGGTGAGGTTGCCACCGGCAGCTTCGATGTACTGCCGTACGTGGCCGACGGGAGTGTCGGCGTAGGCCTCGATGGGCGCGGCGATGGTGAGTGCCGCGCCAAACGCGGTGCGCACATTTCCGGGCTCGACCAGGGTGATGCCGATGCCGAACGGGGCGACCTCGCCCATCACCGACTCGGTGAACCCTTCGATCCCCCACTTGGAGGCGTGATACATGCTGCCTCCGGTGCTGGTGATCTGGCCACCCATTGTGGACATCTGGATGATCCGACCCCCACCTTGGGCCCGGAGGTGCGGGAGGACGGCCCGGATGAGCTGGATCGGCGCGACGAGGTTGAGCGCGATCTGTTGCTCGATCGCGATATCGTCGAGCTCTTCGGCGGCTCCGAATGCTCCTGCTCCGGCATTCGAGAAGATGACATCGATCTTTCCCAGATCAGTGAATGCCCGGTCTACGGCGTCGCGCAGGGCGCGCGTGTCGGTGACATCGACCGGCGCCACCCACAGCTTCCCCGGGTACGTCTCGGACAGTTCGTTGAGGGTTTCTGGCCGGCGAACGAACGCAGCCACACGGTCCCCCTGCTCCAACAATCTCGACGTAACGGAACGACCGATTCCGGATGACGCCCCCGTGATGAGCCACGTTCTCATGTTTCTCTCCCTGCAAAGTCACTAATCCAACTGGATGGTTTATTTAACGTACAGCCTGTGTGCGTTCATGTCAACCGAACGTTTGGTTTAGAATTCGGGCATGTCCTACGACTCCGCCGCAACACGCGCCCGCCTGCTGGATGCCGCATATGAGGAGTTCGCCGATCGAGGATTTGCCGGTGCGCGAGTGAACCGAATCGCATCAGAGTCAGGCGCGAACAAGCAGGCGATCTATCTCTACTTCGCTTCTAAAGAGGGATTGTTTGACGCCGTCCTGGAAGACCGCCTGGGCGTGCTGGCCGACTTGGTCCCCTATACCCCGGAGGACCTCACGGGCTATATCGGCGCCCTCTTTGACCACATGGTTGAGCATCCCGAACTAGTCCGACTCACGCAGTGGAAACAGCTAGAGCGGCCTGACGCCACAGACATGGAACTGAACTCCCATGTGTCGAAAGCGCAGGCTCTCGCTCGAGCGATGGGCGTCGACGATACCCGCGGCATGGACGCTCTCATGCTTACTCTCGCCATGGCGCAAGCCTGGAATACAACGAGCCCGTCAGTCCGATCCATGAACGAACCAGCAGAACTGCGTCTTCGGCAGCATCGCGCCTCGCTTATGACCGGGGTTGCGGCCGTCATCGACGCCCTTCAGTAACGTACCGAGTCGGGGTGTCGGCTCAGAGCAGCTGCGCTGACGGCCCGACACCGGGCACGCTGGTTCGGTTACGAGCGGCGAGCAATGCAGCGGATCGTACGGCGATACTCCCGATAAGCAGTGTGACCAGTCCGATGGCGAGCCAGGCCCACGCTGCGTGTCCGGGGCCGCCCCACAAGGCGAGCCAGTGCACCGCGTAGGTTCCACTGGACGCAGCAGTGAAGGTGAAGGCCCAGAACCCGAGGGTGAAGGGCAGTCGCCAGTATGCGCCCAGCATCATCAATTGCACGAGAATCAGCACGACGAAGGTTCCCAGCAGCATCGTCTCCACCAGATCGATGCGTCCGCCGTTCACCGCGAACCAGGCGTTGCCGGCGACGGCCGGCGGTGCAGAGAAGATCGCGAACGTCGGCAGGAGCGCGGCCGGCGGAACCGGTCGGAACGCTATCCGTGCCAGGATGATCGTGCCGAGCACCAGCCAGAAGAGGATGCCCACGGCGATGGCGGCCTCGCCCAAGAGGGTCCAGCCGAAAGTGCCAGCGCTCTGCCCGACGATGAAGGCCGCCGCGACGGTGGGTAACAGGTACCCGGCATGGATGGCGTCGATGCTTCGCTCGCGCAACGCCAACTGGGCGAGAAACCAGGCGCCGAAAAGGAGCCCGAAGGCCATGAATACTGCCGTGGCGACCCGTCCTGCCGTGGGGAGCTGCTGCGAGTAGTGCGTGCAGATGAGCATCGCCGACGTTGGGGCGAGCGACGCGAAAGCCCCCTGCACCGGGTCGCGCAGGTCGGCGCGGATGCTGCCACCACAGTTGCGGGATCGCCAGAGGTAGTTCGCGACGACCGCGATCCATGCCGCGACCGCGAGTATCCAGAGCCCCTCGGCGATGAGCGTAGGCGCGAGCGAGGTCACGCCGGCCATGGTCCAGGTGCCGGCGAGGCCGGAGAGCCCGAACGGGATGCCGAGACTACTGAGGGGGGCCCGGGCGGCGTCGCGGGCGGTTAGCCGCGGGGCGGATGTCATGCGCATGTCTCCTCGCGGGCGGATCAGGCGTGAGGGCGGCCTGCCCATCACATCGTCATGCATCCCACAGGTCTACGGTACGCGGAGTAAGCCAGGACCTTTGTCACAAGCCGGCACCGGGGACAAGTCTGACGTCAATCTAGTGCGTACCCCTTTGGACACCCCACCCCTTCACGACAACCGCTCCTTCACGCCGACACTATTTTGAACGAGCGACCGACCGCAGATTTTACTTCTTCTACTTCGTTCTCGGCGCTTAGGAGCTCACCAAGCGGCGCAAAGAGGCAGGTGGAAGAGCAGGGTGATCCTGCTGAAAGACGCGAGGGTTCGGTACCCGGGTGATTGGTGTTGCGACATTGGAACGCACTCATCTCGAACTATAGAAGGGGTCAAGCCTGGATCGAGTCGGTCAGCGCAGCGCTCGCTGCCGGCATGTACGGGGCCACCGGCGGCGACCAGTCCACCCGCGAATCTCGCCTGTTCCAGGGGTGTCCGGTCACCGTCTGGTTAAACACGGAACTTGACTCGCGCTTTGAAAGGATGATCCTGCTAGATATTAGGGAGATCACATTGATCCCGAGTCCACGCTGAGCGGAATCCCCGAAGCAGCTCGCGACCACAGGCACGACCTACCGGTGACTTCCGGGGCTCCGACGCCTGAGCGAGGAACTCCGCATGACCGATTCACCCCGCAAACGCCCCGTGCGCCTTCTGCATCACGACACCGCCGAGCGGCCCTTCATCGTCATCTGGGAGGTCACCCGCGCATGCCAGCTGGTCTGCACTCACTGTCGGGCCGATGCGATCCGCAGCCGCAACCCCCTCGAGCTCAGCACCGAGCAGGGCAAGGCACTACTCGCTGACCTTGCCGCCTTCGGCACACCCCGCCCGCTGATCGTACCAACCGGAGGCGATCCTTTCGAACGCCCCGACCTGCCCGAACTCGTCGCCCACGGCACCGCTCTCGGCCTGAGCATGGCCCTCTCCCCCTCGGTCACCCCGAAGCTCACCAACAAGGTGCTCGTCAACCTGCACGATGCCGGCGCGAAGGCCATCTCGCTGTCGTTGGATGGCGCGACCGCCAGCACCCACGACACCTTCCGCGGCGTAGCCGGGGTGTATGACGACACCATGATCGCCGCCCGGCAAGTACGCGAGGTGGGCTACCGCCTCCAGATCAACACCACCGTGACCGCCGACAACGTACACGAGTTGCCGGCCATTCTAAAGACCGTGCTCGAGCTCGGCACCACACTCTGGAGCATCTTCTTCCTGGTACCGACCGGGCGCGGCACGTTGCTGAACGCCCTCACCGCCGAGCAGGAGGAAGAAGTACTGCACTGGATGCACGACGTCTCCGAGCTCGTAGCGATCAAGGCAACCGAGGCACCGCATCACCGTCGTATTGCGATCCAACGCGCGGCCGTGACGGATGTCGATGCGGCGTTCCCGGTCGGCCCGCTGCGAGCCTCCCTTCGGGTTGAAACCGCCACGCAGCTGACCGGCGAGGAGCCGAAACGCCGCGCGGCCAGGGCGCCGATCGACGTAAATTCCGGTCGCGGTTTCGCCTTTGTGGACCACGTCGGCATGGTCTGCCCCAGCGGGTTCCTGCCGATCGCGGTCGGCTGCGTGCGCGACCAGCCGTTCTCTGACATCTACCGCGGAGCAGACCTTCTGCAGGACCTGCGCTCCCCCGACAACTTCGGGGGTCGGTGCGGGCGTTGCGAATTCCGGGCGGTCTGCGGTGGGTCGCGGTCGCACGCGTACGCGGTCACGGGCGATCCACTCGCCGCCGATCCCAGCTGTGCCTATGAACCCGCACACGCGTAACCCGAATCCGCCAGCAACCAAAGGACATCCAGTGCCAGAACAGTCCCGGCCAGAGCCGACCACCGTCGCCATCATCGGGGCTGGCATCAGTGGCCTCGCCACCGCCTACTACCGTTCCCGCCACTTCCCAGACAATCGCCGTATCGGTCGTTAATCATTTTTCACGGTGTTCACTCGTTGTCGGGTTCTCCGGCGGCGGTCAGGCTGACCGTGGGCACACCATCAGGGCGCGCTTTCACATCCAACGGAAACCAGGAGCTCTCATGTCAGCCGCTTCCACCGCCGCTAGCAGCCGTCTCGAACCGGACCTGTCCAACTGGGACCCGGAGAACGAAGAGACCTGGGATTCCAAACTCGCCTGGCGAACGCTATGGATCACCACGTTCAGCCTCACCCTCGCGTTCGCCTCCTGGTACCTGGTGAGCGCGATCGCGCCTCGGCTCAACGACATCGGCTATTCGCTCTCGTCGAGCCAGCTGTACTGGCTGGTGGCGCTGCCCGGCCTGGCAGCCGGAATCCTGCGCCTGGTCTTCATGTTCCTTCCGCCCATCATGGGAACCCGCAATCTGGTGGCGATGTCGTCTGGGCTGTTGATCCTTCCGATGCTCGGTTGGACCCTCGCCGTGCGCGACACGTCGACCCCGTTCTGGGTGCTGCTGTGCCTGTCGTTTTCGGCCGGCATCGGCGGCGGCGCGTTCTCCGGCCTGATGGCGTCCACCAGCTACTTCTTTCCCAAGCGCCTCGCCGGTACGGCGCTCGGTCTGCAGGCGGGCCTGGGCAACTTCGGTATCGGTCTGATCCAACTGCTGCTGCCTTGGGTGGTGGGCTTCGGCCTGCTCGGCACGGCCGCGCTGACCCCGCAGTCAAGTGCCAACGGGGAACTCGTGTGGCTGCACAATGGTGGGCTGGTGCTCATCCCCTGGGCCGTGCTTGCCATGGTGCTCTCGATTCTGTACCTGCGTCGGGTGCCGATCACGGCCAACTTCGCCCAGCAGATCGACATCTTTCGGGTCAAGCACACCTGGATCATGACCGCCATCTACCTGATGAGCTTCGGCGCCTACAGCGGCCTGGCTGCCCAGATGGGCCTGATCATCCTCAACGTCTACGGTGATTTCCCGGATGCGCCCAACCCGCTGGCGTTCGCATTCATTGGCCCCGTGGTGGGCGCCGCCGTGCGCGCCGCGTGCGGCCCGTTCTGCGACAAGTTCGGTGGGGCGATCTTCACCTTCGTCGGCGGCGCCGGCATGGTGGTGGGCACCATCCTCACGTCCTTCTTCCTCACCCCGTCCACTGTCGGTGAGTTCTGGGGCTTCCTCACCGGCATGCTGATCATCTTCTTCTTCGCCGGCCTGGCCAACGGTGGCACCTTCAAGCAGATGCCGATGATCTTCCCCAAGCGTCAGGCTGGCGGCGCCATCGCCTGGACCTCGGCGATCGCGGCGTTCGGTCCGTTCATCGTGGGCATCGCGCTCACGGCGATCAGTCCCACCGCGTTCTTCATCGGTTGCGCCGTGTTCTGCGTCTTCTGCACGGTGTTGGCGTGGGTCTACTACGCGCGTCCCAACGCCCCCTACCCCGGCTAGCGCAACGACGGTCGGCGCGTACCGTGGTTTCACACCACCCGCTCCCCGCGGGTGGTGGGGTCACTCGGCGGCGGCGCTGGTGTAGCGGTCGAGCACGACGTCCACGAGAGTGACGGGAGGTTCCTCACCGTCGACGAGGAGGGGCTCGCTGACGATGTCGGCGCCCGCCCTCCGGGCCATGGCCGCGAAGGTGCCCGGGGCGAGGAGGTAGTTGGCGACAACCACACGCGCCCCGGGAAATTCGGAGCGGGAATCGGCGACAGCCTCCGGCAGGCGGGGTTCCGCAGCGGTGATGAAGGCGACCGTGACCGCACGATCCAGCAGCGCCGAGAGCTGCGCACCCGCGGCGTGGCAATCCGCCACGGCGTTCGCGTCGCTGGACCCGGCTGCGGCGAGAATCACCCTGTCCCCGTCGCGGAGACCGCATTCGGCGAGGCGGCGGGCCACAATAGCCGTGATCCGGGTATCGGGTCCGAGGGCGGCCGTCACGGTGACCCGGCGCGGCGCGGCGTCTGCCACGGCGTTCGCGAGGTCGAATCGCACGTGGTAGCCGGCGGAGATCAGGAGCGGCACGAGGACAGTGTCTCGCCCGGGCTCGGCTTCGGCGAGGCACTGCGGCACATCCGGCTGCTGCACGTCAACGAATCCGCCCACTACTGGGGTCTCGGGTCTCGCGGCGGCCAGTCCGCGCGTCGCCGCGGCCACCAGCTGGAGCACGGCGCGCTGTGCGACGGGGTCGCGGGAGCCGTGCGAGGCGAGCAGCAGGAGCGGGGCGACCCTCACAGCCGATTCGGCAGCCATCAGGCTGCGGCGTGCGCCGGCGCTTCCGAGACGAGACGCACCCGCACGGAGCCAGACTCGACACTGGTTTCGAACGTGCGCAGACGCAGGTCGGGCGAGTTGAGGCATTCCCCGGTAGCGAGGTCGTACACCTGCTTGTGCAGCGGTGAGGTCAGCGTCACGCGATCGCCGCGCGATCCGACGATGCCACGGCACATCACGTACGAGCCCGTGGCGGGGTCCTCGTTGGAGACGGCGTACACGGTTCCGTCGGGCATCCGCACCAGGGCGAGCTGCTCGCCGTCGACGATCGCGGCTTCTGCCCACAGCGGTTCGAGCTGAGAGAGCGCGCAGACCTCTACCCAGCCGGCGCCGGCCTCGGTGCTCAGCGTGGTCGTGTCGTGTGTGGTGAACATGATGCCCTTCGATTCCGGCGCCGGGCCGGTGGATGCGTGCGGCGCCCCTTCAGGTTACCCACGCACCAGGCGCCTGACGCGGGACCTAGGACCCTTATATGGCGCGCGCGCGTATGACTTACTGGAGAGACGCCATGAGGTCGGCCTGGTGGCGGGTTTACGCCATCGGGGTTCCGCGGCCTGATCCACTCCGAGAGGTGCCGCGATGACACTGAACACCCCCCAGCAACCCCGCCGCGTGCTCGTGATCGGCGGCGGTCCCGCCGCCCACCGTTTCGCCGAGGCGATGGATGCCCGCGCCCGCGCCGCCGGTGACAACATTCGCCCGATCGACGTCACCGTCATCGGCGAAGAGGTGCACCTCCCCTATGACCGGGTCTCCCTCTCACACCGACTCGGCGGCCCCGAAGACCTCACGCTGGGCGACCCGTCCTTCTGGCAGTCCGAGACCATGCACTATCGCGGCGGCGGCCGCGTCACCGCCGTCGATCCCGCGGCCCAGACCGTGACCCTCGACGCCGGTGACGTGCTCTCCTACGACGACCTGGTCTTCGCCACCGGTTCGAGCGCCTTCGTGCCGCCGGTGCCCGGCGCCGACAGCGGTGTGGTCTATCGAACGATTGAAGACGTGGACTTCCTGGTCAGCGAGACCGCCCGCCTGAAGGCGAAGTTCGGCCGGCCCGCGAACGTCACCGTGATCGGCGGCGGGCTGCTCGGGCTCGAGGCCGCCGGCGGCGTGCAGCGCCTCGGCGCGAACACCACGATCGTGGATGGCGCCACCTGGCTGATGCCCACCCAGCTCGACCAGGGCGCCGGCATGGCCCTCGGCCGTCTCATCGACGCGCAGGGCATCCAGCTGGAACTGGGCCACCGCCCCACCGAGATCCTCGTCGCCGAGACCGGGCAGGTTCTCGGCCTCACCCTCGACGACGATCGCCAGATCAACGCCGACCTGATCGTCTGGTCCATCGGCATCCGTGCCCGCGACGAACTCGCCCGCGCAGCAGGCCTGGAGATCGGCCCGCGCGGCGGCATCGTGATCGGTGACGACTGCGCCAGCTCGGTGCCCGGCATCTGGGCGATCGGCGAGGTCGCCAGCGTCGATGGGCGCTGCATCGGCCTGGTCGCCCCGGCCAACGCCATGGCCGAGGTCGTCGCCGACCGGCTGAACGGCGGCGAAGCCGTGTTCCCCGGCATCGACGACGCCACCAAGCTCAAGCTCTCCGGAGTGGAGGTGGCCAGCTTCGGTGACGCCTTCGGCACCGGTGAGCGCGCCCTCGAGGTGGTCTACGCCGACCCCGCCCGCGGCCTGTACCAGAAGGTCGTCGTCTCCCACGATGCCAAGACCCTGCTCGGCGGCATCTTCGTCGGTGACGCGTCACCGTATCTGTCACTGCGCCCGCTGCTCGGTCGGGAACTGCCCACCGAACCCGGCGCGTACCTCTCCGCGTCCGGCGCCGAACTCCCCTCCAGCTCGGACATGCCCGATGACGCCCAGCTGTGTTCCTGCAACGACGTCTCCTTCGGAACCGTGCGCGCCGCCATCCGAGGTGACCACGGCGACCCCATAACCGAGCTCGGCGCCCTCAAGGCCTGCACCCGGGCCGGCACCCAGTGCGGCTCGTGCGTGCCGCTGCTCAAGAAGGTGCTCGAAACCGAGCTGCTCGCCGCGGGCCTCGAGATCTCGAAGGCACTCTGCGAGCACATCTCGATCAGCCGCAGCGAACTGTTCGAGTCGGTGCGAGTGCTACAGCTGAGCTCGTTCGACCAGATCATGGAACGCTTCGGCACCGGCCTCGGCTGCGACGTCTGCAAGCCCACCATTGCCTCCATCCTCGCCTCGCAGTCCTCCGCCTACATCCTGGATGCCGGCCGTGGCGGACTGCAGGACACCAACGACCGGGCCCTCGGCAACATGCAGAAGGACGGCAGCTACTCGGTGGTGCCCCGCATCCCCGCCGGTGAGATCACCCCGGAAAAGCTCATCGTGATCGGCCAGGTCGCCGCGGAATTCAACCTGTATACCAAGATCACCGGCGCCCAGCGCATCGGCCTCTTCGGTGCTCGGCTCGACCAGCTGCCCGACATCTGGCGCGCCCTCGTTGACGCCGGCTTCGAATCCGGCCAGGCCTACGGCAAGAGCCTGCGCACGGCGAAATCATGCATCGGGTCGACCTGGTGCCGCTTCGGCGTGCAGGATTCCGTGGCCCTGGCGATCATGCTGGAGAACCGGTATCGCGGGCTGCGATCGCCGCACAAGTTCAAGATCGGTGTCTCCGGCTGCGCCCGCGAGTGCGCCGAAGCCCGCGGCAAGGACATCGGCGTGATCGCCACCGAGCTCGGCTGGAACCTCTACGTCGGCGGCAACGGCGGCTTCCAGCCGGTACACGCCGTACTGCTGGCCAAGGATCTCGACGAGGCCACCCTGGTGCAATACATCGACCGCTACCTGATGTATTACATCCGCACCGCCGACCGTGTGCAGCGCACCGCGCGCTGGCAAGAAGACCTGGAAGGCGGCATCGACCACGTGCGCGACGTGGTCGTGAACGACTACCTGGGCATTGCCGCCGACCTCGAGGCGGCAATGGCCGCCCACGTCGACGTCTACGAAGACGAGTGGGCGGCCACGCTGGCCGACCCGGATCGGCTGCGCCGGTTCCGTCCGTTCGTCAACTCCGACACCCCCGACCCGTCGCTCCTGCAGGTCATCGAGCGCGACCAGCCGCGCCCGGCCCGGCCCGACGAGCGTGACCACGCCACCATTGCCGGGTCGATCAGGCGCACCGGCCGCCGTATTCCGGTGAGCATCGACGGCGTCGACATCTCCCGCGTTCCGTCGACCGGCGCGGAGTAGCCCGTGGACCTCGGTCTCGATTACACGGGCAAGCGGGTGCTCGTGGTGGGCGGTGCCCAGGCGGCCCGGCGCGTTATCGCGCGCTACCTGGCCTCGAGCGCACACGTCTACCACCTGACCGGGCCCGGCCCCGCGTTGGTGGGGCGCCCCGTATCCGGGGTCAGCACCCCCGCTTTTCCCCGGTCCGCGGGTGCGTGGAACGCGCTCATAGCCGCCGTTGACCTGGTGGCCGTCGTGCAGGCCTCGCCGGACATCGATGCGCGCATCAGCGCGGCATGCGCCCGGCACCGCACCTGGCTCACCCGGGAGGCCGCCGCGTCGACCGCACCGGTCGGGTCGGTCACTCTGGTCGGCGGCGGCCCCGGCCTCGAGAGCCTGCTCACGGTCGGCGCCATGACCGCTCTGCACACCGCCGACGTTGTCTTCTATGACCGGCTTGGTCCCACCGCCCGGCTCGCCCAGTGGGCTCCGGGGGCAGAACTCGTCGACGTCGGCAAAGCACCGGGGCACCACGCGATCCCCCAACGTGACGCCGAACGGATGATGGTGTCCGCCGCCCTTGCCGGGCGCACCGTCGTGCGGCTCAAGGGCGGTGACCCGTTCGTGTTCGGCCGGGGCGGCGAAGAGGTGCTCGCCTGCCGTGCCGCCGGCGTGCCGGTGAGCGTGATCTCTGGAGTGACGAGCGCGATCGCCGTGCCCGCGGCCGCCGGTATCCCGGTGACGCATCGCGAGGTGAGCCGGTCATTCACCGTGATCTCCGGTCACGCCCCGATCACCGATACTGAACTGACCCACCTCATCGGCCTGGACGGCACCATCGTGGTGCTGATGGGCATTGGTACCCTGTTGCAGATGATCGCCGGGCTGAACCGGCTCGGCATGCGGGCCGACATGCCCGTCGCCATTGTGGAGCGCGGCTTCGCTCACGACCAGCGCTCGACCTTTGGCCGGCTGGACACCATAACCGCGCTCGCGACCGGCGCTGGCGTGCGCTCCCCCGCCGTCGTGGTGATCGGTGAGGTCGTCGCCCTGGCCGCTCGCGGCGATGCCGACGCGTCCGACCTCCTGTATGAGGCGTCGGAGCTGGCCGGCTGAGAAGCTCGACCAGCTCCGCGCCGGGCGGTTAGCGGCGGATGTTCGTGCGGGAACGGGACGGCCGGGCGGGCTCATCGGCGCGTGGAGAGACGCGCACATTGGGCAGCTCGGCCTTCTCCCAACCACGCTTGACCGTGCGGGCGCCGGAGCCCTTGTGGGTGTCGCGGGAGCGGTAGATCACATATGGGCGCCAGATGTAGCCGATCGGCGCCGAGAACACGTGCACCAGGCGGGTGAACGGCCAGAGCAGGAACAGCGCGGTGGCGGTGAGCACGTGCAGCTGGAAGAAGAACGGTACATCGCTCATCAGCTCCGGCTGCGGCTGGAAACCCCAGAGGCTGCGGATCCACGGTGAGATCGAGCCGCGGTAGTCGTAGCCGGCGCCGAGCACCTGGTGCAGGACGGTGGCGGTGGTGCCGAACAGGATGGTGCCGCCGAGGAAGATGTACATCACCTTGTCCATCACCGTGGTGGCCAGGTGTACCCGGGTGACCAGACGCCGGCGGATGATCAGGATGACCAGTCCAGCGATGGTCAGCACGGCCGCGATGCTCCCGAGCCAGGTGGCCCCGATGTGGTAGATGTGCTCGGTGACCCCGAAGAATTCCAGCCATGGCTTGGGAATGAACAGACCGACCACGTGGCCGCCGATCACCATGAGCATGCCGTAGTGGAACATCGGCGACCCCCAGCGCAGCAGCCGGTTCTCGTACGTCTGGCTGGAACGGGAGGTCCAACCGAACTGGTCGAACCGGTAGCGCAGGATGTGGCCGACCACGAAGGTGGCGGCGGCGATGTAGGGGAACGCCACCCACAGGAGATAGTCGAGCGGGGTCATACCCTTACGTCCTCACTGGAACCGCCATCGGCGGAGAATGGTTTGAGATTGCCGAGGAACGTCATGCCGACCGTTTCGGTAGGGGGACCTTCGTTGACGAGGTCGAGGTAGCGCTGGCGGGTGGCGTCGTCGATCGGCGGCAACGAAAGGCAAACGGCCTCGACGAGGTGCATGTAGGGGCTGTTGACCTTCTCGAGGGCCGAACGCAGCACCTCGATGCCGTCCCGGTGCGCCGAGAGCAGCTCGCCGGCGATCGGTGAATCGCTCAGCGCCGAGAACTCGAGCACCATCGGCAGGTAGTCGGGCAACTCGTCGGCCGCAACCTCCCAGCCGGCGGCCCGGTAGGCCTCGACGAAGCGCACCAGAGCCATCCCGCGGCGACGGGTGTCGCCGGCCGCGTAGTAGCTCAAGTACGGACAGCACTTGCGTTTGAGGTCGAAGGTAGCGGTGAAGTGCACCTCCAACTCCTGCTGGTTCATCTCCCCCGCGGCGTCGAGGAAGGCGCCGAACGCGGCCCGCAGGCCATCCGGAAGCTTCTCGACCGACGCGGCCACGGCCGAGAACCGGCCGCGGCGCGCCTCGTCGGGGTAGTCCATCAGCAAAGATGCCGCCATGTGCGCGATGTGGCGGTCGCCGTCGCCAAGAGTGAGCGCCGTCACCCGCCGGGGCGCGAGCTTGGGCATTCTCACGCTGTGGCCTCTGGGCTCTTCTTGGGCGGGAACATTCCCTGGGGCACGGCGCCGCCGGTCCAGTTGAGCAGGTTGACCCGGCCCGGCGTGGTGGGCTTGGTCTTCTCACCGCCGCGGCCGGTCATCTCGTTGTAGTTCGAGACTGTGCCGGCCAGTGGCATGCCGGGTTCCTGGCCGAACGGTCCGGCATTCTGGCCGGGTCCGCCCATTCCGGGGCCACCGTCGGTGTCGAGCGAGCAGGCGAGCTCGTCGAGTTCGCGCGCGGTTTCCACGTGAGCCTTGGGAATGACGTAGCGGTCCTCGTACTTGGCGATCGCGAGGAGCCGGTACATGGCTTCCATCGTCTCGCCCGTCATGCCCACGGCCTTTGGAATCCGCTCGTCTGCTGGCTTGCCGAGGTTGATGTCGCGCATGTAGGAGCGCATGGCGGCGAGCTTCTTCAGCGACGCCTCCACGGGCCGCACGTCGCCGGCCGAGAACAGCCCGGCCAGGTACTCGACCGGGATGCGCAGGCGGTCGATCGCGGCGAACAGAGTGCGGGCGTCCTCGCTGTCGGCCTGGGTGGTGGAAACCACGTCGACGACCGGCGAGAGCGGCGGGATATACCAGACCATGGGCATGGTGCGGTATTCGGGGTGCAGCGGCAGCGCGATCTTGTACTCGGAGATCATCTTGTAGATCGGGCTGTTCTGCGCGGCGAGGATCCAGTCGTCCTCCATGCCCTCGGCCTTGGCCGCCGCGATGACCTCGGGGTCGAACGGGTCGAGGAAGCAGGCGCGCTGGGCGTCGAGCAGGTCGTGCTCGTTCTCGACCGAGGCCTGCGCAAGCACGGCGTCGGCGTCATAGAGCATCAGACCGAGGTAGCGCAGGCGTCCCACGCACGTCTCGGAGCAGATGGTGGGCTTACCCTGTTCGATCAGGGGGTAGCAGAGCGTGCACTTCTCGGCCTTGCCGGTCTTGTGATTGAAGTACACCTTCTTGTAGGGGCACGCCGAGACGCACATGCGCCAGCCGCGGCAGCCGTCCTCGTCGACGAGGACGATGCCGTCTTCTTCGCGCTTGTACATGGCACCCGAGGGGCAGGCCGCGACACAGGCGGGGTTGAGGCAGTGCTCGCAGATGCGCGGCAGGTAGAACATGAAGGTGTTCTCGAACTCCATCTTCACGTGCTCGCTCATGGTGGCGAGGATGGGGTCGTCAGCCGCGGTCTCCTGCGAGCCACCGAGGTTGTCATCCCAGTTGCCGGACCACTTGATGTCCATGTTCTTGCCGGTCAAGAGCGACTTGGGCCTGGCGACCGGGCTCTGGGTTCCGGCCGGAGCCGTGGTGAGCATGTCGTAGTCGTAGGTCCACGGCTCGTAGTAGTCGTCGATCACGGGAAGATCGGGGTTGTCGAAGATGTGCAGCAGCTTGCTCAGCCGACCGCCGGCGCGCAGTTTCAGCCGGCCGCGCTTGTTGCGCACCCAGCCGCCCTTCCACTTCTCCTGGTCTTCGTACTGGCGCGGGTAGCCCACGCCGGGCTTGGTCTCCACGTTGTTGAACCAGGCGTACTCGACGCCGGTGCGGTTGGTCCAGACCTGCTTGCAGGTGACTGAACAGGTGTGACACCCGATGCATTTGTCGAGATTCATGATCATCGACATTTGAGCCATTACGCGCATTTAGTACTCAACCTCCTGGCTGCGTCGACGAATCACGGTGACCTCGTCGCGTTGGTTCCCGGTCGGGCCGAGGTAGTTGAAAGCGAACGACAGCTGGGCATAGCCGCCGATCAGGTGAGAAGGCTTGAGCAGGATGCGGGTGAGCGAGTTGTTGGTGCCACCGCGCATTCCGCTGGTCTCGGCGACGGGCACGTTGATGGTGCGGTCCTTCGCGTGATACATGTACACCGTGCCCTCGGGCATCCGATGCGAGACGATGGCCCGGGCCACGACCACACCGTTGCGGTTGTAGGACTCGATCCACTCGTTGTCGCGCACGCCGATCTTGTTGGCGTCCTGCGGGGACATCCAGATGGTGGGACCACCGCGGGACAGCGAGAGCATCAGCAGGTTGTCCTGGTACTCAGAGTGGATCGACCACTTGGAGTGCGGCGTGAGGTATCGCACGGCAACCTCGGCGCGACCCTTCGAGCCAGGGGCTCCGGTGGCGGCGGTAGAGCCGACGATGGAGTCCTCGAACAGGCGGTGCATGTCCAGCGGCGGCCGGTAGATCGGCAACTGCTCGCCGAGCTCCACCATCCAGTCGTGGTCGAGGTAGAAGTGTTGCCGCCCGGTGAGGGTGTGCCACGGTTTGAGATGTTCAACGTTGATCGTGAAGGCACTGTAGCGGCGGCCGCCGTGCTCGCTACCCGACCACTCCGGGGAGGTGAGCACCGGAACCGGCGCGCCCTGCACGTCCGGGTAGGAGAACCGACGACCCTCGTTGTCGCTGGCCAGGTGCGCCAGCTTCACACCGGTGCGCTTCTCCATGTCGCGGAAGCCCTGGGTACCGAGCCGCCCGTTTGTGGTTCCCGAAAGGGCCAGCACCATTTCACAGGCCTGGATGGCGGTTTTCAGCTGCGGCCGGCCTGCGGTGGGGCCGCTGGCGATGAGGCCGTTCTTCTGGCCGAGGTAGGCCACCTCCACGTCGGGATTGAACTTGACGCCCTTGGTGACCATGCCGAGCTTCTCGGTGAGCGGACCCAGCGAGCCGAGCCTCTCGTAGAAGGCCGGGTAGTCACGTTCGACCACCACGAGCTTGGGCATGGTGACACCGGGGACCAATGGCAGGTTGTCTTCGACGATGCCGTGCGGGCTCGACATGGCATCCGGGGTGTCGTGCAGCAACGGGATCGCGACGAGGTCTTTGCGCACACCGAGGTGCTTCACCGACATCTGGGAGATCTTCTCCGCCAGGATGTGGAAGATGTCGAAGTCGGTCTTGGACTGGAACGGCGGGTCGATGGCCGGATTGAACGAGTGGATGAACGGGTGCATGTCGGTGGTCGACAGGTCGTTCTTCTCGTACCAGGTGGCCGGCGGCAGCACGACGTCGCTGTAGATCGTGGTCGACGTCATGCGGAAGTCGCTGGTGACCATCAGGTCGAGCTTGCCCTCCGGGGCGGACTCGTGCCATTTCATGGTCTTCGGGCGCTTCTGGGGCGGCGACTCCGGCGCCCGCACGGCACTCTTGGTGCCGAGCAGGTGTTTGAGGAAGTACTCGTTGCCCTTGCCCGAGGAGCCGATGATGTTGGCCCGCCAGACGACCATGACGCGCGGGAAGTTCTCCGGCGCATCCGGGTCTTCGATGGCGTACTCCAGGCTGCCGTCGCCCAGGGAGTCAACGACGTACTGGGCCGGTTCGACTCCGGCCGCCGCGGCGTCATCGACGAGGTCGAGCGAGTTGCGGTTGAAAGTCGGGTAGCCGGGCATCCAGCCGCGTTTAGTGGATTCGACCAGGCAGTCGGCCGTGGTGCGGTCCTTGAAGACGCCGGAGCCGAGCGGGCTGGAGAGGGTGTCGGCGGAGAGGCCGTCGTAGCGCCACTGGTCGGTGGCGAGGTAGAAGAATCCGGTGCCGATCATCTGACGCGGCGGCCGCACCCAGTCCAGGCCGAAGGCGTACTGGCCGTAGCCGGTGAGCGGGCGGACCTTCTCCTGGCCCACGTAGTGAGCCCAACCGCCGCCGTTGACCCCCTGGCAACCGGTCATGGTGGTCAGCGCCAGAAAGGCGCGGTAGATGGTGTCGGAGTGGAACCAGTGGTTGGTTCCGGCACCCATCAGGATCATCGAGCGACCGTCGGAGTCCTCGGCGTTCTGCGCGAACTCGCGGCCGATGCGTTCGGCGGCCTGGCGTGGCACCGAGGTGATGCTCTCCTGCCAGGCGGGGGTGCCGGGCGAGGTGGCGTCGTCGTAGCCGGTGGGCCAGTAGCCGGGCAGGTTCAGTTCGTCCCGGCCCACGCCGTACTGGGCGAGCAGCAGGTCGAACACGGTGGTGACCAGCTGGCCGGCCACCATTCTTACGGGCACGCCGCGGCGCACGATACCGGCGCCGCCGGCGTGCTGTTCGCCGATTTCGTCGGTCTCCGGAGCCACGTCGAAGCGGGGCATGTCGATGGCGACGGATGCCTGGTCGTAGCCGGGTGCATCCGCGATCGAGAGCAGTGGGTCGATGCCCTCGAGGTCGAGGTTCCACTTGCCGGCGTCGGTCTCGCTGAAGCGGTGTCCGATGGAGCCGTTGGGCACCACGGCCTGGCCGTTCTGGTCGAGCATCACTGTCTTGAAAGCGGCGCTGGCGACTGTCGTGGCCAGACCGGGCAGGGCATCCGCGGTGAGGAATTTGCCGGGCACGTAGGCGTCGCCGCGCGGGGTGAGGCTGATCAGGTAGGCGGAGTCGCTGTAGCGCTTCATGTAGTCGACAAAGCGGGTGGTGCGGCGGTCGACCAGGAATTCCTTGAGCACGACGTGGCCCATCGCGATGGCGAGGGCGCCGTCGGTGCCGGGGTGAACGGCGAGCCATTCGTCGGCGAACTTGGAGTTGTCGGCGTAGTCGGGTGAGACCGTGATGACCTTCTGGCCCCGGTAACGGGCCTCGACCATGAAGTGCGCGTCGGGGGTGCGGGTGACGGGCACATTCGAGCCCCACATGATCAGATAGCTGGAGTTCCACCAGTCGGCCGATTCGGGCACATCCGTCTGGTCGCCGAAGACCTGCGGGCTGGCGACGGGCAGGTCGGCGTACCAGTCGTAGAACGAGAGCATGGTGCCGCCGAGCATGGAGATGAACCGGTTGCCGACACCCTGCGACACGATCGACATGGCCGGGATCGGCGAGAAGCCGGCGATGCGGTCCGGCCCGTACTTCTTGATGGTGTGCACGTGTGCGGCAGCGACGATCTCGGAGGCTTCGTCCCAGCTGGCGCGCACCAGGCCGCCCTGACCGCGGGCGCTCTTGTATGCCTTGGCGCTCTCGGGGTTGTCGGTGACCTCGGCCCAAGCGAGAACCGGGTCACCGGTGCGGGCCTTGGCCGCACGGTACAGCTCAAGCAGCACACCACGCACGTAGGGGTAACGCACCCGGGTGGGCGAGTAGGTGTACCAGCTGAACGCGGCACCACGGGGGCAGCCCCGCGGCTCGTACTCGGGCGAGTCCGGGCCAACGGAGGGGTAGTCGGTCTGCTGGGTCTCCCAGGTGATGATGCCGTCCTTGACGTACACCTTCCAGGAGCAGGAGCCCGTGCAGTTCACGCCGTGGGTGGAGCGGACTTCCTTGTCGTGGGTCCAGCGGTCACGGTAGAAGGAGTCGGCGTCGCGGCCGCCCTCGAGGAACACCGAGCGGAGGTCTGGCGAGGTCTCACCGCGGCGGAGGAACCGGCCGAAGTTGAGGATCGTGTCTGTGAGGGGGCCGTCGGTGCCGGGCTTGGCGGCCCGAGCGCTGGCCTGACCAGACCTCGCGAAGATGGAGTTCTTCAGTGATTTCACGGTGATCCCCTTGCCCTGTGGGAGTCACCACGGTCAGTGACACCCTCGGGGGTAAGCCTGACCGTTGCTGAAAATCGCTACAACCGCGAAACACCGTGAATAATCGGCGGCGGACCCAGGACCGGGGCTCTCGCCGGCTCCAGCACCCGAACGAGCAAGTCAAGGGTGCAGGTGTCCGGGCCGACCAGCGGATGCATCCGCTCGGCCTCGAGCGGGCCGTCCGTCTGCTCGAGGAGTGTCTGGATCAGGCCGTAGTGCACCGCACAGACCTCGGGGTGCAGCTTCACCATCTCGCTGTACGGGCAGTCGTGGAGATGCACGTGGGTGCCGTCAGGGTCGTGGTCGGAGTCGAAGCCGCTCTGGTCGAGATGGTCGTCGAGCGCATCGATCTGGTTCTGACGAGGCGTGCTCGTGATGGCCTCAAGAGGCAGAAGCTTGCGCACCAGTTCGCCGCGGCGGTGTGCGGCTTCCGCCTTGGCGGCCCGCACTGACCCGGGTTCGATGGCGCGGGCGGCCGCGCTGTACAGCATCCGGGGACGACCCTTGGTCTCGCGGTTTTCGGGCTGGCAGGTGATGAAGCCGTCGTCGACCAGTCGTTGCAGGTGTTCCCTGGCGGTGTTCGGGTGTAGCCCGGCGGCGTCGGCGAGGTCGGTCACGGTCATGGTGCCGCGGCGCTGAAGGTGCCAGAGCAGGGTGATCCTGCTGATGGAGGCGAGCGTTCTGTAGCTCGTGGCGGCGCGGGGCATTTGGCCAGTATGCGCTCTTGTTGCGTCTGGCGGTACCCCGCCGGCCCGGCGGCCTGCCTCCTGGCCCGCGGCGAGCACCGCCTGAAGGTCCGCTCCAGCGTCCAGCAGAGTTTCAGACCTGACGGTCCTAAGGTGCGTCAGATGCGCGACCAGAATGCAGGTGAAACTGGCTTCCCCCGCTGACCAGCCTGCAAGGAGGGGACGGACCTCGGATCAGATGTTGATCGGACCTGGCGAATGCGGCGCTACCGTGGGTTCACCGTCGAGGATGGCGTTCACGATCTTCTCCGCACGTGGCGTGAGAACATCGCCGGGGTAGAACTGCTCGTAGAGTTCGCCCGCGTCCTCAAGCGTGTGGACGTCACACAGTGCGAGGAGGAGCCTGATGTCGCGGGTGTCGCGCCCGGGTCGGTTCGCTCGAAGCTTCATAGCCAGCATCGCCTCCTTGGATGCCACTTCGATAACGATGCCATCCGCGTCGTGGATCGTTTCCCACTCAACGGCGCGGCCGAGAGTGGGGAGGGCGTCGGCCTTTGTGACCTCGAAGTTCAGCCATTTCGCGTCCCATCCGCGCTTATAGGCGACCCTCTCGGCGGCGGCGACTGGCTCATCTGAGCCGGGATTGACGTGAAGGACATCTAGGTCCTGCGTCGTCCCCCGGTCGAAGTAGCGCAGGGCGAGTGCAGCGCCGCCCACGAGCCGGATGCCAGCGACCTCGCCCGCATCGTGTAGCTCGGCGACGAGATCTCAAAGGCCCAGGATGATCGCGTCACGATCTAGCGGAGTGGCTGTCATCACACACTTGCGAAGGTATCTGCCCAAGCGAAGACACCGCGTTCGGCGAACTCAACCGGCACGTCATCACGCTCAGGCGCCGGGTCGGCCGGGTCGACCCGGAAAACGACAGGTACGGTGAGCGTGCGATCGGGGTTGTTGACCCATCCAGGGAGCGGGATGTCTTCCTGGTTGAGTCGCCAAGCCACCAGGGCCGCGATCGCCGCGTCCCACACCCGATCCCCGGTGTTTTCCGGCTCTGTCAGGCCGAGGATTCCTCGGACGAGTCCGTGTTCGGCGGTGAGGTTGTCATTCAATTGGAGGAGCGCCCGCAGGGCCCGGTCTGTGTCACGGGCGCGCAGATGTTCACGAATTGCCACTGCCGAACTGGCTGCGTCGTCCCGTCGTGTGGGAGCGGCGTACAGTCGATGCCCGGTGCCAGCGAGGAGCCGATCAACGGTGCTGTAGGCGGCGTCTCTTCCCCGTTCATGATGAGAGACGCTGGCCTGGTCGATGCCGGTCAACTCTGCAAGGCGCGCCTGTGTGAGATTACGGCTCCGTCGGGCGGCCCTAACCAGGGTGGATGACGCTGCCACGATCACCACCTCCCAATCGCAATATGACTCCTAGAACATATTCTACTCGCACACATCAACATAAGGATGGCGAACGTACTGACGGCTGCTACCAGTTCGCAGCAGGCAGTCCGCTGGATGCGCCGAACAACCAACAGGTAACACGCACCCCTCAGCGCTAACAGCCACGGCCGAATGCGACACCAGAAACCAACGTCGATTGTGGTGCGTTTCTGGTCACACAAACGCCCGGAATACCAGGCATCGTGGGCGGGCCGAGCCAATATTCTTCTCTACCCGGGCACAGCATTCCCTGATGAGCGCCACTTTGTCGGAAGACTCGAACCAAGAACCTCGCAACCATTCAGACTTCTCATAGGATCCGAAACGTCAATTCACTACTGACCGGCATAAATGATGAGAAGCGCCCCAAACCGGCCCGTCGCTCTAGCGGTTTTCGGACATGACCCAACGACGGAGTCCACATGAAAAAACCCCCGCATGACCGGGGGTTTTGCTACTGCTGGGGTACCTGGACTCGAACCAAGAACAAATGAACCAGAATCATCCGTGTTGCCAATTACACCATACCCCAATGGCGTAGTCCGAGAACCGCGCCGAAAAGTAACTCTAGCCCACTTCGGTGCGACCAGCCAAATTGAGTGGAGGGTGTGTCGCGAGCGGGCCGAGAAGCTCGCGGTTGATGGCCACCGCGGCGCGCGCACCCTCGCCTGCGGAGACAAGCAACTGCTCCGGTCCGGGCGGGGTGGTGTCGCCCGCGGCGAAGAGACCGGGCACCGAGGTGCGGCCCTGCGGGTCGACGACGATCAGGCCGGACGCATCCGTGGCCGGATGAAGCGCACCCGCGAACGTCGCGGCTGCCTCGTACCGGGGACGCACAAAACCGCCCTCCCTGGCCACGAACTCACCGTCGGCGACCTCGATACCAGTCATGGCGCCGCGCTCCCCCACCACGTCGGTGAGGGCGCGCCGGTCGACACGGATGCCGCGTGCGGCAAGTGCCGCTTCGTCGGCGTCGGTGACCTGGCCGACACCGTTCGTGAAGACGATGAGGTCGTCGGTCCACTGCGAGATGAGCAGGGCGTGCTCGGCGAGGTCGTCGGTCTCGCCGATCAGGGCGAGGGCGCGGTCGGCCTCTTCGTAGCCGTCGCAGGCGATGCAGCTGTGCAGGTTGGTGCCGTACCAGGCGCGGATGCTCGGCAGCGCCGGCAGCGTCTCGGCCAGGCCGGTGGCGATCAGCACGGTGCGCGCCGTGACCACCCGGTTCTTCTCGCCGCGCATGCCCTTGGTCGACACCGTGAAGCGGGCCACTGTGGCGTCCGTCGCCTCGGCGCCCGCCAGGGCCTCCACGGCGCGCACGAGCCCCATGTGGAACTCGGCGGCCGGATAAGCCTCATACTCCTCACGGCCGATGCGCCTCAGCTCCAGGGGCGGAACGCCGTCCCGGGTGATGAAACCGTGCGACCGGAGAGTGGCCGAATGCCGGGGCCGGTTGCTGTCGATCATCAGGGTGCGCCGGCGGGCGCGCACCAGGTTGAGCCCCGCGGCCAGGCCGGCTGGGCCGGCACCGATGATGACGACGTCGTATGGCGTCTCGGCGGCGCCGGCAGCGGAGGCGCCGCCGCCGGCGTTCACTGAACCGTCCGGGCTCATGACACCAGGGTCGCCGAGAGCCGGTCCAGGCGGGCCAGGGTGTCGCTCCGGCCGAGGATCTCCATGGATTCGAACAGCGGCGGCGAGATCTTGCGGCCGGACACGGCCACGCGCAGCGGGCCGAACGCGACCCGGGGCTTGAGGCCGAGGCCCTCGATCAGGGTGTCCGCGAGGGTCGTGTGCAGGAGCTCGTGCTTCCATTCCGCTTCGGGAATGTTGCGGAGGGCGTCCGTGGCGGCTGCGAGGATCTCGGCGGCGTTCTGCGGAAGCGACTTCAGCGCATCCGCCTGGAACTCGAGGGTGTCGGCGCTGTGGAACAGGAAGCCGAGCATGTCGGGCGTCTCGCCGAGCAGGGCGATGCGCTCCTGCACGAGCGGGGCGGCGGCGGTGAGGATGGCCTGCTCGGCGTCGCTGAGCGGCTCGGTGACGATGCCGGCGTGCACCAGGTACGGCACCACGCGGGAGGCGAAGTCGGCCGGCTCGAGCAGGCGGATGTGGTCGCCGTTGAGCGATTCGGCCTTCTTGAGGTCGAAGCGCGCCGGGTTGGGGTTCACGTCCACGACGTCGAACGCGGCGATCATCTCCTCGATGGAGAACACGTCGCGGTCATGCGTGAGTGACCAGCCCAGCAGGGACAGGTAGTTGACCAGGCCCTCGGGGATGAAGCCGCGTTCGCGGTGCAGGAACAGGTTCGACTCGGGGTCACGCTTGGAGAGCTTCTTGTTCTTGTCGCCCATGACGTAGGGCAGGTGGCCGAAGCGGGGCACGAAGGTGGTGAGTCCGATGTCGATCAGCGCGTGGTACAGGGCGATCTGGCGCGGGGTGGAGGAGAGCAGGTCCTCGCCGCGCAGCACGTGGGTGACGCCCATGAGCGCGTCGTCGACCGGGTTCACGAACGGGTAGAGCGGATGCCCGTTGGGCCGCACCACGACGAAGTCGCTGAACGAGCCGGCCGGGAAGGTGATCTCGCCGCGCACCAGGTCGTCGAAGGAGAGCTCGGTGTCGGGCACCTTGAGGCGGAGCGCCGGCTGGCGCCCCTCGGCGCGGAACGCGTCCTTCTCCTCGTCGGTGAGGTCGCGCTCGTAGTTGTCATAGCCGAGCTTGGGGTCGCGGCCGAGCTTGATGTTGCGCTCGGCGATCTCCTCGCCGGTGGCGAAGCTCTCGTAGATATGGCCGGACTCGACAAGCTTTGCGATCACGTCGCGGTAGATGTCGTAGCGCTGGGACTGGCGGTACGGCTCGTGCGGTCCCCCGGTCTCCACACCCTCGTCCCAGTCCAGGCGCAGCCAGCGCATGGCCTCGAGGAGCTGGGTGAAGCTTTCCTCGCTGTCGCGGGCGGCGTCGGTGTCCTCCACGCGGAAGATGAACTTGCCGCCCGTGTGCCGGGCGTAGGCCCAGTTGAACAGGGCCGTGCGGATCAGGCCGACGTGCGGCGTGCCGGTGGGCGAGGGGCAGAACCGCACACGCACATCAGTGCCGGTTGCGGTCGAGAACGGGTGCGCTGTTGTAGTAGACATACGGCATTCATCCTACCGAGGGTGGCCCGCACCGGCGTGTGCGGAATGTGGCCCAGGGCCGGCGCCGAACAGCGACCACGGTGCCGCGTCGATCACACCGATGGCGCGGATGGTGGCGGCCACCGCAGGAACCGACTCCGCGCCCTCGGCGCCGACGAGGTGGATCGTGCGGAAGTCACCCGCTGTGGTGGGCCGGGCCACGATGCCGGCGGGCAGCGGGGAGGCCGCGATCGCGAGGGCGGGCACCAGGGCCACACCCAGGCCAGCGGCGACCATACCGAACACGGCCACGACGTTGTCGGTCTCGTAGGAGATACCCGGCGTGAAGCCGCTGCGGGCAGCGAGGTCGAGCAGGTGCGCCCGGCAGCGCGGGCAGCCGCCGATCCACTGGTCCTCGGCCAGCCGGGCCAGATCTATGCGGCTGTGACCGGCCAGAGCGTGCTCGCGAGGAAGCACCACGAGCATCTCATCGCGCCACAGCGGCACCACGGTGAGCCCCTGGGCGCTCTGCCGGTGCGGGTCGGCCTGGTCGCCGGTATAGCTGAAGGTGATCGCGAGGTCGGCGGCGCGGTCCCGCACGGCGCGCACGGCCTCGGGCGGTTCGGCCTCGAGATAGCTCAGCTGCACGCCGGGGTGGCGCTGGGACAGGCCGCGCAACAGGGTGGGGATGACCGTGGCCGACGCGGAAGGGAAGGCGGCGAGTGTCACCCGGCCACTGCGCAGGCCGGCCAGGTCGCTGAGTTCGCCCGCCGCGGCATCCAGCGCCTGGGTCACCGTGGCCGCGTGCCGGGCCAGGATGCGGCCGGCCTCGGTGAGTCGCACGCCGCGGCCCGACTTGGCCACCAGGGGCAGCCCGAGCCGAGCCTCGAGGCGTTTGAGGTGCTGGCTCACCGCCGGTTGGCTGTAGCCGAGGGATCGCGCGGCGGCGGTGATCGAGCCGAGCTCGTTGATGCGGTGCACGATGCGCAGCGCGTGGGAATCTACGTCGAGTGCACGGTGAACGGTGTCGGGCATGCTCGAAGCATAACCGCTCGTTATGGGAAAGATCGAGCACTGGCCATTGCCGAATGGATCGGGGCGCGGGACGCTGGAAGCATGAGTTCCACCGCTCCGCCCCGTACTCCACTCGCCACCCTCAGCCTGACGGAGGCGCGGGCCGCGTACTCCCCCAGCACGACCCGCTATCTGGCGGCGTGCACCTCGGGCCGGCCGACCATCGAAACCGTGCGGGCGCTGCAGGTTGACGCCGACATCTGGGCTCGCGGCGAGGCCTCCCCCGCCCACTACCAGGTGGAGATCGACCGCGCCCGGGCACTCTACGCCGGTCTGGTCGGGGTCGGTGCCGACCGGGTGGCGATCGGGTCGCAGGCGTCGGTGATGGCCGCGGTTGTGGCGGCATCCGTGCCCGACGGCCGGGAAGTAGTCTGCGTCGACGGGGACTTCACCTCCATGGTCTTCCCGTTCCTGCAGCAGGAACACCGCGGCGTCACCGTGCGCCACGTGCCGGTGGCCGAGCTGGCGGCGTCGCTCACCGAGCGCACCTGGCTGGTGGCCTTCTCCCTCGTGCAATCCGCCACCGGCGAGATCGCGGATGCGCCGGCGATCCGCACGGCCGCCGCCGAGGTGGGCGCCTACACGCTCTGCGACACCACCCAGGCCACCGGCTGGCTGCCCGTGGCGGCCGGCGACTTCGACGCCACCATTTGCCACGCCTACAAGTGGCTGGGGGCGCCGCGTGGGGCCGCGTTCCTCACCGTGCAGCCCGCGCTGGCGGAGCTTCTGCGCCCGGTGCAGGCCGGCTGGTTCGCCGGCGACGACCCGTGGGCATCCTGCTACGGCCCCACCATGACACTGGCCACGGATGCGCGCCGCTTCGACGTTTCTCCGGCTTGGCCGGCGTGGGTGGGCACGAGGGTTGCCCTGGAATTCTTCGCGCGGCTCGATCCGGCCGCGGTTTACGCCCACGACACAGGCCTCGGCAATGCGCTCTGTGCCGGACTCGGGCTGCCGCAACGATCCCAGGCCATCGTCACGTGGGCGGACCCATCGGGCGCCGACCTGGCCCGCCTGACCGCCGCCGGCATCACGGCCTCCGGACGCGCGGGCCGAGCCCGAGTCGCCTTCCATCTCTGGAACGACGCCTCCGACGTCGAAGCAGCTCTGATAACCCTCGCCCGCTAACCCCTTCCGCCCGCTGGCCCCTCTCGCCAGGCTGTCCCACCCCATCTCCCTACGCACCAATCGCGAGCTGTAACTCAAGCACCGACCCGTCGCGTTGTGGGGGCCTATGTCACAGTTCGCGGATGGGCACTCTAGGCGCGTGTGCGGGTCGCTCGAATGTCAGTGGTCGGTGAGACGATCTCACTATGAGTAGCCCAGACCAGGCTCCACCGCCCACTCCGGACGATGACGACTACTCTCCGGAGTCCGCTCCACCCGGCATCACCCCCACCGCTATCACCCCGACCGACCCGATCACACAGACACCGCACGCCGAGGCGGCTGAGCCCGACGAATACGTGCCCGATGTAGCTTTGGACGAGTTCGTGAAGACGGAGCTCGCCCGACGCACCGAACTCATCGCGGCCGACGCCCGCCTGATCGCCCAGGTCCAGGCCCGGCAGGCCGAGCATATGGTCGACCTGCAGACGTGGAGCGAGGATCCGCGGGTGTCTTCCCGCCTGCACGGCAGCCCGGATCTCATCCGGGCGGCCGCCCGGAACACGGCGACCATGACCACGTACCAAGCCCGCGCCGCCGCGTACTCACGGTGGGAGGACGGGGAAGTGGCCCGCCGCACCATCGTGAGCGAACTCGCGTGCCTGCTCAAGCTCGCCGAACGGGCCGTGGAACGGCTGCTGGACCAGTCCCTGTGGTTGCTGTCGACCCCCGCCGCGTTTCAGGCCCTCTCCGCCGGTGAGATCAGTTACCGCCACGCGACCGTGCTCCTGGACCAGATGCGCACCCTCCCGGACGAAGACCAGGCCGCGTTCGTGGAAGCGGTCCTCCCGGCCGCGAAGAAGCTACCCGTGGGCCGCTTCAACGACAGAGCCCGCCGGGTGCGGGAACGCACGCACCCGGAATCGATCGCGATCCGTAACAGGAACGCTTTCGCCGACCGCCGCAGTTACTGGGAGGCCGCACCCGACGGGATGGGCTGGCTGCACTGGTACGGCACCGCCCACGACACCAAAGCCGCCTTCGACCGCATCGACTCGATGGCCGTGCGGCTGAAGAAGACCGACGCCTCGACCGCGGCGGAGGCGACAGCGACAGCAGCCGCCGGAGCTGGCGAGAGCTTCGGCCCGGGTGCCGGCACGGGCTTCGGGTTGGGCACGGCCGCGATGAGGGACGAGGAGGAGAAGCGGCGCACGCTCGACCAGTTGCGCGCCGACATCACCCGCGCCCTTTTGTTGGACGGCGTCACCCCTGACGGGATGGGCGTCGGAATCCGCGGCAAGGTCATGATCACCGTTCCCGTCCTCACCCTCCTGGGCCTGGACGATGAACCCGCCACCCTCGAAGGCTACGGACCGATCTCCCCCGAAACCGCCCGCGAGATCGCCGGGAACGCACCAGGCTTCACCCGGCTGCTGACCCACCCGGAGTCCGGGGTGGTGCTTTCCCTGGGCAAAACCCAGTACAAGAAGACCAAAGCCATGGGCAAATGGCTGCGGATGCGCGATGAAACCTGCCGTTTTCCCGGCTGCTCCCGCCCCGCCGTCAAGAGCGACGTCGACCACACCGACCCCTGGGCCGGCGGCGGCACCACCGACAGCGACAACCTCGCGCACCTCTGTGAAGCCCACCACCGGCTCAAGCACCTGTCCCGGTGGCGGGTCACCCAGGAGCCCGGTGGAATCCTGCTCTGGACCTCGCCCGGACAACGCAGCTACCGCACCGACCCCGCCAACCCCGTGGCACCACCCCGGCCCCTGCCGCCGACCACCGGCCCGAAAACCCGGACCCGCCCCGCCGACGACAGCTACCTACAGCCCCGACACCAACCCACGCGCCGCCCCACGGCGCCCGTCCCCGAAAACCCACCGTTCTAGCGTGGGCACTGAAGGTCTGAAGGTGGAAATGAGAGCGGGAACGCACGAAAGCGGCCCCACGGTCGCCTCCGGATCCGGGAGGTGACCACAGGACCGCTTTCGCGAGACTGGGTGATGCGTCGTGCGCAGTGCGAACTGCTCGGTGCGAACTGCGCAATGCGAACTGCTCAGTGCGAACTGCTCAGCGCGAACCGCGCGGGCGCCACTACTTCTGGGCGGCCACCGCGTCGATGATCGCCGTGGCGAGCTTGACCGACGACGCCGGGTTCTGGCCCGTGTAGAGGTTGCGGTCGATTTCGATGTGCTCCCCGAAGGACGCACCCTCGACGAAGTCGGCACCCAGTTCGACCAGACGCGCCTGCACGAGCCACTTGGCCTTCGGTGCGAGTCCGCCCAGGGCCTCCTCGGCGTCGGTGAAACCGGTCATGCGGTAGCCCAGGAACGGCCAGGTGCCGTCGGCGTCGACCGAGGCCAACAGTGCCGCCGGGGCGTGGCAGAGCACGCCGAGGATCTTGCCGGAGCTGATGGCATCCGTCATGATCTGACCACTGGTCGCGTCGACAGCGAGGTCTTCCATGGGGCCGTGGCCGCCGGGGTAGAAGACCACGTCGTAGTCGGACACCGTCACGTCGTCGAGCGAGTTCGGGCTCTGCAACGCGGGCAGGGATTCGAGGTAGCTGCGCAGCTCGGCGGAGCGCTCGTCACTACCGGTCGCGCCGGCGGCCAGGCTGCCCAGGTCCACCGTGGGAGCAGCGCCCTGCGGCGTGGCAATAGTGATCGACCAGCCGGCCTCGGTGAACAGGCGGTGCGGTTCGGCTAGCTCTTCGGCCCAGTAGCCGGTGGGGTGCAGCGAACCGTCGTTGAGGGTCCAGTGGTCAGCGGCGCTGACGACAAAAAGTACGGAAGTCATATTCTCTCCAAGAGTCGGATTCAGTGAAACGGATGCCGGGGCGGCCGGTGGGCCGCGGCCGGTCAGTTGGCGGCGACGGAGGTCTTGACGACCATCTTGCCGGTGTTCTCGCCGCGGAGCATGCCCAGGAACGCGTCGACCGCGTTCTCGATTCCGTCGACGACGGTCTCGTCGAAGACGATGTCGCCGGCTGCGAACCAGGTGCCCATCTGCTCGGTGAAGGCCGGGAAGTGCTGCAGGTAGTTGCCGACCGTGAAGCCGGTGAGGGTGAGCCCGCGGGTGACGATGTTGACCATGTTCTGCACGCCGGTGGGGCCATCCGTGCGGTTCATCTGTGAGATGGCACCGCAGAGTGCCGCGCGGCCGCCGTCCTTGAAAGCACCGAGCGCGGCGCTGAGGTGGTCGCCGCCGACGTTGTCGAAGTACACGTCGATGCCCTCGGGTGCGGCCTCGGCCAGCTGCGCGGCGATGTCACCGGTCTTGTAGTTGAACGCGGCGTCGAAGCCGTACTTCTCGGTGAGCAGGGCCACCTTCTCGTCGGTTCCGGCGGAGCCGATGACGCGAGCGGCACCCTTGAGCCGGGCGATCTGGCCCACCATGCTGCCCACGGCGCCTGCGGCACCGGAGACGAAAACGGTGTCGCCTTCCTTGAACTTGGCGACCTCGAGCAGGCCCACATAGGCGGTCAGTGCCGTCATGCCGAGCACACCGAGATAGGCGGATGCCGGAACGTTCGGGATCTCGGGAACGACACGGAAGCCGGCGGCGTCCTCCTGCACGACATCGCGCCAGCCGTACTGGTGCACGACGAGGCTGCCGACGGGCACGGACTCGACGGTGGACGCCACGACGTGGCCGACGGCGCCGCCGCCCATGGTCTCACCGAGCACGAACGGCGGGATGTAGGACTTGACGTCGTTCATGCGGCCGCGCATGTACGGGTCGACCGAGATGAAGTCGTTGACGACGCGCACCTGACCGGCGGTCAACTCGGGTAGCTCGACGACGGCTGTGCTGAAGTCCGCGTCGGTGGGCCAGCCGGTCGGCCGGGCTGCGAGCTGGATCTGGGTACTGGTGGCTGTCGTCATGCGAAACGTCCTAACTGTTCGTGGTGGGTGCCGGGCGCTTGAGGCGCCGCTCGTTTTCTGCACCGATCGTTTTACTATAGCCGGGCTATCGGTTATAGTGAAACGAGCAGTACAGAACATTCACAGGAACACCCGCGGAGCGAAACCGCGAAACACCCGGACCAGACGTCCGCGGGCGGAAGGCAGGCAGCTCATGGGACGGCTCCAGACGTTCGACAGCACGACGGTCGTGCAATCCGCCCGCGACGTCTTCTGGGACCTCGGCTACGAGGGTGCCTCGCTGGCCGACCTCGAGACAGCCACGGGGCTCAACCGGTCGAGCCTGTACCACGCCTTCGGCAGCAAACGCGGGCTCTTCGACGCCGCGGTCGCCGACTATCGGGACACCGTCATCCGCCCGCGCCTGAGCGTCCTTGAGGCACCGGATGCAGGTCGCGACGCCCTGCTGGCCTACTTCGACAGGCTGCGGGAGGCCATCGCCGCTCTGCCGCTGGACTCCCCCCGCCGCGGATGCCTTCTGGTCAACTGCGCCACGGGCCTCGCCACCCACGACGAACCGGCCCGCGAGGTCGTGGAGGGGTACCGCACCGACCTCGCCGCCGCCCTCGGCCATGCGCTGGCCGGCGCCGGAAGCCCGGCCGACCGCGCGGAGGAACGGGTGCGCACTCTTGCGTCCCTCTCCATGAGCGCCATGCTCCTGGCCCGGGTCAACGCCACCGAATCGGCCGCGCTGCTCTCCACGGCCGCCGACCAGGTGCGCGCCTGGTTCCCGCTCTAACTGTTCCTCGTCCGGACAAGTGCGCCCGGTGCGCCGGGCGCACTCGTCCGCTGTGGCAACAGTTGCCGTACGCGGACGGCTAGGCCGCGCTTCGCACCGGGTTGGTCAGCACGCCGAGACCCGGGATCTCGATGCTCACGCTGTCGCCGTGCGTCACTCGCTGGGCGGCGCTCGGTGAGCCGGTAAGAATCACGTCTCCGGGCAGCAGGGTGAAGGCGCTGGACACGGATGCCACGATCTCGGCCATCGAGAATGCGAGCAGTGACACGTCACTGTTCTCGAAGACCGTCTCGTTCACCCGCCCGTTGATGTGGGCGCTCTCCGGGTCGAACTCGGTATCGATCACCGGGCCGAGCGGGCAGAACGAGTCGAAGCTCTTGGCCCGGGCACCGTCCCCCTCCAGCGCTTGCACGTCGACCGCTGTGACGTCGTTGGCGATGGTATAACCGAAGATGGCCCCGGCCGCATCGGCCACGCTGAGGTTCTTGGCGACCCGGCCGATCACAATGGCCAGTTCACCCTCCACGCGCACGTCGTCGGACTGCGCGGGCAACACGATGGGGTCGTTCGGGCCAACGACTGTGGTGTTGGGCTTGAGGAAGAAGCGCGGCTCGACGGCCCCGCCGTCCTGCGCGGCGGCTTTCTCCACGGCATCGGCGAAGTAGGCGCCGGCGAGGCCGACGACCTTGGACCGCGGGATCACGGGAGCGAGCAGGGCCACATCCACCAGAGGAAGGCGCTGGCCGGTGGGGTTGTAACCGGCGAACATGGGGTCGCCGGTGAGCACGACGAGTTCGTCATCGTCGATGATGCCGAACGCGATGGTGCCGGCGTGGCTGAACCGTGCGATCTTCACGCGGTCACCTCAGTTTCGGTCGCTGCATCTGCCGGCGCAGCATCCAGCCGCATCAGCCAACCGTGCCGGTCGGGCAGGCGGCCGTACTGAATGTCGGTGAGTTCCTGGCGCAGCGCCATGGTGATCTCCCCGGCCGGAGCATCGGCCGACCCGATCTCGAAGCCGACGCCCTTGAGCTGGGCGATGGGCGTGACCACGGCGGCCGTTCCGCAGGCGAACACCTCGGTGATCTCACCGGATGCGACACCGTCGCGCCACTCGTCCACGGTCACGTCCCGCTCCTCAACGGTCATGCCGCGGTCCCGGGCGAGCTGCATGATGCTGTCGCGGGTGACACCCTCGAGGATCGTGCCGGTCAGGCGCGGGGTGACGAGGGTGTCGGTGCCGTGCACGAAGAACACGTTCATGCCGCCGAGCTCGTCGATGTGCGTGCCGGTCTCGCCGTCGAGGAAGAGTACCTGGGCGCAACCGTTGTCGTAGGCCTCACGCTGGGGCAGCAGTGAGGCGGCGTAGTTGCCGCCGCATTTTGCGGCACCGGTGCCACCGCGGCCGGCGCGGGAGTACTCAGTGGAAAGCCAGATGCTCACCGGGGCGACGCCGTCGGTGAAGTAGGCTCCGGCCGGGCTGGCGATGACGTAGTAGCCCACCTTGTGCGCGGCCCGCACCCCGAGGAAGCTCTCGTTCGCGATCATGAACGGGCGCAGGTACAGGCTGGCCTCCGGAGCGTTGGGCACCCAGGCGCCATCGACGGCGATCATCTGCTTGATCGACTCGATGAAGTCGGCCACAGGCAGCTCGGGCAACGCGAGCCGGCGAGCGGAGCTCTGCAGGCGTTCAGCGTTCTTCTCCGGCCGGAAGGTCCAGATGGAACCGTCCGCGTGGCGGTAGGCCTTCATGCCCTCGAAGATCTCCTGGCCGTAGTGCAGCACCGAGGAGGCCGGGTCGAGCAGCAGCGGACCGTACGGGGTGACCCGAGCGTTCTGCCAGCCGGCCTCGACGGTCCAGTCGATCGTGACCATGTGGTCGGTGAAGTGCTTGCCGAAACCCGGGTCGGAGAGGATCGTCTCGCGCTCGGCGCTGGATCGGGCCGTCTCAGACGGGGTCAGTTCGAATTCGAGGGGGAAGGTGGTGCTCTGCTGGCTCATGGGAGTCCCTTGTGAGTAGACGGGAATGCGATTAAGCGGACGTGCCGGTGAGGCGGGCCACGATGGCATCGCCGACGGCGCTGGTGGATCGTGAACCCGAGGCGGCGCTGCCGGTGTCGACACTGCCCGTGTTGGCGCTGCGGGCCACGATGTCGGCCGTGACGGCCGCGCTCACCCGAGCCGCCGCATCCTGGAGCCCAAGGTGGTTGAGCAGGAGCGCGACCGAGAGGATCGCCGCCGTGGGATCGGCCAACTGCCGGCCCGCGATGTCGGGTGCCGAGCCGTGTACCGGCTCGAACATGCTGGGGAAACGGCCGTCCGGGTTGATATTTCCGGATGCCGCCAGGCCGATGCCGCCGCTGATTGCCGCTGCCAGGTCAGTGAGAATGTCGCCGAAGAGGTTGTCCGTGACGATGACATCAAATCTACCCGGATTTGTGACGAGGAAGATCGTCGCCGCATCGACATGCAGGTAATCGACGGCCACGTCGGGGTATTCGGCGCCGACCTCGGTGACAATGCGCTGCCAGAGGCTGCCGGAGAAGACCAGCACGTTGGTCTTGTGCACCAGGGTGAGGCGCTTGCGCGGCCGGTTCTTGGCCACCTCGAACGCGTATCGCACGACCCGCTCGACGCCGAAGGCCGTGTTGACGGACACCTCATTGGCCACCTCGTGCGGGGTGCCCTGGCGGATGGCGCCGCCGTTGCCCACATACGGGCCCTCGGTGCCCTCACGCACGACGACGAAATCCACCTCGCCGGGGTCTCCCAGCGGGCTGGGCACACCGGGGAAGAGCACGCTCGGGCGCAGGTTGACGTAGTGGTCGAGCGAGAAGCGCAGTTTGAGCAGGAGCCCGCGCTCGATGTTGGCGTTCTTGAGCCGGGGGTCGCCGGGCACTCCCCCGACGGCGCCGAGCAGGATGGCGTCGTGCGCGCTGATCGCGGCCAGATCGTCGTCGGTCAGCACGTCGCCGGTCTCGAGGAAGCGGGTGGCGCCGAGCGAGAAGTGCGTGAGATCGAAGTCCACGGGCTCGGCCTGGGTCACGGCGTCAAGCACCTTGAGGGCTTCGGCGACGACCTCGGGGCCGATGCCGTCTCCGGCGATGACTGCGAGCTTGACTGAGCGGGACATGCGGCTCCGATTACGGTGAGGCAGCCGGTGGGCTGGCGATAGTGACACGAATTTGACGTAGAGATACCCTGCAAATCAACCCTACTGCCCGCTTTCGGGTGTCTATGCTGGAGGACCCTGACCGTGCGCGTCGCCGACGCGCATGTGCCATCACCGAAGAAAGCAGTTCACCATGAGTATCGGATTGGGAATCTTCCTGTTCGTCGTCGGCGCCATCCTGGTGTGGGCCCTCAACATCCAGGTCGACTGGGTCGACCTCGACCTCGTCGGGTACATCCTGATGGGCGCGGGCGCGCTCATCTTCGTGCTCGGCCTGGTGTTGCTCACCCGCCGACGCAGCAGCATCAGCACCACCCGCAGCGCCGTCGACCCCGTCAGCGGGGAACGCACCGTGCAGCAGGAACGGTCGATCGACGACGTCTGACCCGTTTCGTTACAGCACGTGAAAAAAGCCCCGGATGCGCATCCGGGGCTTTTTTCGTACGTGCTGCGCCTCGTGAGGCGACGGGCTGGTTACTCGGTGATGTCGATCGCGACCATGACGTCAGCCGCGATCGCCTCGCGGAGCGACGCGATCAACGCGGCGGGGACGGGCGAGTCGACCGTCAGAACGCTGAGCGCCTCGCCGCCGGCCTCGTGACGGGCGATCTGCATGCCCGCGATGTTGATCTCGGCCTCGCCGAATTCGCGGCCGTACACGGCGACGATTCCGGGGCGGTCGGTGTAGAGCATGACGATGAGGTGCTCGGCGAACGGCACCTCGACGTCGTAACCGTTGACCTCGACGATCTTCTCGATCTGCTTGGTGCCCACCAGGGTGCCGGAGACCGAGACCTGCGAGCCGTCGGCGAGGGCGCCGCGCAGCGTGATGAGGTTGCGGTATTCGGGCGACTCGGCGTCGGTGATGAGGCGCACGCTCACTCCGCGCTGCTCGGCGAGCAGCGGCGCGTTGACGTAAGAGACCGTCTCGCTGACCACGTTGGTGAAGATGCCCTTGAGTGCGGCAAGCTTGAGCACCGAGACGTCGAATTCGACGATCTCGCCGCGCACCTCGATGTCCACGCTGGTGAGCGGGCTGTGGGCGGCCAGTCCCGAGAAGACCTGGCCGAGCTTCTCGACCAGCGGGATACCGGGACGCACGGTGGGGTCGATGACGCCGCCGGCGACGTTGACCGCGTCGGGCACCAGCTCGCCGGACAGCGCGAGGCGCACGGACTTGGCGACGGAGACGCCGGCCTTCTCCTGGGCCTCGTCGGTGGACGCGCCCAGGTGCGGGGTGCTGATCAGGTTGTCGAGTCCGAGCAGCGGCGAGCCGGTCGGCGGCTCATTGACGAAGACGTCCAGGCCGGCTCCGGCGATGGTGCCGTCGACGAGCGCCGTGTACAGGTCGGCTTCGTCGATGAGTCCACCGCGGGCGACGTTGACGACGTAGGCGGTGGGCTTCATGAGCTTCAGCTGCGCAGCGCTGATCATGCCCGTGGTCTCCGGCGTCTTGGGCATGTGGATGGTGACGAAGTCGGACTGCTCGAGCAGTTCGTCCAGGGTCACCGGGTGCACGCCGAGCTGCTGGGCGCGAGCCGAGGTGATGTACGGGTCGAAGGCGATGATGTTCACACCGAAGGCCTGCAGGCGAGCCGCGACGAGGGCGCCGATACGGCCCAGGCCGATGATGCCGACGGTCTTCTCGTAGAGCTCGATGCCGGTGTACTTGGAGCGCTTCCACTGCCCCTGGGCGAGGGCGCCGTGAGCCGGCGGGATGTGGCGGGCCAGGCTGAGGATGTGGCCGACGGTCAGTTCGGCGGCCGAGATGATGTTGGAGGTGGGCGCATTGACCACCATGACGCCGGCCGCGGTGGCGGCCTTGATGTCGACGTTGTCGAGTCCGACGCCGGCGCGAGCGATGACCTGCAGGTGCGGCGCGGCGGCGAGAGCCTCGGCGTCGACCTTGGTGGCGGAGCGCACCAGGATGGCGTTGGCGGAGGCCAGCGCGGAGAGCAGGGCGGCACGGTCGGTGCCATCGACGTTGACAACGTCGAAGTCGGGCCCGAGGGCATCGACGGTGGCGGGCGAGAGTTCTTCGGCGATTAGTACAACGGGCTTCGACACGAAAACAGATCCTTAGAAAGCGTCAGGCGAGGGAAGCTCGCGCCACGATCTTGGGGCGCCAGATACCACAACACTTTACTGGCTGCAGAATAGAGCGATGAGCCCCGAGTCCATGACCAACGTCCTAACCGTGCTGAGGGTCATCCTGGCGGTGGTCTTCGTCGTGGCGGGGATCAGCCATTTTGTGCCCTCGGTGCAACGCACGATGACCGCCATGATCCCGCCACGACTGCGCTGGCGGGGCCTGTGGTCCCCACGCAACCTCGTGCTGATCACCGGTGTGTGCGAAATTCTCGGCGGCGTCGGACTTCTCCTGGAGGCCACCCGTGTTACGTCAGGTGTCGCCCTGGCCGTGTTCCTGGTCGCCGTGTTCCCGGCGAACGCCTACGCGGCACGGTACAAGGAACGCTTCGGCGCCGTGGCCATCCCGTTCGTTCCGCGGCTGCTCGGCCAGCTGGTGCTGATCGCTCTGGTGCTCGCCGTGAGCCTCGTCGGCTGACGGCGCCGCTCTGCGGCGTGTTAGACGATCAGGCTGCCGAGCCCGAACACGAAGATGTCCAGGGAGAGCGCAGAGACCAGGCACAGCCCGGCCAGCAGCATGAGGGCCTGCGGACCGGCCTCCCGGCGGCGACCGAGCCAGAAGGCGATGCCGAACACCACGACCGGCGCGAGGACACCCGTGAGCAGCAGACCCCAGCCGAATCCGCTCAGGCTGGTGTCCAGCAGCTGCGCGGCGTTGTTGAGGCCGAGCAGGTTGCCGAGCCCGGACCACGCGCTGTAGGCGTAGAAGAGGCCGAACACGATGGCGATAGTGGCCGAGAGCCAGGCCGGCGTGCGCCGCACCCGGGTGCCGGATGCGTTGTCGAGTGTCTTGTCGGTGCTCATCAGAGTCCCCCGGTTCCGGCGATGAAGGGCAACGGGGCCAGTAGTACGGCGCCCAGGATGAGCCAGGTCCAGCGCAGCCTCGGCTTGCCGCGGGTGAGCCAGTACGAGGAGGCGAACCACACGGCCGGCGCCGCGATGGCCAGCCAGGTGCCGAGCGAGAACATGAACTGGCCGAGCGGATCGGTCAGTCCGCTGGTCAGGCGTCCGACACCGATGAACCAGCCGATCGTGTACAGCAGGTAGATGCCGGCGAGGATGCCCAGGCCGATCAGGGCCGGGGACGACAGGGAGGCGGGCTCCTCCGGAACGTCGACGTAGCCGCCGGGCGAGCCGGTGACCGCCCACCCCTCGGGCAGGTCGGTGTCCGGGATGGCGGTGTCCAGGGTGGCAGAGTCGCGGTCGGCGGGCACATCCGCTGCAGTCGTATCGGCTGTCGAGGCAGGAGTGCGCTCGGCCGCGGCGGCGCCTCCGGAGACGAGCGTGGGATCGTCGTCGCCGGCCCAGCCGAGTGCATCGTCATCCCGTGAAGAAGTCATGTGTCCAGCCTATAGAGCCGGACCGGCGGGCCGAGGCAGAAATCGTGCCGTCCTTACGGCCCGTAATATCTCCGGAATATCTCCGAAATGTCTCCGGCCGCTCAGCGGCTGATCAGCACCTTGAGCGCATGCGTCTCGGCGGCCCGGGAGAAGGTGTCGTAGGCATCCAAGACCTGGTCGAAGGTGAACCGGTGGGTGGCGAGGCGATCGGCGGGGATCTTGTGCTGGGCAACGAGCTTGAGCAGCATCGGCGTGGTGTTGGTGTTCACGAGCCCCATGCTGATGCTGATGTTCTGGATCCAGAGGTTTTCCACGTGCAGCGGCACCGGCTTGCCATGCACCCCCACGTTGGCCACGTGACCGCCGGGCCGCACGATCTCGGTCGCCATGGTGAACGTGTCCGGCACCCCGACGGCCTCGATGGCCACGTCGACGCCCGCTCCGTCGGTGACGGCGAGCACCTCGTCACGCCACTCGGGCCGCCCGGAACGCACGGTATGGGTGGCGCCGAAGTGCCGGGCCTGCTCGAGCCGGTTCTCGTCGAGGTCGATGGCCACGATGGCACCGGCGCCGTAGAGCCCGGCGGTTGCGATGGCAGCCAGACCCACCGGGCCGGCACCGATCACGGCGACGACGTCACCGGGGGCCACCTGACCGTACTGCACGCCGATCTCGAATCCGGTGGGGAGGATGTCGGAGAGCATCACGGCCTCGGCATCGGTCACAGAGTCCGGCAGCGGGTAGAGCGAATTGTCGGCGTAGGGCACCCGCACGAACTCGGCCTGGGTGCCGTCGATGAGGTGGCCGAAGACCCAGCCGATTCCCGACCGGCCCTCGTCGCCCAGGCAGTGCGAGTACAGGCCGATCTTGCAGTTGGCACAGTGGCCGCAGGACTTGATGCAGGAGATCAGCACCCGCTGGCCCACCGAGATGGACTCCACCGAGTCGCCGGTCTCCACGACAGTTCCCACGCCCTCGTGGCCCAGGATGCGTCCGGGCTCGACCGCGGGCACGTCGCCCTTGAGGATGTGCAGGTCGGTGCCGCAGATGGTGGTGGTGTCGATGCGCACGATGGCGTCGGTGGGCCGCAGGATGCGCGGGTCGGGCCGGTCGGTCCAGGTCTTCTGACCGGGGCCGTCGTAGACGAGTGCTTTCACGATGACGCTCCTTTGCCTCACGGATGCGCGCCATGGTACCCCCGCCCCGGCGTCTTGACTTGCCCGGTTTCGCTAGTCGACAGCCCCTTCGCACTAGCGGATTCGGGCCAGCCTCAACTCGCAGTGTGATGGGTGGCCCGGTTTCGCTAGTCGGAACCATCCTTGCACTAGCAAATTCGGGCCAGTCTCGTCTGCGCGCGTCCTCGGTGGCCCGGTTTCGCCAGTCGCTGGGCCCTCCGCAGGAGCGGAATCGGGCGAGTCGGGGCTGGTCAGCTGCGGCGGCGGATGACCGCGGCGACCGCGATCACCCAGCCGAGCACGCCGGCCAGGCACAGCCGCTCGGCCAGGCCGATCAGACCGGGCGCGAGCGTGGCCGCGGCACCCAGCCAGAGCAGTCCGCTGAGGGCCACACCCGTGAGGATGGCGGCAGCCGGATACGCCGCTCTCAGCCGGTCACTCCCCCGCAGCCAGACGGTGAGAAGGACGAAGCCGACCAGAGCAGTGACAAAACCCACAACCGCCACGGCGAGATGCGCCGCGCCGAGGGCGGTGGTCGGCGCAAGCCCGGGCGCATCGATGCTCGGGATGTCGGTGGGGAGGAAGGCCAGAGCGGCAGAGCAGGCGCCGGCGATGAGCATCAGCACCAGGCCGCACCGCTGCAGCCGGCTGCGCGGTGCGAACCTGGCCAGCGCGGCGACGGCGCAGACCGTGACCACGCCCCTGGCCAGGAAGTTCAGGTTCATCACCCAGCCGTACGGGCCGACGGCGAGGTTGCTCTCGGCCTCCGAGACGACGCTGTAGTGCGGCGGGAGCGACTGCAGGACGATGTCGACCAGCACATAGAGCACAGCGCCGGCGAGGGCGAGTGTCGCCAGGATCCGGGTGGAGCGGGAGGCCCGCGCGGGGCGGCCGGCGGGTCTCTCGGCGGGGCCGTCGGCGGGTCTGTCGGCGGGTCCGTCCCGCACCTGGTCGACCTCAGGGTTGTGCGTACTCACTCCGGAAGCCTAACGGGCCGCCTGGGCGGCTCTCGATGTGCCGCCCAGGCGTCTCCGCGTTGCGGATCCACACCCGGCGGCGAGACGCTGCAGAGTCCCGCGCCCAGTTGCCAGTTGATGCCCCCTCGACGCTCCCGAGAGGGCAGGAAGCGGCAAGTCACGAACGGGCCCCTCGCTGAGTTGCCGGTTGATGCCCTTTCGGAGCGTCCGTAGGGCAGCACGCGGCACGTCGCCCGCATCCGCAGCCTGGCCGAGCCCTGGTACGCCGAAGGGGCCGGTCGAATGACCGGCCCCTTCGGTGAAACGGGTTCTGACTAGCGGGCGGCTTCGCCGTCGACGTAGTCGTCGTCGTTCGAGGCGTTCCACGCGAAGAGCTTGCGCAGCTCGCGGCCGGTGGCCTCGATCGGGTGCTCTTCGCCCTTCTTGCGCAGGGCCAGGAACTCGGGAGCTCCGGCGTCCTGGTCGTTGATGAAACGCTCGGCGAATGCACCGTTCTGGATGTCGGCGAGAACGGCCTTCATGTTCTCCTTGACGCTCGGGTCGATGACGCGCGGGCCGGAGACGTAGTCGCCGTACTCAGCGGTGTCGGAGACGCTCCAACGCTGCTTGGCGATGCCGCCCTCCCACATCAGGTCGACGATGAGCTTGAGCTCGTGCAGCACCTCGAAGTAGGCGACCTGCGGCTGGTAGCCGGCCTCGGTGAGAACCTCAAAGCCGTACTGGATCAGCTGCGACGCGCCACCGCAGAGAACGGCCTGCTCGCCGAACAGGTCGGTCTCGGTCTCTTCGGTGAAGGTGGTCTTGATGCCGGCGGCACGCAGGCCACCGATCGCCTTGGCGTAGCTGAGGGTGAGCGGCCAGGCGTTGCCCGAAGCATCCTTCTCGACGGCGACGATGACGGGAACGCCACGGCCGGCCTCGAATTCGCGACGCACGGTGTGTCCGGGGCCCTTGGGGGCGACCATGACCACGTCGACGCCCGCGGGCGCCTCGATGTAGCCGAAACGGATGTTGAAGCCGTGTCCGAAGACGAGGGCCTTGCCCTCGGCAAGGTTGGGGAGGATGTCGTCCTTGTACAGGTGACGCTGCACCTGGTCGGGAGCGAGGACCACGATGACGTCAGCCCAGGCGGATGCCTCGGCGGCGGTCTTCACGGTGAAGCCGACCTCTTCGGCCTTGGCACGCGACTTCGAGCCCTCCTTGAGTCCGATGACGACCTCGACGCCGGAGTCGCGGAGGTTCTGCGCGTGGGCGTGGCCCTGCGAGCCGTAGCCGATGACGGCGACCTTCTTGCCCTGGATGATGGACAGGTCGGCGTCTTTGTCGTAGAAGATTTCAGACAATGTGGTGTTCTCCTTGGTTGTTGGTCAGTAATTGAAGCTGGTTAGTTCTTGAAGACGCGTTCGGTGATCGACTTGGATCCCCGACCGATGGCGAGCAGACCCGACTGGGCGATCTCCTTGATGCCGTAGGGCTCGAGCACCCGCAGGAACGCCTGGGTCTTGCCGGAGTCTCCGGTCACCTCGATGACGACGGCATCCGTCGACACGTCGACGACGCGGGCCCGGAACAGGGTGACGGCCTCCAGCACCTGGGAGCGGGTGGTGTTGTCCGCCCGCACCTTGACGAGCAGGTGCTCGCGCTGCACGGACTGCGTCGGGTCGAGCTCGACGATCTTGATGACGTTGATCAGCTTGTTGAGCTGCTTGGTCACCTGCTCGAGCGGGGCGTCTTCGACGTCGACGAGGATCGTGATGCGCGACAGGCCGGGGATCTCGCTGTGGCCGACGGCGAGGCTCTCGATGTTGAAGCCGCGCCGGGCGAACAGGCCGGCGACGCGCGTGAGCAGGCCGGGCTTGTCCTCGACGAGGAGGCTGAGAACGTGGGTGCTCATTGTTACTCCTCTTCCCAGGTGGGTGCGTGGTCCTTGGCGTACTGCACAAAGCTGTTGCTGACACCCTGCGGCACCATCGGCCAGACCATGGCGTCCCGGCTGACGATGAAGTCGATCACGACCGGGCGGTCGTTGGTGGCCAGGGCGAGCTTGATGGCGTCGTCGACCTGGTCGGCGCTGGTGACCCGGATGCCCAGGGCGCCGTACGCGTCGGCCATCTTCACAAAGTCCGGCACCATCGCGGTGCCGTGACCGGTGTTGAGGTCGGTGAACGAGTGCCTGCCGTCGTAGAACAGCGACTGCCACTGGCGCACCATGCCGAGGGACGAGTTGTTGATGATCGCCACCTTGATCGGGATGTTGTTGATCGTGCAGGTGGCGAGCTCCTGATTGGTCATCTGGAAGCAGCCGTCACCGTCGATCGACCAGACCACGCGGTCGGGTTCGGCGACCTTGGCGCCCATGGCGGCGGGAACCGAGTAGCCCATGGTGCCGGCGCCGCCGGAGTTGAGCCAGGAGTTGGGGCGTTCGTACTTGATGAACTGTGCGGCCCACATCTGGTGCTGGCCGACGCCGGCGGCGTAGACGCCCTCCGGTCCGGTCAGTTCGCCGATGCGCTTGATCACGTACTGCGGGGCGAGCAGGCCGTCGGCGGGTTCGCTGTAGCCGAGCGGGAACTTCTCGCGGAGACCGTTGAGGTACGTCCACCACTCGGTGATGTCGGGCGTGGTCGTCGTGATCGCATCGCGGTAGGCCACCGTGAGGTCAGCGATCACGTCCTTGGCGTCACCCACGATGGGCACGTCGGCGGCGCGGATCTTGCCGATCTCCGCCGGGTCGACGTCGACGTGCACGATGGTGGCGTTCGGCGCGAACTCGCTGGCCTTACCGGTCACCCGGTCGTCGAAGCGGGCACCGAGGGCGATGATCAGGTCGGATTCCTGCAGGGCGAGGACCGCCGCGACGGTGCCGTGCATTCCGGGCATGCCCAGGTGCTGCTTGTGTGAATCCGGGAACGCGCCACGGGCCATCAGGGTGGTGACGACGGGCGTGCCGGTGAGTTCGGCCAACTCGAGCAGTTCGGGCGAGGCCTTGGCGCGGATGACACCGCCGCCCACGTAGAACACGGGCTTCTCGGCACCGGCCAGGAGCGCCGCAGCGGCCTGCACCTGCTTGCCGTGCGCCTTGGTGATCGGCCGGTAGCCGGGCAGGTCGAGCTTGGGCGGCCAGATGAACGGGGCGCTCAGCTGCTGGGCGTCCTTGGTGATGTCCACCAGCACCGGGCCGGGGCGTCCCGTGTTGCAGATCAGGAACGCAGAGGCGATGGCGGCGGGGATGTCTTCGGGCCGCTTCACGAGGAAGGAGTGCTTGGTGATCGGCATCGTGATGCCCACGATGTCGGCCTCCTGGAAGGCATCCGTGCCCATCAGCGTGGAGAAGACCTGGCCGGTGATGGCCAGGAGCGGCACCGAGTCCATGTAGGCGTCGGCGATGGCCGTGACCAGGTTGGTCGCGCCGGGGCCCGAGGTGGCGATGGCCACCCCGACCCGGTTGCTCGAGGACGCGTAGCCCTCGGCGGCATGACCGGCGCCCTGTTCGTGGCGTACCAGGATGTGACGGATGTCGTCCTGGTTCATCAGCTCGTCGTAGAGCGGGATGACGGCGCCGCCCGGCAGGCCGAAGACGTCGGTGACGCCGAGCAGCTTGAGGGTGCGCAGGATCGCGCCGGATCCGGTGAGGATCTCGGGCTCGGTCACGCCGTCCGGCGCCGTCGTGGCGCCGGACGCAGGACCGGATGGCGTCGGAAAGGAGGGTGTCGGCACGGGCGAAGGTTCCGTGGTCATGAGAGGCAAATCCCTAAGTCGGTGACGGATGGTGTCGATCAGCCCGTGGTCGCTCCGAGGGCCGCCGACTGCACGAGCTTGGAGTACTTGGCGAGGACGCCACGGGTGTAACGGGGAGGAAGCGGGGCCCAGCCTTCTCGGCGGGCGGCGAGCTCTTCAGCGTCGACAAGTAGGTCGAGCGAGCGAGCTGCGATATCGACCCGTATCAGATCACCATCGCGCACGAAGGCGATCGGACCTGCGTCCACCGCTTCGGGTGCTATATGGCCGATACACAGTCCGGTTGTGCCGCCTGAGAATCGACCATCAGTCAATAGTAGTACATCGGCTCCGAGCCCGGCGCCCTTGATGGCCGCGGTGATCGAGAGCATCTCGCGCATGCCCGGGCCGCCCTTGGGTCCTTCGTAGCGGATGATGACGACGTCGCCCTTGAGGATCTCGCCGTTGGTGAGCGCGTCCATGGCCGAGCGCTCACGCTCGAACACCCGGGCGGGGCCCTCGAAGATGTCGCTGTCGAAGCCGGCGGTCTTCACGACGGCGCCCTCAGGGGCCATCGAGCCCTTGAGGATGGTGATGCCGCCGGAGGCGTGGATGGGGTTGTCGAGGGTGCGCAGCACCGTGCCGTCCAGTGCGGGCGGGTCGATCTCGGCGAGGTTCTCGGCGACGGTCTTGCCGGTCACGGTGAGCGCGTCGCCGTGGAGCAGGCCGGCCTCGAGCAACGCGCGCATGACGACGGGCACGCCGCCGTGACGGTCGACGTCGTTCATCACGAACTTGCCGAAGGGCTTGAGGTCGCCGATGTGCGGAACCTTGTCGCCGATGCGGTTGAAGTCGTCGAGGGTGAGCTCGACCTCGGCCTCCTGGGCGATGGCAAGCAGGTGCAGCACCACGTTGGTGGAGCCGCCGAAGGCCATTGCCACGGCGATGGCGTTCTCGAACGCCTTCTTGGTGAGGATGTCCCTGGTGGTGATGCCCAGGCGCAGCAGGTTGACGACGGCCTCACCGGAGCGGTGCGCGTAGTAGTCGCGGCGGCGGTCCGCGGAGGCGGGCGAGGCGGAGCCGGGCAGGCTCATGCCCAGGGCCTCGGCGACGCTGGCCATGGTGTTGGCGGTGTACATGCCGCCGCAGGCGCCCTCGCCGGGCGCGAAGGCGCACTCGATGCGCTTGGCGTCCTCGACGCTCATACGGCCGGCCTTGACGGCGCCGACGGCTTCGAAGGAGTCGATGATGGTGATGTCTTTTTCGGTGCCGTCGGAGAGCTTCACCCAGCCGGGTGCGATGGACCCGGCGTAGAGGAAGACGCTCGCGAGGTCGAGCCTGGCCGCGGCCATGAGCATCCCGGGCAGTGACTTGTCGCAACCGGCCAGCAGCACGGAGCCGTCGAGGCGCTCGGCCTGCATGACGACCTCGACGGAGTCGGCGATGACCTCACGGGAGACCAGCGAGAAGTGCATGCCCTCGTGGCCCATCGAGATGCCGTCGGAGACGGAGATGGTGCCGAACTGCAGCGGGTAACCGCCGCCGGAGTGCACGCCCTCCTTGGACGCCTGCGCCAGGCGGTCCAGCGAGAGGTTGCACGGGGTGATCTCGTTCCACGAGCTGGCGATCCCGATCTGGGGCTTGTCCCAGTCGGCGTCGCCCATTCCCACCGCGCGGAGCATGCCGCGGGAGGTGGTGGCTTCGATTCCGTCGGTGACGTCGCGGCTACGGGGCTTCATGTCGAACTCAGGCATGAAGCGAGTCTAGAACGTCGCGGGCGGGCCGGGTGGCACCCGAACCGGCCCGCGACGCGTGTGGCTAGTTCTCCGGCTTGGTCTCCTGCTCAGCGGATGCGGCACGGAAGTCGGCCAGCAGCGCGAGCACCTGCGTGACCTCCTTGGGGCCGCGAACCCGGTACCCGGCCAGGGTGGCGCCCGGACCGATCTTGAGACCGAGGTCGTTGTCGCCGAGAACCGTGAAGGCGTCTTCGTCGGTGACGTCGTCGCCGGCGTAGAGCACCCGGTCGGCGCCGGTGTGCGCGCGCAGACGCTCGAGGGCGTCACCCTTGGTGCTGGAGCGCACGGAGAATTCGAGCACGTTCTTGCCCTCGCGCACGGTGAGCGACGGCAGCAGTTCGGCCAGCTGGTCGCGGGCCTCCCGCTGCACGGCCTGACCGTCCTGAGCCGTGGCCAGGCGGGTGTGCAGGGCCAGGCCGGCGGGCTTCTGTTCGATCCAGGTGCCGAAGACGGGTCCGGAGATGCGCTCGAGCACCCGGGTGAGGGTGTCGAGCTTCTCGAGTTCCTCTGGCACCAGGCCCAGTTCGATGCCGTTGGCGTCCAGCTGCACCTCGATGCCGTGCGAGCCGGTCAGGAGCACCTCGCTCTGCGGCTCGGCCACGTGCTTGAGGCTCACCAGGGCGCGGCCCGACACGAACGCCACGCGCACGCCAGGGAGGTCGAGCAGGCGCTGCACGACGTCGTGGGTGCCGTCCACGGCGCGGGCGTCCTCCGGCTCGTCCACGTGCGGCGCCAGGGTGCCGTCGAAGTCGAGGGCCACCAGGATGGTCTCGGCCGAGCTGATGTCGCGCAGCGCGCTCACCAGGTTCTCCGGCACGCCGCTGGGCACGGCGGCCCCGCCGGTGAGGGTCTGCAGGAACGACGCGCTCCAGGCGGCCACGTCGTTGTCGAAAACCTTGCGGCGGAGGGCCCGCATCCGCCTCGTGCGCTCGCGCTTGGGCATGGTGATGGCCTTCATGATCGACGCCTTCATGCCGTCGATGTCGTGCGGGTTGATCAGCACCGCCTGCTTGAGTTCGTCGGCGGCGCCGGCGAACTCGCTGAGCACCAGAACGCCGTCGCCGTCGTGCCGCACGGCCACGTACTCCTTGGCCACGAGGTTCATGCCGTCGCGGAGGGCGGTGACGAGCATGACGTCGGCGGCCAGGTAGAGCGCCACCATCTCCTCGCGGGGGTAGCCGTGGTGGTGATAGCTGATGGCCGTGTGGCTGATGGTGGAGTAGTCGCCGTTGACGCGGCCGACGGCGAGTTCGATCTCGTCGCGCAGCTGCATGTAGGTGGCCACCCGCTCACGGGACGGGCTGGCGACCTGCACCAGGGTGACGTCTTCCACGCTCAGCTGGCCGTCTTCGAGGAGTTCGCCGAAGGCCTTGATGCGGTGGCCGATGCCCTTGGTGTAGTCGAGGCGGTCGACGCCGAGCATGATCGTCTTCGGGTTGCCGAGGTCCTCACGGATCTGCCGGGCGCGTTCCTGGATCTCGGGGCGCCTGGCCATTTCCTCGTACGCCGCGGCGTCGATCGAGATGGGGAAGTGCTTGGCGATGACCCGGCGGTGCTGGCCGTTCTGGCTGGGCACGTCAACCGCGACGCCGCGGGTGGCGTAGCCGAACAGGCGGCGCACCGCGCGGGAGAAGTTGCCCGCGTCGGCCAGCCGCTGGAAGCCGATCAGGTCGGCGCCGAGCAGGCCGTCGAGGATCTGCTTGCGCCAGGGCAGCTGGGCGAAGATGCCGTACGGCGGGAACGGGATGTGGTTGAAGAAGCCGATCACGAGGTCGGGGCGCGCGTCGCGCAGCATCCGCGGCACGAGCTGCAGCTGGTAGTCGTGCACCCACACCGTGGCGCCGGGGGCCGCAGCGGCCGCAGCAGCGGTCGCGAAGCGACGGTTGACCTTCACGTAGGCCTCCCACCACTCACGGTGGTAGCTGGGCGAGGCGATGACGTCGTGGTAGAGCGGCCAGAGGGTGTCGTTGGAGAATCCCTCGTAGTACAGCTCGAGGTCGTCGGTGCTCAGCCGCACGGGCACGATGGAGATGCCGTCGTTCTCGAATGGCTCGAACTCGCGGTCGGCCACTCCAGGCCACCCCACCCAGGCGCCGTCGGACGCCCGCATCAGCGGCTCGAGCGCCGTGACCAGACCGCCGGGCGAGGTGCGCCAGCTCTCGGTGCCGTCTTCGGCGACTTCATAGTCGACGGGAAGCCGGTTGGAGACCACCACCAGGTCGAAGTGTCCGGGGGCGACGGCGTCGGGGCCGGTCTCGGGCACGACTGTTCCGTCGGCTTCGGTGCCGTCGGCTGCGGGTGTGGCTGCGGTGGTGTCGGGTGCGGTTTCGATGACTCATCCATTCCGGTGCCCGCCCATGCGGAACACCTGGGTGCACTTCGAGGTTACCAGCGAAGGCTATGCTGACGCCGTGATTCGCATCGGCATGAGCACCACCTGTGTCTATCCGCTCCCCCTGGAGGACGCCTTCAGGCTCGCCCATCAGGCCGGTTTCGACGGCGTCGAGGTGATGGTCACGCGCGACGAAGCCACCCAGGATGCGGCGACGCTCCGGGCGCTCTCCGCCCGGTACTCGCTCCCGATCTTTTCCGTGCACGCTCCGGTGCTGTTGCTGACCCACTTCGTCTGGGGCAGGGACCCCCGGGTGAAGCTGGAGCGGTCCGCGGCCCTCGCCGCAGAGGTGGGTGCGTCGACCGTCGTCGTGCATCCGCCGTTTCGCTGGCAGGCCGGCTATGCAGAGGATTTCCTCGACATCGTGCGGGCTCTCGGGCACCAGACCGGTATCGAGATCGCCGTGGAGAACATGTTCCCCTGGAAGATCGGCGGCCGCGGAGTGAAGGCCTACTCCCCCGGCTGGGACACCACCCGGATGGACTGCGACGCGGTCACGCTGGACTTCTCGCACTGCGCGCTGAGCGGGCACGACAGCCTGGCCATGGCCACGGCCCTCGGCGACAGGCTGCGGCACGTGCACCTGTGCGACGGGTCAGGTTCCCTCGACGAGGGCCGGGTCTTCGACGAGCATCTGCTGCCCGGACAGGGCTCGGAGCCCGTCGCCGAGGTGCTCCGGCTGCTCGCCGCGGGCGACTGGACCGGCCAGATCGTGGCCGAGGTGAACACCCGGTCCGCGCGCTCCGAGCGGGAGCGCCTCGCCATGCTTGCCGACACCCTGGCCTTCGCCCGGACCCACACCCCCGCTTAACCCCACCGCGACCGGTGGGTTGAGCACGCAATACCTCGGGTTTTGGGTGCTTGAGTCACAGTTCGCGGGATGGGAGGGCGGGTCAGGCGGCGGCGAGGGCGAAGGACCGGGCGCCGCGGCGGCGGGCCACGACGGCCGTGGAGAGCAGCACGGCCACGATCGCGAAGAGGAGCAGCGCGAACACCGCCGCGGCCACATCCGCCCCGCTGCCGCCGGACACGATCGCCTGGATGCCCTGCACGGCCCAGGTGAGCGGCAGGAACGGACTGATCAACCGGAACGGTTCCGAGACCAGTTCGAGCGGGTAGAGCCCGCCGACCGACACGAGCTGCAGGCTGAGCAGCACCAGCGAGATCACCACGCCGATGCGGCCGAGCGCCGCCGTGAGGAAGTGGTTCACCGCGACGAAGACGAACGCGAGCAGCACCGAGAACCCGAACGTCGCCGGGGCGAGAGTCCAGGACACGCCGAGGGTGCTGTGCAGCAGCAACACCACGGCCAGGGCCTGAGCGGCCGCGATCGCGAATCCGCGGCCGAGGCTGCGCCAGACCAGACGACCGGTGGTGGCGGTCGAGGCCAGGGCGGTGGCCGACAGAGGCTTCATCACCAGGAAGATCGCCAGGGCGCCGATCCAGAGGCCCACGGGGACGAAGAGCATCCCGATGATCGGGCCGATCGAGTCGAGTGGGTTGTCCCGCGCGGCGTCGAGGGTGACGGGCGCCGCGATGACCTTCGCCGTCTCGGTCGGGTCGAGGTCGGTGAGCGCCGAGGCACTCTCCGCCCCCGTGGCAAGGCCCGTGGCGAGGTCGCCGGCACCGGTCTCGAGCTGGTGGGCGCCCGACGCGGCCGCGGCTGTTCCGGTGGCCAGCTGGGCCACGCCGTCGGAGAGGTCGCCGAGCCCGGAGGCGAGCCCCGAAGCTCCCCCACGCACGCTCTCGGAGCCTGCGGCGAGTTGCGCCGCCCCTGCGGCGCTCTGGCTGATCCCGCCCTGCACCCCGGAGAGCGCCGCACTGGTCTGCCGGCTCAGGGTGTCTCCGGAGGACACCAGCGTGTCGAGGCCGCCCTGCGCCTGAACGAGTCCGCCGAGCACGCCCTGCACGGCGGCCTTGGTCTGCGGGTCGAGCGGTTCAAGAGAGGCGGCGGGGATCTGCGCGGCGACGGCCCCCAGCTGGGAGACACCGGCGGCCGCGGACTGCACGCCCTCGGTGTACTGGGTGACCCCGGCGCTGAGGGAGCCGAGCCCCGCCGCCCCGGAGCTGAGGGTGCCGAGCCCGCTGCTGAGCGCGTCCACTCCAGTGGTGTACGAATCGACGCCGGAGGCGAACGTGGCGGCGCCGTCGGCCGCCGCGGCGGTGCCGTCGGCGGTGGCCTGGGTGCCGGCAGCCAGGGTGTCGAGCCCGGATGCGACGCCGGTCACGCCCGTGGCCAGCTGAGCCGACCCGTCGGCGGCAGCCACCAGGGACTCGCCGAGCGTGCCCAGGTTGGTGTACAACCCGCCGAGGTACTGCTTGGTGATCTCGGTACCGAACGCCCCGGTGAGGGCGCCACCGACGGACTGTGCGACCGAACCGGCCAGGAACGAGTGCGCGTCATCGGTGCGGATGGCGAGGTCGGCCTGGGTGGGCGTAGACCCCGACAGGGACGTGACCGACTTCGAGAAGTCGCTCGGAATGGTCAGCACGGCGTACGCGCTGCCGTCGGCGAGGGCCTTCGAGGCGTCGGCGTCGTTGGAGATCACCCAGGCGAACCCTGTGGAGTCCGAGCCCTCCGTGGCGGGCTTGGTGAGCTCGGTCACCAGCTGGCGACCGGCCAGCACCATCTGATCGCTGCCGTCCGGCAGCGTGGTCGTGACGAACTCGTCGTTGTTCACCACGAGCGCGGGCAGGGTGTCGACCCTGTCGTCGGCGCTGTTGAGGGCGCCGGCGAACAGTCCGGCGACGGCCAGCGGCACCACGATGAGTGCGGCCAGGCCGGCCACTGCCGCGCCGCGGCGTTGGCCGGGCGTGCGGCTGAATAGTCTGTCGAGCCTGGTGCTCATCGCTGCAGGGCCTTTCCGGTGTCGGAGCTCTTCGTGTCGGTGCTGTTCGTGTCGGTGCTGTTCTGATCCACGGAACCGAGGTCGAATCGTTGGATGCCGCGCTCCTGGGTGATAGCCGGGTCGACCAGGTCGAGGGCCGTCACGCTCAGGATGAGCGTCGTGCCCAGCGGGGCGAGCGCCGCGAAGACGGCGGCCGGTCCGCGTCCGCCGGCGTCGGCCGGCAGACCGTCGCCGAGATCGACCACGAGCACGCCCGGGCGTTCCGCGAGGGCGGCGGCGGCGAGCGTGGCCGCGCGGGCGAGGGCGGACAGCGATGCCACGGTGGTATCCGCGGTGAGCGGGCGCCGTTCGGACTCACCCAGTGCGACGTTCAGCCGGTCCACCCACAGCCGCAGCTGCGCCGGCCGATTCGCCGCACGGAACAGCGGCTGCACGAGGTCGAGGCGTTCGGCGATGAGTTCGCCCACGGTGAGGCCGTTGTCGCGGGTGTCCGAGACCTCCGCCAGCGCAACGGTGCGCATCGCGACCGCACGGTCGGACGGCAGGGCCGCGCCACGTACCTGGAGCCGTCCGGCGACCGGGTCGAGCCGGCCGGCGAGGGTGGCTGCCAGAACCCGACGGGCGGCATCCGGACCGGTCAGCACGAGCACCGAACCCGCGTCGACGGCCAGGTCGATGGGGCCGAGCCGGGACTCTGGCAGGCCCACGTAGAGGGCGTCCGCGGTGATGTCGTCGTTCTGGGCCAGGGCCCAGGCGCTGTCGTCGAGGTGTTGACGCAGTCCCTCACCCTCGATGTCCACGTTGGGCAGCACGCGGGCGAGCCAGCGCGGCAGCCACCACGCCGCATTTCCGGCCAGCGCCATGGCGGCCGGAACCAGCGTCATCCGCACCAGGAAGGCGTCGAGGAAGACGCCGACGGCCAGGGCGAAGGCGATGCCCTTGATGGCGCCGGAGCCCTCGGGGACGAAGGCGAAGAAGACGAAGAACATGATCAGGGCGGCCGCGGTGACCACCCGGGCGGCGTGCGAGAAGCCGTGCACGACAGCGCGGCGGGCGTTCCGCGTCTTGACGAACTCCTCCCGCATGCCCGACACCAGGAACACCTCGTAGTCCATGGCCAGGCCGAAGAGCACGGCCATGAGCAGGATCGGCAGGAAGCTGAGGATCGGACCGGGGTTGGACACCCCGATCAGGTCGGCCAACCAGCCCCACTGGAAGATCGCGACGGTGGCGCCGAGCGACGCGAACACGGACAGCAGGAAGCCCAGCGCCGCCTTGACCGGTACGAAGATCGAGCGGAACACCATGGTGAGCAGCACGATCGAGAGTCCGACCACGATGAGCGCGAACGGGATGAGCGCGTTGGTGAGCCGGTTGGAGATGTCGATGGAGACCGCGGTCGCGCCCGTGACGGTCACCGGGGTGCCGAGGTCGTCGTTGATCGAGGGCGCGATGTCGCGGATCGACTGCACAAGGTCCTTGGTCTTCGGGGAGTTCGGGGCGCTGTCGGGCATCACCTGGATGATCGCGGTGTCGACAGTGGCGTTGGGCTGGCCGGCGCTCACGAAGGCCACGTCGGGCAGGTCGCGCAGCTCGGCGGAAATCGTGTCGAGGTCGGCCACGATGTCGGTGGTCTGGGTGATGTCGACCACCACGATCAGGGGCCCGTTGTAGCCGGGGCCGAAGCCCTTCTCGATCATGCGGTACGCCTGGTACTGGGTGGACTCCACAGGCTCCGACGCGCTGTCGGGCAGGTTGAGGTCGAGGCTGAGCGCGGGGATCGCCATGACGCCCAGGATGCCGACGACGGCGAGGACCGCCACGACGGGGGCCTTGAGCACGATCGCGACCCAGCGGTGCCCCAGGGTGGGACGCCCGGTGTCGGGTGTGGTGGCCCGGCGGTGCGCCCGGCTGCCGGGCTTGGGGGCCAGGCGTCCCTTGGCCAGGCCGAGGATGGCCGGCAGCAGGGTGATCGCCACGGCGATGGAGATGAGCACGGCGAAAGCCGCTCCGAGGCCCATCACGCTGAGGAACGGGATGCCCACCACGAGCAGACCGAGCAGGGCGATGATCACGGTGATCCCGGCGAAGACCACGGCGCTTCCGGCGGTGGCCACGCTCGTGGACGCCGACTCGTGGGGATCGACGCCGTTGGCCAGCTGGGTTCGGTGCCGGGAGAGGATGAACAGCGAGTAGTCGATGCCGACGGCCAGGCCGAGCATCATGGCCAGCATGGGCGCCGTGCTCGAGACCGACACGAAGGCCGACACGGCCCCGATACCGCCGATCGCGACCCCGACGCCCACCAGGGCCATCAGCAGCGGCATACCGGCGGACATGAGCGAGCCGAAGGTGATCACCAGGACCACTCCGGCGAAAAGCACTCCGAAGATCTCCGTGACGGTGATGCCGAAGGTGTTGTCCTGGAAGACCTGGCCGCCGAAGGCCACGGTGAGCCCGGCGTCTTCGGCCGTGCCCGCTGTCGCGACGACGGCGGCAATGGTGGCGTCCGAGACATCGGACGATTCGCCGGTCAGCTGCACCTTGGTGATCGCCGTGGTCTCGTCGTCGGAGATGGCTCCTGAGGCGTATTCGGAGAACGGGTCGACGACGCTGGTGACCCCGGTCAGGTCGGCCAGTTCTGTGCCCATCGCGGTGATCGCGGCCTGATAGGCGGGGTCGTCCACCGATGCTCCGTCCGGCGCCTGGTAGACCACCTGCACGGCGGCGCCCGCGGCCTGCGGGAACACCTCGGCCAGCTTGTCGATGGCCTCCTGCGATTCGGTGCCAGGGATCGCGAACGATTCCTGTGTCGTTCCGCCGAGGGCGGCGTTGGCCCCGAGGATGCCGCCGAGGACGATCACCCAGACGCCGATGACGAGCCACGCGCGCCGGTAGGCGAAATGACCGATGCGGTAGAGGAACGTTGCCATGGTGCTACTTCCTGGACTCGTGCTGAACGGAGGGCTGAACCGGCGCGGAGCGCACGGAGACGGGCGCCAGGAGCTCGACGATGACGACACGCAGGGCCCGGCGGATCTCCTCGGGTGAGGAGGGTGAGCGCTCCAGGGGGGTGCCTCCGAAGTTCATGCCGGCCACCAGGGCGTAGGCGGCGCCTCCGAGGGCGATACCGAAGCGGATCTGGTCCTCGGTGCTTGCATTGTGGTCGCAGATCGCGTTGGACAGTCTCCCGATCAGCACGCCGGCGCGGTCGATGACGGCGATTCCGGTGAGCGACTGGGCCTGGTTGATGAAGGTGTGCAGCTCCAGCCGGAACTCGAGGATGAAGTCGATGAAGTCGTCCACGAAGCGCAGCCGGGTTGTCTCGGTCTCCTCGGTGGCGAGGAAACGTTCAAGGATCTCTTCCAGCCGGTCGATGGCCGGCGTCAGCACGGCCTCGAGCAGGGCTTCCTTCGACGCGAAGTGGTACAGGACGCTGGACTTCGAGTAGCCCGCCACATCCGCGATGTGCTGCAGGGATGCGCCGGCGAAGCCGACAGAGGCGAACTGCTCGAGCGCGGTCAGGCGTAATTCGTCGCTTGTCGTCTGGCGCGCGGAGGTGTCTGTGATCACCCGATCACGCTAGTTGACCGATCGGTCAGTTCCTGCACGATCGGTCAGATTATCGGGAAACGTCCAGACTGCGCCCCACTACGTGCCCCGATCCGTGCCCCGGGCGCTAGACCGTGAAGGCGAGCACGAGGGTGGCCACGACCACCGTGACCGGCGCCACCGCCAGGCCCAGCAGCATGTAGCGCCGCCAAGAGATCGAGACGCCCATGCCGCTCAGTTGCTGGTGCCAGAGCAGGGTGGCCAGCGACGCCCACGGTGTGATCAGCGGTCCGGCGTTCACGCCGATCAGGAGCGCCACCATGCGCGCGGGCGTCGTCGCCACGGGTTCGAGGGCCAGGTAGGCCGGCAGGTTGTCGATCGCGTTGGCGCCGAGCAGCCCGGCCCCGGCCAGGCGGACCAGGCTCAGCGGATCGTCCCCGGCGCCCGCCACGGCATCGAGCACCTCCCCCAGGCCCAGTTCGTGCAGGGCCGCCATCACCAGGAAGAGTCCTGACGCCAGCAATACCAGGGGCCACGGCACGAGCCCAGGGCGCAGCGTCTTGCGGTCGAGGATGAAGAAGATCACCGAGAGGAGCACCGCGGCCTGCAGGGCGGGGATCCAGACCGGGATGCCGGACACCAGGGCCGGAATGAGGGCCACCACGGTCACGGCGCTCGTGCCGAACAGCACGGGGTTCTTCACACGGGTGCCCGGCGTCATCTCGTAGGGCTCTCGGAGCGTGCGCCGGCAGACCAGGTAGATCGCGCCCACGGTCACGAGAATCGCGGCCAGGGCGGGGGCGCCGGTCAGCAGCGCGAATTGCACCGGGCTCACCGGATGCCCGACCAGCTCGCCGATGCGACCCTGGGCGAGCAGATTGGTCAGGTTCGACACCGGCAGGAGCAGCGACGCAGTGTTGGCCAGCCACACCGTGGTGAGGGCGAACGGGAGCGGGCTCAGGCCCACATGCCTGGCCATCACGACCACAACCGGCGTGAGGAGCACCGCCGTCGTGTCCAGCGAGAGGAACACCGTGCTGAGCACGGCCAGGGCCACCACCAGCAGCCACAACAGCCAGGTGCGTCCGCGGGCCCACCGGGTGAGCCGTTCGGCCACGAAGGTGAACAGGCCGGCCGCCGCAGCCAGCTCGGCCACGACGGTGATCGCCACAACGAAGACCAGGATGGGCAGCACCCGGTCGATCAGCTCCACCGTCGCCGGCCACGGCAGGACCCCGGTGATCACGGCTATGATCCCTGCACAGAGCAGCACCGCTCCGACGATCCCCGTACGCATGGCTCCCCTTCGACCTCGGGCATCCGCCCGGTTTCTCAGTCGGGCCGACTCGCGTGATCGATGACCACCCCGGTAGCGTAGAACGAAGGAGGCAGACATGCGGAAATTTTTGTTCAACGGGGCCATGATCGGCGTCGTGGCCGGCGGCTGGAATATCCTTCAGGCGACCCGGCACGGACCGAGGGACTGGCGCCTCGTGCTCACCTGGATCGGCTGGGCTTTGAGCGTCGCCGTCGCCATCGGCAACGTCACCAAGGACGCCGAGGAGAAGAAGCTCACCAGCGGCGAGGGCAAGCGCGGCAAGAAATAGCCGCATACTCCTCTGAGTACCCCGGCTGCGGCGTGTCACCCCCGTCTTTCCTAGTGATGGCGGGGAAACTGGACTTCTCAGTTGTTGCAGAAGGAAGGGGCTCTCGATGTTCGGTCGTCGACGTCGCATCGCACCCACCATTCCCGTTCTCGCCGCGCCCGCCCCGGCCGAGCTCAGCCGCGACCAGGTCTTCGAACACCTCCACGCGGCCTTGTCCGACCTCGTCGGTGCGGGCGGCGCCTGGACCCTGGTGCCCCGCGTCGAGTCCGACACCGACGTGATCTTCCACGGCCTCAAGGCCCACCAGATCGCGGCCGCTCTCACGGAGATCCTCGCCACCGAGACAGTTCGACTGCGTACCGATACCCCGACGGCTCCCGCGAACATCGCCGAACCCCGCACCGACACTCCCGTCGATGGCATCACCGCCGTCAACACCGGCGCGCTCCTGGTCTCCTCCGGAGCGGAACCGACCGCACTGCCCTGGAACCCGGCCCCGATCTCGGTCTGGGCCGAACCCGACACCGGTGCCCGTACCGGCGCCGTCGTGCGTCGCGTCGCCTGATCAGCCCGAGAGACATCACCGCCACCGCACATTCGACCTGTGTGAGGATGTCTGAATGGCGCTGCACATCGAGGACTATGCACTGATCAGCGACTGCCATTCGGCCGCCCTCGTGGGCCGCGACGGCAGCATCGACTGGCTGTGTCTGCCCCGCTACGACTCGGCCTCGATGTTCGGCGCACTTCTCGGCACGGAGGACCACGGCCGCTGGCTGCTGGCTCCCGCCGACCCTGCGGCCACCAGCACCCGCTCCTACGAGGGCGAGAGTTTCGTTCTCTCCACGATCTGGACGACCAAGACCGGCAGCGTCGAGGTGACCGACTTCATGCCGCACGGCGACGGTCGCGCCGACGTCGTGCGTACCGTGCGCGGAATCTCCGGAAGCGTCGAGATGCTCCAGGACCTGCGCTTGAGGTTCGGCTACGCCACCACGGTGCCCTGGGTACGGCAGCTGCGACGCGAGAAGACCCCCGGACTCATCGCCATCGCCGGGCCGGATGCCGTGGTCGTGCGTGGCCCGGCCCTGCACGCCGCCGACCACCGGCACGAGGCCCGGTTCACCGTGCACGCCACCGAGCAGCACAGCGTACAGCTCACCTGGTACCCCTCACACCTCGACCTGCCGCCGGCGCTGGACGTGGCCCTGTCACGCCGCCAGACCCTGGACCGGTGGGCCGGGTGGGCCGACAGCTGCACCCACGAGGGAGAGTTCCGGGACGCCGTGGTGCGTTCCCTGCTGGTGCTGCGCGCCCTCACCCACGAGAGCACCGGCGGCATCGTGGCCGCGGCCACCACCTCGCTGCCCGAACACGCGGGCGGCAGCCGCAACTGGGACTACCGCTACGTGTGGCTGCGTGACGCCTCCCTGACGCTCGAGGTGCTCCTCTCGCACGGGTACGAGAGCGAGGCCGAGGCCTGGCGGGGCTGGCTGCTGCGGGCCATCGCCGGCGACCCGAACGACCTGCAGATCATGTACGGCCTGTCCGGCGAACGCTACCTGCCCGAGCGTGAGCTGACCAGCCTGCCCGGGCACCACGGCTCCGCTCCCGTGCGGGTGGGCAACGGCGCCGTCTGCCAGTTCCAGTCCGACGCCGTGGGCGAGGTCATGATGGCCCTGCACGAGGCCCGGGGCGCCGGCGTCGAGGAGACCGAGTTCTCCTGGCCGTTGCAGGTGTCCCTGATGACCTACCTCGAAGCGAACTGGCGCCGGCCCGACCAGGGAATCTGGGAGGTACGTGGACCAGCGCGGGAGTTCACCCACTCCCGGGTGATGGTCTGGGCCGCGTTCGACCGGGCCGTGCGCGGGGTGACCGAATACGGGCTACCCGGACCAGTGGACCGCTGGCGCCGCATCCGCGACGAGGTGCGCCACGACATCGAGGAGCGCGGCTACAACACGGCCCTGGGCTCCTTCACGCAGTACTTCGGCAGCGAAGAGGTCGATGCGTCCCTCCTCCTGCTCCCCCAGGTGGGCTTCTGCGCCGCCGACGACGAACGGATGCTCGGCACCGTGCGCGCCATTGAGACGAGCCTGCTGCGCGAGGGCCTGGTGCTCCGGTACACCACGCATCCGTCGCTGGACGGGCTCGACCCCGGCGAGCATCCGTTCCTGGCCTGCTCGTTCTGGTTGGTCGAGCAGTACGCGGCGTCCGGCCGAGTCGACGACGCCAGCACCCTGATGACCAGGCTGGTGGGCCTGGCCAACGACGTGGGGCTGCTCTCGGAGGAGTACGACGTGACAACGGGGCACCACGCCGGCAACACACCCCAGGCGCTCACCCATCTGGCGCTGGTGCGCGCGGCCGACGCTCTGGTCGCCGCCGGCGGGCGGCGCTCGGAGGAGGCCGGCCGGCCGGTCTGAGCGGGGTCCGAGCGGGAACGGCGGGTCTGATGCGTAAGACGGGTCAGGTGGACGTATTGCGGTTGCGCGTCGCCAGCCCATAGATGAGCAGCACGATGATCGATCCGAGGATCGCGATGACCCAGGTGCGCAGATCGAAGAACCCGCCCATGTCGACGCCGAAGATCAACCCGGCGAGCCAGCCGCCCAGAAGCGCGCCGACCACGCCGAGCAGCAACGTCACGAACCAGCCGCCGCCCTGGGCGCCGGGGAGGATGAGTTTGGCGATAGCACCGGCCAGCAGGCCCAGGAGGAGAAAACCGAAGAAACCCATGACGACTCCTTTGCTCTGACCGGCATCGAGAGCCCGGCTGCGTTGATCATAAATCCGCCGGGGCGGCCCGGATAGGCCCGCCGACGAGCCTCGTCGGACGCGAAGGCCGGAGCCCGATCAGAATCTCCCGGGATTCTTTGTAGGTATTCCACTGCGGCGCCCCGGTGCCGAATCCTAGATTGAAAACCATGACAGCCCGCCTCAGCGTGCGCGATCTCGCGCAGATCGCCATCTTCGCCGCCCTCATCGCCGCCCTCGGATTCCCCGGCGCCATCGCCCTCGGCGCCAGCACGGTACCGATCACCTTCCAGACCCTCGGCGTGATGCTCGCCGGCGCCATCCTCGGCGCCCGCAAGGGCTTCCTGTCCGTGCTGCTGCTGCTCGTCCTGGCCGCGGCCGGGCTGCCACTGCTCTCAGGCGGGCGCGGCGGACTGGTCTGGTTCACCACCTCCCCCTCTGCCGGGTACCTCTACGGCTGGCTGCTGGGCGTCGTCGTGATCGGCCTCCTCACCTCACTGCTGCTGCCGCGCTACCCCTTCTGGCCCGCACTCGGCGCGACCGTGCTCGGCGGGATCGTGGCCGTCTACCTGATCGGCGTGCCCGTCACGGCCATCAACCTGGGCCTGCCGCTCTGGGCCGCCCTCGTCGACGCCGCCAAGTTCCTGCCGGGCGACCTGGTGAAGGTCGTGGTCACGGTGCTCGTGGCCAAGCAGGTGCACCGCGCCTACCCCGGGCTCATCCCGCTGCGCAGGAAGACCGTCAGCACCGAACCTGTGGACGGCAGCCGGGTCCAGGCGTGACGACGGCGGGCATCCGTTTCGAGGGAGTGTCGCACGGCTTCGACGAGAACCCGGTGCTGCGCGGCATCGACCTGCAGCTGACCGAACGGCGTATCGGCATCGTCGGTGCCAACGGCAGCGGCAAGTCCACGCTGGCCCGCATGATCAACGGCCTGGTCACACCCGAGCGGGGCACCGTCACCGTGAACGGTCTCGACGTGAAGCGCCAGGCCAAGCTGGTGCGGCGCGAGGTGGGCTTCATCTTCACCAATCCCGACAACCAGATCGTCATGCCCACCGTGCAGGAGGATGTGGCGTTCACCCTGCGCCGCCGGGGCCTGGACGCCGCCGAGATCGCCGCCCGCACTGCGGAGGCGCTGGACCGGTTCGGTCTCACCGCACTGGCCGACCGCCCCGCCCACCGGCTGTCGGGCGGCCAGAAGCAACTGCTTGCGCTGGCCGCCGTGCTCGTGGCCGGGCCGAGCATCGTCGTCGCCGACGAACCCACCACCCTGCTGGATGCGCGCAACACCCGCCTCATCACCGGCCTGCTGGTCTCGCTGACCCAGCAGGTGATCGTGGTCACCCACGACCTGGAGGTGCTCGACGGCTTCGACCGGGTGATCGTGATCGACCAGGGCCGGGTCGTCGCCGATGACATTCCCCCGGTGGCCCTGTCGGCCTACCTGAGCCTGTTGGCATGATCGGCCTCTACCGGCCGGGCACCTCGCTCGTGCACTGCGCTCCCGCCCTGCTCAAACTGGTCGTGCTCGCGGTGCTCATGGTGCTGGTGGGCGTGGTCGCCGACCCTGTGGTCTTGGCCGGGGAGTTCGCCCTGGTGCTTGCCCTCTACGCCCTGGCCGGAATCCCGCCGCTGGCGGCCTGGCCGCAGATCGGACCGATCCTCTGGATCCTGGCCTTCGCGGTGCCCGTACAGGTTCTCGTGGCTGGAGGCTCGGCGGCAGGCTGGACCACGGCGGGCCTGATGGCCGGCCGTCTGCTGGTGGCCGTTGCGCTGGCAGCCCTGTTCACGCTGAGCACGACCGTCACGGCCGTGTTGGAGGCGTTCCAGCTCATGCTGCGTCCGTTCCGTCGCTGGGTGGACGCCGACCGGGTGGGTCTGCTCGTCGCCCTGACCATCCGCTGTATCCCGCTGGTGGCTGAGATCGTACGCGAGGTGCTGGAGGCCCGGCGGGCCCGCGGCGCGCAAGCCTCGGTTACGGCCCTGGCCGTTCCCGTCGTCGTACGCTCGTTGTACGCCGCCGATGCCATCGGGGAGGCGCTCGCCGCACGCGGATTGGACGACTGACATGGCCCCGACTGACATGTCCCCGACTGACAAGGCCACGACCTCGCTCCGGCGGCGCATCCGGTTCGGCGGCTGGGCGGCGTTGACCGCACTGGTCCTCGGCGTGGTCGTTTTCCTGATCTGGACCCAACTCGTGATGCCGGCCGACCGGGCCGCCGCCCAGGCGGTCTTCGACAACCCAGCCGTGACGGTCACCGACACCCCAGACTCCGTGGTCATCGCCCCGACCGATGGCGGCTCGCAGGAGGGCCTGGTCTTCATCCCCGGCGCCAAGGTCGATCCGTACGCTTATCTCGCGACGCTGTCCGGCACCGTCGAGGAGACCGGGATGACGGTGGTCATCACCAAGCCCGTGCTGAACCTCGCCTTCTTCGACCAGCGGTCGCTCGAGACCTTCACCGCCGTCGCACCGGAGGTGGACACCTGGTTCGTCGGGGGCCATTCGCTCGGCGGGGTGCGCGCGTGCATGTATGCGGCAGACGACGATGTCGCCGGACTGGTGCTGTTCGGCAGTTACTGCGCGTCCGTCGTCACCGACCCCGACCTGCCCGTGCTCAGCCTCTCCGGCAGCGAAGACGGGCTGAGCACACCCGAGAAGATCGACGACACCGCGAGCCTGCTGCCCGCGGACACCACCTTCGTGCGCATCGAGGGCGCCAGCCACGCCTCGTTCGGCGCCTACGGCGCCCAGCCCGGTGACGGCGTGCCGACCCTGTCGGCGGCCGATTCTGCGCGTGCCATCACCGAGGCCCTCTCGGAGTTCGTGACAACGAACTGACCGGACCCGGGCCCAGCGCCCACGGTTGCCCGGCCCGTCGGGCGGGTCCACTATGGCCGCAGCCGGACAGTGCTGTCCGACGGTCAAGGAGGATCCATTCATGCACGCCCGCGTCGTCTATGACACCACGTTCGGCAACACCCGCACTATCGCGGAGGTGATCGCCGCCGAGTTGGGCCAGGGCACCACAAGCCTCAGTCTCGGGGACCTCACCGACGCCAGTCTCGACGGCGTCGACGTGCTCGTCGTCGGCTGCCCGATCAACGGCTGGAGGCCCACGGAGCGGATGCAGGAGTTCCTGCGCAACCTCACCCCCGGTTCCCTGACCGGCGTGCGCGCAGCCGCGTTCGACACCAGGGTCAAGCTCTTCATCCACGGGGATGCCGCGGGCAAGATCTCGCACGCGCTGCAGGATGCCGGCGCCACCATCGTGGCCAAACCGCACGGCTTCATCGTGCAGGGAACCGAGGGTCCTCTGGCCCCGGGCGAAACCGGGAAGGCCGGCGCGTGGGCCGCGTTCATCGGCGCCGAACTGCGCGCAACGGCCTGAGGGCCTGAGCCGCTGCAGGCAAGGGACTGAGCCGTTGCAGGCAAGGGATTGAGCCGCTGCACGTAAAAGGCCCGTGCCGAAGCACGGGCCGTTCACACAGGGGCCTGTCGACTACGCGGTGAGCGAGTCCACGTAGTCCTGGTTCTCTTCGATCCACTTCTCGACGATGGGGCCGTAGTCCTGGCCGTCGTAGTCGACGAACATGGCGGCTTCGAGAGACTGGAGCCGGTCGAGATCCATCTTGTAGCCCGCGAGCCACTTCTCGGCCTGCGGGAAGTCGGTGCTGAAGTCCTTCTTGCCGTAGGCGTGAATGGACTCTGCGACGCCGAGGGTGCCCTCGGGGTCTTCGAGGTTCTTCAGGTCGAAGGTACCGTAGGCCCAGTGCGGTTCCCACAGGGTGACGGCGATGTTCTCGCCGGACTTCTGCGCGGCGGTCAGCTCCGTGAGCATGGCGGCGGTCGACGAGGTCTGGTAGTTCATACCCTCGAGGCCATAGGCCGGAATCGTCTTGTCGGTGACAGCGAGGGTGAGGCCGGCGCCGGGCTCGATCCCCACGATGGTGTTGTTGAACAGGTCGGCGTTCTCGGCCAGTTCAGCGATCGTGTCGATCGGGGCATCCGCGTTCACGGCGATGGTGTTCTTGGCCTCGTCGTTCCAGGCTGCGATCTCGGTGATGTCGTCGCCGTACTCGTCGAGGTACTCGGCGTGCGTGTTCGGCAGCCAGACGTCGAGGTTGAGGTCGTAGTCGCCCGAGGCCAGGCCGGAGTAGACCACGGCGACGTCGGCGTACTCGAGTTCGACGTTGTAGCCCTTCTCGTCGAGAATGGCCTTCCACAGCTCGGAGGCTGCGATGCCCTCGTCCCAGCCGTTGAACACGGCGATGGTGAGGTCCTTGTTGTCGGAGTTGTCCTCCGACACGGATTCGGCTTCGGCGGCAGCGCAGCCGGTGAGGGCGAGCATGCCGATGGCTCCGGTCGCGAGGAGCTTGAGTGAACGGTTCTTCATGTGTTCCTTTCGTGCCGCGTGAACAGCGGCTGGTGCAGGGTCATGGGGGCGAGAGCCCGGTGAGGCTGGCCCGTTAGGAGGGGACGAGTACGCCGGGCCGCTTGGCGGACTCGTGCGCGACCTCGTCGTTCGTGGGCCCCGTTTGGACGGGCGTCGTGCGGTGCTTGCGGGCGGAGCGGAACCGCCCGATCGGGGTGTTGCCGGTGCCCAGGGCCGCAGTGATGCGGTCGAGGAAGATCGCGAGGATCACGACGGACAGGCCGGCTTCGAAGCCGAGCGACACATCGATCCGGTTCAGGCTGGCGACAACCTGCTGGCCGAGTCCGCCCGCTCCCACCATGCCGGAGATGACGACCATCGAGAGCGAGAGCATGATGACCTGGTTGATACCGGCCATGATGGTGGGCATCGCCAGCGGCAGCTGAATCTGACGGAGGATCCGCCACGGCGACGCACCGAACGCCTCGCCCGCTTCGACGACCTCGCGGTCGACGCTGCGGATGCCGAGCTCGGTCAGGCGCACACCGGGAGCCATCGCGAAGATGATGGTGGCGACGATCCCGGGCACCACGCCGACGCGGAACAGGATCAGGGCGGGGATGAGGTAGACGAAGGCGGGCATCGTCTGCATGAAGTCGAGGACCGGCCGGATGATGCCGGAGGCCAGACTGGATTTCGCGGACAGGATGCCGAGGGGCACACTGAACAGGATCGCCAGGATGCTGGCGACCAGCACCAGGGCGAGCGAGTCCATGGCGTTCTCCCACTGGTCGACGCCCACGATGAGCACGAGGCCCACGATGGTGCCGACGGCGAACTTCCAGCCGCGCACCATGAGGCCCAGCGCGGCGGCGACGAGGATGATCACCCAGAACGGCGGGGAGGCCAGGGCGAAGTCGACGAGGTCATAGGCGCCGTTGAAGACGGCGCGCACCAGGTCGAAGAAGAACCCGAAGGTGTCGGTGACGAAGTCGATGAAGGCCTTCGCCCAGCTGCCCAGAGGAATGCGGAAGTCGGCGGTCGCGGTGTTCACGAGCGCGGTGTTGATCGCTGCTGCTGTGCTGCTCATGGCTGCACTCCTTCCGGCGCGGTCTCGCGCAGGGTGTCGGTGATGACGCTGAGCGGCACGGTGGGCGGAGGACCGGCCACCGGCACCTCGCCCGTTGCCGTGGTGACGTTGCCGAGCGCGGCCAGCAGGGTGACCCGCGGGATGACGCCGATCAGGCGCTTACGCTCGTCGACGACCGCGATGGGCAGGTCGCTCTCCACGGCCAGCTCGACGAGGTCGACCAGCGCGGTGTCCGAGGACACCGTGGTGGCGTCGGTGATGATCTCACGCATGTCGGTGTCGCCGCGCTTGACCTGGCCGAGCACGTCGCGGTCGCGCACGACACCGGCGAAGGTGCGGTCGCGGCGCAGCACGAAGATGGCGGAGGTCTGCAGGTCGCGCATGGTGCGCAGAGCGGCCCGGGGACCGGCGGTGGCCGTGATCACGGAACGGGCGGGTTCCATCACGCTTCCGGCGGTGAGCACACGGGCCCGGTCGACGTCCTGCACGAACTGGGCGACGTAGTCGTTCGCCGGGTCGGTGAGGATCTCCTCCGGGGTGCCTATCTGCACGATGCGCCCGTCGCGCATGACCGCGATGCGGTCGCCGAGGAACATGGCTTCGTTGAGGTCGTGCGTGATGAAGATGATGGTCTTGCCGAGTTCGGCCTGCAGCTCGATGAGCTGTTCCTGCATCTCGCGGCGGATCAGCGGGTCGAGGGCGGAGAACGCCTCGTCCATCAGAAGCACGTCGGTGTCCGCGGCCAGGGCACGGCCGAGGCCGACGCGCTGCTGCATGCCGCCGGACAGCTCGGAGGGCAGGCTGTCGGCCCAGCCGTCCAGGCCCACCAGGCGGATGATGGTGCGCGCCTTGGCGAGGCGTTCGGCCCGGGGCATGCCCTGGATCTCGAGGCCGTACGCCACGTTGTCGATCACCGTGCGGTGCGGGAGCAGGGCGAAGTGCTGGAAGACCATGGAGACGCTCTGCCGGCGCACGTCGCGCAGCTGGGCCGCGGGGATACCGGTGATGTTCGTGTCACCGACGGTGACGGTTCCGCTGCTGGCCTCGAGGAGACCGTTGAGCATCCGGATGAGAGTGGATTTGCCCGAGCCCGACAGGCCCATCACGACAAAGATCTCGCCGCGGCGCACCTCGAAGGAGGCGTCGATGACGGCGGCGGTGCCCAGGTGGGCCAACTCGTCGCGGCCGGCGCCGCCCTGGAGCTTTTTGACGATCTCCTGGGGCTTGCGGCCGAAGGCCTTGTAGAGCTTGGACGCCTTGACGGCGATTCCCGGTGTTACATCTGCTGCTGTGTGCTCCGCCTCGCTGGCGGATTCTGGTGCCTTGACGGCGATGATTTCGGTCACGGATTCTCCGGAGCACGCCGAATGGACCGCCTGCGCGGTCAAACTGTACGGGGCTCGCTGTGTCGGACGGGTAGGCCGAGACCGGCCTCGATGCCGATAGCGGCATGGGCTGGAGCGACCATGGGATCGCGTCCGTCTGGGCCTCACCGTACGCACACGGCCGTCCCAGTCGGGCTGGGGGCTACGCGTTCGCGTCCTGGTGAAGGGTCGGAAGACCGTGTGAGAGCCTAGCATGCGAACGCATGCAAGGGCCCCGGACGAGGGCAGTTTCGGCGATCGTCCGGGGCACCTAAGTGCAGGTCAGGCCCGCTAAACCAGCAGGCCTGGCGTCAGCGTCTGGCCAGCTCGGGCCGCGGCGCGGCGGCCTCCTCGTCAGGCACGGCCGTGGCTGCTTCCGTGGGCGCGGCCACACCGTGCGCCGACATCATCGTCGCCTCGTCGAACGGCGCGTGCCGGTCGAGAACGAGGTCCACCTGAGCCCTGTCGATCTCCTTGGTCCAGGTGCCGATCAGCACCGTTGCGACGGCGTTGCCGGTGAAGTTGGTCAGGGCACGGGCCTCGGACATGAACCGGTCGATGCCGACGATGAAGGCCACGCCGCCGACGAGTTGCGGAGCGTGCGCCTGCAGCCCGCCGGCCAGGGTGGCCAGGCCCGCTCCGGTGACGCCGGCCGCGCCCTTGGAGGCGATGATCATGAAGACCAGGAGGCCGATCTGCTCCCCCAGCATCAGCGGCTGGCCGAGGGCCGTGGCGATGAACAGCGACGCCATGGTCAGGTAGATGGCCGTGCCGTCGAGGTTGAACGAGTAGCCGGTGGGCACCGTGACGCCCACGACGGGCTTGGACACCCCGAGGTGCTCCATCTTGGCGATGAGGCGGGGCAGCGCGGCCTCCGAGGAGGAGGTCGAGAAGATGAGCAGGTATTCGCGGCCGAGGTATCGCATCAGCTTGAAGATGTTGACCCCGGTGACGAGCTTGAGCAGGCCGCCGAGGATCACCACTATGAAGATGATGCAGGTGAGGTAGAACGCGGCCATCAGAGTGAACAGGCTGATCACGGCCTGAATGCCGGTGGCACCGACCACGGCGGCGATGGCACCGAACGCACCGATCGGGGCCAGCCACATCACCATCACCAGGATGCGGAAAATGAGGGCCTGCAGGTGCGCGATGCCGGTGAGGATGGGCGTGCCCGCTGGTCCCATCTTCTGCAGGGCGAAGCCCACGACGAGGGCCACCATCAGGGTCTGCAGGATGTTGCCCGACGTGAGCGAGGACAGCAGCGTGGTGGGCACGATACCGAGCAGGAAGTCGTGCGTGTCGGCCGCTTCGGGGGCCGTGTAGGTCGCATCCTGCAGATTGAGCCCTTCACCGGGATGGATGAGGTTGCCGACGATCAGGCCGATGCCCAGGGCGAAGGTGGACATCACCAGGAAGTAGCCCAGCGCCAGCCCGCCGATCTTGCCGACGGTGGCCGCCTTGGCGATGGATCCGATGCCCAGCACGATGGTGCAGAAGATGATCGGCGCGATCATCATCTTGATCAGCAGCACGAAGACGTCACCGAGCGGCTTGAGTGCCACGGCGAAGCCGTCGGGTCCGCCGAACAGCAGGCCGACGAGGATGCCCAGGCCGACCGCGACGATGACCGCGATGTAGAGGTAGTGCGACTTGTCCAGTCGCTTGCGCGGTGTGCCGGCCGGTCGGCCGCCGCGCGGAACGCGGGGTAGAGAGAGTGCCATGTCAGACTCCTTTGTCTAGGTGGTACCGGTGTGTCTAGGCTGTACAGGATCCGGCGGGCGGCCCCGACAGCGCTGGTGGTCACGCGGTGGTGAATACACACTGCGGGACCGGGGGCGTACCGTCACTCTTGCGGTCATATTGGTCACGATGACGCGCACGATGGGTTTCACCGGCGAAGGGACGAGTGCACTGATGCACGGTTGGAGCATTGCGCGCCGTCTCTTCCTGGCCCATTTCGTCTTCATCGTGGTGCTCGCGGTGTTCGTGGGGACAGCGTCGTTCGTGGACGCGCGCGACCGCGGGTACACCGAGACGGCTGACCGGATGCTGGCCGTGGCGGCGGCCATCGCGGACAGCCCCCTGGTGGTCACCGCGGCGCAGTCCCCGGATCCGACCGCAGCCCTGCAGGCGTACACCCTCGAGGTCAGCGAGGACGCCTCGGTGGACTTCATCACCATCATGAGCCCGGCGGGTATCCGCTGGACGCATCCGGACGCCGCCGAGATCGGTCGGCCGTACATCGGTGAGACCGCGCCGGCCGCGGCGGGGACGCCGTTCACGGAGGTGACGAGCGGCACCCTCGGGCCGTCGGTGCGCTCCGTCGTGCCGATCATCGAACCGGACGGCCGGGTGGTGGGCATGGTGGCCGCCGGGGTCAAGACCAGCAACCTGCAGATCGCCCTCAACGCCCGCCTGCCGGCCATTCTGGCCCTGGCGCTCGCGCTCCTGGCGGCCGGCTCCCTGGCCACCTGGCTGCTCGGCCGGTACCTGCGCCGGGTCACGCTCGGCTGGGGCCCGGAGGAACTCGCCCAGCTCTTCGTCTACAACGACTCTGTGCTGCACTCGGTGCGGGAGGGCCTCGTGCTGGTCGACCGCAAGGGCGACCTGGTGCTCTACAACGACCAGGCCGCCGAGCTGCTCGGCATCCCGCCGCGCCCCACCTCGCGCACCGCGCCGGCGCCGGCCATCGGCGACCTGCCCTTGCCGCCGAGCCTGGCGGACCTGCTGCGGAGCGGGCGCACCGTGCAGGACGAGATCCATCTCACCGAGACCCGCGTGCTCGTGGTGAGCCAGGAACCGGCCGTGCCCACGCCGAGTCGGGCACGCGCGCGCGCGGCACCCATGGGCACCGTCACCACCATCCGCGACCACACCGATCTGGAGTCGCTGGGCACCGAACTGGCCTCGATGCGCACCCTCTCGGACGCCCTGCGGGCACAGACCCACGAGCACGCCAACAGGCTGCACACCATCGTGTCGCTGATGGAACTCGGCCGCGCCGACGAGGCCCTGGCCTTCGCCACCCGGGACATGGCCGTGAGCCAGCACCTCACCGACGAGATGATCAGCTCGGTCGACGAGCCCGTGATCGGAGCTCTGCTCGTGGGCAAATTCGCCCAGGCCGGCGAGCTGGGCGTGCACCTGAGCGTGGATGCCGCCGGCACCCTCGCGGATTCCGGGTTATCGGTGCACGATCTCGTCACCGTGCTGGGCAATCTGGTGGACAACGCCCTCGACGCCGCGGCCAGTGGGCAGGTTCCACGCCGCGTGGACGTCGCCATCCGCAGCGCACCGGCGGAGACAGGACCATCGGCTCTCGTGATCGAGGTCGCCGACACCGGACACGGCGTCGACGCCGATGAGCTGGACGACGTCTTCAAGCTCGGCTACAGCACTAAAGAACCGGGCACCTACGGTCGAGGCCTAGGTCTCGCCCTCGTCCGGCAGGCGGTGAACCGGCTCGGCGGAACCCTCACCGTGACCCGGCGGGTCGGGGCGGTCTTCACCGTCACCATCCCGCTGCAGGTGCCCGCCGGTACGACGGAGGCCGTGCCGAATGCCTGACGACCCCACCGCACCCACCGGGAGCACTGGTGAGCCCAGGCCGATCCGGGTGCTCATCGTGGAGGACGAACCTCTCACCGCCGAGGCGCACGCGGCGTATCTGCTGCGGCTGCCCGGATTCGAGCTGGCCGGCACCGCGGGAACCGGACAGTCCGCCCTCCGGCAGCTCACCGTGGCAGCGGCGGCCGGCACCCCGGTGGAACTGGTGCTGATGGACATGAACCTGCCCGACCTGCACGGCCTCGATGTGTCGCGGCGGCTTCGCGCGGCCAAGCTGGACTGCGACATCATCGCCATCACAGCGATGCGCGACCTGCAGGTGGTGCGCGGTGCGATCTCCGCGGGGGTGGTGCAGTACCTGATCAAGCCGTTCACCTACGCCACCTTCGCGCAGAAACTCACCACCTACCGTGAGTTCCGCCGCCAACTCGGCGAGCGCTCGCGGGTCACCAGCCAGGCGGATGTCGACCAGGCGTTCAACAGCCTGCGCACCCCCACTCCCGTCACGCTGCCCAAGGGACTGGCCGAGGGCACCCTGGCGAGCGTGACCGAGCTTCTCAAGTCCCGCTCCACGCCGGTATCCGCGACGGAACTCACCGACGCGCTCGGCATCTCCCGGGTGACCGCACGCCGCTACCTCGAACACCTGGCCGACGACGGGTCCGCTCTGCGCTCCCCCCGGTACGGCACCCCGGGGCGGCCCGAGAACGAATACACCTGGCGACGCGACTGATCGCCCTCCGGGGTGACAGCTCGGCCCCAGTTCGGGTCCATGTGACAAGGATGCTTGACACCCGGCGACCGACCCGCGTTGACTCGACATCGTGCGGAGCGATGTACGGGAGTTGAGACTCGCCGCGAATCTGTCGGAGGCGTCGCTGGCGTCGGTGATGGGGGTCTCCCGGCAGACGATCAACGCGATCGAAACCGGGCGCTACGACCCGTCGCTGGGGTTGACCATCCGGTTGGCGCAGTACTTCAGTCGCCCCGTCGAGGAGGTATTCCATGTCGAAGATCGCTGAACGCCTGCCTGTCTCGGTCCCCAACGCCGCGGTGGTCGGCGCCCTCCTCGTTGGCGCCGCCCTCGCCGGACTGCGGTCCAATGGGGTGGGTGCCATCATCCTGGCCGCCGTGGCGATCGGATGGGCTGGGATCGCGGTCTACGCCCGGAGCCGCCACGCGGACGACCGCAGCCGGGTGGGCAATTTCGACCCACGCGACGAACGTGACCGCACGATCGGCAGGAATGGATTCGCGCTCGTCGGTGCCGCGGCACTGATACTGACCGGAGGCGAGATGCTCGTCCGGGTGGTGTTGGGCGACAACGACGGGGTAACCATGGTGCGATTCATGGTCCTCGCTGCGGTCTGGTCGATCGGGGTCGCGAACTCCGCGGAGAAGATCTGATCCACCCGGTCTGCGACTTGTACTCCCGTCTTGTCACAAGTTGTGCTAAACATGTGGCACAACTAAGTGAAATGAGACGCACATGGCATCGAGCATTCTGTCCTCGTTCGGCCCAGTGGAGTTGGTCGCGGCCGCGCTGAGCCTGCCGCTCTTCTCGCTCGTCCTCGCCGCGGTGCTGGTATCCGGCGCCCTGATTGTGACGAGGCTGCGTGGAACGACTGGGAGCCGCACGTCCCCGACCGGGCCGCGCCACCACACGACCCCGACGCGTTACCGGCTCGAACTGCAGGCCCTCGGCGGGGCGTCCGTCCTGGTCATCGCCGTCTACGCCACCGAGAACGTGGTGCGGGGACACCTGCTGAATCTCGCCGATGTCGTCGAGTGGTGGCAGTACGCAACGCCGGTGTTCACCGCGGCCGTAGGCCTTCTCGTTGTGCTGGTTCTTATCGCCGTCCGCGGCACGACCCGCTCAGAGGTCCCCGTGGTCCCGACCGAACGCCGGGTCTGGTCGTCTTTCAGTTCCCGGGCGGCTCTCATCGGCGCCGGCAGCGCGATTGTCGCCCTGCTCGGTACAACCATCGCGGCAGGCCTGGCCTCGTCGGCGGATGACCGAGGTCGATACGTCTACCTGGAGCTCCCGGTGCCCAATACCCAGGTCGAGGCGCTCCACCCCTGGTTCTACGGCTGGTCCTTCGGCGTTCCGGTCCTGGTCTGCCTGACCGTGCTGGTCGTCGTGACCGGAGCCATCCTGCGAGCCAACGCCCATCGCCCCTTCCTGCGTCCCGACACCGTGGGCGCGGAGGGTCGCGCCCGGACCGAGATCGCATCCGGCGTGGCGCGAATCGCCATCGCCGGCGCGCTCCTCGCCCTCGGCGGTGCGTTCCGGTTCATCGGGCGATACGGTTCGATGTCACAAGTCACCGTGTCGGGCGACGGCGGCAGCGAGACGTATGACGTTGTCTGGCAGTACGGCGGCATCGCGTTGGCCACAGGACTGCTGGCTCCTCTGCTCGAGGTCGTGGCCTTCACGCTGCTGCTCGTCGTCGCCGGACGGCTCCTCATCGGGAATTCCTCGGGTCGGCCCACGGCCAGCGCACCCGAACTGCAGGCGGAGACTGTTCGGTGAGCGGCCGCCCTGTCCTCCCGTCGCACGACGACGCTAGTCCGACTCTCGACATCTATCGCCAGTTCCGCGGCCTGATCGCCTCCGGGCAACTCGGCGCAGGGGAACGACTGCCCACTGTGCGTCAGACCGCCAGCGATTTGGGCGTGGCCCCGGGCACCGCGGCCAAGGCCTACAAACTACTTGAACGCGACGGGCTGGTGGTAAGCCGCACGGCAGCAGGCACACGAGTCGCCGAGCAGGCCGCGGTGCTGCCCGCGTCCGTCGTGCGGCGCATCCGCGACCTCGTAACCGAAGCCGAGTCGGCAGGCTCGACCCCGGACGAAGTGATCGACGTCATACGTCTCGTCTGGCTGGCACGAGAGACCAGTGAGCGCTCAGCTCGTGGCCGCGGAGAGACCGAGCCTGAGACCGTGCAGTCCCCGGGTTAGCGAGGTCTTCGCCGTAGCTGCGGGAATCCGCAGGAGCTGGCCCACCTCACCGTGGCTATGACCGTTGTAGTACGCCAGCTTGAGCGCGTGACGCTGCGTTGGTTCGAGGTCTGCGAGAGCGCCGCTCAGAGCAGCGGCGTGCAAAGCAGCGGCGTGCTGCGCAGCATGGGACGGGGCTCCCGGCGCGATCTGAGGGTGGTTGGTCCCTCCTCCGGCGATGGCGTGCCTGCCCGGCGCGCTTCGGAGACCGTGCTCCACGTCGCTCCTGAGATTCTCCACGCACATTCGGTGCGCCGTGGCGATCATCCAGGAGAGCGCCGCGCCCCGACCGGAGTCGAAACGGGCCGCAGAATGCCAGATCTCGAGAAAGATTCGCTCGGTGAGCACCTCTGCCTCCTGAACGTCACGCAGGATCCGCACCACAAGGCCAAGGATGTGCGGTGCCACGTCCTCATACAACCGAGCGAACGCCCCGGCATCACCCTGACTCGCAGCGAGCAGCCACCGCTCCCGCTGCTGTAGGCCACTGGCCTCGACGGGGGCAGTGGCATCCTGTTCCCCGGACACGTCCGTGCGGTGTTCGACGGAGACCCGGGCCTTGTTCGCGGGCAGCTCGGGGGCGGGAGTGGCCATAGTCCTCTTTCAGTCAGCACACCGTCGATATCAACACCCTACACATCTTGTGTACAAGCTACTAGCGCACAAGTTGCTGGGAAAGGTGACAGGATGTGAGCCATGGCCGACCTCCGGACCCCACCACTTTCCGACCAACTCTGCTTCGACCTGTACGCGGCGTCCCGCGCCGTCACCAATGCGTACCGGCCCGTGCTGGCCGACTTGGGTCTGACCTATCCGCAGTACCTGGTGTTGGTCGTCCTCTGGGACGAAGGAACACGCACCGTGCGCGAGCTCGCCGACACCCTGAGGTTGGACCACGGCACGCTCACCCCGCTCCTGCGCCGGATGGAAGGCAACGGGCTGCTCACCCGGCAGCGCAACCGTTCCGATGAGCGCTTCGTCGAGATCGCCCTGACGCCTGCCGGTGACGATCTGCGCAGCCACGCCACCAAGATCCACTGCGACATGACCGCAGCCCTGGGCCTGAATCCCGCAGAATTCAGCGCGCTGCAGGCCACACTGCGCACTCTCACCGAAAGGGTGAGCGCGTAGTCGGAACCAGTCACCATGACAGGGAAGGGTGCGCCAATGGTTGTGCCGCGCGAACACGGTGTGGCGCCCGCGCAGAACGATGTGCCCGCCGCGCGCCACACGCTGGCCATCCTCACCCACCTGGCCGCCCAACGCGGTCCAGTGCCGGCCTCCAGCATCGCCCAGGTGCTCGGGCTGCCCCGGTCCACGGTGTACCGGCTGCTCGGCGTGCTCAGCGAGCTCGGTTTTGTCCTGCACTTTCCCGAGGCCAGGCGGTACGGCATCGGGCTGGCTGCCTTCGAGCTCAGCAGCGGGTTCTCCCGCCAGGAGCCCCTGGCCCGGCTGGGCCGGCCGATCCTCGCGGCCCTGGTCGACAAGATCGGCGAGAGCGCCCACCTGGCCGTGCTGCACGGGCGTGACGTGATCTACCTGGTCGAGGAGCGCGCGCCGAGGCGGCCCGCCCTGGTGACGGATGTGGGCGTGCGGCTGCCGAGTCATCTCACCGCCAGCGGGCGCGCTTTGCTGGCCACGCTGCCCCTCCCCCAGCTCCGGGCGCTCTTCCCCGATCCGTCGGCCTTCGTGCAGCGTTCCGGCGACGGTGTCGAGCATCCGGCGAGCGCCGCGGGATCCGACGGTGCGCCCGGTACTCGGCCCTCCGGCTCCGTGGGCAGCTACCGCGAGTTGAGCCGGCTGCTCAGCCAGGTGCGCGCCCAGGGTTATGCCGCCGAGGACGGTGATGTCACGGCGGGCATCGCTTCCGTCGCCGTGGCAGTGCGTGACCACAGTGGCTGGCCGGCCGCGGGCATCGCCGTGACGTTCTCCCGGTCGAGCGTGCCGCCGGAGCGGTGGCCCGCGCTCGCGGCCGAGGTGGAGCGCTCAGCCGCAGAGCTGGGCCGGCGCATCAATGGGCGAGCCGGCACCATCCGTGATCCTGCAGAGAGGAAAAAGTGAGATTACGAGGACGGAATCGCTCGCTGGATCCTCATTATCGAACTATGTCCTCATAACCGTTCGTCACTTGCGGCAGCAAATTATGGATTCCGGTGAACCTTTCGGTCCGTCACCTCGTTGTTCAGAGTGGATGACCATCATCCGCAACGGAAACGAACGAGGGTGACATGCAGAAGAAGACGAAGATCGGGCTGTGGATTGCGGGCGGAGTCGTCGTTGTCGGCGGTGCCGCCCTGGCATTCGGGCCTGCCGTGTACGCCGACTACGCCAACAGCAACGCCGACGCCGCACCCACCATCGCCGCCGCGACCCCGAACTCGACGGACGCGGCCACCTCCGCCGCGGTGAACGCCGACGACCTCAGCGGAACCTGGAGCATCGGCGCCGACTCCTTCGCCGGCTACCGCGTCGACGAGGTGCTGCAGGGCAAGGACGTGACCGTGACCGGACGCTCGGCCGACGTGACCGGCGACCTCACGGTCGACGCGCTCTCGCTCACCGCCGCCACGATCACCGTGGATGTGGCGAGCATCGCCACCGACGAGAGCGCCAGGGATGCTTATTTCCGCGATACCGCCATGGAGGTCGGCGAATTCCCGACCGCCACGTTCACACTGACCGCGCCGGTCACCCTCCAAGCCCCCGTGGCCGGCGTCCCTCAGACCGTCAGCGCCACCGGGGATCTCACCCTGCACGGCGTGACGACGTCGGTCACCGTCGAGCTGCAGGCCGCACTCACCGACACCGGCGGACAGGTCGTGGGCACCATCCCGATCACGTTCAGCGACTACGGCGTCGAGGCACCCGACCTGGGCTTCGTGTCGGTGGAGGACACCGGATCGATCGAGTTCTCCCTCAACGTCACGCAGAATTAGTCCAGCCGAGTTCATCGTGAGCATCGTGCAGACCGGGAGGCGACCGTGACCGAACCGCAGGCGGCCCTGCTCCGGGCGCTGCACGATGCCCACGGTCCGGCGCTGTTCCGGTACGTGGTGCGCTTGACCGGCGACTACGGCTTCGCCCAGGACGTGGTGCAGGAGGCGCTGCTCCGGGCGTGGAAGCGACCGGCCCTGCTCGACCGGGACGATGAGGCGGCTCGCGCGTGGCTGTTCACCGTCGCCCGCAACCTCGTCATCGACGACAGGCGGAGCGCCCGGCACTCCCGCGAGATCAGCTCCGACGCCCTGCCAGAGACGGCCTCCGCCGACGGCACCGAGGCGATCCTCGATCGCTGGCTGCTGACGGATGCCCTCACGGCGCTCTCCCCCGAACACCGCACGGTGCTCGTGAGCGCCTACTACCTCGGCCGGCCCATCGCCGAGATCGCCCGCCGCGAAGACGTGCCGGAGGGCACCGTCAAGTCCCGGCTGCACTACGCCCTGCGAGCGATGCGGCTCGCCCTACAGGAAAGAGGGGTCACCGAATGACCTCCACCCCCGACCGCTTTCGCGAGTGGGACGCGGCCTACGTGCTCGGCGCGCTGAGCGCCGAGGACCGGCACGACTTCGAGCGCCACCTGCCCACCTGCCCGGCTTGCTCCGCAGCCGTCGCCGAGCTGGCCGGCCTGCCCGGGATCCTCAGCGCCCTGCCGGCGGCCGAGGCCGTGGCCATCGCCGAGGCCGACCCTGCCGACGGGGCCGACGCGGCGAGCGCAACGGCGTCGGTCGAGGCCTCCGACGAGCGTCTGCGCACCGCGCTGCACCAGCCGGGGCTCGTGCGGCGCCTCGCCGGCGCGGCAGTGCGGCGTCGCCGGCGCAACCGCATCCGCCTCGCCCTCACCCTCACCGCTGCCGCCGCGGTCATCGCGCTGGGCGGCGGCGTGCTCGGGGCCACCCTGGCCACCCCGCCGGCGCCGGAAGCGGGATCCGCCGTCCCCACGGTCAGCGCCCCGGCGACCCAGGTCGTGGCCATGGAGCCGCTTGAGCCCAACGCGCTCACGGCCGCCGTCACCATCACCGACACGGAGTGGGGTACCCGGTTCGACTGGTCGTGCGTGTACCTCAACCAGCTCTGGAAAGACAACGGACCGCAGGACTACGACATGGTCATGACCGACCTGAGCGGGGCATCCAGAGTGCTGGCCACCTGGACGGCGACCAGTCCGAGCACCGAGAACCTGGCGGCGTCGACCGACCTGCCCAGCGACCAGATCCAGAGCATCGAGATTCGCGCCAGCCGCAGCGGCACTCCGCTCGCGCACACCGACCTGTGAGGACATCTCCCGTGAACACCACCATGCCAGAACCCCTCCCCACGCTCGCCGTGACCGGTTCCACTGGAGTGCTCGGCGGCATGGTGGCCCACGCCCTGGCCGCCGCCGAAGTGCCGCAACGACTGCTCGCCCGCACTGTGGAGCGGGCCCCGCACCTTCCCCGCAGCGTCGCCCTGCCGTTCTCCTACTCCGACCGTGCCGCTTCCGAGCGAGCGCTCGAGGGAGTGCACACGCTCTTCATGGTGTCGGCCGCCGAAAACGCCGAGCGCCTGGCCCAGCACCTGGCCTTCATCGACTCCGCCCGGGCCGCAGGGGTGCGCCACATCGTCTACACCTCGTTCGTCGCCGCGGCTCCGGATGCCACGTTCACGCTGGCCAGGGACCACTACGCCACCGAGGAGTACATCCGGTCGTCGGGGATCGACTACACATTCCTGCGCGACAGCCTCTACCTCGACTTCATGCCCGCGCTGGTCGGCGCGGACGGCGTCATCCGCGGGCCGGCCGGAGCCGGTCGGGTGGCCGCCGTCGCACGCGCCGACGTGGCCCGCACGGCCGTGACGGTACTGAACGACGTCACCGCGCACCGCACTGCCACCTACGACCTCACCGGGCCGGAGGCGCTGACCATGGCAGAGGTGGCGGCGATCCTCTCCGCGGCAGGCCCGTCGTCGTCAGCAACCGTGCGGTACCACGACGAGACCGTGCCGGAGGCCTACGAGTCCCGTCGGCCGTGGGGCGCTCCGGACTGGCAGGTGGACGCCTGGGTGTCGACCTACACCGCCATCGCCACCGGGGAGATGAGCGAGGTCAGCGGCGCCATCGAAACGATCACCGGCGTCGCACCGATGAGCCTCACCCGACTGCTCGCCGGCTGAACCGGTCACGGCCGCGGGGCTCAGAGAGCGAACAAGTCCCGGCGCGCCGCCGCCTGCACCGCCGCCGACACGGCGTCGAGCAGGGGTGAGGAGAGGTTCCAGCGCTGCCAGTACAGCGGCACGTCCACCGGATGCTCCGCCGCGAGTTCCACGAGCGATCCGTCGGCGATCTCCGCCAGGCACTGCTGCTCGGGGAGCACGCCCCAGCCCAGGCCCAGGAGAACCGCCCGCGCGAAGTCGTTGGAGGCGGGGATGACATGCCGGGGCGCCTGGCCGGGCCGGCCCGCGCGGGCGCGGAGGAAGGCATCCTGCAGGTCGTCGTTGCGGTCGAAGGTGACCACGGGCGCCACCGAGAGCCCGGCCAGGCCGTCCGGGAGCCGGCGGGCGATGAAGACCGGTGTGGCCACGGCGCGGTACCGCATCCGGCCGAGCGGTTCGGTGACGCAGCCCTGGATGGTCTCGCGGCTGGAGGTGACCGCGGCCATGACCGCGCCGGAGCGGAGCAGCGACAGCGTGTGCTCCTGATCCTCCCGATGCAGGTCGAAGGCCACGTCGAGGTCGTCGGCGACCCCGGCGAGGGCTCCGAGGAACCAGGTCGCCAGGCTGTCGGCGTTCACGGCGAGTGACACCCGCACGGCCTGCCCGGCCGGCCCGGCGTCCCGCAGCGCCCGCACGGTATCGGCCTCGAGCAGCTCCACCTGGCGGGCGTAGCGCAGCACAAGGGCACCGGCATCGGTGAGCGCCACCGGGGTCGTGCGCTGCACGAGGACCCGGCCGCAGGACTGCTCCATGGCCTTGACCCGTTGCGACACTGCCGATGCGGTGATGTGCAGGCTCCGTGCCGCCTTGTCGAAGGTGCCCTCTTCGATGAGGGCCAGGAGGGTGCCGAGCTGGTCGAGGGAGAAACGTTGCATAAGTTGAGCTTATGCATCATGAGAAACAGTAGCTGGACTGAATCCCGTGATGTTCGTAGCCTAGATCCCATGACCCCCTCCACCACGCTCCTGCCTGCTCTGCTGGGCCTGGTGACGGGACTCTCCCTCATCATCGCGATCGGCGCCCAGAACGCGTTCGTGCTGCGGCTCGGCATTGAGGGGCGCAACCGGGTCATCGCCCCGGTCGTCATCATCTGCGCCCTGTCCGACGCGGCGCTCATTCTGGCCGGAGTGCTCGGCATGGGCGCTCTCGTGCAGGCGGCACCGGTGGCCATGGTTGTGGTGCGGATGCTCGGGGCGGCCTTCCTGGTGGTCTACGGCCTGTGGGCCGCGCGACGGGCCCTCCGCCCCGGCACCCTGGTGGTGACGGGCGCCTCGGGCGGCACCGGGATGCGGGTGGCCGTCGGCACGGTGCTCGCCCTGACCTGGCTCAACCCGCACGTGTACCTCGACACGGTGCTGTTCCTCGGCTCCGTCGCATCCCAGCAGGGCCCGGCCGAGCGCTGGTGGTGGGTGGGCGGCGCCATGCTGGCGAGCGTGCTGTGGTTCACCGCGCTGGGCTTCGGGGCGCGGCTTCTGCGGCCGATCTTCGCCCGGCCCGGCGCGTGGCGGGTGCTCGACGGCGCCATCGCGGTGGTCATGCTCGCCCTCGGCATGCGGTTGGCCCTGGATCTCTGAGCGGCACTCGGCCTGCGGTGGGTCAGTCCTCGCCGATCTTGTCGTCCGCCGGCTCGTCCGATTCAAGCACAGCCGAGTCGGGGACGTAGGTCAGAATGTCTCCGGGCTGGCAGCCCAGCACCGAACAGATGGCGTCGAGGGTGGAGAACCGCACGGCCTTGGCCCGACCGTTCTTGAGGATCGACACGTTGGCCACCGCGAGCCCGATGGCCGCCGCGAGGTCGGTCACCGACATTTTCTTCTTCGCCAGCTCCACATCGAGGTTGATCACGATACCCATCAAATGACCTCGGCGAGCTCGCTGCGCAAGCCGATGGCAGCGTGCAACAGTCGCCGCATCACCACGACGAGCAAGGCGAGGGCGGCACTCACCCCGCAGGCGGCGGCGGCCAGGAGTGCCAGTCCCCAGGCGCCGGGCACGGCGGCCTGCACGACCAGGGCGACCGCTCCCCCGGCCGAGACCACCGCTGCCACCAGCAGAGCGCCGATGGCGATGTCGACCCACCGGTCGGCGGGCCCGCGGTCGTCGAAGAGCGTTTCCTGGCGGATCATCGCCACGAGCATCCAGACACTGACCAGAACCGCCTCGACGCAGAGGGCGCCCGCAACGATGAGGGTGACGACACTGACCACCAGAGCAGCATCTGCCATGGTGCCTGCGATGAGTCCCGAGGCGGCCTGGGCGGCCAGCGCGCCGGCGAACAACACGATCAAGAGTGCGCGGAGCGCGCCGAGTACCCACCGAGACATATGCCCCTCCATATCGAATAACGTGCATTTCGTATCGTTATTCGATACGTTAACCCACGTCAGGTTACAGCAATCGCGTTCCCACGGCCACTGAGCCGGTGGAATCGCCTCCCCGAGGAGTTCACATGAATCAGAACGAGACACCGTCCAGCCAGGGTTTCGACGCCTGGATCCGCTACTTCGAGGCCAATCTCGCCCGGCATGACCGGCTCGACGCGCTGATCCCGTGGGATTCGGTCTCCACCCTCCCCGCGCCGCACATCGCCGCGATCGCCCGGTCCCTGCAACGCTTCGAGCTGGGCGAGAGCGGCGATGGAACCGGCCTGCTGTCGAAGGCGCGCCGACGCCACGATCGCGAGTACGACGCGGCGCTGCGACTCTTCGTGGCCGAGGAGCAGAAGCACTCGGCCCTCTTCGGGGCCACCCTGTCGCGGTTCGGCGCCGAACGACTGACGGCGCACTGGTCCGACGGCATCTTCGTCGTGCTCCGCCGCATGATGGGCCTGCGCACCGAGATTGCTCTGTTCCTCATCGTCGAGACCGTGGCGATGGAGTACTTCGTCGCGCTGAAGCACTGTGCCGACCCGGTGGTGCAGGGGGTGGCGCGGCGCATCCTCACCGACGAGGTGGAGCACGTGCGGTTTCAGATCGATCAGCTTCGGCTGGGCTTCGCGTCCGTTCCGCGCCCGGCGCGGGTGTTGGCCGCGTCGCTGGCCTGGGTGCTCGCGGTCGGCACCGCGACGGCGCTGGCTATCGACCACGGCCCCGCCATGCGCGTCTGCGGCCTCCACCCGGTGACATTCTGGCATCGGGCCCTGCGGCACTTCGGGCGGGCACTGCCGCTCGCGTTCCGGCTGAACCGCGATCAGACGCCCTTCGGCCCGAGCATGCAGCCCAGTGCCGAGCGTCTGGGCCGGGTGGGACGGGTGCCGGCGCGGGCGTAGGCGGGTACGCTTGCCCCGTGCTCTCCAAGGACCTGATCCGCCTCTACCCCGAGCTGTACCACGTGGCAGCGGATGGGGCGTGGCCGTCCATCGAGCGGCACGGACTGCTGAGCACCAGCGCGCTGGTCACCCGCTGGGGCGTGCGGCAGGGGGCACCGCAGGCCGCCATTCTCGCCAAGCGGCGCGGCGAGTCGATCGAGCTGGAGCATCCGGACTACGGCACCGCGGTCATCCGGCACCAGAAGGCGATCCACGAATCGTCGCTCGCTTCGGCGCTCGAGGACCTCACGCCGAGCGAGTGGTACACGATTCTCAACGACCGGGTGTTCTTCTTCCTGCAGAAGCGGCGGCTCGAGGAACTCCTGGCCGCGCGGTCCTACCGGGATGACGCCCACACCGTGCTCACCGTCGACACCCGCAGCCTGGTGAACGCCCATGAGGACGACATCGAGCTCACGACGGTGAACACGGGTTTTGCGCAGCGCTTCAGCGCCGAGTCACGCGGGCGGGACAGCTTCCGGTCGATCGAGGACTTCGTGCATCCCACCCGGGCGCACGCGTCCACGAAGGTGGTGGATGTGGCCGAGCTGGCGGTGTACCGCGGGGTGCGGGACATCCGGGAGCACGTGAAGCGGGTCGAGCGGATGCGCGACGGCACGGTGCTCGAACGCTTCGTCTAGCCGCACCCACGCTGGTCGAGCCTGTCGCGACCCCGCACCCGGTCTCGACACGCTCGACCAACGCGTGGCCGGCGCAGACGGCTAGGCCGCGGGGACGACCGAGGACTCCAGGCCGTTGCGGCGAGCGACCTCGCCGAGCCAGCTCGCGCTGGGCTTGGGGGTGCGCGCGAACGTCTGCTTGTCCCAGGCGATCAGGCCGAAGGTGGGCGTGAAACCCGAGGCCCACTCGTAATTGTCCAGCGCCGACCAGTGCAGGTAGCCGAGCAGGTCGATGCCGTCCTCGATGCAGGCGTGCAGGCCCTCGAGGGCACCCTGGGTGTAGGCGATCCGGCGGCTGTCGTCCGCGGTGGCGATTCCGTTCTCGGTGACCATGACGGGCACGTGGTCGGTGAGTTCCCACGCGGCACGCACGCCGATGCCGGCGGCCGGCGGGAAGAACTCCCACCCGGTGAGGGTGGTCTCCACGTTCTTGGCGACCGGGCGGGGGCCCTCCGGACCGATGAAGGTGCGTGTGTACGCCTGCACGCCCACGAAGTCGTCACCCTTCACGTTCTCGAGGTACCAGTCCTCGCGCGGGTGCCCGTACTCGACGAGCTTCTCGGCCGCGCCTTCCTCGTCCACGGCCACGAAGGCCTGGGTGGCGACGGTCCAGCCGGTCTTGAGCCCGCTCACCTGCGAGAGCACCTCGCGGGAGCGCTGGTGTGAGAGCAACAACGCGTCCGCCACCTGCAGGTCGGGATCGGGCAGCCCGTGCGCCACCAGGTTGGCGGCGTCTTCTCCGCCGGCGAGCATGGCGGCGATGTTGGGCTCGTTGATGGTGCACACGTAGTTGACGCCCTCGGCCACGACGGGCAGGGCGAGCTCGGTGTAGCGGGCGAACAGGTCGGCGGCGTCCTTCGCGCGCCAGAACCCGTCGTTCTCGAACCAGCGCGGCACCGTGAAGTGCATCAGGGTCACGATCGGCTGGATGCCGAATTCGTGGCAGGTGTCGACCATACGGCGGTAGTGGTCCACGGCCGACCGGGAGGTGAAGCCGCGCTCGGGCTCGATGCGGGCCCACTCGATGCTGAACCGGTAGGAGTCCAGGCCCAGGTCGGCGAGCAGTTTGATGTCTTCGCGGTAGCGGTGGAAGCTGTCGGCGGCGTCACCGGAGGGTTCGACCATGGTCGTGCCCTCGGCGTGTTCCTTGGGCCACCAGTTGCTGTTGACGTTGTTGCCCTCGATCTGGTGGGCGGCCGTGGCGGCGCCCCACAGGAAGCCTTGGGGGAAAGTGAGCATGGAAGGATCTCCTTGGGTTGCGGTCGTGCTGTGTTCGTAAACGCGGTGTACAGGCGGAAAAATCAGCTGGTGGATGCCCAGAACTCGTCGAGAAGCGCGGCCGTGAAGCCGGGGTTGTCGAGGTTGGGCAGGTGGCCGGCGTCGGGGATCACCCGGTACCGGGCGCCGAGCTGCTCGGCCATGAGCTTCTGCGCCGGGATGGGCCAGGCGTCGTCGGTGTCGCCGTGGGCGACGAGGGTCGGCACCCGGGTGGCCCGCGCGGCATCGGTGGAGTCCGGGGTGGACTGCAGGATGCGGATGCCGCCGAGGATGCTGTCGACCGAGGAGGCGATCAGGCGGTCGCGCACGAACTCGTCGTCGGCGGTGAGCGGGCTGCCCGCCGGGTGATCGAGCGCCCAGACGGCCAGGGTGCCGTGTTCGGCCACCAGGGCGGACTCGCTCTCGTGCGCACCCGCCCGGCCGCCGGGGCCGGAGCAGAGCATGGTGAGGTCGGTGAATACCGCCGGGCTCCGCAGCAGTGCCGCCCGCGCGACGAGGCCGCCCAGGCTGTGGCCCACCAGATGCACGGGGCCGCCCTGGCCGACCTCGTGTGCGACAGTGACGGCATCCGCCGCGAAGTCATCGAGCAGGTAGTTCTCGATGCCCACGGGGGCGGCGGAGTCGGCCTGGCCACGCTGGCTGTAACTCACGACTTCCCAGCCGTGCGCGGCGATGAGCGGGAGGAGCAGTCTGAAGTCCTCCTTGGAGCCGGTGAACCCGGGCACCAGCAGGGCCACGCCACGGCGAGGGCCCTGCGGCCGCACCCGGAAAGCCGTCAGCGGGCCGGCCGCGGTGTCGACGGCGAAGTGCTCGAGCTCAGGGGCCAGGTCCAGGGCCCCGAACGGGGCCGTCACGCGACGACCTTGCGCGGGTTGGGGATCGCGTCGAGCAGCCGGATCGTGTAGTCGTCCTGCGGATTCTGCAGTACGTCGGCGGTGACGCCGCGCTCCACCACCGCTCCCCCGTTGAGCACCATGATGTTGTCGGTGACCACCCGGGCCGAGAGCAGGTCGTGGGTGATGTAGAGCAGGCTCACCCCCCACTGCTCGCGCAGGTCTTCGAGCAGGGCCAGCACGCCGGCGCGCAGCGACACGTCGAGCATCGAGACGGGCTCATCGGCGATGATGACCTGCGGGTCGCTGGCCAGCGCTCGGGCGATGACCACGCGCTGGCGCTGCCCGCCGGAGAGCTGGTGCGGCAGCTTGGCCGCGAATTCCTCCACCGGGTTCAGTCCGACGATGTCGAGCAGTTCGAGCACCCGGCGACGGGCGTCGGTGCCGGTCAGGCCGGTGAAGTTGATCACAGGGCGGGTCAGCGCGTACTCCACGGTGTGCAGCGGGTTGAGCGCAGAGTACGGGTCCTGGAAGACCATCTGCACGTCGCGGTGCAGCCGGCGGAAGTGCCGGCGGTTCAGCTTTCCCACGTCGAGGTCGCCGAAGCGGATGCTTCCGCTGGTGGGCTTCTCCACCGCCGTGATGAGCTTGGCGATGGTGGACTTGCCCGAGCCGGAGGCCCCAACCAGGGCCAGTGCGGCGCCGGGTTCGAGGGTGAACGACACGTTGTCCACGGCGCGCACGGGCGCCTCGCCGCGGCGCGGCGCGGGGTAGATCTTCGAGACGTTCTCGACGACCATGGCGTGCTGGTCGGTGCGCCGGGTGCGCGGCGAGACCGTGGGCGTGTGGGTCGCGCCCTCTGCCCGCTCAGCACCGTCGGCCTTGCGCTGCTGCCGGTCGGCGAAACCGGGCAGCTCCACGATCTCGGCCCGCGGGTCGGCGTAGTGCGAGAGCAGCATCCGGGTGTACTCCGCCTGCGGGTTCTCCAGGATCTGCCGGGCCGGCGCATCTTCGACGATGCGGCCCTCGTGCATGACCATCACCCGCTGGGCGGATTCGAGCACGATCCCCAGGTCGTGGCTGATCAGGATGGCGGTGAAGTTCTCGCTCTTCTGCAGCTCGATGATGGTGTTCATCACGGCGTGCTGCACCAACACGTCCAGGGCCGTGGTGGGCTCGTCGAAGACCATCAGCTCGGGTTCGAGCGAGAGGGCGAGGGCGATGGAGACCCGCTGCCGCATGCCGCCGGACAGCTCGCCGGGGAACCTGTCGAGCACCTGCGGGGTCAGTTCGACCTTGCCGATCAGCTCGGTGGCCCGTTCCGTCCAGCGGCTTCTCTCGACGTGTCCGTGGGCGCGGAAGATGTCGACGAAGTGATTGCGGATGCTGCGCACCGGGTTCAGCGCGTTCATGCCCGACTGCAGCACCATGGCGATGCCGCCGTGACGTTGCTCGCGCAGCTGCTCGGCGTCGAGGCTGGCGATGTCCTTGCCGCCGAAGAGGATACGGCCCTTCTCGATGTGCGCCGGCGGCTTGGAGAGGCCGGTGAGGGCGAAGCCGAGGGTGGACTTGCCCGAGCCGGATTCCCCCACCAGGCCGACGAACTCGCCGTGGGCCAGCCGGAAGGAGACGTTCTGCACGGCCTTGGTGGCGTTCTCGCCGTAGCCGTAGTGCACCGAGAGGTCGTGCACCTCGAGCAGAATGGTATTGCCGGCGGGAGGGGTCTGGCTGAACGGTGTCGGGGTCATTTCTTGGTTCCTTCCCGGAGGCGGGGATTGCTGATGCCGTCGACGCCGAAGTTGATCAGGGTGAGGGAGGTGGCCAGCAGCGCGATGCAGAGGCCGGGAGCGAACAGGAGCGCCCACTGCCCGGTGAGCAGGGCGTTGGAGTTCTGCGCCCAGAAGAGCATGGTGCCCCAGCTCACCACGGTGGAGTCACCGAGGCCGAGGAACTCCAGGCCGGCTTCGGCGAGGATCGCCGCGGTGGCGGCGCCGAAGAAGTTCCCCACGATGAGCGAGGTCATGTGCGGCAGGATCTCGCGGAAAACGATGCGGAAGGGCCGTTCGCCGCTGAAGACGGCAGCCGTGACGAAGTCGCGGGAGCGCAGGGACTGGGTCTGGCTGCGCAGCACCCGGGCGCCCCAGGCCCAGCCGGTGATCACGACGACCACGATGATCATGCCGATGCCGCCGCCGGAGAGGTACGCGGCGATCACGATCATGAGCGGCAGGCCGGGGATGACGAGGAACAGGTTGACGATGAAGTTGATCACGTCGGCGCCGAACCCGCGCACGTAGCCCCAGCTCAGGCCGATCAGCACGGCGATGATCGTGGAGAGCAGGCCCGCCACGAGGCCGACGAAGATGCTGATCTGGGCGCCGTAGAGCAGCTGGCTGAGCACGTCTTCGCCGGCGGCTGTGGTGCCCAACCAGTGGGCTGCGCTGCCGTCGGCGCTCCGCTCGAAGCCGGTCTCCCTGGCGCCGTACGGGGCGATCAGCGGCGCGAAGATGGCCAGCAGGATGAACACGGCGAGCATGACGAGGCCGATGCGGGCCTTGCCGTTGCTCCACACCGTGGAAGCAACGCGGAGAACGACCTTCCAGGGCGACGGCGCCGCGTCGATCGGGGTGCGGGGCGCGCGGATGGCGGCGGTGGTGGGAGGCAGTGAGGTGGTCATCGTCGGGTCCTCGGGTCCAGCACGCCGTACAAAATGTCGACGAGGAAGTTGGCGATGAGCACGCTCACGGTGATCATCAGGAAGAGTGCCTGCATCAACGGGTAGTCCTGGTTGGTGACGGCATTGAAGAGCAGGTAGCCGATGCCCGGGTAGCCGAAGACCTGTTCCACCAGGATCGAGCCGCCCACCACACCGCCTAACGCCAGGCCGAACGAGGTGAGGTTGGGCAGGATGGCGTTGCGGGCGGCGTAGCGTAGGGCGATGGTGCGGGGCTTGAGGCCGTTCGCCTCGGCGAAGGTCACGTAGTCGTCGCCGAGGGTGGAGATCATGGTGTTGCGCATGCCCAGGATCCAGCCGCCGAGCGAGGTGATCAGGATCGTCAGTGCCGGCAGCACCCCGTGGTAGAGCGCGTCGCCGAGGAATTCGAACGAGAGGTTCGGCGACGACGTGGGCCCGTAGGCACCGGAGGTGGGGAAGAGCCGCAGTACGTAGCCGGCGAAGAAGAGCAGCAGCAGGGCCGTCCAGAAGTACGGGAAGGCGCTCATGAACGAGCCCACCAGGGTGGGCACGCTGTCCAGCCAGGTGCCGCGCTTCCAGGCCGCGAGCACGCCGAGCAGGGTGCCCAGGATGAAGGCGACCACGGTGACCAGGCCCACGAGCACGAGAGTGTACGGCAGTGCGGCCGAGACCAGCTCGCCGACGCTCTGCGGGTAGAAGGTGTACGAGATGCCGAAGTCCAGCGTCACCACCTGGTGCAGGTAGGCGACGTACTGCTCCAGGATGTTGCCGGTGGGCACGCCGAGCTGGGCTTCGATGGCGGCCTTGGTGGCCTCGGTGACGGGTCCGTTCTGGGCGAGCTTGGCCAGTGCGGCATCCGCGGGGGTGCCGGGCATCAGTCGCGGCAGCAGGAAGTTGACCGTGACGGCCGCCCACAGGGTGAGGGCGAACAGGCCGAGCTTGCGGGCGACGAACACGCTGCCGCGCAGCAGCGGGCTGGGCGCGCGCGCCGCATCCGTCGGACTCAGACCCGCCGGGGCGAGGCTCTCGGCGCCGCGTGGCGCCGCCGTGGTGCTAGTCATCATTGACCTTCTTCAGGTGGGTGAGAACGAGGAGGGGGGTGGATTCGTAGGTCTTGGGCGACGCATACGGGTCGTCGGCGCTGGGCCAACCGGTGAACTTCGCGTCGCTGAACAGGCCCCAGGAGCCGCCGTAGTACAGGCTGATCGACGGGATCTGGTCGTAGACGACTTCCTGCAGCTGGTTGGCCAGGTCGGCCTGCACCGCGGGGTCGAGGGCAACCTTGTACTCGGCGAGGATCTCGTCGACGGCCGGGTCGCTGAAGCGTTCGAAGTTGTTGCTCGCCTCCTCGCCCACGGGCTTGACCCATTCGCTGGAGAGCAGGTTGTTGAAGTCACGGAAGGTGTTGCCGGTGCCTCCAGTAGCGCCCATGGCGAGGTCGTACTCGCCGTTGCGGAGCGCCAGGGTGTACGCGGCGGGCTGCGGCGAGGCGACCTTGACGTCGACGCCGATCGCGCCCCACTGCTTCTGCACCTCCTGCACACCCTTGAGCCAGTCGTTGTATCCGGCGGCGGTAGTGATGGTGAGGCTGAGCTGGGCGCCGGACGCGTCCACCAGCTTGCCGCCCTGTTGCGTGTACCCCGCCGCGGCGAAGTAGTCCAGCGCCTTCTGGGTGTCCTGGGTGATCAGGCCGGAGTCCGGGATATCGGGGTTGAGCACATCCGCCTGGTTGGGCAGCAGGATGTTGGTCTGGCCGGCCGGGTCCATGTACCCCTCGGCGGCGGCATCGCCGACCATGCCGCGGTCCAGCGCCGTGGACAGGCCCAGGCGCACGTTGACGTCGTTGAACGGCGCCTTGGTGAGGTTGGGGAACAGGGCGATGGTGCCGCCCGGCGGGAACCAGTAGGTGTTCTGGTTGCCCGCATCCACCCAGGCGCCCTCGACGTCGCTGATGAACGAGTATGCCCAGTCGTAGCCCTTGGTGGCCACGTCGAGCTGGGTGTTGGTGGCCGGCAGGATCAGGTGCTCGGCGGCGACGGTGTCGGCCTGCCAATAGTCCTGGTTCTTGTCGACGGTGTACTGCTGCGGGGCGAAGTTGCCCAGCGTGTACGGGCCGGTACCGACAGGGTCGGGGTTCCGCCAGGTGGTGGGGTCGTCGACATCCGCCCAGATGTGCTCGGGCACGATGAGGGTGGTGGAGGCGATGAGCTGCGCGGCGGGCACGTCCGGTGCGGTGAGGCGCACCGTGACGGTGTCGTCGCCGACCTCGAAGGTGTCGATGTAGCTCCAGATGCCCTGAAGGTCGAGCGACGGGTTGTCCTTGAGGAGCTGGAACGTGAATCCCACGTCGGCCGCGGTGAAGTCTTCACCGTCTGACCAGGTGACGCCGTCGCGGATCGTGAACACGATCGTGGACGGGTCGGGCTGGGTGTACCCGGTGGAGAGCCACGGGTGTTCTTCGCCAGTGAGGTTGTCGAGCACGATGAGCGGCTCGTACATGTAGAACGCCGCGACCCGCTTGTTGATCATGAACGGGTTGAAGTTCTTCTCGAACAGCGGGGAGCCGTTGTCGGCGGCGACGAGCATGGTGTCGTCGGGGATGGACGGGTCGGGCGCGCTCTGGATCTGGATACTGCACGCGGCGAGCGTGGAGGCGGCGACGGCCATCGCCACGGCGGCGAGGGTGCGGGCCAGCGGCCGGGACCTGCGCCGAGATCGAGTGGGTTGCATCATTACTACCGGTATTCCTCAGTCGTCGTTGAGCTGATCGCGTCGGGGGGACGCGTGATCTGATTCGAGTGTATGCGCATACATTCGTGGAATGCAAGCAGAATCTCTGGGGAACCGGTGGCGCCTGGGACTCAGACGCGCGGGCAGCTCTGCCGCAGCACGACCTCGACGGGCAGAGTGAACGCCTGCGGTTCGAGGCTGGGGTCGTCGAGCCGGGCGGTGATGGCGTGCACGGCGGCGCGGCCGAGCTCCACCATCGGCTGGTGCACCGTGGTGAGGCTGGGGCGGGAATGCCGGCCGGCGGTGATGCCGTCGAACCCGGTCACCAGAATGTCGTCAGGCACCCGGATGCCACGCTGCTCGAGCACATCGAGCACACCCAGTGCGGTCTCGTCGTTGGAGCAGAGGATGCCACGCGGGTGCGGCCCGGCGAGGATGCGCGCGGCCGTGGCCCGGCCGCCGTCGCGGGTGAAGTCGCTGCGGAGGATCCGCACGCTGCTCTCGGCCACGCCGGAGTCGGCCAGGGCGTCGCGGAAGCCGGCGAGGCGTTCGGCGTCGTCGGGCGAGTCGGTGGGTCCGGCGATGTAGACCACATCGTGCACACCGTGGGACTGCAGCACGTAGTTGGCCAGGGTGCGCATTCCGGGCCCGTTGCTGGCGCTGACGTGGTCGAACTCGTCGGCGCGTTGGGCACCGGCCAGGATCACGACCGGGATGCGCCGGGCCACGTAGGCGAGCAGTTCGTCCGGTACCGTGCGGGCCAGCACCGCCAGCCCGTCGACCCGGCCGGCGATGTCGGTGACCAGGGCCTCGCGGGTATTGCCGCGCCCGGCAGCCACCATGAGGGCGAACCCCCGGCGCCAGGCCTCGATCTCGGCACCGCGCAGGACCTCGTCGAAGTAGAGGTTCTCGGCGTCCGGCGCCCCGGCCGGATCGTCGTCGACGATGGGCACGGTGTCGCCGCGCGCCGAATCGACCGGCTGGTCCGGCACCGTGTCGTCGTGGCCGGGGAAGAACAGGCCGATCACATTCGTACGGCGCGCGGCGAGCCCGCGGGCCGCGGCGCTGGGCACGTAACCGAGGTCGTTCACGGCCGCGAGTACGCGTTGCCGGGTGGGCTCGCGTACGGTGTCGGGCGACCGAAAGACGCGGGAGACCGTGGCGATGGAGACGCCGGAACGCTCGGCGACGTCGTAGACCGTGGGTACCTTCGCCACGTTGTCTCCTCGTCGCCTCGGGATTGCCGCTGAAGTTGTCGCGGAGCCGCCGCCGCTGCGGGGTGTCCTGCCATCGTACGGCCGCTACCGTTCCCGTTCCGGACATTTGCGTCCGGCGCACCCTGAGTGTCAGCCTGTGGTGAGACAAATCATCGTTTCATCACGGGCCGGCAGAGGGCGGGGAAGAGGACATCCAAATGGAAATGTCAGAAGTCCAAACCCGGCTTACTCGGAAGCATCATTTCACGTCTGCTGAGCGCCTCGCGATTCTTGCGCAGTGGGAGCAGTACGCGTCGACGGGCGCGGAGGTCGGCGCGAAGTCCGCGTTCTGTCGCCGAGTCGGGATCGACGTTAGGTCGCTGTCGCGGTGGAGTCAGGAGAAGCGGCAGGGCCTGCTGGTCGAGACGGAACAGCGGCAGACTAAGTACGTGTTGACGAAACAGGAGCGGATCGAATTTCTGCGGCTGCAGAAGGAAAACGCGATCCTCAAAGCCCAGTTGGAGCAGTCCGAGAGCGCGGTGGAGGTGTTGGGAAAAGCCTCAGAGCTCTTGTCCGCGCTGGCCAAGAGCTCACAAATCCGCACCCCGCCGCTGCCGGACGAGCCAGCGATCCCGGCCGCGTTTCGGAAGCCGAAACCCACCGAGTAGCGTTCGAAACAGTCGTCGACCTGACTGCTGTGGGGATGCCGGTGGTGCGGGCCTGCGCGTTGGTCGGCTACTCGCGGGCATCGTTCTATCGGCACCGCAGCCCCCGCGCCCGCCTGGCCGCGCCGATCCCGCAGAAGGACCGGCACCAGCCAGCCACGCTCTCCACTGCGGAGAGCGCGCAGATCCTGGCGCTGATCAACACCCCTGAGTATGAGGGCTTCTCGATCTGCCAAGCGTTTTACCGGGCCTGGGATGCGGGTGTTTACCTGGCGTCGAAGTCTTCCTGGTACCGCGTCGCCCGCGCGGCCGGGCAGGTCCACGAGCGCCGCCGGCAGGCTGAGGGGTCGCCGAAGAAGATCCCCGAGCTGGTCGCGACCGCCCCGTCACAGGTGTGGTCCTGGGACATCACCAAGCTCAAGACCACGATCCGGGGCCGCTACTTCCACCTCTACGTGATCATGGACATCTACTCCCGCCGCGTCGTGGGCTGGCGGCTGGAGGCCTACGAGGATGGTGACCTCGCCGAAGAACTGATCCAAGAAGCGGTCACCGCGAACCACGGCGTCGCGCCGAACTATCTGCACTCGGATAACGGTGCGGCGATGGTGAGCACACCGGTGTCCTTGCTGCTGGAGAAACTCGGCGTCGATAAGTCCTTCTCACGGCCCAAAGTCTCCAACGATAACCCCTACAGCGAAGCGTTATTTAAGACCGCGAAATACGATCTCGCATTCCCCGAGATCTTCGCCACGACCGATGACGCCCGCGCCTACTTCGGCTGGTTCTTCCACGAATACAACCAGAACCACCGCCACTCCGGCATCGCCTGGAACACCCCCAACGACGTTCACTACGGCCGCACCGACCGAGTGACCCGTCGCCGAAGCCAGGTCCTCAACACCGCATTCAGAACGCATCCGGAACGCTACGCCCAACACCCCAAGCCCCCGGCCCTACCGGGCCGGGTATGCATCAACGACCCCCGCCAAAAACCCAAACCCAACCTGTCTCAAACAGGTTGACAAATACCGCGCACCGGCCGCAAGTGTCCGCTCGGGCAACATTCGTGGCCGGGAGCAGCTCAGACGCCGCTGCGGGCGACCAGCCGGCCCGTGCGCACGGCGTCGAGGAACAGCTGGTAGTCCAGATCGTTCTGGTCGGCATACCTGTAGGCGAAATCGGTGACGGCTCGATCGAACTTGTCACTGCCGCCCAGATAGGCGGCGATGGCCACCGGATCGCCAGAGCGGGCGTGCGCCCTGGCCAGGGTCCAGCCGCAGGCATGCGCATAGAACGTCATCCCCATGGGAACCATCGCCTCCACGACCACTGACCACTTCATGTCCCGCAGCTGACGCCAGTACAGGTACCGGTCGGCCTGCATCCCCTTCGTCCAGCCCAGGAAGATATCGCTGGCGGCCTGCATCATCCGCTGCCCCTGCACCACCCGTTCACCGGGCTGGTCGTACACGCTGCGGGGTAGGTGGTCTTCGAGAACGGATGCGGTCGCCTCCTTCACCTGCAGGAACAGCGGATCCTGCTCGTCGCGCCCCTGGAGCAGGGCGATGAAGGCCCGGTTGCCGACGCTGCCCACACCCACCACTTTGTGGGCCACATCGACCACCTCGAATCGCTCCAGCAGCTGGCGCCGGTCGTCCTGCAGGGTCTGACGGTACGACACCAGTTGCTCCCGGACGGCGGCCTCGGCTTCCTCCGCGCTCAAGCCGAAGGTTTCGGCAAGGTCCCGCACCGGGATCACGATCGGCGGCTGGCTGATGATCCGGTAGCGACCGTCGACGAACTCGGCGAGTTTGGCCAGCGCCTGCAGGCTGTCCCGTGAGCGCGCTTTCGCCGCGTTCTTCAGGGCGTTCTTCTCGAGCGTCTTCGAGGCTTTTTTGGCCACCTTGCCCTTCTGGTTGGCCCTGGCCATGTCCATGGCGTCCATCAGCTCCTGCTCGGACATCCGGGCGTACCAGATGTCCAGGGTGCCCATGCCGGAGAACTGGGTCATCGCCTCCCGGTAGGAGCGCACCGCCTGCAGCGTCACCTCGCGAATGTCCGACGAGGAGAAGCCGTTGTTGCGAGCGGCGATCGTGAAGCTCGCCGTCATGCGCAGCACGTCATATTCGAACGGGCCCGGCAGCGTCTCGTCGAAGTCATTGAGATCGAACAGGAGGTGGCGTTCCGGGGAGGCGAAGATCCCGAAGTTGGACAGGTGGGCGTCCCCGCAAAGCTGCACGATGAGCCCGGCCCGCGGGGTGTCCTTCAGGTCGGCGGCCATGATCTTGGCGGCGCCCCGGTAGAAGGTGAACGGTGAGACCATCATGCGACCGTGCCGCACAGGCACCAGGTCGGGCACCCGGGTGAGGTTCTGCTCCTCGAGGAGCGCGACCGGGTCGGGGCGGTCGTCCGCCGGCTGCCAGCCTCGATGGCTGGACACCGGCGTGGCCTTGCGTGCGGACTTGCCGCGGGCGGTCCGCTCGGCCACGCTCGGATGGTCCACGCGGGATTCTTCGTCGGACTGCGCCTGTTCGGACTGCGACTGTTCGGACTGCGACTGTTCGGACTGCGCCTGTTCGGTCATCTCGGCTCTCCTCCTCGGCGTCGGAGCCTGCACCCGCGGCGGAACCCACCGGCGCGCGGAGACCCATGCTTCACGCCACGATTGCCCGGGTTGCGGAGGCTGTCAACGCTCTCGCGCGGTGGAGTCGGGTGGCGGGTCGACCGGACGTGCCTCGACGAGGGCGCCCTCACCGGGGATGCCGACGTCGTACGAGCGGGGCTGCGCGGAGCCACGCCGCCATTCCCGGTAGCCCCGGAACGCCACGGGCACGCCCCGCGCGACCGTGAGGTCCGCGCTGTCCATCACCTGCAGGTGCACATGCGGCTGGGTGGAATTCCCCGAATTGCCGCACTGGGCCAGCGGCTGGCCCACCCGCACACCGTCGCCTGCGACGACCCGCACCGAACCGCTCCTCAGGTGCACGAGCGCCACGAAGCCGGCGCCGTCGGCCAGGGCGATGACCACGTGGTTTCCGGCGATGGCCGGCACGCCCGCACGGAGCCGGCTCGCCTGCCCGAGCGCGTAGGGCACCAGGCTGAGTTGCGAGCGACGGGCCTCGTGATCGGGCTCACCGTCGTGCGCCGCGACGACGATTCCGTCCGCCGGCGCGAGGATCGGCCGGCCGAAGCCGACGAAGCGTTCGGCCGGTTCGGTGCCGAAGAGGGTGCCCCAGTCCCTCACTGCGGCGCTACGGCCGCGCTCGTCGACGCCGATGAAATCGATGGCATAGCGCTCCCCCAGCAGATCGGTGCCGTGGCTGGGGATGCGCCGGGCGGGGCTGTTGCGTGCCAGCCACCGCCCGGCGAACGGCAGCGCGAGCACAACCGGCCGATGGGCCGGGTCGCGCCACTCAGCCCCGGTCATCCGCCCAGAATAGACCGGCCCGGTCGTGATGAACACGACCGGGCCGACAGAGGTGGCGCAGTGAAGCTAGTTCGCGACCTGCTCGCGACGCGGCAGCACCCAACCCGGCCGCACGAAGTGGCAGGTGTAGCCGTTCGGGTAGTTCTGCAGGTAGTCCTGGTGCTCGGGCTCGGCGAGCCAGAAGTCGCCGAGGGGCTCGACCTCGGTCACCACCGGGCCGGGCCAGATGCCGGATGCGTCGACATCCGCGATAGTGTCGCGTGCGACGCGCTCTTGCTCGGCATCCGCGAAGAAGATCGCCGAACGGTAGCTGCGGCCGCGGTCGTTGCCCTGCCGGTCCTTGGTGGACGGGTCGTGGATCTGGAAGAAGAACTCCAGCAACTCGCGGAAGCTGGTGCGCTCGGGGTCGAAGGTGATCTCGATGGCCTCGGCGTGGTCGCCGTGGTTGCGGTAGGTCGCGTTCGGGGTGTCGCCACCCGTGTAGCCCACGCGGGTCGAGATAACGCCCTCGCGCTTGCGCACGAGCTCCTCGACGCCCCAGAAGCAGCCGCCTGCCAGTGTCGCCGTCTCAGTGGTTCCGCTCATAGTGTCTCTCCTTGATCGTGGACGCCGTGATCGTGGACGTTCCCTCGACACAACGTGCCGGCGCCCCGGCCTGTTCCTGGCTTCCGCCACACACAGCGTGCTCTCAGTTTATTGGCCTGCGCAGAGATCGCGACCGGGTACGAAAAAGCCCGGCCGCATGACTGCGACCGGGCTTTTTCTTGTGTGGTGCACCCCCCCGGACTTGAACCGGGAACCCGCTGATTAAGAGTCAGCTGCTCTGCCAATTGAGCTAGAGGTGCGTATTTCAGGCGGCAGGACTTCCCCCGCCGACATGAGACATTACCACCAGATTCGCGCCCGGCGCCAATCGAGGGTTGCCGCCCGGCGTGTCGCGCTCGAGTCACTATTCTGGGGAGCGTGATCGAGACCCCGCAGCCCACCCTGTCCGATGACCTCACCCTCGCGCTCGAGCTGGCCGACGCCGCCGACGCGATCTCGATGGCCCGCTTCGAAGCGCTCGACCTGGTCGTCACAACCAAGCCCGACCGCACCCCGGTGACGGATGCCGACCAGGCCGTCGAGCGCGCCATCCGCGCCCTCCTGGCCGAGCGGCGCCCCGCCGACGGCATCCTCGGCGAGGAGTTCGGCACCGCGGGATCCACGACCCGGCAGTGGATCATCGACCCGATCGACGGCACCGCGGGGTTCCTGCGCGGCATCAGCATCTGGGGCACCCTCATCGCGCTCGCGATCGACGGCGTACCGGTGCTCGGCGTGGTCAGCTCCCCCGCCCTCGGCAAGCGCTGGTGGGCCGCCACGGGTGGCGGCGCCTGGTCGACGGATGCCCGTTTCCCCGATGCTCCGCCCGCCCGCCTGGCGGTGTCCGGCGTGCAGGACCTGGCAGATGCCTCGCTCAGCTACGGCAGCATCCAGCAGTGGGATCAGGCCGGCAAGCTCGACGAGCTGGTCTCGCTCACCCGCCAGGTGTGGCGCACCCGCGCCTACGGCGACATGTGGTCGTACATGCTGCTCGCCGAGGGGCACCTCGACATCGCCGCCGAATACGACCTGCAGCCGTACGACATGGCCGCTCTCGTGGCCATCGTGCAGGAAGCAGGCGGGCGCTTCACCTCGGCCGACGGGCAGGACGGGCCGTTCCACGGCAGCGCCCTGGCCACCAACGGCCACCTGCACGCCCTCGCCCTCGAGGCCATCTCCGGCCCGAGCGCCTAACCGCCCGACCGACACCCCATCACCGCGACGAGCACCGGGATCGATCCGTGACGACAGCCGCCATCCGCCGCATCGGCGTCACCCTGCTGGTGCTCGGTGCGCTCACCGGCCTGAGCGGCTGCAACGGACTGGGCGGCCTGATTCCGGGCGCTGACGACCTCGACGACGGCACGACCGGGCTCATCCCGGATGCCGGCACCGACGTTTTCAGCCTCGCCGTGGGCGACTGCCTCGACGGCCTGGACGGCGACCTGCACGCGGGCGTGGCGACGGTGCCCTGCAGCGCCGGTCACGATTGGGAGGTCTACTCCCTCACCGCCCTGGACAGCACCGAGTTTCCCGGTGACGAGTTTCCCGGCACCGACGTCATCGTGGCCGAGGCTGAAGAACGCTGCGGGGCCGCCTTCGGCCCCTTCGTGGGGCTGCCGGAGGCCGAGGCCACCAGCTCTGACCTGGGCTACACCTACGTCACGCCCACCGAGGGCGACTGGGCCGAGGGCGGTCACCGCACGATCGTGTGCCTCATCGGCGACATGGCAGGCCCCGTGGCCGGAACGCTCGCCGGCGCCGCGCGCTAGCCGCACCGAGCCGAGGGGTCGCGTCCAACCCCGAGCGTCAGGCCCCCAGGCCGGCGGGCTCGTCGCCGGCCGCCGCACCTGCCGACTGCCAGAGTTCGTTCTGCAGCAACAGCGCGAGTTCGCGCAGGAGCACCACGTCCACGGCCTCCTCGGTGCGCGGCTCCTGGTCGTACACGCACAGAGCGCCGATGCGTTCGCCGGACGGTGCCTCGATCGGAAACCCGGCGTAGAAGCGCAGGCGGGGGCCAGCGACGACGAGGGGGTTGTCGCGGAACCTGTCGTCGAGGAGGGCATCGGGCACGATCAAGGCGGCCGGCTCGAGCACCGTGACGGTGCAGAAGGAACTGCTGCGAGGAATCTCGGTGGTGCCCAGCCCGACGACGGACTTGTGCCATTGGCGGTCGCCGTCGAGCACCGTGAAGGCGGCAGCGCTGGTGCCCAGCGACCGGCTGGCCAGCTCGACGATGCGGTCGAACCGTGCCTCAGGCGCGGTGTCGAGCAGGTTGAGGGACATCAGCGCCCGGTGCCTGGCCTCCTCGATCTGGTCGGGGGTGCGTCCCTGTGCCTCGGCCGGCGGCAGGGCATGCGCATTGCGGCCGCGCGGGTCCAGTGGCAGGGCCATGCTGCCGGCGAGGGCATCCGCCCAGAGGTCGTAGTCGGATGCCGACCGGAACCGGCCGGCCGTCGAGACGGGCGTCGCCGGCAGCGACACGAAGGTGACCCGCTCGCGGCCCGCGCAGAAGTCGGCGCTGGCGGCGTTCAGCACCAGGACCTGAGTTCCCGCCCAGCGGCCGAACGTGGTGTCGAACACGGGAGCCGAGGACATCGGCTCGATACCGGCCAGGAAGATCTCGATGCCCAGGGAACTGGATTCCTGGATGCGGTCGACCAAGCGGCCCAGCCCGATGACCCAGGATCGCGTCGAGGTGAGGCGCGCCGCGTCACCGATGCCGAGGGTGAGGACAACGGCGTCGTAGCGCCAGAGGTTGGCGAAGTCCACGTGATGCGCCGCCGAGTGCACCATCATGCTCGACTTCGCGCTCACATCGACATCGGCTCCGCGGCCGGTGCGGGCGGTGAGAGCTCGCGCGAGGGCGCCCGGCAAGGCCAGCGAATGGCTGAGCACGCCCCAGCCCACGGCGGAGCCGCCACCGACGATGAGGATACGGTCGCTGTCGATGCCGGGCGAATGGGCCTGGGGGGCGTCAGTGGGCCTCGGGATGCCGGCGAAGCGGCGTTCGATGGCGGCCGCCCAGGCGCGGAGTACGGGGACCATCGCCCACCGACTGAGTTCGCGCACGGGACTCCCTCACCGGACGAGGCGGCGCACCCCACCCCGGGCGCACATTGCATACAAGTGGCTCTCATCTTACGCATCCGCCCCATGTCCTAAGATTCTGTAGTGTCCCCAGTTACCTCCTCCCTGCGCATCGCCCTGGTTTCCCTGCACACCTCCCCCGGTGCCGAGCCCGGATCGGGTGACGCCGGCGGCATGAATGTGGTGGTTCGACACCAGGCCGAGGCCATGGCGGCGCTCGGCCATCAGGTCGAGATCCTCACCCGGCGCTCCTCCCCCGAGATGCCCACCATGCGGCGCCTGAGCCCTGGCGTCACGCTGCGATACCTCGATGCCGGCCCGCTCCGCTCGGTGCCCAAGGGCGACCACGAGGGTTTCATCGATGAGTTCCGTGTGCGAGCGAGCTCCCTCGGACCGTGGGACGTGATCCACTCGCACCACTGGTTCTCCGGCATGGCGATGCTGCCCCTCGCCCGCGAGCTGGGCGTGCCGCACGTGCAGAGCTTCCACTCCATCGCGGCCGACGAGGCCACCCCGCTGTCAGACGGCGAACGGCCCGAATCCGGCGGACGGATGGCCGGCGAGGCCTGGCTGGCCCGCGAATCAGACCTGATCGTGGCCATCAGCGCAGCCGAGGCCGACACCGTCGTGCAGCGTCTGGGCGGCTCGATGGACCGCATCGTCGTGGTGCCGCCGGGTGTGGACGGCGCAATGTTCCACCCCCTCGGTGCTGCCGTCACGCCGGTCGCCGGGGCGAACGCACGCGGCTATGCCGTTGTCGCCGGTCGCCTGCAACCGCTCAAGGGCCTGGACCTCGCCATCGAAGCGCTGGCGGCCGTGCCCGCCGGGCTGCGGCCGGAGCTCGTGATCGCGGGCGACGCCTCGGCCGACTATGACGGCTACATCGACGAGCTCACCCGCCTGGCCGCCCGGCACGGCATCGCCAGACAGGTGCGGTTCGTGGGGCCCTGCAACCGGGTCAAGCTCGCCGGGCTGATGCGCGGCGCCAGGGTCGTGCTGGTGCCCTCGCACTCCGAGACCTTCGGCTTGGTGGCCCTGGAGGCCGCCGCGAGCGGTGTGCCCGTCATCGCCCAGGGCACCGGCGGACTTCGCGAGGCCGTGATCGACGGCGACACCGGCCTCCTGGTCGAGTCCAGGGACCCTCAGGACTGGGCGGATGCGCTCACCGCGGTGCTGTCGGATGCCGCGCTGGCCAGGCGCCTGTCGTTGGCGGCCCGACGCCGGGCAGAGGAGTTCGACTGGCCGCGCTCTGCCGCGCACCTGCTCGAGGTCTACTGCACCCTGCTGCCGGTTCCGGTCTGCGCGTGAGCCTGCTCGACGGCCGGCGCTCGGTTCTCTTCGTGCACGCCCATCCCGATGACGAGACCATCTCCACGGGCGCGCTGATCGCCGAGTACGTGGCCAGGGGCAGCCGAGTCTTCCTGCTCACCTGCTCGCGCGGCGAACGCGGCGAGGTCGTCGCCGGGCCGCTGACCGCCCTGGCGGGAACGAACGAGCTCGCCCGGGAACGCGACCGGGAGCTGGAACGCGCCACGGGCATCCTGGGTATCACCGAGCGCTTCTGGCTGGGCGAGGCGCCCGCGCGGGTCGACGGACTCGGGTCGCGCCGGTACCGCGACTCGGGCATGGTGTGGCTGCGGCCGGGGCTGGCCGGACCGGCAGACGACGCCGCCTCCGACGCCCTGTCGGTGGCGCCGCTCGCCGAGGTGGCCGCGGACATCGCCGCCCTCATCGTGCGGCTACGACCGGACCTGGTGGTCAGTTACGACGACGGCGGCGGCTACGGACATCCGGATCACGTGCGCGCCCACGACGCGACCCTGTCCGCGAGCGAGGCGACCGGCACGCCGTTCGCCGAGGTGCTGGAGACGCCGGGCGCGGACGGCGAATGGTTCGACCTGCCCGGGCATCTGGGCGTCGTGACGGATGCCCTGCGCGCGCATGCGAGCCAACTCACGGTGCACGGCACCGAGATCGTACACTCCGGGGGCCAGCGGGAGCCGATCGTCACCTCGGCCGGCCTCAGGCTGCACCCGCGCACCTCCCCCGCGTGATGCCGGCGCTCTTCCAGTCCTCCCCCAACGCGCTCTTCGACACCGAGGTGCGGCAGGTCAGCCCGCTCTCACCGGGCTTCCTGCGAATCACCTTGACGGGCGCCCACCTGCACCGGTTCGCCGCACACGGCCTCGACCAGCGCATCAAGATCCTGGTGCCGAGCGGCGCGTATCCGGCCACGTTCGACGACGACCTGCTGCACGAGTCGGAATGGCGCCGACGGTGGCGGGAACTCCCCGCCGCCGACCGACCGGCCCTCCGCAGCTACACGACCAGCGCGGTGCGTCCGGACCTGCGCGAGATCGACCTCGACTTCTACGTGCACGCCCGGCCCGGCCCGGCGAGCAGCTGGGCCGTCGGCGCCCGGGCGGGCCAGCGGCTGCTGGTGTCGGGGCCGAGCAGCAGGCTCAGTAATCGCCGCCACGGCATCCAGTGGTCGCCGGGCATGGCCACCCACCTGCTGCTGGCGGGTGACGAAACCGCATTCCCCGCCATTCGCGGCATCGTCTCGGCCCTGCACCCCACGAGCAGGGCCACGGTCATCCTCGAAACCGGCGACCCCAGGGACGCGGCCTGGCTCACCGCCGAGATCGAGGGCCACACCGTGACCGAGCTGCGGCGCGAGCCCGTCGGAGGCGGGCCCACGCTGCTCCGGGCGCTGGAGGCCTGGAGCGTGCGCTCGGGAGCAGCGGCGGCCGCCAGGGGCGACGACTTCTACGCCTGGTTGGCCACGGAGAGCGGCCTGGTCTCGCAGCTGCGCGCGGTGCTGCAGGGAGCCGGCATCGCACCGGACCGGGTTCACTCGCAGGGCTACTGGAACGACCGGGCACGCACCACGGTGGACTGAGTGCGAGGTTAGGACAGGCTAAGCTAACCATTCGCGATGCCCATCGCCAGCTCCCCGTCGAAAGGACATCCTCGATGCGCCCCTCCCGTCACCCGTCGCGCCTGCTCGCCGCGCTCGCCCTGCCCATCGTCCTGGCAGTCGCCGTCAGCGGATGCTCCGCCACGGCTTCCACCGGCACCACTGCCGGCGCGTCGGGCGCCACCTCGACGCCGGACACCGGCACGCACCTCGTCGAGCATGCCCGCGGTGAGACCGAGGTTCCCAACGACGTGCAGCGTGTCGTGGTGCTCGAGCCCGTCCAGCTGGACACCACCGTGGCGCTCGGCCTGATCCCGGTCGGCGCGGCCGTGCTGAACGAAGCGACAGGGGTGCCGGCCTATCTCGGGGCAGCCGCGGCCGGGATCGCCACAGTGGGCACCGTGCCAGAGCCGTCGATCGAGAAGATCGCGGCCCTCAAGCCCGACCTGATCCTGGGCACCGAGTCGCGGCACTCCGCGCTTTACGACCAGCTCTCGTCGATCGCCCCCACCGTGTTCATGGCGAGCCAAGCCGACCCGTGGACCGACAACGTGGCCCTGGTGGCCCGGGCCCTCGGTGACGAGGCCGGCGCCGACGCGCTCCTCACCGCCTACACGGACCGTTGCGCCGAGATCGCCGAGACGCACGATGTGGCCGGCATGACGGCGCAGTTCGTGCGTCCCCGTGACGGCATCCTCACCCTGTACGGCCCCACCTCCTTCGCCGGCAGCACCCTCGAATGCGCCGGGTTCACCATCCCCGAGCGGGACTGGGAGGGCTCGATCTCGGTCGACATCTCCCCCGAGCGCGTACTCGACGCCCAGGCCGATCTGGTCCTGGTCTCGGCGACCGACGTGACCGACCCGACGCTCATTCCCGAGTCGATCCGCACCAACGCGGCCTCCTTCCCCGGACTCAACGTCGTGGACCAGTCGTTCTGGATCACCGGCGTCGGGCCACTGGGCGGTATGACCGTGCTGGACGACATCGAGCGCATCCTGGCCGGTACCAAGTAGCGGGGCTCGACGTGCCTTACACGGCCTGGGTCGGCACGGCCTGGGTCGGCACGGCGTGGTTCCGCACCGCGTGGTTCGGCATCGGCGTGGTCGTGCTGGTCGCGGCCGTCGGACTCTCCATCGTCGTCGGGGCCAACCCGGTGCACCCGGGCACCGTGCTCGACACCCTGCTCGGCGGCGGCACCGCGGAGTCCCGCTTCGTTGTCTGGGACCAGCGCCTGCCCCGCACGGCGGCCGGACTCACGGTGGGAGCCGCCCTCGGCGTGGCCGGGGCGCTCATCCAGGCCTTCACCCGCAACCCGCTCGCGGACCCCGGAATCCTGGGAGTCAACGCGGGAGCCGCCTTCTTCGTGGCCGTGGGAATCACCTTCCTGGGCGTGACCAGCCCGTCGGGGTATGTCTGGCTGGCCTGCGCCGGTGCCCTCGTTCTCACCGTCGCGGTGTACGTGATCGGGTCGGCCGGCGGCCCGGCGGCCGGCCCGGTGCGACTCACCGTCACCGGCGTCGCCATCGGCGCCGTGTTCGCGGGGCTCACCACGGGGCTCGCCCTCACCCACCCCGACACGTTCGACCGGATGCGCGGCTGGAGCGCCGGAAGCCTCCTCGAACGCGGGATGGACGTCGTGCTACCCGTCCTCCCTCTCGTGCTGGTGGGCCTGGTGCTTGCGCTGGGTGCCGCGCGCGGGCTCAACTCGATAGCGCTCGGACCCGATGTGGCCCGGTCGCAAGGCGTCAGCGTACGGCGCATCCAGCTGGTCGTGCTGGCCGCTGTGACGCTCCTGGCCGGCAGCGCCACGGCCGTGGCAGGTCCGCTCGTGTTCGTGGGCCTGGTGGTGCCGCACGTCGTGCGATGGACGCTCGGCACAGACCAGCGCGGGATCGTGTTGGGGTCACTGCTGCTGGGCCCGTCGCTCGTCCTGCTGTCCGATGTGCTGGGGCGGGTCGCGGTGCTTCCGAGCGAGATGCCGGTCGGCATCGTGACGGCCTTCGTGGGCGCGCCCGTGCTGATCGCGCTGGCCCGTCGCCGATCGGCGACAGCACTGTGACCCGGAACGCTCTCAACCGGATGAGTCCGGCCATCAGTGCACGTTCGGGTCTGGTCGGCCTGGGCGTGGCGGCGATCATCGTCGTCCTGCTCCTTCTCGCTCTCACCCTCGGCGACTTCCCCGTCACGCCGGCCGAGGTCATCGGTGCCGTCACCGGTCGCCTGGACGGACTGCCCCGCATCGTTGTTCTCGAGTGGCGACTGCCGCGGGCGGCGGCGGCCGTGTTGTTCGGCGCCGCCCTGGCCGTGGCTGGCGCCATCTTCCAGACCGTGACCCGTAACCCGCTGGCCAGCCCGGACATCATCGGCCTCGCCAACGGCTCGTTCACGGGAATGCTGGTGGCGCTTCTGGCCTTGGGCGGCAGCTGGCCGCTGCTGACCGCCGGTTCCCTGGTCGGCGGGCTGCTGGCCGCCGTGGCCATCTACCTGCTCGCCTACCGCGGCGGCCTGCACGGTTTCCGCTTCATCGTTGTCGGCATCGGCATCTCGGCCATGCTCGCGTCGGTCAATACCTGGATGCTCTTGCGGGCCGAGTTGGAGACCGCCCTCTTCGCGTCGGCGTGGGGCGCGGGCACACTGAATGCCGTCACCGCAGCCACGGCGGTGCCGGCTGGAATCTGCATCGTGGTGCTGCTCGTGCTGCTGCCACCCATCGTCCCGGCCGTTCGACAGCTCGACCTGGGCGACGACAGCGCATCCGCCACCGGGGTCGCCGTCGGTCGCACCCGGCTCACCGCCATCGCCCTTGCGGTGTGCCTGGTGAGCGTCGTGACGGCCGTCGCCGGCCCGATCGCGTTCGTGGCCCTTGCCGCGCCCCAGATCACCCGCCGGCTCACCGGCTCCCCCGGCATCCCCTTCGCCCTGTCCGGCCTGGTGGGCGGCGCGCTGCTGCTCTGCTCCGACCTGATCGCCCAACACCTCATTCCCCTGACCGTGCCCGTGGGGGTGGTGACCGTTGTCCTCGGCGGCGGCTACCTCGTCTGGCTCCTCATCCACGAATCCAGGAGGAGAGCATGATCTCACCCACAGGACCCCACCATTCCGCGCTGGACGATTCCGCGCTGGACGATTCCGTGCTGGCGGCCAGCGGCCTGGCCGTGCGGTACGACCGCCGGAGCGTCATCGACGGCCTCGACCTCATCGTGCCGCCCGGATCGTTCACCGCGATCATCGGCCCCAATGCGTGCGGAAAGTCCACGCTGCTGCGGGCGCTGGCCGGATTGTTGCCGGCGTCGTCGGGATCCGTCTTGCTGGACGGCCGGGATATCGCCTCGTATTCGGCCAAGGACACGGCCCGCCGGCTCGGCCTGCTGCCGCAAGGCGCCGTATCGCCGGAGGGGATCACCGTGGCCGAGCTCGTCGCGCGCGGCCGCTACGCTCACCAGCGCCTGCTGCGGCAGTGGTCGGTTGCCGACGAAGCGGCAGTCACGGATGCGTTGGCCGCGACCCGTGTCACGGACCTGGCGAACCGGCCCGTGGACGAGCTCTCGGGAGGGCAGCGGCAGCGCGTGTGGATCGCCATGGTGCTGGCCCAGCAGACTGCCCTGATCCTGCTCGACGAGCCCACCACCTACCTGGATATCGCGCATCAGATCGAGGTGCTCAATCTGCTGCACGACCTCAACGCCCAGGGCCGCACCATCGTGGCCGTGCTGCACGACCTCAACCACGCGGCACGGTACGCCTCCAACATCGTCGCGATGCAGGAAGGCCGGATCGTCGCCAACGGAGCTCCGCAGAGCACGATCACGGCCGAACTGGTCGCCGAGGTCTTCGGGTTGCCCAACGTGGTGATCACCGACCCGGTGACCGGTACCCCACTCGTGATCCCCGCGGACACCCGGGTGCAGCACGAACCCGCCGGGAGGGCATGATCCACCGGAGAGGTGCACAATGGGCGCGTGCGCGTCGTCGCAGTCGCGCCGGATGGGAGACGGGCGATGTGCAGATGGCTGGCCTATATCGGGGAACCGTTGCGTCCCTCCACGATCGTGCTCGACGCCACCCACTCGATCGTCGCGCAATCGCTGGACTCCCCGCTCGGCGCCGAGACGGTGAACGGTGACGGCTTCGGCTTCGGCTGGTACGCCTCTGGGGCGGCCGCGACCGCCGAACCGGCACTCTTCCACAGCATCGAGCCGGCCTGGAACGACCAGAATCTGCGCGAACTGACGCGGGCGATCGAGAGCCCACTGTTCTTCACGCATGTTCGCGCCGCCGCGGGGCCGCCGATCCAGCAGACCAACTGCCATCCGTTTCGCTACGAGAACTGGATGTTCATGCACAACGGGGCCATCTCGGGCTGGCGGGACCTGAAACGTGACCTCACCCTGGCCATCGACCCTGGCCTGTATCCCAACGTTCTCGGTACGACGGACTCTGAGGTGTTATTCCATCTCGCGCTCACCCTCGGGCTGCGGGACGATCCCATCGCAGCCGTCGGACGCGCGATCCGCATGGTCGAGTCCGTGGGCCACGAGCACGATGTGCGCTTCCCCTGGCAGGGCACGGTCGCCGTGTCGGACGGCAGCACGCTGTGGGCGTTCCGCTATTCGTCGCAGGGTCGCACGCGCTCCCTGTTCCACTCCACCGACATCCCGACGTTGCGTGAGATGTACCCAGACCAGGAGCGGCTGGCGGCGTTCGGGGACCATGCGCGGGTTGTGGTCTCAGAGCCGCTCAACGACCTGCCGGGCGTCTTCGTGGAGGTGCCGGAGTCGACGGCGGTTGTGCTCGACGTCGACGGCTACCGGCACGAGTCGTTCCTGGGCGACTGAGCGCACGAATGGCTCAGCACGCAAAAAAGCCACCCCGAAGGATGGCGTTCGTGCGAGGAGATCGACGAGCAAATCAACAGCGTGTGGCAACAACCCAATGGTGGAGATGCGGGGAATTGAACCCCGGTCCATTGCTGTGGTCATGTTTCTTCTACGGGTGTATCCAGTGAAATCGTTCTACTCGGCTCCGGAACTTGCCACTGTCAGCTGATCCGACGAGCCCAGCCCTCGTTTAAGTCCCCCTATACCCCGAGGCTCAGGATAGGAGCAATCTCTCTAAATGACGTCAGGGTCCGAGTAGAGAGCATTCCCGGTCTGACGGTCTCAATGTGGTTCTACTTAGGCCGCGAGGGCGAAAGCGGAACGCGAGACAGTGCGGTTTGAATTGGCACTTATTGTTTTGCAGAGATCGTTAACGAGATAACCCTGCATCCTCGACCCGCTTCTCACAGTTACGCAGGCAATGTCGAAACCGATCATCCCCATGTTCACGTGCCGACGGCTCTCTAGGAGTCGCACGGGACGCGGTTGTTGTCACACGCTGTTGAGTTACCAATCTTGTTGCCAAGACCGCAGTGACGAACATTGCAGCCCGCCACTACGGCCTTTCAGGATACAACACTTTCCCCCCGCCGCGCATCCGGCCGCCGGTCCACCACCGACAGCGCACCCCCGTCGGCTCCGCGCCCGATCGCTGATCGAGCCTGTCAGTGATGATGGGTGTGGGGTCGGGTTGGTCTGACTCAGAGCCTGTCCGACGCCTTGGCTGTCTTTGTCTCGATGCGTCGACTGGCCTGGCCCTGACATCTAATGTCGCGTTCAGGATGCCGATCATGACCTGATAGGAGCCTGGCTAAAGTCTCTTCACTGACCTGTCTGCCGGCACCCTGAACGCTGACCCTTACGAAGAAGGGCTGTAACCAGAATGACCGACAACCACCAAAAGATCATCATCGGCGTCGATACGCACAAGGATTTCCACCACGTCGCGGTGATCAGCGCACTGGGCGAATCCCTCACGGACCGTAAATTCGATGCCACCCCGGACGGATACGCGGCCCTGATCGCATGGGTCACCGGCCAGGGCGACGTGCTCCGCGCCGGTGTCGAGGGCACCGGCTCCTACGGTGCCGGCCTCACGGCGCGACTGCGCAGCGCAGGCATCGAGGTGATTGATGTGTTGGCGCCGGATAAGCAGGAACGCCGGTTGCGGGGCAAGACGGACCAGATCGACGCGTACTCTGCTGCCCGTGCTGTCTTGTCCAAGCGGGCCACGACGGTGCCGAAGATCCGGGACGGTGAGGTCGAAGCGATCCGGATCCTCCGCACGTCTCGGCGCCTGGTCGTCAAGCAGCGCACCGAGATCATGAACCAGCTGCACAGCCTGCTCGTCAGCGCCCCGGAAACTCTCCGCGCAAAGTTCGCCGGTCTCAAGGCCAAAGACCTCGCGAAAGCCTGCGCGCGCTTGCGGGAGCTGGCCGGCGATGATGTCGTCACCGCCGCGACGAAGGACGCCGCGAAGTCTTTGGGCCGCCGTCACGTTGAGTTGAGCCTTGAGGCTGACCGGTTCGAGGAGAGCATCCGCGCCCTCGTCACCGCTTACGCCCCGGAACTGCTCGCCGTTTATGGGGTTGGACCGGATGTTGCCGCGACGCTGCTGACCGTCGCGGGCGAGAACGTGGACCGGATCGGCACCGAATCCGCCCTCGCTCACTTGGCCGGGACCGCACCGATCCCGGCGTCGTCAGGGAAAACGAACCGGCACCGGCTCAACCGTGGCGGCAACCGGCAAGGCAACGCCGCGTTCCACCGCATTGTCTTGGTCCGTATGAAACGCCACCCCGAGACCCGCGCCTACGTCGAGAAGACCCTGGCGCGCGGCAAGACCAAACGCGACACCATGCGCCTCCTCAAGCGCTACCTCGCCCGAGAGATCTTCCCCATCCTCATCGCCGTCCAAGAACGCCACGCAACCACCCAAATCGCCGCTTGACATCAATAGGAGCATCGAGATCCTTTGGATGTCCCTATGAACCTGCAATGACTCGGTCGCAACTATTCTCGAGATTCCCTTGTGGATAACGTGACATTTCCTCACAATATTCTTTGATTCGTGGGAGAATGAGGGTATGGACGAAGAGCTCGTACACGGCTCCACCGCACCGCTGGGAGACACTCCCAGCGGCGGTACTCCGCCGGACTGGAACACCAGCCTGGCCGGTCCGGCACCAGTTCCCGCAGCCTGCGACGTCCCCGCTGACTCGAGCGTGAACGCAGCCACCGACACTCCCATCGACGGCGAGCGGTCGGAACCCGCGCCGCCTCGCGCGGGTCGCCGGGGTGCCCCGCAGCCCACCTGGCGGGACCCCGCACGGCTCCCCGCGGTGCAGCAGGCGCATACCGGGGTGTTCGGACAGAAACTGGGTCCTGGCCGAGGTCGCCGCGGTGGTGCAGGAGGTGATGGGTTCGATCGATGTCGACGGTCTCACCGATGCGGAACTGGTCGCGCTGACGCAGATGACGGAGCAGGTCGGCCGGCCCGCGGATCTGGCCCGGGTGACCACGGCGACGGTGGTGGACTATCGGGCTCGGACGGGGTTGGGTCGGGACTCGTTGGCGTGGCGGTTGGGCGCGTCGCACCACACGGATTTGTTGACCCGGTTGACCGGGGCGTCGGGGCAGGAGATGAAACGCCGGGTGCGGTTGGGTGAGAAGATCGCCCCACGCATGATGGGCGGCACCGTCCTCGACCCCGTCTTCCCCACCGTCGCCGCAGCCCTGGCCGACGGGGAACTCGGGCTGGACGCGGCGGAGGAGATCGTGAAGGGCCTGGCCGACTACAAGGTCCACGGCCGGTTCGACGCGAACCCCACCGATGTCGATGCGGCCGAGGCCGGGCTGGTCGAATCGGCCACCGGCTCCGTCTACGGCCGCAGCACCGACGGCGACCCGATCACCCGACTGGGCGACTCGGACGGGTTCGCCTACCCCGCCGATGCTCTCCGCGACATGGCCCTGCAGTGGCAGGCGGCACTGAACCCGGACGGCCTCGCGCCCAACGAGGAGGTCCTCGAGGCGAAGTCCACGTTCTCCTTCGGCGGGATCCGCAACGGCCTCTACCCCCTCCGCGGCGGGGTCACGCCGGAGCTCAAAGGCATCATCCAAACCCTGTTCAACACCTACCAGTCCGCCCGCACCGCACCCCGGTTCCCCTCCGCCGAGGAACAGGAACGCATCGAAGCCGGCGAACTCGTGCCCGGGGAGATCCTCGACGACCGCAGCGGCGGCGAGAAACGAGCCGACATCCTCCGCGGCATCCTCACCCAGATCGCCCAAGACCCCCGCACCCCCACGATGGGCGGGATGCCACCAACGGTGATGGTGCACGTCAGCGCCGCAGACCTCCTCGCCGGCATCGGCGTCGGCTGGATCGACGGCGTCGACGCACCCTTGTCGATGAAAACGATCAACCAGATGGTCGACAACGGCGGCATCCGCCCGGTGTTCTTCGGCGGCAACGGCGCCGTCCTCGCCCTGGGCAACAAAGCCCGCTGCTTCAGCCCCCTCCAACGCCGCGCCATCACCGCCCGAGACGGCGGCTGCATCGTCCCGAACTGCACCAGCCCGGCCCAATGGACCGAACTCCACCACGTCATCCCCTGGCAGAACGGCGGCCGCACCGACATCGACAACGGGGTACTGCTCTGCTGGTACCACCACCACACCATCGACACCGCCGGGTGGAACATCCGCATGGTCAACGGCTTGCCCCAAGTGAAGGCACCGCACTGGCTCGACCCCACCGGCACATGGCGCCGACCCAACCAACACCGCGCCCACGACCCCAACACCCGAAAACCACCCAACACGGAATGACCCACCGAGTCTCGACACGCTCGACCACCAGGGCTCGGCCTGAGTGGCCAGCGGGCCAGGGGCAGCGCGGGTGCTGCTAGTCGCCGAGGTTGCGACGCGCGGAGATGGCGCGGTCCGACTCGCGCTTGTCTTGGCGTTCGCGCAGGGTCTGCCGCTTGTCGAATTCCTTCTTACCCTTGGCCACCGCGATCTCGACCTTGGCCTTGCCATCGCTGAAGTAGATCTTCAGCGGGATGAGGGTGTATCCACCCTCCTTGGTCTTATGGCTGATCTTGATGATCTCCTGCTTGTGCAGGAGCAGCTTGCGCTTGCGGCGCGGCGGGTGGTTGGTCCAGGTTCCGGCTGTGTACTCCGGAATGTGCACGGCATCCAGCCACGCCTCACCGGACTCGATGAAGGCATAACCGTCGACAAGCGACGCCCGGCCGGCCCGAAGGGACTTCACCTCGGTGCCACTCAAGACCATTCCGGCCTCGTACGTGTCCTCGATGAGGTAGTCGTGGCGCGCCTTGCGATTGGTCGCGACGACCTTCTCGCCTTTTTCCCTGGGCACGGCATTCTCCTCGATCAGTTGTGGTGCGACCGGCATCCGCCGGGCAGCCCATCAGTCTAGCGGCGGATCAGACCTTCAGGTACCGGGTGATGGCGAAGTTGGCCGACGCCGCAGCCAGGGCGGCACCGAGCACCAACAGAATGGGCACCACGGTCAACGCATCCTGCAGGTCGACGAGAGCGAAGCCGCTGAGCCGCGCCCCGAGGAAGTCCTGCACGAAGAACTTCACCAGCGCCACGACCGCGCCACCGGCAAGCAACGAACCCAGCAGCGCCGCGAACACCCCCTCGAGGATGAACGGAGTTTGGATGAACCGGTTGGACGCACCCACCAGCCTCATGATGCCCAGCTCCTTCCGCCGCGAGAACGCCGACAGACGGATGGTCGTGGCGATCAGCAGCGCCGCCGCCACGAGCATCAGCGATGCGATCCCGATGGCGGTGTAACTGGCCACGTTGAGCACGGAGAAGATCTGGTCGAGGTACTTGCGCTGGTCGGCGACGTTCTCGACGCCCGCAACGCCCGAGAGGCTCTCGACGAGCACGTCGGAGTCCTCCGGGTTGTTCAGGTTGACCCAGAATGTCTGGTTGAGCTGCTCGGGGGTCACATAGTCGGCTACCGGGTTGCCCGCGAACTGCGTCTTGAAGTTCTCGAATGCCTGCTCGTGCGTCTCGAAGTAGTACTTGTCGATGAACGTCGACAGAGTCGGGGACTCCAGCTGGGCCTTCACCGAGTCGATCTGCTCCTGGGTCGCCTCACCCGCCGTGCAGGTCTCCCCCGGCGAGATCGCCGTGCACATGTAGATCCCCACCTGTGCGCGGTCGTACCAGAAGTTCTTCATCTGGCCGATCTGCATCTGCATCAGGATGGCGGCACCGACGAAGGTCAACGAGATGAAGGTCACCAGTACAACGGAGACCACCATCGAGGCGTTGCGCCGCAAGCCGTGGGAGGCTTCGGAAAGTACGAGTCCGAGTCTCATCGGGTGGGTCCTACGTTCTGCTCAAGAGTGGGGTCGGGCTTCTCACCGGGCGCCCGCAGACCGAGCTTCTCGGCCAGCGTGAGCTGCTCCGGCTCGTCATGCTGGGTGACCGGGATCACCGGCCGGCTCATGGTGGATGCCGGCGGCTCGACCGTGGGTTCCGATTCGGCCTGCACGGCTGCCGGTTCCTCATCGACCGGAACGGCATCCGCCTGGGTGGCCTTCTCGACCACCGGAACGGGCTGCACCGGAGCGGGCTGCACCAGAACGGGCTGCACCGGCTGGACGGCGACGGGCTCAGCAACCGGCTCGGCGACGGGTGGCGGGGATGTGTTCACCGCAACAGCGGCGGCTTCGACCTCGGCCGAGGCCACCTCCTGGGGCAGCACCTCCGGAGCGGGGTAGGTCAGCGGCTCGGCGGGCGTCGGGCCCGTGGTGGCTCCCGTTGCCGCACCTGTGGACGGCATCCGTGAAGACCGGGACGGGGCACGCTCACCCGGGGGCAGCACCATGGGGATGGCCGCGGTGGCGTAGCCGCCCTGGCGCTCGTCGCGCACGATCTGACCGGCGGACAGCTCGATCACGCGGCGCTTCATCTTGTCGACGATGCCCGCCTCGTGGGTGGCCATGATCACGGTGGTGCCGCCGGCGTTGATGCGCGCCAGCAGCGACATGATCTCGGCGCTCGTGGTGGGGTCGAGGTTTCCGGTGGGCTCGTCGGCCAGAACGATCTGTGGCTTGTTCACGATCGCCCTGGCGATGGCCACACGCTGCTGCTCACCGCCGGAGAGTTCGTGCGGCAGGCGCTGGGCCTTCTCGGCCAGCCCTACCATCTGCAGTGTGTCAGGCACGGCCTCCTGGATGTACCCACGAGACTTGCCGATCACCTGCAGGCTGAAGGCGACGTTGTCGTAGACGCTCTTGTTCGGCAGCAGACGGAAGTCCTGGAAGACCACGCCGAGGTTGCGACGGAAGTAGGGCACCTTGCGGTTGGAGATGGAGCGCAGGTCCTGGCCGAGCACGTGAATGCTTCCGCTGGACGGCTTCTCCTCCTTCAACATCAGGCGAAGGCAGCTCGACTTTCCCGAGCCCGAAGCACCGACCAGGAACACGAATTCGCCGCGAAGGATCTCGACGTCGATGGAGTTCAGGGCCGGTCGGTTCGTACCGGGATATTTCTTGGTGATGTGATCAAATCGGATCATGGCGTGTTCGAGCCTAGGCAGGCATCCGCGATTTACCTACTTGCGACATGCCCCACGCAGCAAGTCCATAGGTTCGCCGCACTCTAGTCGGTGGGGGTCTTGCGCCAGCGGATGCCCGCGGCGATGAATCCGTCGAGGTCGCCGTCGAAGACGTTCGAGGGGTTGTTGACCTCGTACTCGGTGCGCAGATCCTTGACCATCTGGTATGGCGCGAGCACGTAGCTGCGCATCTGGTCGCCCCAGCTGGCGGTGATGATGCCGGCGAATTCCTTCTTGGTGGCCGCTTCCTGCTCGCGCTGCAGCAGCAGCAGCCGGGAGGCCAGCACGCGCATGGCCGCGGCGCGGTTCTGGATCTGGCTCTTCTCGTTCTGGCAACTCACCACCAGTCCCGTCGGCAGGTGGGTGATGCGCACGGCGGAGTCGGTGGTGTTCACCGACTGGCCGCCGGGGCCGCTCGAGCGGAACACGTCCACCCGGATGTCGTTGTCGGGAATCTCGACGGCTTCGGCCTGCTCGATCAGCGGCACGACCTCGACAGCGGCAAAAGAGGTCTGGCGCTTGCCCGCGGAGTTGAACGGGCTCATCCGCACCAGGCGGTGCGTGCCGGCCTCGACGCTCAGGGTACCGAAGGCATACGGGGCGTTGACCTCGAAGGTTGCCGACTTGATGCCGGCCTCTTCCGCGTAGCTCACGTCGAGAACGTTGGTGGTGTAGTTGTGCTGCTCGGCCCAGCGCAGGTACATGCGCAGCAGCATCTCGGCGAAGTCGGCGGCATCGACGCCGCCGGCGCCGGCGCGGATGGTGATCACGGCGGGGTTCGGGTCGAACTCGCCGTTCAGCAGGGTCTGTACCTCGAGGTCCCCGAGCACCTTCTTGACGCTCTCCAGCTCGGCCGTGGCCTCATCGGCTGACTCCTGGTCACCCTCGGCGTTGGCGAGTTCCACGAGCACCTCGAGGTCGTCCAGACGGGATTCGATGCTCTCGATGCGCTTGAGCTCACTCTGGCGGTGGCTCAGATCACTCGTCACTTTCTGGGCGTGCTCGGAGTCGTTCCAGAGGTCGGGCGCGCCCGCCTCGTCGTTCAGCTCGGCAATGTCCAGACGAAGCCGGTCGATGTCGATCACCGACCGGATGTCGTCGAACGTGGCCCGCAGTGCGGCGATCTGCTCAGAGAAGTCCAGCTCAATCATTGTGGAATCCAGCCTACCGGGCGAGAGGTAGCATCGAACGGATGAGTACCGAGCGCCCCTTCAGCCTGCGGGGGGTGGCTCTCGCAGCGTTCCTGCCCACGATGCTCTTCTCGATCGGTGAGGGCGCGATGATTCCCCTCATCCCGCTGGTGGCCGACAGTCTCGGCGCCTCCCTCGCCTTCGCGGGCTTCATCGCGGCCATGGTGATGGTGGGCGAACTGGCCGGAGATATCCCGAGCGGCGCCGTCGTCTCGCGCTTCGGCGAGCGGAACTCCATGATCGGCGCGTCGCTGCTGGCGATCATGGCCGTGCTGGTCTGCATCATCGCGCCCAACCCCCTCGTGCTGGCCGCAGGCATCTTCCTCATCGGCCTGGCCACGGCGGTCTTCGCGCTCGCGCGGCACGCCTTCATGACCAGCTACGTTCCCGTGGCCTACCGGGCCAGGGCCCTCTCCACCCTCGGCGGCGTCTTCCGCGCCGGCTGGTTCGTCGGCCCGTTCATCGCGGCCGGAGTCATCCAGCTCACCGGCAGCACCACCGCGGTCTTCTGGGTATTCATCGTCTGCTGCCTGGCGGCGGCCGTGGTGCTGGTGCTGCTGCCGGATCCCTCGAGCACCTTCGCCAGCGCCACGCCCGGAGCGCCCGCCGGCACCGCCGTCCGCACCGCCGGCGAGGACGAGGCAGCGGCGGAGACCACCGGCCTGTTCGCCACCATCTGGCGGTACCGCGGCGTGCTGCTGCGACTCGGCACCGGCGCGGGCCTCGTCGGCGCCATGCGCGCCACCCGCACGGTGATGCTGCCCCTCTGGGCGGTCAGCATCGGTATCAACGAGCCGGACACGGCCCTGATCATCGGCATCGCCGGCGGCATCGATTTCGCCCTGTTCTACGCCAGCGGCCAGATCATGGACCGGTTCGGCCGCATGTGGACCGCGATCCCGTCGATGATCGGGCTCGGCCTCGGCATGCTCGCCCTCTCCTTCACCCACGACCTGCCCGACAACGTTCAGTGGTTCATCGCCGTGGCAATGTTCCTCTCGCTGGCCAACGGCATCGGCAGCGGTCTGCTGATGACCCTGGGCGCCGACCTGGCACCGCCCACCGGCCCCGCGCCATTCCTGGGCGCCTGGCGATTCACGGCCGATTTCGGTAGCGCCGCCGCTCCCCTGGCCGTCGCCGGCATGACTGCGGTTTTGTCGCTGTCGGTGGCCAGTGGTGTCATGGGCGTCGTGGGGCTCCTCGGCGCCGGGGTGCTCTGGCGCTACATTCCCCGGTACGCACCCCGCCATCCCCGCGTACCCCTGCGAGACACTTAATCCAGACCGAAGAGAGAGTTGACTGTCATGCCGCTGCACGGAGACTACGAGCCCAGCCCCGAGAAGTGGGTGCGCGACCAGGTCGAGCTGTACGAATCGTCTGGCGGCACCCAGGGCACCACCCTGCGCGGGATGCCCGTGATCGTGCTGACCACCCTCGGCGCCAAGTCCGGCAAGGTCCGCAAGGCACCGCTCATGCGCGTCGAGCACGACGGGCGCTACGCCGCCGTCGCGTCCCTGGGCGGCAGCCCGAAGAACCCGGTCTGGTACGCCAACGTGGTCGCGCATCCGCTCGTAGAGGTGCAGGACGGCCCGATCCGGCAGGACATGCGGGCGCGGGAGATCACCGGCGAGGAGAAGGCGCTCTGGTGGGAGCGGGCCGTCGCGGCGTACCCGCCCTACGCCGACTACCAGACCAAGACCGACCGGGTGATCCCGGTCTTCCTGCTCGAGCCCGTCTCCTAGTGGCCCGCGTCACCAAGCGCGGCCCGCAGCTGGACCGGATCGTCCTGGAGAACCTGCTGGACAACGACGGCGCCCTGGTGGGCCGCGGCGACGACCGCGAGGCCGAACGCTACACCCGGGTGGACTTCTCCGGCCGCGACTTCACCGGCACGGGCTTCACCGAGTGCGAACTGCACGCCGTGGACCTGAACACCACGGTTCTGCGCGGCAGCAGCTGGGCGGAGTGCGTCGCCACCGAACTGCACGCCGCGGTGTTCAGCGCTCCCCGCTCCAGCTGGCGGGACGTTCGCATCGAACACTCCAGGCTCGGCTCCGTCGAGATGTACGAGGCCAACCTGCGCAGCGTGCAGATCGACGGCTCCAAGCTGGACTTCGTGAACCTGCGCAACGCCACCATGACGGACGTGCTGATCAGCAACTGCATCATCGACGAACTCGACATCTCGAGCGCCGTCGTGCAGCGGCTGGAGCTCCGGGATTGCCGGATCGGCACGCTCGACGTCGCCGGTGCCCGCCTCACCGACGTTGACCTGCGATCGAGCGATTTCTCGGCCATCCACAGCCTGGAGGGCCTCAAGGGAGCCACCATCGACGACGCCCAGCTGTCCCTGCTGGCGCCGCTGCTGGCGGCTCACCTCGGGATTCTGGTGGACTAGGGGTCTAGAGCCACTTCTCGGCGAGGTGCTCGGCGACGACCCGGCGGATGGTGCCGCTCTTGCCGCGCAGCACGATCGACTCGGTGCGGATCGTCGGCCCCAGCTTGCGCACCCCGCCGACCAGCTGGCCGTCGGTGACGCCGGTGGCGACGAAATAGGTGTTGTCGCTGGTGACGAGGTCGTCCACGCCCAGGATCCGGTCCAGGTCGTGGCCGGCGTCGATGGCCTTCTGCGCCTCGTCGTCGTCCTTGGGGTGCAGCCTGGCCTGGATGAAACCGCCGAGAGCCTTGAGCGCGCAGGCCGTGATGATGCCCTCGGGCGTGCCGCCGATGCCGACGCACATGTCGATGCGGGTCTCGCTCAGGGCGGCGTTGATGCCCCCTGCCACGTCGCCGTCGAGCATCAGGCGGGTGCCGGCGCCAGCGGCCCGTACCTCCTCGATGAGTCCGACGTGTCGCGGCCGGTCCAGGATCGCGATGGTCATGTCGCCGACCTCCTTGCCCTTGGCCTTGGCCAGGGCACGGATGTTCTCGCCGATCGGCTGGCGCAGGTCCACAACACCGTGGCCCTCCCATCCGGTGACGATCTTGTCCATGTAGAACACGGCACTCGGGTCGTACATACTGCCGCGGTCGGCGACGGCGATCATGCTCAGCGCGTTCTGGCGGCCGTTGGCCGTGAGGGAGGTACCGTCGATGGGGTCCACGGCGATGTCGCAGGACGGCCCGCGGCCGCTGCCGACGTGCTCGCCGTTGTAGAGCATGGGCGCGTCGTCCTTCTCACCCTCGCCGATCACGACAACGCCGTCGAAATCAACAGTGCCCAGGAACTTGCGCATGGCGTCGACGGCCGCGCCGTCGGCGGCGTTCTTGTCGCCGCGCCCGATGAAGGGCACTGCGCGGATGGCGGCGGCCTCGGTCGCCCGCACCAGCTCCATGCCGAGGTTGCGGTCGGGGTGCAGGTACAGCGAAGCGTGTTCGGTATTCACCATGGGTGGTTGTCCTTCGAGATCGTATGTGGGTTGCTGAGGGACGCGCCGGTCTCTGCCTGCCGAGGCAGCCGGTACAGGGCCCAGCTTACCCAGCCGACCCGCGGGCGACCCCGCCAGCCACCCCCATCCGGGTCACAGGCCACGCGGGACCTTATACCCGCAGGGACCAGAGCGGCCACACATCTGCCCTCGCTAGACTTGACGGACAATCCCGCTCATTTTCGAGGAGACGCAATGCCCATCGCAACCCCAGACCAATACGCCGAGATGCTGAACAAGGCCAAGTCGAAGGGGTTCGCGTACCCCGCATTCAACGTCTCCTCCTCGCAGTCGATCAACGCCGTCCTCCAGGGCCTGACCGAAGCCGGCTCCGACGGCATCATCCAGGTCACCACCGGTGGCGCCGACTACTTCGCCGGCCACACCGTCAAGAACCGCGCCGCCGGCGCCCTCGCGTTCGCCAAGTTCGCGCACGCCGTCGCTGACAACTACCCCGTCACCGTGGCCCTGCACACCGACCACTGCCCCAAGGGCGCGCTGGACGACTTCGTCCTGCCGCTGATCTCGGCCTCCGAGACCGCAGTCGCCGACGGCTTCAACCCGATCTTCCAGTCGCACATGTGGGACGGCTCCGCCATCGCTCTCGACGAGAACCTCGAGATCGCCAAGGGCATCATCAAGCGCACCCAGGCGATCAACGCCATCCTCGAGGTCGAGATCGGCGCCGTCGGCGGCGAAGAAGACGGCGTCGAGGGCGACATCAACGACAACCTGTACACGACCTTCGACGACACCGTCAAGATGATCGAGGCCCTCGGCCTCGGCGAGCAGGGCCGTTACATGGCCGCGCTCACCTTCGGCAACGTGCACGGCGTCTACAAGCCCGGCAACGTGAAGCTGCGCCCGGAGCTCCTCAAGGAGATCCAGGAGAGCGTCGCCGCCAAGTACGGCACCAGCGCACTCCCCCTCGACCTCGTCTTCCACGGCGGCTCCGGCTCGACCGACGCCGAGATCGCGGAAGCCGTTGCCAACGGCGTCGTGAAGATGAACGTCGACACCGACACCCAGTACGCGTTCACGCGCGCCATCGCCGACTACATGCTGAAGAACTACGACGGCGTGCTCAAGGTCGACGGTGAAGTGGGCAACAAGAAGCTCTACGACCCGCGCGCCTGGGGCAAGGTCGCCGAGACGGCCATGGCCGCCCGCGTCGCCCAGGCCACGCGTCAGCTCGGCTCCGCCGGCCACTCCAACAGCTAGACCGATAGACAGACCAACTGGATGACGATGGCAGAGAACACCGGGACCCCGGCTCCCCACGACCAGGCGGCGACCCCGCCTGCCGACTACCGGCCCCGGCCCCGCTACGGCGAGCTGGCTCCGGAGGGCTGGACCTGGTCCCCGCCGCAGGACGCTTCGGCGCCTGCGGCCCCTGCCGCCTCTGAATCCGAGTCTGCATCTGCTGCACCGATGGCGCAGGGATCGGCTGAGAAGCCGGTCCCCGCACCACCCGGGTGGGACCGGCCGGTGACCCTCGGGTTGCTGATCCTGGGCCTGCTGGCGACGTTCCTCACCATCGCGGTGCTGGACGCCCTGCCCCAGGCGGTGCAGATGCTGTACACGCAAGAGGGTCTGGGCGACTACTCACCGGCCCCGATCGTGGCGACGCTGATCACCGCGGGCAGCATCAGCCAGGCCATTGTCTGGCTGGTCACCGCGGCGGTGAGTATCCTGCTGCTGGTGCGCTCCCGGCGGGCCTTCTACGTGCCGCTGATCGGCGGAGTCGTGGCCTTCGTGCTCATCTTCGTGTTCATGACGATCATCGTCGGCAGCGATTCCACCCTGATCGACTTCTACAGCCGCCCGTAAGGCGGCTGCAGAAGCGGTCCTGCTACTCGGTGCGGTCCACGCGGCCGCCAAGGGCGCGGGCGTCGGTGTTGCCGGCGAGGTCCTTGCGCAGCTCCTTGGGCAGCGAGAACAAGAGGTCCTCCTCCGCCGTCTTGATCTGCTCCACGTCGCCATAGCCGGCACCGGCCAGGTCGCGCAGCAGCTCGTCCACGAGCTCCTCCGGCACCGAGGCGCCGCTGGTCACGCCCACGGTGTTCACGCCGTCGAGCCATTCCTGCTTCACTTCGCTGGCGTAGTCCACCCGGTAGGCGGCCTTGGCCCCATACTCCAGGGCGACCTCCACCAGACGCACAGAGTTCGACGAGTTCGCCGAGCCCACCACGATCACCAGGTCGGAGTCGCGGGCGACCTTCTTGATGGCCACCTGACGGTTCTGAGTGGCGTAGCAGATGTCGTCGCTGGGCGGATCCTGCAGGTTGGGGAACCGGGCCCGCAGGCGGCGCACCGTCTCCATAGTCTCGTCCACGCTGAGCGTGGTCTGGGAGAGCCAGACGACCTTGTTCGGGTCGCGCACCGTGATGGTGTCGGCTTCATCGGGGCTGCCGACTAGGGTCGTGTGCTCCGGCGCCTCTCCGGCGGTGCCCTCGACCTCTTCGTGGCCTTCGTGGCCGATCAGCAAGATCTCGAAGTCGTCCCTGGCGAAGCGCACGGCCTCGCGGTGCACCTTGGTGACCAGCGGGCAGGTGGCGTCGATGGCGGCAAGTCCCCGCTCGGCGGCGGCGTTCACCACGGCCGGGGACACGCCGTGGGCGCTGAAGACGATGTGCGATCCGGTGGGAACCTCATCGACTTCTTCGACGAAGATGGCGCCCTTCTTCTCGAGCTCGCTCACCACATGGGTGTTGTGCACGATCTGCTTCCGCACGTAGACGGGGGCGCCGTACAGCTCGAGGGCCTTCTCCACGGCGATGACGGCGCGGTCCACGCCGGCGCAGTAGCCGCGCGGGGCTGCCAACAGCACCCGTTTCAGCCCATCCACCGGGGTATCCTTGAGCCTGTTGCGCAGGCTCGGAATTCTGGGCATGCCAAGGCCGATCACGGGCTTTTCTGTACTGATGCTCACTCGCACAGTCTACGCGAGAGCGTCTGCGCAGTCCGTGAGAGCGAAACCCCACCGCCCGAGAGAACGAGAGCCGATGAACGCCGTGACGATGCCCGCCGTGGGCGACCAGCCGCCCACCGTCGACGCTCCGTGGCCTGTGGCCGTGCTCTCCAACAAGATCCGCGGCTATATCGAACGTCTCGGCACCGCCTGGGTGGAGGGCGAGATCGTGCAGTGGGGCGCCAGCGGCGGCAACGTCTACGGCAAGCTCAAGGACCTCACTATCGACGCCACCGTGAGTTTCACGGTCTGGTCGTCGGTGAAGGCGCGGCTGACCAACGACTTCAAACAGGGTGACCGCGTGATCGCCCTCGTCAAGCCCAACTATTGGGTCAAGGGCGGCACCCTCACCATGCAGGTCTACGAGCTACGCCACGTGGGCCTGGGCGACCTGCTCGAACGCCTCGAGCGGCTGCGCGCCCAGCTGAAGTCCGAGGGCCTCTTCGACCTGTCCCGCAAACGTCCGCTGCCCTTCCTGCCGCACCGCATCGGCCTGGTCACCGGCAAGGACTCCGACGCAGAGAAGGACGTCCTGCGCAACGCCCAGCTGCGCTGGCCGGCCGTGGACTTCAGGGTCGTGCACGCCGCCGTGCAGGGCGACCGCATGGTCGCCGAGGTCACGGCGGCCATCCTGCAGCTGGACGCAGACCCCGAGGTCGACGTCATCATCGTCGCGCGCGGCGGCGGCGACTTCCAGAACCTGCTCGGTTTCAGCGACGAGGGGCTCGTTCGCGCCGTCGCGGGCTGCAGCACGCCCGTGGTGAGCGCCATCGGGCACGAGGCCGACCGGCCGCTGCTCGACGACGTTGCGGACCTCCGCGCCTCCACCCCCACCGACGCTGCCAAGCGCGTCGTTCCGGACGTCTCCGACGAGCTGAACCGGGTGCAGCAGGCCCGGGCGCGCCTGAGCAGCCGGCTCACCGGCATCCTGTCCACCGAGGTCGACAGGCTCGGCCAGCTGCGCAGCCGCCCGGTGCTCGCCGGCGCCGACTGGATCGTCGACACCCGGTCACAGGACCTCACCCGGTATGTCGCCCGTGGAGCCGAGCTCATGCACCGCACCCTCGAGCGGGCCGGCGCCGGCGTCGTGGAGCTCCGCTCCCAGTTGCGCGCTCTCTCTCCGCAGGGAACCCTCGACCGCGGCTACGCCATCGTGCAGCTTCCCGGCGGCCAGGTGCTGCGTACGAGCGACCAGGCGCCGACCGGCACCGATCTGCACATCACGGCGGGCGTCGGAACCGTGGACGCGGTGGCGAAATAGAATGGCTGACATGACTTCGCCCGCTTCCACCCCCACCTCCGCCCCCGGCGACATCCCCACGGTCGATTCGCTCAGCTACGAGCAGGCCAGGGATGAGCTGATCCGGGTGGTCTCGGTGCTCGAACAGGGCGGAACCACCCTCGAGGAGTCCCTCGCGCTCTGGGAACGCGGAGAGGCCCTCGCCACCCGCTGCGAGGAATGGTTGATCGGGGCCAAGGCTCGCCTGGACGCCGCCCGCGGAGCGGCCGCCGCGGAATGAGCCGCACCCCCCGAACCCCCCGTCCGGCACGCGCCCCGCGGGTCGTCGCGGAGCTTGGCCGTCCGGAGACCGCCGAGGAGCGCGCCACGCGCCTCGCCACGAATTCCCGCAACTACCGGTCACGGAAGACCATCAACAACCTGGTCTTCTCACTGCTGGCGACCGTGGGCGCCGTCATTGTGCTCGTGCTCATCGTGCCGCGCAGCGACACCCCGCTCGACCGCGCGGTGGACTACACCGCGGTGGCCGAGCAGGTGCAACGGGGTGTCGACGAGCCACTCGTCTCCCCCGCCCTGCCGCCGGGCTGGAGCGCCAACGCCGCCGAGTGGCGCGCCGGCGGCAGCGACGGCGTGTCCAGCTGGTACATCGGCCTGATCACTCCCCGGAACGAGTTCATCGGGCTCACCCAGGCCGTCAACGCGAACTCCACCTGGCTCGCCGAGCAGCTCAAGAAGGTCAGCTCCTCCGACACCATCACCGTCGACGGCGTGCAGTGGGACGTGTACCGCAACCCCGCTCCGGCCGCCGACCAGGGCAACTTCGAGTCGGCCCTCGTCACCGAGGCCGGCGACAGCACCTACCTGCTCATCGGCACCGCCGACGACGAGGAACTCGCCGTCGTCGCCGGGGCACTGTCCGGGCAGATCACCGCCAACCAAACCGCCGACCAGTCAGGGGCCAGCCAATGACCACTCCTCCCGCCCTCAGCCCGGCCACCGTCTGGAACGATCTCGCCAGCGGAAACGAGCGGTTCGTGAACGGCGACCCGCAGCATCCGCGCCAGGACGTCGACCGGCGCGCGGAGACCGCCTTCGCCCAGACCCCGATGGCCGCCCTGTTCGGCTGCAGCGACTCCCGCTTGGCCGCCGAGATCATCTTCGACAAGGGCCTGGGCGACCTGTTCGTCGTCCGGAACGCCGGTCAGGTCATCTCCGATTCCGTGCTCGGCTCGCTGGAATACGCCGTGGCCGTGCTCAAGGTTCCCCTCATCCTGGTTCTCGGCCACGACCGCTGCGGCGCCGTGCTGGCCGCCATCGACTCGCAGGGCCCTGACGCCGATCCGCTTCCCCCGCACATCGACGGCATCATCCAGAAGATCGTGCCGGCCGTGCGCCGGGTGGGCGGGCCCACGACCGGGCCGCTCGACCCGGAGAGCGTCGACGCGTCACTGGTGGGCCGTGAGCACCTGCGCGACACCGTCGCCGAGCTGGTGCAGCGCTCCGAGATGATCAGCGCCGCCATCGCGGAAGGTACATTGGCTATCGTCGGCGCGAACTACCGGCTCCTCGAGGGCCGCGCCGAACCCGACATCGTCGTCGGCGTCGTCTAGGCGCTGCGAGCTTCTTCTCCAATCGAAAGGTAAGACACACCGTGGTGGACACTTCAACTCAGGCCGGGACATCCAGCTACCGGATCGAACACGACACGATGGGCGAGGTGCGGGTGCCGGCCGCAGCGCTCTACGGCGCGCAGACCCAGCGCGCGGTGGAGAACTTCCCGATCTCGGGCTCCGTGCTCGAGTCGGCCCAAATCGCGGCCCTTGCGCGCATCAAGAAGTCCGCGGCCCTGGCCAACGCCCGTCTGGGTGTGCTCGACGCGGCCATCGCCGATGCCATCGCCCAGGCCGCCGACGAGGTCATCAGCGGCCGGTACGACTCCGAGTTCCCGATCGACGTGTACCAGACCGGTAGCGGCACCTCCTCGAACATGAACATGAACGAGGTCCTCGCGACCCTCGCCACCCGCAGTCTCGGCAGCCCGGTGCACCCCAACGACCACGTCAACGCGTCGCAGTCCTCGAACGACGTGTTCCCCACCTCGGTGCACATCGCCGTCACGAGCGCGCTCATCGACGACCTGATCCCGGCGCTCGACCACCTCGCCGTGGCGTTCGAGACCAAGGCCGAGCTGTGGGCCACGGCCGTCAAGGCCGGTCGCACCCACCTGATGGATGCGACGCCCGTGACGCTCGGCCAGGAATTCGGCGGCTACGCCCGCCAGATGCGCCTCGGCATCGAGCGGGTGCGCACCGCGCTCCCCCGCGTCGCCGAGGTGCCGCTGGGCGGCACCGCCGTCGGCACCGGCATCAACACCCCGGCCGGCTTCCCGCAGCTCGTGATCGAGCTGCTCACCCTCGAGACCGAGCTGCCGATCACCGAGGCGATCGACCACTTCGAGGCGCAGGCCAACCGCGACGGCCTCGTCGACGCCTCCGGCGCGCTCCGCACGATCGCGGTGGGCCTGACCAAGATCTGCAACGACCTGCGCTGGATGGGCTCCGGCCCCAACACCGGCATCGGCGAGCTGAGCATCCCCGACCTGCAGCCGGGCTCCTCGATCATGCCGGGCAAGGTCAACCCGGTCATCCCCGAGGCCGTGCTCATGGTCTGCTCCCGCGTGATCGGCAACGACGCCACCATCGCCTGGTCGGGTGCCTCGGGCGCCTTCGAGCTCAACGTCGCCATCCCCGTGATGGGCACGGCGCTGCTCGAGTCGATCCGGCTGCTCGCCAACGGCGCCCGGGTGCTCGCCGACAAGACCGTCGACGGCCTCGAGGCCAACCTGGAGCGGGCCCGCGCGCTGGCCGAGTCGTCGCCGTCGATCGTGACGCCGCTCAACCGGGTGATCGGCTACGAGGCCGCGGCCAAGGTGGCCAAGCACTCCGTGGCCCAGGGCCTCACCGTGCGGGAGTCCGTGATCGACCTCGGGTTCGTCGAGCGCGGCGAGGTCACCCTCGAGCAGCTCGATGTGGCTCTCGACGTGCTGAGCATGACGCGGCCGCCGCGGTAGTAGCAGTCGCTGGGGAAAGGGGCGAAACGGATGCTGACGCATCCGGTTCGCCCCTTTCGCCATTCAGGCCAGCTCGTTGCCCTCCAGCATTTCCGTGACCAGGGCGGCGATCGCGCTCCGCTCCGACCGGGTGAGGGTCATGTGGGCGAACAACGGGTGGCCCTTGAGCGTCTCGATCACACTCGCGACACCGTCGAAGCGGCCCACCCGCAGGTTGTCGCGCTGCGCCACATCGTGGGTGAGCACCACCCGGGAGTTCTGCCCGATGCGGCTGAGCACCGTCAGCAAGACGTTCCGCTCCAGGGACTGGGCCTCGTCGACGATCACGAAGGCGTCGTGCAGGCTGCGACCGCGGATGTGGGTGAGCGGCAGCACCTCGAGGATGCCGCGTTCGACGACCTCCTCGAGCACGTTCTCGCTCACCAGGGCGCCGAGGGTGTCGAACACGGCCTGGCCCCACGGGCCCATCTTCTCCTGCGCGTCGCCGGGCAGGTAGCCGAGCTCCTGGCCGCCCACGGCGTAGAGCGGCCGGAACACCATGATCTTGCGGTGCTGCTGGCGCTCCAGCACCGCCTCGAGGCCGGCGCAGAGGGCCAGCGCGGACTTCCCCGTTCCCGCTCGCCCTCCCAACGACAGGATGCCGATCTCCGGGTCGAGCAGCAGGTCGATCGCCAGACGCTGCTCGGCCGAGCGGCCGTGCAGGCCGAACAGGTCGCGGTCGCCGCGCACCAGCCGCAGCTCGCCCCTCCCGGTGACCCGGCCGAGCGCCGAGCCGCGGTCGGAGTGGATGACCAGGCCCGTGTTGACCGGCATGTCCTGCACCAGCCGGGTCTGCAGCGACTCGGTGTCATAGAGGTCGTTCACCTGCTCGGCGCTCAGGGTGATCTCGTCCATGCCGGTCCAGCCGGAGTCCACGGCCAGCTCGTGCCGGTACTCATCCGCGGCCAGGCCGATCGACGCGGCCTTCACCCGCAGCGGCAGGTCCTTGGACACCACCGTGACGGCAAGACCGTCGTTGGCCAGGTTCATGGCCACGGCGAGGATACGCGAGTCGTTGTCGCCCAGTTGCAGGCCGCTGGGCAGCACCGACATGTTCGAGTGGTTGAGTTCGACCCTGAGGCTGCCGCCGTCCCCGACCGGGATGGCGAAGTCGAGGCGTTCGTGTTTCACCCGGAGTTCGTCGAGGTACCGCAGTGCCTGCCGGGCGAAGTACCCGATCTCCGGGTCGTTGCGCTTGGACTCCAGCTCCGTGATGACCACGACGGGCAGCACCACGGCATGCTCGGCGAAACGGAAGATGGCCTTGGGATCGGACAGGAGAACCGAGGTGTCCAGCACGAAGGTGCGCTCGGTTTGGTCGACCCCTGACGGCGTCTGCTCCGCATTCCGGAGATCTGCGTTCAGGTAGTCGGTTCGATTAGCGGTCACAACCACTCCCACCCCGCACCGTGAGGTGCGGATTTGTTGGCGAGCGACCACAAGCTTTTTTCTCGAGCCGTACTTATGTGGCCGTCTCGATCAGGTGCCGTACCTGATGAGTCGAAGCTACGTCGACTCGTCCGTATTTGGGAAGGCGACACGCCCAACGACATCAGACGTTAATCCGGGTGGAACCGGTGGGTCTGCTCAGTACCGGGCGGCAGCGGTGTACGCGACGAAGGCCGCGCGCAGCATGTCCACTGTCGCCTCGGTGAGTCGGGCGTGGGCGCTCAGCCGCACGCTGCCGGACCGCACCGTGGTCGTGAGGCCGTGGTTGTGCAGGGCGGCGCCCAGCGCGGTCAGGCGTTCGGCGGGCGGCTGCAGCACGACCATGCCGGCGCGTTCCCGCGCATCGCGGGAGCTGGACACGCCGATGCCGAATTCATCGGCCAGGTCGATCAGGCGTTCGGTGTTCTCCGCGACGGCGCGCTCGATGACGGTGACGCCCACGGCCTGGATCTCCTCGAGCGCGCTCGCGAACCGGGCCTGCGCGATCCCGTCGGCGTTGGTCACCCCGAACGCCGCGGCGGCGCGCACGGGCGGCGGCACGTCGTCCCAGGGCAGCTCGTCCGAGCCGGCCGGCCGGGTTCCGGTGAAGCCGCTCATCACCGGGGTGAGGCGCTCGACGGCCCGGTCGCTCAGAGCGAGGAAGCCGGTGCCCCATCCGGCCCTGGCCCATTTCTGTCCGCCGGAGGCGACCACATCCGCCACCTCGTAGGCGGCGTCGACCACCCCGAAACCCTGGATGGCGTCGACGATGAGCAGCCTGTCGCCGATGACCTGCCGGATGCCCTCGAGGTCGGTGCGGAAGCCCGTGCGGGAGTCGACCAGGCTCACGGCTACCGCGACGGTGCCGGGCGTGAGCTGGTCGCGCAGCTGCCCTGGCGTGACCTGGCCGGCGCGCTCCGACGTGGTCCCGGCCTCGAGCCAGAGCGGCGTGGCGACGTGCAGGGCCTCCGCGGCGCGCATGGCGGCGAACGGCAGACTGGGGAAATCGGCCGGCGAGAGCAGCACATCGCCGGTCAGTCCGAACATGGCGTGCATGAGGCCCATGCTGGTGTTCGGCTGCGCCACGATCTGGTCGGCGCGGAACCTGGTGAGCGCGGCGACGGCCGAGCGCATCCGCCGGTCCTGCTCGCCGAAGTGGTCGAGGCTCCCGTAGCGGGCACGCGCGAGGATCTCGCCCTGCCCAAGACTCTCGGCCAGGACGGCGCTGGAGAGCGGTCCGATCCGCCCGTAGTCCAGGTAGCCGGGGTCTTCCGTGAAGCCGTCGAGATAGGCGGTGAGGGCCGGCGCTACCGGCCTCATCCTCCGAACCTGCGGTGCCGTTTGGCGAAGTCGCGCAGGGCGCGCAGGAAGTCGACCTGGCGCAGGTCCGGGCCGAGCGCCTCGACGAAGTAGAACTCGCTGTGCGCGCTCTGCCAGAGCATGAAGTCGCTCAGCCGCTGCTCGCCGGAGGTGCGGATCACCAGGTCGGGGTCGGGCTGGCCGCCCGTGTACAGGTGTTGGCCGATCAGCTCGGGGGTGAGGGTCTCGGCGAGGTCCTCGAGGGTGCCACCGTGGGCATGGTGGGTCGCGACGATGCTGCGCATGGCGTCGGTGATCTCGGTGCGGCCGCCGTACCCCACGGCCAGGTTGACGTGCAGGCCCCGATGAGCGCTCGTGCGGGCCTCAGCGGCGCTCAGGGCGGCCTCGAGCGGCCCGGGCAGGCATTTCTTGGACCCGACCTGCTGCACCCGCCAGTCCCGGTAGTGCGAGAGGTCCTCGGCGAGGTCGGCGATGATCTCGAACAGGGCGTCGAGCTCCTCGGTGGGCCGCTGGGTGAGGTTGTCGGCCGAGAGCAGGTACAGCGTGACCACGGAGATGCCCAGGTCGTCGCACCACTCGAGGAATTCCCGCATCTTCGCGGCACCGGCACGGTGCCCGTGCGCGGCGGAGTCGTAGCCGAGCTGCTTGGCCCAGCGCCGGTTGCCGTCGATGATCATGGCGACGTGGCGGGGCAGGACCGCCGACGTCAGCCCGCGGCGAAGCCGCCGCTGGTAGACCCGGTAGAGGAGTCCGCGTCCGAGGGTGATTTGCCGCATGTGCACACAGTTACGCTAACCCAATCCGGCCCACGTCCGCGCCGCGCACCCCGCGGTGCTGCCGTATCCTGACAGCATGGCTCCTGACCGCTCGGCCTCCTCGGACGACATCCCGAATCTCCCCCTGCTCGAGGACGAGATCGAGCACCCGGTCCCCGAGAAGCCCACCTGGCGTGGCTGGATCCACGCGGGCACGTTCCCGGTCACCATCGTGGCCGGCATCATTCTGTTGCTGGCGGCCGACGGCCCGGCGGCCAGGTGGAGCTCGGCGGTCTTCGTCGCCAGTTCGATGCTGCTCTTCGGCAACTCGGCGCTGTACCACCGGTTCACCTGGCAGCCGCGCACCCGCCTGCTGCTCAAACGCATCGACCACGCCAACATCTTCCTGCTGATCGCCGGCTCCTACACGCCCATCACGGTGCTGGCGCTGCCGCCGGACAAGGCCGTGCTGCTCTTGTCGCTGGTGTGGGGCGGCGCGCTGCTCGGCATCGCCTTCCGGGTGTTCTGGATCAACGCTCCACGCTGGCTCTACGTGCCGCTGTACCTGGCGTTGGGCTGGGGCGCGCTCATGTTCATCGTCGACTTCTTCCAGGCCGATGCCCTCATGATGACGCTGATCATGATCGGCGGGCTCTGCTACTCGGTCGGCGCCGTCGTCTACGGCCTCAAGAAGCCCAACCCGATCCCCGGGGTCTTCGGTTTCCACGAGATCTTCCACGCACTGACCGTCGTGGCGTTCCTCTGCCACTGGGTCGCGATCCTGATCATCGCGACCCATCCGCTCTACCCGTAGGGCTCTAGCGGTCGTCGGCCTTGTTCTCGTCGCCCGCGGCGGCGTCACGCTCGGCCACCTCGGCCGCCAAGCGCTCCTGCATCTCGGCACGATAGTTGGTGCGGCGGATGCGCCGGGCCAGGTCCATGCCCAGCAGCAGCGTCACGGCGGCGACGAAGAAGATCGCGAAGAAGCCCCACGGGCCCGGCGTGACGGTGTCGGGGTTGAACTCGGGCGGCGGGGTGTTCGAGAGGATGAAGCCGACCACCGGGGACAGGGCGGGCGCGAGCAGGAGGCTCATGCGTCGACCGTGTCGGTGACGCCCGCGAAGAGATCGGATTCGGGCATGACGGTGTCAACTTTCGATTCGATGAGCTGGAAGTCCTCGTACGGCCAGGCCTTGCGCACCATGTCGTTGGGCCAGAAGAAGAAGCTGCTGGTGGGCGAGACCTGGCTGGCGTGGGCTCTGAGGGCCTCGTCGCGCACCTCCAGGAAATCGCCGATGGGCACGTGCGTGGTCGCCAGGTTCGGGTACTCGCTCATCCGCTCCCTGGCGCTGGCCAGCGGCTCGAGCAGGTCGGAATCCGGTTCGGTGATGCTCAGCTCGAGGTACATGGCGTCCATGCGTTCGAGGTTGAAGATGCGGTCGTAGTAGAGCTTCTCGATCTGCCAGGCCGGACCGGCGGCCGGGTACCGGTCGGGGTCCGCGGCGGCGCGGAAGGCCTCGAGCGACACCTCGTGGGTGCGGATGTGGTCGGGGTGCGGGTAGCCGCCGTTCTCGTCGTAGGTGATCAGCACCTGCGGGCGGAACTCGCGCATGATGCGCACCAGCGGCTCAGCCGAGATCTCCAGCGGCACGTCGGCGAAGGAGTTCTTGGGAACGCCGCCGTCGTCTTGCATTCCGGAGTCCTGGTAGCCGAGCCATTTGTGCTGGATGCCCAGCGCCTTCTGCGCGGCCGCCATCTCGAGGCGTCGGAGACCGGACAGGTCCCGTTCGGCCATGGCCAGATGGGTCAGGTCCTCGTTGAGGATGCTGCCCCGCTCGCCACCGGTGCAACTCACCACGAGCACCTCGGCTCCGAGGCTTCGGTAGTACGCGTATGTTGCGGCGCCCTTGCTCGACTCGTCGTCGGGATGGGCGTGCACTGCCAAGAGCCGCAGCGTCATGAAACTCCTCAGAAATGCCAGCTAACCTTGGGTACAAGCCTAATCGTTGAAGAGTGAGTGTGGAGTCTGAGTGGCCGTGAGCAGCAATCTCGACAAACGCTATGGGCGAACCCCCGGCACCCGACTGCGTGAGCGGCGGGTGCTCTGGATCGTCGCGGGCGCGTTCGCGGTGGTCCTCACGGCCTGGGTGGTCTGGGCCGGACTGGACGGCGCCGGGCCCTCGATCGAGGCCAGGGACACCCGGCACAGCATCATCGACGAGAACAGCATCAGTGTCACCTTCGAGGTGTCGCTGCCCACCGGCACGCCGTCCAGCTGCGCCGTACAGGCCCTCAACGAGAGCTTCACCGTGGTGGGGTGGAAGGTCATCGACCTGCCGCCGTCGGACCAGTACAACCGGTCGTTAACCGAGGTGCTGCACACCACGGAGCTGAGCAATACCGGATTGATTTACCGCTGCTGGTTGACCTAGACTGATGTATTCGCCCTGACAGAAGTCGGGGCGTCAGTTGTATTCCAGCTGAACCCGGCCAACGGCCGCCACAGCCCAGGGCCGCCACACCGACTGCTGTCGCTGTGCGGCGGCACCATCGGCGCACTATCTGCCGGCGCTTCACCGATCCGCACGAGAAGGAGAGAACCATGACTACCGAAACTTCGGTCACCTGGCTGACCCAGGAGGCCTACGACCGCCTCGCTGCGGAGCTGGATACTCTCAGCACCGTCGCGCGGGTGGACATCGCCAACAAGATCGAGTCCGCCCGGTCGGAGGGCGACCTCAAGGAGAACGCCGGCTATCACGCGGCCAAGGAGGAGCAGGGCAAGATGGAGGCCCGCATCCGCACGCTGACGCTGCTGCTTCGTACCGCAGAGGTGGGCCACGCCCCCGAGAGCAAGGGCGTCGTCGAGCCCGGCACCATCATCACCGCCACCATCGCCGGTGACGAGAGCCGCTTCCTCATCGGCAGCCGCGAGATCGCCGGAGACAGCGACCTCGACGTGTACAGCGAGAAGAGTCCACTGGGCGAGGCCATCATCGGCCTCAAGGTCGGCGCGAAGACGAGCTACGAGACCCCCAACGGCAAGCAGATCGCCGTCGAGATCCGCCTCGTGGAGACCTTCACCGGCTAACTCCTGCGCACACGAACGTGAAACGGCCGGCTGCATGAGCAGCCGGCCGTTCTTTGTGCGTTCCTAGTCCGTGCGCGGGTCGTACCCGGCCGCGCGCAGCGTGTCGACGACGTGCTGGCGGTGCTCCGGACCGCGGGTCTCCACGCTGATGTCGATCTCGACCTCGCTGATCTGGATGCCCACGCCGTGGCGGGTGTGCAGCACCTCGATGACATTGGCCCGTGCTTCGGCCAGCAGCTCGGAGATGCGCGCGAGCTGCCCCGGACGGTCGGGCAGCATGATGCGCAGGGTGAGGTACCGGCCGGAGGCGCTCAGCCCGTGACTGATCACGCGCTGCATGAGCAGCGGGTCGATGTTGCCGCCGGAGAGCATCGCCACGGTCGGACCTGTGCCGGTGATCTTGCCGGCCAGGATGGCGGCCACCGAGACCGCGCCGGCCGGTTCGACGACGAGCTTGGCCCGCTCGAGCAGCACCAGCAGCGCCCTGGCCATGTCGTCCTCGCTCACGGTGACGATCTCGTCGACGGCGTCGCGGATGATGTCGAAGTTCAGCAGCCCCGGCTTGGCCACGGCGATGCCGTCGGCCATGGTGGGGCTGATGTCGATCGCGAGGGCCTCACCAGCGGCGAGGGAGGGCGGGTAGGCGGCCGCGTTCTCCGACTGCACCCCGATCACGCGGATCTTGCGGCCGTGCCGGGCCGCGTACTGTTTGAGCACGCTGGCCATCCCGGCCGTCAGGCCACCGCCACCGATCGGCACGATGACGGTCTCGAGGTCTGGCACCTGGTCGAGGATCTCCAGGCCCAGTGTGCCGGCGCCGGCGACGACATCCGGGTGGTCGAACGGCGGGATCAGGATCGCGCCGGTCTCCCGGGCGTATTCGGCGGCGGCCAGGAGCGGTTCCGTCACGGTGTGGCCGCGCAGGATCACCTGGGCGCCGTAGTCGCGGGTGGCCTGCAGCTTGGGCAGTGCCACGCCGACGGGCATGAAGATGGTGGCCTCGATGCCGAGTTCCCTGGCGGCGAAGGCCACGCCCTGGGCGTGGTTGCCGGCGGAGGCGGCGACGACGCCGCGGGCCTTCTCCTCGTCGGTGAGCTTGGAGAGCCGGTTGTAGGCGCCGCGGATCTTGTACGACCCGGTGCGCTGCAGGTTCTCGCACTTGAGGTACACCGCTGAGCCCAGAATCGTGGAGAGGTACCGGGAGCTTTCCATCGGGGTGACGTCGGCGACGCGGGCCACCACGATGCGGGCGGCCTCGAAGTCGGCCAGGGTCGGACCGATCAGCAGGTCAGTGGGGGTGTCTGTCATGAACGGGTCTCTCGTCCTCGGTTGTTCGACGCGGCGGGCAGCGCCCGAGACTGCCGGAAACCCGGCCGCTGCGGAACGGTCTGCCACAGCACCGACCCGGCTGGTGCGCCAGCCTGGGGCACTCCCCCGCGCCAGGCGCCGCTATGGATGTAGCTGATCATAACGTTCAGCACGGCCGCCACGGGCACCGCGAACAGGGCGCCGGGGATGCCGGCCAGCAGCGCGCCGGCAGCGACGACGAGAACGACGCCCAGCGGATGCACCTTCACGGCCGTGCCCATGATGAGCGGCTGCAGCACATGCCCCTCGATCTGCTGCACGAGCAGCACCACGCCGAGCATGAGCAGCGCGACGAACCAGTCGTTGAACACCAGCGCGATCAGCACCGCGACGGCGCCCGTCGCGACGGCGCCGACGATCGGGATGAACGAGCCGAGGAAGACCAGCACGCCGATCGGGATGGCCATGGGCACACCGAGGATCGCGGCGCCCGCGCCGATGCCGATGGCGTCGATCGTGGCCACCAGGATCTGCACCCGGGCGAAGTTGCCCAGCGTCGTCCAGCCGGCGGCGCCGGCGCCGGCCACGGCGGCCCGCGCCCGGCGCGGGAAGATCCGCACGATCCAGTTCCAGATGCCGGCACCGTCGATGAGGATGAAGAGCAGGCTGAACAGGGTCAACAGCAGGCCGGTGGCCAGGTGCCCCAGCGAGGAACCGAGCGAGAGGGCGCCACTGATGAAGATCTGGCTGTCCGCCTGGAGGGCGGTGACGGCCTGGTTGAGATACCCGGTGATCTCGGCGTTGCTGAGCTGCAGCGGCGACGTCGCCAGCGCCTGGGTGAGGTTCGCGTAGGAGGCGGCGAAACGGTCGCTCAGGCCCGCCGACCCCGAGGCGATCTGCGTCACGGCCAGGGTGACCAGACCCGCGATCACGGCGAGGGTGCCGACCAGGGCGACGGCCACGGCGATTCCCTTGGGCCAACGGTGCCGGGTGAGGAAGGACACCAGGGGAACGAGCAGGGCCGAGACCAGTACGGCCACCAGGAGCGGGATCACGATGAAGCGCAGCTGCACCACCAGAAAGAGCAGCACCGCGATCGCCCCGGCGATCACGAGCAACCGCCAGGACCAGGCGCCCGCGAGGCGGAGGCCCGTGGGGATGTTCTCGTCGACCCCGTTGGGAGCTGGGTGGAGCTGCGCCTCGCGCACGGGTGCCAGAACGGCGGGAACGACTCCCCGTTCGGCCCCTTGTGGGCGTCGGCTCCGACGCCCGAACCAGCCGGTCTTTCCCGAGGATGTGTTCACCGAAACAGTCTAAGACGGTGTCGGCACTGCGCTGGTCGTGTCGGCACGGTCCGGCTCGATCGGCACCGGGGCCCCGGAGAAGCGCACGACCACCCGCTCTCCAGGCTCCGGGCGCTCCCGCACGTCATGCTGCACGACGACGGTGCCGCCCTGCTCCAACAGCACGCTCGTGCGGCGCAACGACCCGAGGAAGCTGGAGAGCAGCACGGTGCCGGCGAGGCTGTCGCCGGGCAGCCCGGCCGCGGCCAGAGTGAGGTCTTCCGGCCGCACGAAGACCTGCACAGGGCCGTCCGCGTGGGACGGGTCGAGCAGAGGCAGGGTGATGCCGTGCACCTCGGCGAAACCGTGGCGCACCACGCCGGGCAGCCGATTGCTCAGACCCACGAAGTCGGCGATGAACGGCGTCGCGGGCCGGGTGTAGAGCTCCTCCGGCGTGCCCACCTGCTCCAGCCGTCCATCGCGCATGACCGCGACCCGGTCGGCCACAGCGAGGGCCTCATCCTGGTCGTGGGTCACGAAGAGCGTCGTGATGCCCAGCTCGGTCTGGATCCGGCGGATCTGCTCGCGCAGCCCCACCCGCACCTTGGCGTCCAGGGCCGACAGCGGTTCGTCCAGCAGCAGCACCCGGGGCTGCGTCACGAGGGCCCTGGCCAGGGCGACCCGCTGCTGCTGGCCGCCGGAGAGCTGGTGGGCGAACCTGTCGTAGTGGGCGTCCAGGCCCACCAGAGCAAGCGCGGCGCGGGCTCGCTCGCGGCGCTCGGCGGCCGGCACACGGCGCATCCGCAGGCCGAACTCGACGTTCTCGCCCGCGCTCAGGTGCGGGAACAGCGAGTAGGACTGGAACACCATGCCCATGTCGCGCCGGCTGGTGGCCACGCCGGAGACGTCGCCGCCGTTGATCAGGATGCGTCCGGCGTCGGTCGACTCCAGCCCGGCCAGCACGCGCAGGGCCGTCGTCTTGCCGCTGCCGCTGGGGCCGAGCAGCGCGACGAGTTCGCCGGCCGCCAGGGTGAGGTCGAAATCAGTCAGGGCGAGGTGGGTGCCGTAGCGTTTGGTCACCCCGGCGAACTCGACGACCGAACCGGTGCGGGTCTGCCCTCTACTCAAGCTCGATGTGGTCATGGGGTGTCTCCGCTTCGGGTCGGTGTTGTCGGGTCGGTGTTGTCGGGGCGGCCGCCGTGGTGGCGCGGCGTCGCTCGCTGCCGAGCCGGCCGATTGCCAGCAGCAACACGAACGCCGCCAGCAGCGCCAGGAGTGAGAGGATCACGGCGCTGTACGGATCGTTCTTGCCCACCACCACGAGGGCGGTCTGCAGGTTCACCCGGCTGAGCAGCGACGCGATGGTGAACTCGCCCAGCACCACGGCCACGGCGATGAACGACCCGGCCAGGATGCCGCGGCGCAGGTTGGGCACGAGGACCCGCAGCAGCACGCTGCCCCAGCCGGCGCCGAGGGTGCGCGCCGCTTCGCTGAGCGTGCGCACGTCGACGCCGTCGAGGTTGGCCTGGATGGCCCGGTACGCGAACGGCAGCACCGTGATGCCGTAGGCGAACGCCAGCGTCCAGACGCCGCTGCCGGCGAGCCGGGCCACGACCGAGAAGACCGGGGCGAGGCCCACGACGAGCACGATGGCCGGGATGGAGATCGGCAGGATGCAGATGATCTCCAGCACCCTGCGCAGCTGCGGGAACCGGATGTGCACGAGCAGCATGGTCGGCACCAGCAACACGAGCACGATCGCCACGGTGCCAAGGGCCAGGCCGAGGGAGTTGCCGAGCCCGGCCAGCACGGGACGGTACGCGCCGGTCAGGCCCCCCTGGAGCAGGTCCGTCCAGCGGTGCAGGTCATAACCGCCCGCCAGGCCGCGGCGGAGCGTGAACTCGATCATGGCGAGGATGGGAATCACGAAGACCAGGCCGACGGCGACGAGGATCACGGTGCGCACGAGCCGGGTGGGCGCGTGCGCCACCTGGCCGCTCATCGCTGCCACCGGGCGGCGCGGGACGCCAGCCGCGCGTAGCCGGTCATGACGACGCTCATGACGATGATCATTCCGAGGGCGAGGGCCCCCGCCAGGTTCTCCCTGCCGAGCATCGTTTCGCTCGTCAACGCCGAGCGGATCTGCAGCGGCACGATCTGGGCGCCCTGGCTGATCAGGGTGGCCGCCGTCGCGTACGACGAGAACGCGTTGGCGAACAGGAGCAACAGGCTGCCCAGGAACGACGGTGCAAGCACCGGCAGTGCGATCCGCAGCCAGTAGCTGCGGGCCGTCCCGCCGAGCGTGGCGTTGGCCTCCGCCCAGGTCACCTTGAGCGACGCGAGCGCGGGCATGAACGTGATCACCATGAGGGGCACCTGGAAGTAGATGTAGGGCAGCACCAGGCCGGGCAGCTCGTAGAGCCACACGCCATCCGCGAAGATGTCGACGCCGACCGTGTCGCGCAGCAGCACGGTGACCATTCCCTGGATGCCGATGGTCGCGGTGAACGCGAAGGCCAGCATCGCGCCACCGAACTGGGCTATCACGCTGCTGAGCGAATCGACGGTGGAGCGCAGCGCGCCGTCCGGGCGGGCGCCGAGCAGCGCGTAACAGACCAGCGCGCCCAGGACGGCCCCGATCACGGCGGTGAGCGCGGACAACCAGACCGAGCTGCCGAAGGCGTTGAGCACGACGGGGTTGCCGAGCGCCGCGAGGGTCTCGAGCGTGAAGCCGCCGTCGGCGCCGATGAATCCGGTGCCGACCGCGATCAGGGTCGGCAGCGCGAGGAAGAGCAGCACATACACCGCGAACGGCAGCAGCCCGAGGGCTGCTGCCGGTGCACGGAACCTACTGGACAGCCGCTGCCCACTTCTCGCCGAGCAGCGTGGCCGCGGCCTCGCTCTGGGCGGCCGTGGGCACCACGGTGGTGTCCGGAACGGTCGGGAGCGCGTCGAAGAGCTTCGTGTCGATGGTCCCGGCGTCGGCCATCGCATCGGCGCGGGCCGGTCGGGCGCCGCCGGCGAGCCAGAGGTTCTGGGCGTCGTCGCTGTAGAGGAACTCCTGCCAGAGACGCGCGGCCGCCGGGTGCGGTGCATCCTTGTTGATGGCCTGGTTGTAGTAGCCGGCGTAACCGGTGCCGGGGAAGACCACGACCTCCCAGTTGCGCTCACCGGCCAGCTGGGTCCCGTAGCCCACGTTGAGGTAGTCCCAGTCGAAGACGACGGGGGTTTCGCCCGACGCGATGGTGGCGGGGGTCGGGTCGATCTTCACGAGGTTGCCGGCCGCGTTGAGGTCGCCGAAGAAGTCGATGCCGGCCTGGAAGTCATCCACCGAGCCCTTGTTCTGCACAGCGGCCATGCCGACGGCGGCGAAGGCAGCACCGGCCTGGGTGGGGTCGCCGTTGATGGCGACCTTGCCCTTGTAGTCCGCGCCGAGCAGGTCGCTGAGCGTGGTGGGCGCCGGAACGGAGTCGGGGTCGTAGCCGACGGCCATGTATCCGCCGTAGTCGCCCACGTACAGGCCGCTTTCCTCCTTGAGGGCGTCGGGGATGTCGGACCAGGTGGCCACCTGGTACGGCGCGAACTGGTCGGTGTTCGCCAGGGCCACGGCCAGGCCCAGGTCGAAGACGTCGGGGGCGGTGTCCTGGCCGGCCAGGTTCTGGGCCGCCTGGATCTCTTCGGCGCTGGAGCCGTCGGGGGCGGACTCGGTGATGGTGATGTCGGGGTACTTCTCGGCGAAGAGGTCGAGGACCGCGCCGTAGTTGGCCCAGTCCCGCGGCAGGGCGATGACGTTCAGCGCGCCCTCGGCATTGGCGGCGGCCTCGAGGGCGGCCAGGTCGCCGAAGGCGGACACGCTCGTCGCGGTGGCCGCGTCGACGGAGCCGGCGGTGCCGGTCGCATCCGCCGTGCCGCTCGCACAGCCGGTGAGGGTGAGGGCGACGATGGCGGTCGCCGCGATGGTGGCGGCCAGGGTTCGGGTGGTAAGCACGTGTCCTCCGTAGTCGTGGGTGCCGGATAACCGGTCGCTGTGAGGCTAGAACCGGTGCATGGCGCTCCGGCCCCCTGGTGCTGAACACAGCGTGAACGTCGGATGTCGGCGGCCGCCGGTAGTGTCGAGGCGTGCTCCCGACGATCTCCCCCGCTCTCGCCCGCCGTGTGGCCCTCGCCGCCCAGGGCTTCGGCAAGCCGGCTCCCGCCTCCGTCGGCATCCGTCAGCTCGGCGCCCTCGTTGAGCGCCTCGGCCTCCTGCAGATCGACTCGGTCAACGTCTTCGAGCGCAGCCATTACGTGCCCGCGTTCAGCCGGCTCGGCCCGTACGACAAGGCTCAGCTCGACAGGCTGAGCGCCGGCGCCGCGCCGCGGCTCACCGAGTACTGGGTGCACGAGGCGTCACTCATCCCGGTCGACGATTGGCCGCTGTTCCGTTGGCGGATGCAGGCCTACCGGGAGAAGGCGGCCGCCGACGACGCGCACTGGTCGCGGGACAACGCCCCGATGCTGGCCTGGCTGCTGGGCGAGCTGGCGGCGAACGGCCCCATGCGCGCGAGCGCCATCGAGCACGACGCCAACACCCGCACAGGGCCCTGGTGGGGCTGGTCCGATGTGAAGATCGGCCTCGAGACGCTGTTCCGCTGGGGTGACGTCGTCAGCGGCGGCCGGGAGCGCTTCGAGCGGGTCTACGCGCTGCCCGAGCAGGTCTTCAGCACGGCCCTGCTGGACCGTGAGGTCTCCGCAGCCGACGCGCACCGCTCCCTCGTGGCGCAGGCCGCCCGGGCGCACGGCATCGGTACGGTGACCGACCTGGCCGACTACTTCCGGCTGCGCACCGAACCCACCCGTGCGGCCATCGCCGAGCTCGAGGACGCCGGAGAACTGATTGCCGTTCAGGTGCCCGGCTGGGGCCGCGGCGGAGCCCCGGGCGCCGCCTGGCTGCACCGGGACGCCCGGCTGCCGCGCCGGATGGACGCCGCGGCCGTGCTGAGCCCGTTCGACCCCGTGGTGTGGGAGCGCGCGAGGGCCCTGCGGCTGTTCGGCTTCCACTACCGGATCGAGATCTACACGCCCAAGGAGCAGCGGAAGTTCGGCTACTACGTGCTGCCGGTGCTGCTGGGCGACACCGTGGTGGGCCGGGTGGACCTCAAGAACGACCGGCAGGCCGGGGTACTGCGCGTGCAGGCCAGCTGGGCCGAACCGGGCGCTCCGGCCGACACCGCCGCCCGCCTGGCCGAGGTGCTGCGGAGCACCGCGGCCTGGCAGGGCCTGGCCGCCATCGAGGTGGTGCCGCGCGGCACCCTGGCGGCCGGCCTGGCCGCCGAGCTGGCCTAGTTCCTTAGAACTTGCTGCCCATCGCGTGCAGGCGCTCGATGCGCTCGTTCAGCGGCGGGTGGGTGGCGAAGAGCTTGTCCATCACGCCGGGCTTGAGCGGGTCCGCGATCCACAAGTGCGCCATCGAGGTGTTCTGCTTGCGCATCGGCCGGCCGTACTCGCCGAGTTTGGCCAGGGCGCTGGCGAGCGCATCCGGCTGCCGGGTGGTGAGCGCTCCCGTGGCATCCGCCAGGTACTCGCGCTGCCGGGAGACCGCCAGCTGCACCACGGAGGCGATCAGTGGTGCCACGATCATGGCGACCAGTCCGAAGACCAGCACGATCGGGTTGCCGTTGTTGTTGTTGCCGCGGCCGAAGAAGGCCATCCGCAGGAAGATGTCGGAGATGAATCCCACCGCAACGACCAGGCCGAACACGATCATCGACACACGGATGTCGTAGTTGCGCACGTGCCCGATCTCGTGGGCCATGACGCCCTCGAGTTCGGCGTCGTCCATGATGTCGAGGAGGCCAGTGGTCGCGGCCACGATGGCGTGCTTGGGGTCCCGCCCGGTGGCGAAGGCGTTGGGCGCCGGGTCGTTGATGATGTACACCTCGGGCATCGGAGTGCCGGTGGTGATCGACAGGTTCTCCACGATGCGCCAGAGCCGGGGGTGGTCGGTGACGCTGTTCACCCGGATGCCGCCGCTCATGGCGATCGACTGCCGCCCGGCCGCGAAGTACTGGATCAGCGCGTAACCGCCCGCGATGACCAGAGTCAGGATGAGCACACCGGGGCCCTGCACCCCGTAGGCAGCGCCGGCAAGCCAGCCGAGCCCCGAGATGATCACCAGGAAGAGCACGATGATGAAGACGGTGTTGCGCTTGTTCCGCGCGATCGCGCTATACATGGATCCTCTTCGAGCTCAGGGTCAGAACTGCACGCGGGGCGGCTCGGCGATGGCCGCCGAGTCGCTGACCTCGAAGAACTCGCGCTGGGTGAAGCCGAGGTTCTTCGCGAACAGGTGGTTCGGGAAGACCTGGATCTTCGTGTTCAGCTCGCGCACGCCGCCGTTGTAGAACCGGCGGGAGGCCTGGATCTTGTCCTCGGTGTCGACCAGCTCGCCCTGCAGCTGCAGATAGTTCTGGCTGGCCTGCAGCTGCGGGTATGCCTCGGCGACCGCGAAGATGCTCTTCAGGGCGGTCTGCATGTGGTTCTCGGCTGCGGCGGCGTCGACAGGGCCCTGCGCGGACAGAGTCTCGGCGCGGGCCTTGGTCACGTTCTCGAAGACGGACTTCTCGTGCGCCGCGTAGCCCTTGACCGTTTCGATCAGGTTGGGGATCAGGTCGGCACGACGCTTGAGCTGCACGGTGATGTCGCTCCACGCTTCGTCCACCCGCACCTTGAGCGTGATGAGCGAGTTGTAGGTGGCCCACAGGTAGATACCCGCGATGACCACGAGTACGACAACGATGAGGACCGGAATGAGCCATTCCATGGCAGCGTCTCCTTGCGATTGAACGTGCGTGTGCGATGCAGCACAATCATAACGAAGCTCCCTGGGGCTCCCATGTGCTTCCCATGACACTCCAAGGAATCCCACCGCCCGCACGTGACTTAATGCCCTGACCGGCGAATAATCCAGGTATGGAGCAGTCGGAACGCCCAGCGGCGATCGAGGTGCGCGACCTTCGCACCCGACGGGGCTCGCAGCAGGTTCTGCGGGGCCTGGATGTCACCATCCCGGCCGGCCTCGTCGTGGGTCTGATCGGCCCGAGCGGGTCGGGCAAGACCACGCTGATGCGGGCCATCGTGGGGGTGCAGATCGTGCAGTCCGGCACCGTGACGGTGCTCGGCCGGCCCGCCGGCACCGCGACCCTGCGCCGCCGGGTGGGCTACGTCACCCAGGACGCCAGTGTCTACGACGATCTCACGGTGCGGCAGAACCTGGACTACTTCCGGGCCGTGCTGGGCGCAGGCCGCACCGACGTGGCCCGGGTCATCGAAGCGACGGACCTGGGCGCGAACTCCGGCCAACTGGCCGGGTCGCTCTCCGGCGGACAGCGCAGCCGGGTGTCCCTCGCGGTGGCGCTGCTCGGCTCGCCCGAACTCCTGGTGCTCGACGAGCCCACGGTGGGCCTGGACCCGGTGCTCCGCCGCGACCTGTGGGAGCTGTTCCACCGGCTCGCCGCCGCGGGCACGAGCCTGCTGGTGTCCAGCCACGTCATGGACGAGGCCGCCCGGTGCGACCGGCTGCTGCTGATGCGGGACGGCGCTCTCCTGGCCGACGACACCCCGGCCGGGCTGCTCACGGCCACGGCGACCACCGACATCGAGGCGGCCTTCCTGGCCCTGATCAAGCGCGGGGAACGGTCGTGACGCCGTCCCGCACCCTCGCGACCGCCGGCCGGGTGCTCACCCAGATCCGGCACGACCCGCGCACCATCGTGCTACTGCTGGTGGTGCCGAGCCTGCTGATCGGCCTGGTGGCCTGGATCTTCTCGGACACCCCGGTGTTCGAGTCCGTCGGGCCGGCCATGATCGCGCTGTTCCCGTTCATCGTCATGTTCCTGGTCACCAGCATCACCACCCTGCGCGAGCGGCGCACGGGCACGCTGGAGCGGCTGCTGTCGATGCCGCTCGGCCGCGGCGACTTCATCGTGGGGTACGCGCTCGCCTTCGGGCTCCTCGCCGTGCTGCAGTCGAGCATCGCGGGGCTCTACGCCGTGCTGGTATGCGGGCTGACCATCTCAGGCCCGATCTGGCTGCTGCTGCTCGTCGCCGTGGCGGATGCCGTGCTGGGCACCACCCTGGGCCTCTTGGCCAGCGCGTTCGCGCGCACCGAGTTCCAGGTGGTGCAGTTCATGCCGGTGCTGGTGTTCCCGCAGATCCTGCTCGGCGGCATCTTCCTGCCGCGCGACCAACTGCCGGATGTACTCCAGGCGATCGGCGACGCCCTGCCGCTCTCGCACGCCATCGACGCCCTCGAGGCCGTGGCCACCGGCAACCGGGACACGGGCTATGTGCTCGGCGAACTGCTCGTCATCCTGGCCTGGATCCTCGGCGCGGTGGTGCTGGGCTCTGTCACCCTGCGCCGCCGCACCCCTTAGTCCCGTCCGCGGGGACCTAGCGGGGACCTAGCGGGAGCTGAGGACATGCTGCAGCCAGGTGTAGGAGAGCTTGGGGGTGCGAGGGCGGGCGGGGTCGGTGAAGTCCACGTACACCAGGCCGAAGCGCTGGGTGTAGCCGGCCTCCCATTCGAAGCCGTCCAGCAGCGACCGCACCAGGAAGCCGCGCAGGTCGACGCCCTCTGCCGGTCCCCCGGGCGCCACGGCTTCCACGGCCGCGAGCAGGTGCTCGGCCAGGTAGTCGACGCGGGCCAGGTCGGTGACCCCGCCGCGCACGTCGGTACGGTCGGGGAAGCCCGCGCCCGCGGTGACGTACACAGGCGGCAGCGCCTCGGTGTAGCGGTCCCGCAGTTCCGCCAGGGCCACCGCGAGGTATTCCGGCGCGATCGGCCAGCCGAAACCGGTGACCGGATGCTCGCGGAAGGCCTCGGTGTGGAACGGGAGCCGGTTCAGGGCGGGGCCGGTGCCGTCCGGGCCGACGGGGCCGCGCGCTCCCGCGGCGATCCGGGTGGGCTGGGAGTAACTCACGCCGTAGAAGTCCAGCGGCTGGTGGATGGTGCGGAGGTCGTCCGGTTCGATCTCGTGCAGCATCCGCAGTTCGGTCTCGAACTCGCCGGCCGGGTCGGGGTAGCGGCCGAGTAGCACGGGGTCGGCGACGAGCCGGTTCTGCAGCAGGTCATAGAGCGTCGCTGCCGTACGGTCGGCCTCCCGGTCGGTGGCGCTCTGCACGGGGGTGTGCGCGTTGACAATGCCGATGCGGCCGCGCACGTCGGCGGCGCGCAGGCCCTGCACGGCGAGGCCGTGGCCGAGGAGCTGGTGGTGGGCGGCCGGCAGTGCGTCGAAGAGCAGAGTCTCCCCCGGCGCGTGCACGCCGATCGCATACCCGTTGAACATCACTGTCGCCGGCTCGGTGACGGTGACCCAGGCGTCGATCCGATCGCCGAACAGCTCGCCCATCTGGTGGGCGTAATCGCCGAACCGCCAGGCGGTGTCCCGGTTCAACCACCCGCCGGCCAGGGCCACCGGGATGTCCCAGTGCGACAGTGCGGCCATCGGGCTGATGCCGGTGCCGAGCAGCTCGTCCAGCAGCCGGTCGTAGAAGGCCACCCCGGCGCGGTGCAGCGAACCGCGGCCGTCGGGCTGCAGGCGCGGCCAGGCGAAGGAGAACCTGTACAGGTCGGCGCCGAGTTCGCTGAGCAGAGTGACGTCGGCGCTGAGCGTGCCGATGTGGTCGGCCGACACCGACGCGTTCTGACCGTCGAGGATGCGCCCGCCCTGCCTGGTGAAGGCGTCCCAGCTGGACTCGCCCCGGCCACCGGCGCGGGCGCCGCCCTCGATCTGGAAGGCGGAGGACGACGCGCCGATCTGGAATCCGGTGGGCAGCCGGTCTCCCAGCTCCCCCGCCCGGTGTTGCCAGGCGCGGGACGCTGGGGTGTTGCTGCTCATCGGCCGAGGACTCTTTCCAGGTAGCGGTTGCTGAATCGACGCTCCGGATCGAGCCGGTCCCGCACGGCGAGGAAGTCGTCGAAGCGGGGATAGACCGCGCGGAGGATGTCCGCGTCCAGGTCGTGCATCTTCCCCCAGTGTGGACGCCCGCCGTGCGCCTGCATAATCGCCTCGACGTCGGCGAAGTATTTCCGGGGGTTCTCCCGGAAGTACCGGTGCACCGCGATGTAGCCGGTGGCCCGGCCGTGAGCGGTGGAGAGCCAGATGTCGTCGGCCGCGGCGGTGCGCACCTCGAGGGGGAACGAGATGCGCCAGCCCCGCTTCTGGATGAGAGCGCGCACCTCACGCAGTGCCTCCGGCACCTGCTCCACCGGCAGTGCGTACTCCATCTCGTGGAACCGCACCGACCGGTGCGTGATGAATACCCGGTGCGAGAGGTCGGTGAAATCCCGGCGACCGGTGAGCCGGTCCGCGAGCCGGTTGACACGGGGCACCAGGGGCGGCACGATGACGCCCGCCGCGCAGGTGGCGCGGTACACGCCGTTGGCGATCAGTTCGTCGTCGATCCAGCGGCTCACCCGGCCGAGCGGTGCCCGGCCTGCGGACAGCGGCAGCCGGGTGTTGGTCTTGGTGAGCACGGTCTCGGTGTGCGGAAACCAGTAGAACTCGAAATGATCGGCTGCGTCGCTGCGTTCGGCGAAGGCATCCACCACCGCTTCGAAGGGTTCGGGGGTCTCGACGGCGTGCAGCAGGTAGGCCGGAACGCACTGCAGGGTGAGGTCGACGAGGATGCCGAGGGCGCCAAGGCCCAGCCGCACCGCCGGGAGCAGCTCTGGGTTCTCGGTTTCGCTGACGTGCAGCAGCGACCCGTCGGCGACGACGAGGGTCACGGCCACGATCTGGCCGGTCAGGCCGCGAAACCGGGCGCCGGTGCCATGCGTGCCTGTGGAGGTGGCGCCGGCGAGGGTCTGCCGGTCGACGTCGCCCATATTCTCCAACGCGAGTCCATAGGGTTTCAGCAGGGCGGGCAGCTCGTGCAGATGGGTGCCGGCGGCCAGCGTCACCCGACCGGCCGCCTCGTCGACGTGCAGCACCCCGGAGAAGGCCAGGTCGAGTTGCACCCCGGGCGCCACGGCGATGCCCGAGAAGCTGTGCCCGGCGCCCACGGCCTTGATCCGGGTGCCCGTCCGGGCGGCGGCGAGCACGGCGCGTTGCACGGCGCCGGTGCTGGTGGGCCGTTCGACCCTGGCCGGCACCACGGCCTGACTGCGCGACCAGTTGCGCCAGGTGGCGCCCGTGGCGGTCATAGGAAGGCCTTGCCTTCGCCGCGGTAGGTGGGCAGCATGTCGATCACGATACCGTCGTCGACGAGCGCGAACTCGTTGACGTGTTCACTGAGTTCGCCGGACTTGGTGTGGCGCAGCCAGACCCTCTCGCCCACCCGCAGCCGGCCGGCGGCCGCTCCGGTGACGGGCGATTGCACCTCTCCGGCCATCTCGCGCGGCACCAGGCTGAGTCCCTCCGGCCAGACCAGGCGCGGGGTGCGATCCAGGCCGGGTGGACCGGAGGCGATCCAGCCGCCGCCGAGGAGGGTGGCGGATGCCGCGGTGGGCCTGCGCACGACGGAGAGTGCGAAAGCGGCCGCCGGCGCCGGCCGGAAGCCGGAGTAGTTGTCGAACAGGTGGCCGCCGAAGAACCCGCTGCCGGCGGCGATGTCGGTCACCGAACTGTCGGCGTGGGTGCTCTCGAGCGACCCGGTGCCGCCGCCGTTGACGAACTCGAGGTCGGCCACCTGGCGCACGGCCGCGACGGCCGCGGCCCGGCGGGCGGTGATGTCCAGGATCGACCGGTTGCGCACCCAGCCGTTCAGGCGCCCCTGCACGGGGTGACCCTCCGGCCGGTCGCCGAGCCCGGCGATCTGCGCCTCGTAGGCCATCAGGCCGACCAGGTCGAAGCCGGGCCTGGACACGATCGCCACCGCCAGCGCCCTGGCCTCTTCCGGGGTGTGCACGGGCGACCGCCACACACCCAGGTGGCCGAGCACCGGCGCGTTCCAGGAGGCGTCCAGCTCGAGGCAGACCCGGATGCGCTCGCGCTCTGCCGGCGGCAGCACCGAGTCGATCACGTCGAGGTGGTCGACCGAGTCGACCATCAGGGTCACCCGTCCGGCCAGGTCGGCCGACCGGCCGAGTCGTCGGATCGCGGTGAGGTCGACGCTCGGGTAGCCGACCACGATGTCGTCGAGGGTCTCCGCCAGCCACAGGGCCTCGGCGAGGGTGTAGGCGAGCACGCCGCGGTAGCCGGGCAGGGCCAGCACCGCCTCGAGTACGCCGCGCACCCGCAGCGACTTACTGGCCACCCGGATCGGGGAGCCCGCGGCCCGGCCCAGCATGTCGTGGGTGTTGTGCCGGAGCGCCCCGAGGTGCAGGGCCCCGACCGGGGTGTCCAGGTCGCGGGTGGCCTCGGTGAGGCCGGGCCAATAGGTCTCCGGGCTCAGCCACGGCGCGGCGGCCGGAGCATTCGGGTCGAGGGACAGGTCCAGGCTCATCGGCGTACCGCTTTCATCCGGGTCATCGGTGTGGGGACTCTTCTGCCGGTCGCCCGAGGGCGGCCAGGGTGTCGGCGGCCAGGTCTATCAGCGCGGTCGTGGCGCCCTCGTCGTTGTCGACCAGCCAGGCGATCGTGAGGCCGTCGGTGAGCGAGACGAGCAGGCGCGCCAGGTCGGGAAGCGGGTGCAGCCAGAGCGTCCCGCTGCGCGCCGCTGCCGAGCCCAGCGCCTCGGCGGCCAGCGCGTGGTACCGCTCGTACTGCAGACGGGCCAGGGGCTGCATCGACGGGGAGCGCAGGGCCCACTGGGTGAGCTCGAGCATCGCCTTCTCCCGCAGCGGGTCGCTTGTCAGGTGGTCGACGTAGCGCTGCAGGCCCTCGCGCAGGATCCGGCGGAGGGGCGCAGGCTCGGTGTGCTCCGCGTCGCCCAGGATGGCGGCGCCCTCCCGGGCGACCACGTGACGGATGAGCTCGGCCATCAACTCGTCGCGGCTCGCGAACGCGTAGTGGAAGCTCGCCAACGACATGCCCGCTTCCGCCACGATGGCCCGGGTGGTGGCCTGGGCCACCCCCCGCTCGGCGACGACTCGCAGGGCGGCGGCCACGAGGGCACTGCGCCGTTCGACGGCGGGTATCCGCGTCATCGTCATCTGACCACCTCGCTGGAGCTGTCGGGAACATCGTCGTCCACAGAGCACACTGCACTGGGGCAGTTGACCCAGTCGACAGTATGGCGCACCGACCGCCCGCACCGACAGTGCGACGCGGATAACAACTGGGCCGCGATCTCGGCGCGCGGGCGCGCCAGGTTGACATTCCCCGCGCTGCCCCCTGGAATGGGTGGAGGGGGTCCATGGGTACGTCACGCCGTCACAGCGCGCACGGGTCGTTCGATCGATCCCGGCGGCGAATTCGGCGCGCCCCGCTGGCTGTGTTCGCGCTGCTCCTGACGTTCCTGGTCGTCGCCCCCCTCGCGGGCGGCGCAACCGGCGCCTCGGCCCTGGCCGGGTCGGAATCCGCCGAACCCGCGCCGACCAGTTCGGCGCCGACCAGTACGGCGCCGGCCACGACAGCGCCGTCGGCGGCACCGCTGCCCTCGAGCACGCCATCGCCCAGCGCCACACCCTCGCCCAGCCCTGCCCCTGCCGCGCCCACCATCGACAGCCCTGCCCCTGGCAGCCTCGTCACCGGCAGCGTGACCGTCGGCGGCAGCCGCGATCCCGCCCAGGAGATCACCCTGTTCACGCCGACCGGAGGCGAGCTCTGCACCAGCGAGCCGGACGGCACCAGCCGCTGGGAGTGCACCGGGGTCCGACTGCCGAGCGGGCCGGAGGTGGCCTTGCGGGCGGTCGTGACCGACGCCTCCGGCCTCTCCGCGTTGATCACCGTACGGGTGTTGCAGGCACCGACCGTGTTGGGCGGGCCGACCGGCGCATCCGACTCGAATGGTCTGGTGCGCGGCACCGGCTACCCGGGTGCCACCGTCACGGCGGTCCTCGCCAGCGGGCAGCGCTGCTCCTTCACGGTCGACGGCTCCGGAGCCTGGGCCTGCCTGATGCAGGGGCTGGTCAGCGGGCCAGAACAGGTCACGGCCTCGCAGCAAACCGGCTTCAGTGCACCCGAATCCTCCCCCGCGAGCGACCCGGTCACGCTGCGATTCGACGTCGACGTGCCTGCACCGCCCACCGTCGCGGGCCCCGCGGCCGGCTCGACGGTGCCCCCGGGCGCGGCCCCCTATTTCGGCCAGGGTGAGAACGGCGCCACCGTCACGGTCTTCGCCGGCGCCTATTCGGTCTGCAGCGCCGTCGTCTCCGGCGGCACCTGGTCGTGCACCGGGTCCGGCGTCGCCGACGGCTCCTACGACCTGCGCGCCGTGCAGCAGGATGCCGCGGGAAATGTGAGCGCGGGCAGCCCCCCGATCCGGGTCAGCTACGGTGCGGCCCCGGCCGAGCCCGCGCCGTCCCCGACCCCGGCGCCGCAGCCGACGACGGCTCCCACCCCGGGGCCCACGGACGCGGGCACTCCGGCGCCCACTCCGACAGCCGTCGTTCCACCCGGTACGCCCTCGGCCACACCGGTGCCCGGCGCTCCCGACGACGAGGCCGAGGCCCTCCCGCCCACCCTGACGGTGCCCGGCGGCTGGAACGACCCCACCCAGTTCAGCACCGCCGTCATCCCGCCCTGGACGGTGGCCAGTTTCCCCTGGTTGCAGGCCGGACTCCTCACCCTGGGCGCTCTGCTGCTCCTGGTGGTTCCGGCGCGTCTGCTGGCCGGGACAGTCTCCCGGGCACGAAACGGTCGGCCGTTGTTCCAGGCCCACCGGGTCGCCGGGCGCAACCGGTTCAGAGGGGAAGAATTCGAGGTCGCACCGACCGTTCCGGTGAACCGGTGGGTCGGCGCCGGTGCGGCCATCGCGGCGTCGGCGGTGTTCGTGCTCTTGTCCGGCACCGTGACGGCGACGCCGTCCTATCTGCGGCTGTTGCTCGCCGTGGTGCTGGCGCTCGTGGTGGTGAATGCCGCGGCGACACTGGTGCCGCAGTGGTGGGGCTCCCGGGCGCTCCGCGTCGATGTGGCCCTCACCATCCTTCCGCGCTACCTCGCCGTGATCGCCGTGACCGCACTCGCGTCCCGGCTGCTCGACCTGCACCCGGCATTGCTCTTCGGCCTGCTGGGCAGCGTGGCGGTGCGCTCTGGCCCGGCCCTGGCCCAGCGCGGTCAGCTGGCCGCGATCCGCGCCGGCACGCTGCTCGGTCTGGGGCTGGTGGCTCTGCTCGTCGTCGGAGTGCTACCCGAACCCAGCGGTTTCGTCGGCACCCTCGCGGCCGAGTTCGCCAACACAGTTGTGCTCCTGTCGATCGGGTCAGCCGTTCTGGTGCTCATTCCCATCGGCAGCACCAGCGGGCGCAGCATCCTGGCCTGGTCCCCGCCGGTCTGGGCGGCCCTGACGGTTCCGGCGTGGCTGACCCTGTTCACGCTGCTCTCGCCCTGGCTCTCGCGGTGGCAGGGCGAGGGACCGACGATGCTGCTCTGGCTCGCGCTGGCGTTCGCGGTGCTGAGCGTGGCAGCGTGGGCCTGGCAGCGGTTCGTGCTGCCGGCGCTGCGCTGACTCAACGCGGTGCTAGATCTCCTGCTGGTGCCCCCGCTGGGATTCGAACCCAGACTGTGACGATTTTAAGTCGCCTGCCTCTGCCGGTTGGGCTACGGGGGCACGCCCGGACTGGCCGGGCATCACGAGTGGATGCCGCGCGTTGGCGCGGCATCCACGAGTGACTCTACGGGGCGGCGACGGTCTCCGTGCCGGATTCGGCTGCGGCGACCTCGACGGGCTTCTTGACGGGTGCCTTGCGCGGTGCGCGCGGGGCCTTCGCCGGCGCTGCCGGAGCGGCCGCGGGGGCTGCCGCCGGCGGCTTCGGGCGGGAAGCGAATTCCTCGAAGACGGCACGCGGCGTCTGCACGGCCTCGAGCGACACGATGTCGCGGCCGAGGAACACGTTCAGGACCCAGCCGGCGACGACGCGGATCTTGCGCTCCCAGCTCGGCATGGCCAGGCCGTGGTAGCCGCGGTGGGCGACCCAGGCCGGGAACCCGGTGATGGCGAACGAGCCGGACTGGAAGGCTCCAACACCCACACCCAGGCCCGCGACGGCGCCGAGGTTCTTGTGGTTGTACTCGGCCGGCCCCTCGCCGCGGAGGACCGCGACGATGTTCTTGGCCATGAGCTTGCCCTGGCGCACGGCGTGCTGGGCGTTCGGCACGCAGAAGCCGCCGACGCCGCCACCGCTGAGGTCGGGCACGGCGGTGATGTCACCGGCGCCCCAGGCGCCTTCGATGATCTCGTCCTCGGTGCCCACGCGCAGGTCGGGGCGCACGCGCAGGCGGCCGCGTTCCTCGATCGGGAGGTCGGTGTTGCGCACGATGCCCGGGTTGGCCATCACGCCGGCGGTCCAGACGATGAGGTCGGACTCGAAGGATTCCCCGGTGGAGAGCTCGATCTTGCCGTCGACAGCGCTGGTCAGCTGCGTGTTCAGGTGCACCTCTGCACCACGCTCGGCCAGGTTCTTGATCACCCAGAGGGCAGTCTTCTCCGACACCTCGGGCATGATGCGGCCCATGGCCTCGATGAGGTGGAAGTGGGTGTCCTCGAACGCGATCTGCGGGTACTTCGTCAGCAGTGAGCTGGCGAAGGAACGCAGCTCGGCGAAGACCTCGATACCGGCGAAGCCGCCGCCGATGACCACGAAGGTCAGCAGACGGTCGCGCTCGGGGCCGGCGGGCAGCTGGGCTGCCTTGTCGAAGTTGGTGAGCACCTTGTCACGGATGGCGACGGCCTCTTCGACCGTCTTCAGGCCGATGGCCTGGTCGGCGACGCCCGGGATCGGGAAGGTGCGGGAGACGGCACCGGCGGTGACCACGACGATGTCGTAGTCGAACACCCACGGCTCGCCGACGGGCGGAGTGATGGTGGCCTTCTTCTCCGCGTGGTTCACATTGGTGACCTTGGCGGTGAGGACGTTGGTCTTCTTGAGGTGACGACGGTGCGCCACGACGGAGTGACGCGGGTCGATCGATCCGGCCGCCACCTCCGGGAGGAACGGCTGGTACGTCATGTAGGGCAGCGGATCGACCATGGTGACCTCGGCCTCGCCGGGTCGGAGCCACTTCTCGAGCTTCCAGGCGGTATAGAAACCCGCGTAGCCTCCACCGACGATGAGAATTTTGGGCACGATTAAAAGGCCTCCTACAGGATTTGGATACGCGAAATTTTAGAGCTTGGAACGAATTCGCTTGAAATGCCGCGTGGCCCCAATGCCGAACAGCGTTACTAGGATACCAAACCCCACCAGCACGGCGAGCGGCACGCTCACGTAGGTGAGGGTGAGCGGACTCGGCAGCCAGGCCGCGGCCACATTCCGCTCCGGCAGGGCCGGGTCGGCCTGCGGTGGGACGGGAACGGCGGTGCTCGGCTCGGTCGGCGTGATCGGCGCGCTGTCGGCCCGGCGATGCAGGGTGATCCACTGGCCGAGCAGCTCCGAGGGGCTGTCCGACGTGGACTTGGGCACGTATGCCGACACCGCGGCAGCCGCATCGATCAGGCCGTTGCCGTAGACGGGGCTCGGCACGGTGTGGCCGTTGGGGTTCGCGGTCGCGATGACCCGGTTGATCACCTGCGCGGCATCCAGTTTGGGATACGCCGAGCGCACCAGGGCGACCAGCCCCGACACGATCGGCGCGGCGGCGCTCGTTCCGTACCACTGCATGTAGCCGCCGCCCGGCGCGACGCCGACCAGCTTTTCGCTCGGCGCGGCAACGGCGATGGTGATGCCCTGGGAGGAGGCGTCGAAGCTGGCCTCCTTGGCCTGGTCGACGCCGGCGACGGTGAGCACACCGGGGATGGTCGCGGGGGCGCCCACCTCGGTGGTGCCGCTGCCGCGATTGCCGGCCGCCGCGACGACGACGACGTCGTGGTCGAACGCGTACATGAAGGCGTCGTCCCAGCTGGTGGGCCAGTCCAGGGTGTTGCGGGTGAGCGACATGTTGATCACGTCGGCCCCGTTGTCGACGGCCCAGCGGATGCCCGCGGCGATCTGGTCGTCGTTGCTGAGCGTGGCGTCGCTGGTGCCGAAGGCCACGGAGACGCTGAGGATGGACGCCTCAGGGGCCACACCGATGAGCCCGCCGCCGGCCGGGGTGCCACGGCCGGCCAGGAGCGACGCCACGAGGGTGCCGTGGTTGCTGTCGTCACCGACCGGGGTCTGGCCGTCGGCGGAGCCGATGCCCGACACATCCGTGCCTCCGACGACGGCGCCGTTGAGCTCCACCACGCTGCCGTCCACGCCGGTGTCGACGACGGCGACCGTCACGCCGGCGCCCTTGCTGGTGTTCCAGGCCTGGCTGAAGCCGTAGTCGTTCAACCAGTATTCGAGATCGCGCACCTGGTCGGCCCGCGCGGCCGGAGCGCCGCCGACGACGCCGACGAAGGCCACCGACGCGACGAGGGCGACAGCAAGGCCGCGCGTCAGTCGGCGGGCACTCACGCGTCGGCCGGCGGAACCGCCGGCGGGGCGTAGTCGAGGCATTCGCACACCTTTGGCGACCAGGCAGCGCGGAGCAGGGCCAGGTCCCCGATGGGGTTGACGCCCGGGCCGGCGGCCAGCGCGTGGGCGCCGAGGGCATGGAGGCACTTGACCCGTTCGGGCATACCGCCGGAGGAGATCCCGGCGATCTCCGGCACAGTGCCGATCATCTCGCGGTCGGCGAGGAAGCTCTCGTGCGCCGCCCTGTAGTGGTCGCGCAGGTCTTCGTCGTCGGCGAGCATCTGGTTGTACTCGTTCATCACCTGGGTGGCCTCGAGGAAGGAGAGCGCCGCCGTCGCTGCGGGGTGCGACAGGTAGTACAGGGTGGGAAACGGGGTGCCATCCGCGAGGCGCGGGGCCGTCGCCACGACGGTGGGTGCTCCGCAGACGCAACGCGCGGCGATGCCGATAACGTTGCGCGCCGGGCGTCCGAGCTGTGCGGAGACCGTGTTGATGTCCGCCTCGGTGGCGGGATCGAAGGGAGGTCTGGTCATTGTGGTGCCTCCTGAGGGGCGAGTCCGGCGGTCATCACCGAGCGGAAGACGGAGTCGACCCAGTCGACGTCGGTGTCCTGGATGGCGGTGCTGACGGGGGCGTTGTCGGAGGCTCCGGCGACGGCCTGGCCGGTGTCGTTGATCACGAGGAAGCTGATGTCACCGGGCATCACGTAGGACAGCCGGGCCCGGGCCTGTGTGGTCACATAGGTGCGGTCGTTCCACCGCTCGCGCTCGTCCTTGAGCTTGTCAACGGCGGCCTGCTGATCGGCGACGCTGGCACTGAGGGCGTCGATCTGCTGGCGCTGTTCGGCGTAGGTGCGCACATTGGGCGCCAACGCCACGACGGCGAGCACCAGGATGCCCATCATCACGAAGGAGAACCCGGACAGCCGCAGTCCGCGCAGCCAGCTGCCCACGGCGGTCTCGTCGGTGGCGAGTTGCATCGGGCGCTTCTCGGTACGGGGCTTCTCGATACGGGGCTTCTCAGCGCGCGGCGCGGGTCGGCGCGGGCCGGGGAGACGGGGCGGGGTCATGCCCGAACCGTTCGTGGTCACGACGACTCCCTCCGATTGCGATGCGCTCCGATTGCGGCGCGCAGACCGGGGCGCAGAATATGCCCCTGTTCTAGAGTGCCAGATGTTTGGCGCTGCATCGGTCGACACGGACCGGGCGCACCGATCCTGAGGAAACCCGCAGGCTCGGGCCGGTCATCTGGGCGGCGCAACCGAAAGGACCCCGGCCGCGGCCGGGGTCCTTCTGGTCGTGCGTTGTGCTACCGGGGTATTAGCCCTTGAAGCGGGGGAACGCGGAGCGGCCGGCGTAGACCGCGGCCTCGCCGAGCTCTTCTTCGATGCGCAGGAGCTGGTTGTACTTGGCGACGCGCTCGCTACGGGCCGGGGCACCGGTCTTGATCTGGCCGGCATCCGTGGCGACGGCGAGGTCGGCGATGAAGGTGTCTTCGGTCTCACCGGAGCGGTGCGAGATGACGGTCGTGTAGCCGGCGCGCTGGGCGAGGGCGACGGCATCCATCGTCTCGGTCAGGGTGCCGATCTGGTTGACCTTGATGAGGATCGAGTTGGCGGCGCCGAGCTCGAGGCCCTTGGCCAGGCGGATCGGGTTGGTGACGAACAGGTCGTCTCCGACGATCTGCACCTTGTCGCCGAGCTGCGCGGTGAGGTGGACGTAGCCTTCCCAGTCCTCCTCCTCGAGCGGGTCTTCGATGGAGACGAGCGGGTACGCCTCGAGAAGTTCGGCGTAGTACGCGACGATCTCGGTCGAGGTCAGTTCCTTGCCCTCGAAGTGGTACACGCCGTCCTTGAAGAACTCGGTGGCTGCACAGTCGAGCGCCAGGCCGATGTCGGTGCCGGGCGCGTAGCCGGCCAGCGTGATGGCTTCGACGATGAGGTCGAGCGCTGCGCGGTTGCTGGGCAGGTTGGGGGCGAAGCCACCCTCGTCGCCGAGGCCGGTGGCCAGGCCCTTGCTCTTCAGCAGGCCCTTGAGGGCGTGGTAGACCTCAACGCCCCAGCGCAGGCCCTCGCTGAAGGTCGGGGCGCCGAGCGGGACAACCATGAATTCCTGGATGTCGACGTCGTTGTCAGCGTGCGAGCCACCGTTGATGATGTTCATCATCGGCACCGGCAGGGTGTGCGCGTTCGGGCCGCCGAGGTAGCGGAAGAGGGGCAGGTCGGCCGAGCTGGCGGCGGCCTTGGCGACGGCCAGGCTCACGCCGAGGATGGCGTTCGCGCCGACGCGCTCCTTGTTGACGGTGCCGTCGGTCTCGTTGAGGACCATGTCGATGATGCGCTGGTCGGCGGCGTCGAGGTCCTCGACGGCCGGGCCGAGCTCGTCGGTGACGGAGCCGACGGCCTTGAGCACGCCCTTGCCGAGGTAACGCTTCTTGTCACCGTCGTGCAGCTCGTAAGCCTCGAAGGCGCCGGTCGAGGCGCCGGACGGAACGGCGGCACGGCTGAGCGTGCCATCCTCGAGCAGAACCTCGACCTCGACGGTCGGGTTGCCCCGGGAGTCGAGGATTTCGCGTGCAACAACTGCGTCAATAAGAGCCACAACTATCTCCTGTGTCTGTCTGTCTATCTATTTTTGGATGTAAGTCCGAGTGGATTTCGAGGAAGACGCCGCTGTGTTCCAGTCCGAGGACAGTCTAGTGATCGGGGCGCGGGCGCGAGGAGGACTGAAGTCCCGTCGCCAGAGCGTTCATGGACCGTTCAGTCGCCCAGCGGCTTGAAGACCAGCTCGTCGGCGGTCACGGTCTCGTCGGCCACGACGGCGAACCGGCCGTAGCCGGCGGCGCCCGCGCGCTCGAGCAGGGCCTTGAGGTTCTTGGTGCGCTTCTCCAGCCGCACCCGCAGTCCCCCGGCGACGAGCGCCCCCTTCAGACGCACCAGGGCGGCCGGGTCGGCGTCCTTCTCGTGCACGAGGACCACGGCGTTCTCGGCCGTTCCGTCGTCGCCGGCCAGGAGGTCGACGATGCGCTCGAACCCGATCGAGAAGCCGCAGGCGGGCACATCCGAGCCGAGGAACCGGCCGATCATGCCGTCGTAGCGGCCGCCGCCGCCCAGCGAATAGCCCAGGTCGGGGTGGGCGATCTCGAAGATCGTGCCGGTGTAGTAGCCCATGCCGCGCACCAGGGTGGGGTCGAATTCGAGCCGAGCATCGGGCAACGCAGCCTTCAGAATGAGCAGGTCCTCGTACGCCGCTTCATCCAACCACGCGGGCTGTTCCTCACCTGATTCGCGCAGGCCCCAGCCGACTTTGGTGATCTCCATCAGAGTGTCCTCAATGCCAGGGGCATCGATTCCGAGAGTTCTGAGTTCTGCGACAACCCCGTCGACGCGGATCTTGTCCAACTTGTCGAGCGTGATGAGTGCCCGTTCGTACAGATTCGAGGGCACATTCCAGAACGCCAGGAGGCTGCTCAGGATGCGCCGGTCGTTGATGCGGATCGAGCAGCCGGTCAGCCCCAGGTTGTCGAGCGCGGCGACGGTGGCGGTGATCAACTCGATCTCGGCCAGCGGGCCGGCCTCGCCGATGATGTCGATGTCGCACTGCATGAACTGGCGGTAGCGCCCCTTCTGCGGGCGCTCGGCTCGCCAGACCGGGGCGATCTGGATGGAGCGGAACACCGTGGGCAGGTCGGCGCGGTGGCTGGCGTAGAACCGGGCCAGCGGCACCGTGAGGTCGAAGCGCAGGCCCAGGTCGGCCAGGGAGAGCAGGTCGTCGGCCTCGGCCGCGGCCGTGAGGTCGGCCGGCGCGAGGCCGCGCTTGAGCACCGCGAAGCCGAGCTTCTCGTTGTCGCCGCCGAGCCCGGAGTGCAGCCTGGCAGTGTCCTCCATGACCGGCGTTTCGATCTCGTCGAACCCGTGTGCGGCGAAACTGGAGCGGATGATGCCCAGCGCCCTCTCGCGGGTGGCCTTGTCGGCCGGGAGGAAATCGCGCATGCCGCGAGGAGGGGTCACTGCTGTTGCCATGCCCCCAATTCTGTCAGGTCCCCCGGCCGGCCCCGTTCCGTCAGCGGTTAGAGGGCTCCGCCGGCGGCTCCGGGAGCATCGGTGTCGCCGCCGGCGTCGCCGACCTGCTCGCGGGCGATGAAGTTCTCGATGTCGAAGAGGTTGTCCTTGGCGCGCCGGGCGATGGTCAGCAGCGTGGACATGGACGCGACCTCCTCGACCTGCTCCTTGAGGAACCAGAGCATGGCCTGCTCGCCGAGGGCGTCGCCGTCGGCGCGGGCGGCCCGGAAGAGTGCCTCGATCTGACCGGTGACCTGCTGTTCCTGGGCGAGCGCCAGCGCGATCGGCTCGACGATGTTCGCAAACCCGTTGATCACGGCGGGGATACCGGGGATCACGACCTCGAGGCCGCGGTCCAGCCGGTACTGCACGAGCATCATGGCGTGGTTGCGCTCCTCCACCGACTGGCGGTAGAAGTGGGCGGCCAGCTGCGGCAGGTCCTGGCTGTCGAACCAGGTGGCGATGGCGATGTACTGCTGGGACGCGGCGAACTCGTTACCGATTTGCTGGGTCAGGAGCGCGTTGAAGGAGGTTTCGGTCATGAGCCGACGTTAGCGGTCGGCGCCGGGGCCCGCTACGCGCTGGGCAGGCCGATGATCCCGGCGTCTTCCGGGTCGCCCTCCTGCTCGGCGGCGCGGATCTCGTCCTGCAGGTCGCGGAGCGCCGTGCGGAGCGCCCGCTCGGAGTCGAGTCCCTGCGCCTTGGCCGCCGACACGATGGCGAGCAGGATCGGGCCGAGCTCGGCCTCGCTGTCGATGGGCAGCAGGCCGGGCGCATCCGTTTCCAGCAGCCCGATCTTCTGGGCCCGGCCGAGCACCTTGTCGGCCAGGGCGAGCGCGGGCATGCCCTGCGGGATGCCGTCGAGCACGCTGGTGCGGTGCGGCTTCTCGGCCGCCTTCACGTCGTCCCAGCCGGCGACGACCGCCTCGATGCTCTGCTCGGCGCCGTCGCCGAAGACGTGCGGATGCCGGCCGACCATCTTGCGGGTCATCCGCGCGGCGACATCCTGGATGTCGAACTCCTCACCGGGGGTCTCGGCGGCGATCGACGCGTGGAAGACGACCTGGTACAGCACGTCGCCGAGCTCCTCGAGCAGGTCCTCGCGGTCGCCGCTCTCGATGGCCTCGATCAGCTCGTGGGTCTCCTCGGTGAGGTACTGCACGAGCGACTCGTGCGTCTGCTCGGCGTCCCACGGGCAGCCACCGGGCGCGCGCAGCCGGGCGACGGTGGCCACGAGTTCATCGAGGCCGGACTGGCCGGGGGTCGTGCTACCGGATGGGCGGGGCTGGCTGGATTCGGTCACACTCCATCGTAGGCGGCCCGGCTAAACTGAACGCAGGTGTGCCGGGAAGTCTGGTCGGCGGGCGAAGCGTTTCGCTCCGACTCACGACCGACCCGTTTTTCTGCGGGTGAACAGGACTCCCCATGACCGTCATCCGTTCCGAACGCTACGCCGCCGGGTTCCTCCTGATCGCCGGGATCCTCGGCCTGCTGATGGCCAACCTGTCGTTCGGCCCGGCGCTGATCGACGCCCTCAACGAGCATCTGCACACCGGCCTGTTCGGGCTGGACCTGTCCACCAAGCACTGGATCAGCGACGGGCTGCTGGCGGTGTTCTTCTTCCTCATCGCCATCGAGCTCAAGCGCGAGCTCGTGATCGGCGACCTCAACAGCGTGGGCAAGGCGGCGCTGCCGGCCCTCGCGGCGTTCGGCGGGGTGCTCGTGCCCGCCGGCATCTACCTGGTGCTCACCCAGGGGTCGGGGCTCGCGGCAGGCTGGCCGGTGCCGACGGCCACCGACATCGCGTTTGCGCTGGGCGTGCTCGCGGTCTTCGGCCGCGGCATCCCCACCCGGGTGCGCGTGTTCCTGCTCGCCCTGGCGGTGCTCGACGATCTGGTCGCCATCCTGATCATCGCGTTTTTCTTCACCCAGGACCCGCAGCTGCAATTCATCGGCTTCGCCGCCATCACCGCCACCCTCTTCGGCGTCACCAGCCGGATGCTCAAGCCCCGTTCAGCCTGGGTGCTGGGCCGGAAGCCCGTCTGGCCGATCGTGGCCGCCCTGACTGTGCTGGGCCTGGCCACCTGGTACTTCACCTACCTCTCCGGCGTGCACGCCACGATCGCCGGCGTGATCCTCGGCCTCGTGATGGCGCGCGTGCCAGGGGGGCGTGCGCACCACGTCCTCGAGCCCTACTCGAACGCGGTCATCCTGCCGTTGTTCGCCTTCTCCGCCGCTCTCGTGGCGATCCCCCAGGTGAGCCTGGCCGAACTCAGCCCGGCGTTCTGGGGCATCCTGGTGGCCCTCCCGGTGGGCAAGCTGCTCGGCATCACCCTGGCGGGCACGCTGGGCAGCATGATCTCCCGACGCCCGAACGGGTCGAGGTCCGGGCTCAAGTTCGCCGACATCGTCATGGTCGGGTGCCTGGGCGGCATCGGGTTCACGGTGTCGCTGTTGATGGGCGCGCTCGCCTTCGCCGGCAACACCGAGGTGGTCGACGAGGCCACCCTCGCCGTGCTGCTCGGGTCGGGTTTCGCGATCCTGGTCTCCGCCGTCGTGGTCAGTGTGCGGGCACGGCAGTATCGACGGGCCGCGGGAACACCGCGTCCAGCAGTGAGCCCGTCCACGCGATAAGCGCGGCGTCGGCCACCGGTTCGCCGTTCACGCGCGGCAACGGCACGATCATGGTTCCGGCGGCAGCCGAATACTTCGAGCCCGGGTACATCCGCTGCAGGCGCACCTGCATCGAATCGGCCAGGTCGACGGGCGCGACCCGCAGGTTGGAGCCCATCGCGACGACCTCGCCGAGGCCCGCCTGCTGCGCGTGGCGGCGGAGCCGGGAGACGGCGATGAGGTTGGTGACGGCCTCGGGCGGTTCGCCGTAACGGTCGGTGAGCTCCTCGAGCACCAGGCCGATCTGGTCGTCGGCGGCCGCGAGCCCACTCGCGCCGGAGAGCTTCTGATAGGCCTCCAGGCGCAACCGCTCGCTGTCGACGTACTCCTCGGGGATGTGCGCGTCGACGGGCAGCTCGAGCCGCAGCTCCGTCTGCCCCTCGGCCACGTCGCCGCGGAAGGTCGACACGGCCTCGCCGATCATGCGCAGGTACAGGTCGAAGCCGACCCCGGCGATGTGGCCGGCCTGCTCGCCGCCGAGCAGGTTGCCCGCTCCGCGGATCTCGAGGTCTTTCAGGGCCACCTGCATGCCGGCGCCGAGTTCGTTGTTGGCCGCGATGGTGGCCAACCGGTCATGCGCGATCTCGCTGAGCGGCTTGTTCTCGTCGTAGAGGAAGTACGCGTAGGCCCGCTCCCTGGCCCGGCCGACCCGGCCGCGCAGCTGGTGCAGCTGGCTGAGCCCGTACTTGTCGGCGCGGTCGATGATGATGGTGTTCGCGTTGGCGATGTCCAGGCCGGTTTCGATGATGGTGGTGGAGACCAGGATGTCGAACTTGTTCTCCCAGAAGTCCACCACAACCTGCTCGAGCTGCGCCTCGGGCAGCTGCCCGTGCGCCACCGCGACCCGGGCCTCCGGAACCAGCTCGGCCAGCTGCGCGGCCACCCGGTTGATGCTGGACACCCGGTTGTGCACGAAGAAGATCTGGCCTTCGCGCAGGAGTTCCCGGCGGATGGCGGCGGCCACCTGGCGGTCGGAGTACGGGCCGACGAAGGTGAGGATCGGGTGCCGGTCCTCGGGCGGGGTGGCCAGGGTGGACATCTCGCGGATGCCCGTGACGGCCATCTCCAGGGTGCGCGGGATGGGCGTGGCGCTCATCGCGAGGATGTCGACGTTGGTCTTGAGCTTCTTGAGCGCGTCCTTGTGCTCAACACCGAAACGCTGTTCCTCGTCGATGATGACCAGGCCGAGGTCCTTGAAGATGGTGTTCTCGGACAGCAGCCGGTGGGTGCCGATGACCATGTCGACGGTACCGTCCAGCATGCCGGCCACGGTCTCGCGGGATTCCTTGTCGGTCTGGAACCGGCTGAGCGCGCGCAGGTGGATCGGGAAGCCGGCGAAGCGTTCCTGGAAGGTCTCCATGTGCTGGCGCACCAGCAGGGTGGTGGGCACGAGCATGGCCACCTGCTTGCCGTCCTGGATGGCCTTGAACGCGGCGCGCACGGCGACCTCGGTCTTGCCGAAGCCCACGTCGCCGGAGAGCAGCCGGTCCATCGGGATGGGCCGTTCCATGTCGGCCTTGACCTCCTCGATGGTGGTGAGCTGGTCGGGCGTCTCCGCGAACGGGAACGCCTCCTCGAGCTCGCGCTGCCAGGGGGTGTCCGGGCCGAACGCGTGACCCTTGCTCGCCATCCGTGCCGAGTACAGTTTGACCAGTTCGACGGCGATGTCGCGCACCGCACGGCGGGCCTTGGTCTTCGCGGCAGACCAGTCGCTTCCGCCCATCTTCGACAGCGCGGGGGCCTCGCCGCCGACGTAGCGGGAGACCAGGTCGAGCTGGTCGGTGGGCACGTAGAGCTTGTCGCCGCCGTGGCCGCGCTTGGACGCGGCGTACTCGAGCACGAGGTATTCGCGGGTGGTCTTCACCGGGTTGCGGCCGCCGCTGGAGACCTCGCGCTGGGTGAGCTCGAGGAACCGGCCGATGCCGTGGGTCTGGTGCACGACGTGATCGCCGGTCTTGAGCTGCAGCGGGTCGACGACGTTCTTGCGCCGGCTGGCGAGTTTCTTGATCTGGCGGGCGTCGTACCCGACGGTACGGCCGTAGAACTCGCTCTCGCTCACCAGCGTGAGCTTGATCTCCGGGATCTCGAAGCCGTGCGCGATGGACGCCTTGAGCAGGTAGGCGATGCCGGGCTCCGGGTTCGCCGGGAATTCCTCGACGATGCGGGCGGGCAGTTCGGCGCCGGCGAGCACGTCGGCGGCGCGGTCGACGAGGCCGGCGCCCTGGGCGACGACCGCGACGGTCCAGCCGTCCTTCATCCGGCTGCCGAGGTGCCCGACGGCGCCCTCGACGCTGCCGGCGAAGCTCGGCACGGCGTCGCCCTGGATGCGGATGGTGAGCAGTTCGTCGATCTCGCGGTGCTCTGGCAGCACCTGGATGTCGGTCGGGGCGGCCTGGAACGAACTCATCGTCCACCAGACCCGTTCGGTGGCGCCGGCGCCGGGTGCGCTGTAGCGCACGGCATCCCGCAGGGTGCCGAGGGTGAGGAAGTCGCCCGAGGCGAGGTCGATCGGCGCCTCGGCGCCGGCGGTGGCGGCGTTCCAGGCGGCGGAGAGGAACTCCCGGTTGGTCTCGGCGAGGCTGATCGCGCGGGAGGCGACCCGTTCGGGCGAGATCACGGCGACGGCGGCCTGCCGGGGCAGGTAGTGCGTGACGGGCACGAGCCGGTCCACCAGGGCCGGCGCCAGGCTCTCCATGCCCTCGACCGGGATGCCCTCTGCCACCTTCGCGAGCAGGCCCGCGAGGCTCGGGAACTCGTGCTGCATCTCCCGGGCGCGCTGGCGCACGGCGGGGCTGAGCAGCAGTTCGCGGCTCGGCGGCAGGATGACCGAGGCGATGGGCTCGGGCATCGAACGCTGGTCGGAGACCGCGAACGCGCGGATCTGCTCGACCTCGTCGCCGAAGAACTCGATCCGGTACGGGTGCGCGGCCATGGGCGGGAACACGTCGAGGATGCCGCCGCGCACGGCGAACTCGCCGCGGCGGGTGACCATGTCGACCCGGGCGTAGGCCACGTTCACGAGGTCCACCGAGATGGCGGCGAGGTCGTGGCCGCGGCCGCCTGCGGTCAACTCGAGGGGCTCGTAGTCGGTGAGGTTGTCGGCCACGGGCTGCAGGGCGGCACGCACCGAAGCGACGACGATGAGGGGACGCCGGGTGGCGGCATCCGAGTTCTCCCAGTCCCGCATCCGGCGCAGCGCGTAGAGCCGGCGCCCGACGATCTCGGCGCTCGGGCTGAGTCGTTCGTGCGGCAGGGTCTCCCAGGCGGGGAATTCGACGATCTCGGCGTCATCGGAGAAGCAGCCGAGGTTCTCCCGGAGCGCCTCGGATTCGCGCCCGGTGGCGGTGATGACCAGCAGGGCCCTGCCCTTGTCGAGGCGGGAGCGTTGCTCCATCAGCGCGGCGAGAAGCGGCGCGCGCAGGCCCTCGGTGAGCGAGAAGTCGGCGTCACGGGCCGCGAAGGCGAGGGCGTTGTCGAACGTGGAGGCGCCAGAAAGCGCCGGAATCAAGCCCTGAAGAATCACCGCACAAGTCTACGGGTTCCCGCCGACGGTCTAGGCGGGCGGGGCGTGGAACTTCTGCTGGGCGGCGGTGACGCCCTCTGCGGCGATGAGCTCGATGGCGTCCGCGGCATCCTCGAGCATGATCGGCAGGGTGGTGCGCTCGGTGCTGGTGTAGTCGTGCAGCACGAAGTCGGCGGCGTTCTGCCGGCCGGGCGGGCGGCCGATGCCCATCCGGATGCGGATGAAGTCGTTGCTCCCGGTGGCGGCGATGATGTCGCGCACCCCGTTGTGGCCGCCGTGGCCGCCGCCCACCTTGATCTTCAGGGTGTCGAACGGCAGGTCGAGTTCGTCGTGCACGACGATCAGGCGGGACACGTCGAGCGAGTAGAAGCGCAGCAGGCCCGCGACGGGGCCGCCGGAGAGGTTCATGAAGCTGTTCGGCTTGGCCAGGATCAGCTTGGGGCCGCCGGGGAAACTGCGTCCCTCGGCGACGGAGGCGTTGGCCTTGTGGTTCTTGAAGTTCGCCCGCATCCGGTCGGCGAGCACCATGGTCACCATGTGGCCGACGTTGTGGCGATTACCGGCGTAGCCGGGCCCGGGGTTACCGAGCCCGACTACGAGCCAGAGATTCTCGTCCAGGGGGTTCCTTTACGCAGTCTTCTGTCCGGTTGTCAACAGGGGAACGCTACTCTGCGGCAGCTTCCTCGGCGGGAGCTTCCTCGGTGGAGGTCTCCTCTTCCTCTTCCTCGGCGGGCAGGTGCACGCCGATGACGACCATCTCGGGGTCGGAGATGAGCGACGCGCCGGCGGGCAGCGTGATCTCGCTGGCGTGGATGAGGGTTCCGTCTTCCAGGCCCTCGACATCGACGCTGACGCTCTGCGGGATGTTGGTGGCTTCGACCTCGAGGAGCAGGGTCTTGGCGTCCAGGTCCGCGGTGGTGCCGGGGGCGGGCTCGCCGGTGACGTGCACGGCGACCTCGACCTGGACCTTCTCACCCTTGCGGATGACGATGAGGTCGAGGTGCTCGATGATCTGGCGAACCGGGTCCTTCTGCACATCCTTGACCAGGGTCAGGTGGGTGGTGCCCTCGACGTCGAGCTCGAGCACGGCGTTCGCGCGGCGCAGCAGCAGGCCGATCTCGTGGGCGGGCAGGGCGACGTGCACGGGGTCGGTGCCGTGGCCGTAGATGACGGCGGGGATCTTGCCCAGCACGCGCAGCTTGCGGGCAGCGCCCTTGCCGAAGCTGTGGCGCGCGTCGGCGGAAATCTTGTTGTTGTTGTTCGTGGCCTCAGCCATGGTGTCTCCTTGCGGGCCTCGTGTGCCCGTATTGATGTCGCGGGCACGGGGCCCGCGGTACGGATGCTGGTTCAACTCGAACGCATGTCAGCGTGAGGAAAGGCCTTGGGGGGACTTTTCGCCGCGTCGATTACGGATGCGCCGGTGCCGGTTTCCCGGACGCCGGGCGAATCCCTCGCCGAAGTTCAACTCATGAGTCTAGACGATAAAGTGACGACCATGTCGCCCAGCCTGCACACCCGAGTGACCGAGGACGTCGGACGGTCCATCGTCGACGGCACCGTCCCGGCCGGCAGTGTTCTGCTGGCGGATGAGATCGAACGGCACCAGGGCGTGAGCCGGTCGGTGATCCGGGAAGCCGTGCGGGTGCTCGGATCGATGGGTCTGGTCGAATCGGTCAAGCGCGTCGGCATCCGGGTCCTGCCGCCCGAGCGCTGGAATGCGTACGATCCCACCATCATCCGGTGGCGGCTGCTCGGACCAGGCAAGGGCGAACAATTGCGCTCGTTGACCGAACTCCGGTCGGCCGTGGAACCGATGGCCGCCGAACTGGCGGCCCGGCATGCCGGTGCGGAGGTCTCGGCCGAACTGCTGCACGTGGCCGGGCTGATGCGCAGCGCCGGGCAGTCCGGCGACCTGTCCCAGTTCCTCGAGCTCGACATCCGGTTTCACCAGCTGGTGCTGCACGGCTCGGGCAATGAGATGTTCGCCAAACTCGACGAACCCGTCGCGGCGGTCCTGTCCGGCCGCACCGACCTGGGCCTGATGCCCGATCACCCGCATCAGAACACCCTGCAGTTGCACGCCGACGTCGCCGAGGCGATCCAGGCCCGCCGGCCCGGGGACGCCAGGGCGGCGATGGAACTCATCATGCGTCGCACCTATGCGGAGGTGCAGCCCACCTGGACTAATAAATATGATTACATTGGAGAGGCGAGCCACTAATCTTGGATTGGTCGCAGCTCACAGACCCAAAGGAGAACACGTGTCAGTAACCGGTTCAGCAAACATTGGCGTCGTCGGACTGGCGGTGATGGGCTCCAACCTCGCCCGCAACCTGGCCAGCCGCGAAGGCAACACCGTCGCGGTGTACAACCGCTCCCCCGAACGCACCCGCCTGCTCCTCGACGAGCACCCCGAGGCGGGCTTCGTCGCCTCAGAGGCGATCGAAGACTTCGTCGCGTCGCTTGCGACCCCGCGCACCGCGATCATCATGGTGCAGGCCGGCCGCGGCACCGACGCCGTGATCAGCCAGCTGACGGAGCTGTTCGAACCCGGCGACATCATCGTCGACGGCGGCAACGCCCTGTTCACCGACACCCTCCGCCGCGAGAAGGCGGTGCGCGAGACCGGCATCAACTTCGTCGGCGCCGGCATCTCCGGCGGCGAAGAAGGCGCCCTCAAGGGCCCGAGCATCATGCCAGGCGGCTCCGCGGAGGCTTACGTCACCCTTGGCCCGATCCTCGAGTCCATCGCCGCTGTCGTCGACGGCGAGCCCTGCGTCACACACGTCGGCACCGACGGCGCCGGCCACTTCGTCAAGATGATCCACAACGGCATCGAATACGCCGACATGCAGCTCATCGGCGAGGCCTACGACCTCATCCGTCGTGGGACCGGCAAGACCCCTGCCGAGATCTCCGAGATCTTCACCGAGTGGAACAAGGGCGACCTCGAGAGCTACCTCATCGAGATCACCGCGGAGGTCCTCAAGCAGGTCGACGCCAAGACCGGCCAGCCGCTCGTCGACGTCATCCTCGACCAGGCCGGCAGCAAGGGCACCGGCGTCTGGACCGTGCAGACCGCCCTGGACCTCGGCATCCCCGTCTCCGGCATCGCCGAGGCCGTGTTCGCCCGCTCCGTCTCCTCCAAGCCCGCGCAGCGCGCAGCCGCCGCCGCCCTTCCCGGCCCGACCGCCAGCCCGGTCGAAGACGTGGACGGCTTCATCGAGGGTGTCCGTCAGGCGCTCTACGCGTCGAAGATCATCGCGTACTCGCAGGGCTTCGACGCCATCGTCGCCGGCGCCGAGCACTACAACTGGGACATCAAGAAGGGCGACATCGCCAAGATCTGGCGCGGCGGCTGCATCATCCGCGCCCGCTTCCTGAACCGCATCACCGAGGCCTACGCCGAGAACCCCGGGCTCGTCTCGCTCGTCACCGCCCCGTTCTTCACGGATGTCGTCGCCAAGGCGCAGGACTCCTGGCGCAACGTCGTCGCCGATGCAGCACACGCCGGCATCCCCGCGCCGGTGTTCGCCTCGTCGCTGGCGTACTACGACAGCCTGCGTGCCGACCGTCTCCCCGCGGCCCTCACCCAGGGCCAGCGTGACTTCTTCGGTGCGCACACCTACAAGCGCGTCGACATGGAAGGCACCTTCCACACGCTGTGGTCCGGCGACCGCAGCGAGATCGAGACCGAGGGCTCCTCGCACTAGAGCTCCCGCACCACCTGCACCACCTGCACAGCACCTGTTGCCCGTGCGGACATCTGCGCCCGGTACGCCGGCCGCAGAAGTCCGAACGGGCAACAGTTCTGTCTGGGCGCGGCCGGGGCCGGCGCGGGTCAGCGGATGACCGGGAGGCCGGCGCCCACCAGGATGCGCCGCAACATCGCCCGGTCGGCGAGCTCGGCCCATCCCCAGCGCACCACGGTGAAGCCCTCGGCGCGCAGATGGTCCTCACGAACCTTCTCCTGGTATACGACCTCGCCAGGAGTCCGGCCGCGCAGGTACTCCTCCTTGAGATACTTGGCCTTCCCGTCGAATTCGCCAATCAGGTGGAAGTCCCGCCATTCATGATCGGTGAAGTACCATCCGCCGCGGGGGTTCCGATGCCGCGTCTGCAGGTCGGGATCCGGAAAACCCAACTCGAAGATCGCGACCCGGCTGAGCGACTCCCCTGGGTTGGCCGCGTCCGGCCGCGCGAAGTCGAGGGCCCGCTGCCCCCGTGCCAGCCCGCGCGCCGAGCCGGCCCTGCCCAACATCTCCGAGAGCTCCTCGGCGTACACCAGCACCTGCGGATCCGCCCGGTCCGGATTGAGCGCGTGGTCGAGCGCCACGACGGCAACCGCGAAGGGTGCGGTTCTGGCCAGGTCGAGCAGGGTGCGCGCCGGGCTGGTCACGAGGACTCCGTCGATTTCCAGGATCTCGTCCCAGTCGAATTCCGTACGGTGCACCAGCACCCCGTTCTTGCTGCGCGCATGCGAGGCCGGCCGCGCCAGAACGTGCACGGCCACCGGCCAGTTGCGGCCGAGCGGAATTCCCCAGAGCGCGGCGGCAGAGTGGTGGCTGATCACTGGATCGTGCTTCCTGGTTTCGACCACGGCCCGGATCCGATCCAGGTACTTCTGGGCAGGATCAAGGCTCGTCCAGCGCTCCACCGAGGTGAGGACGCCACGGCGCAGCCGGGTGGCCTCGCCGAGCTCCACCTCCCGCCGGGCTTGTCTGGCGTCGGTGTCGCTGACGCCGATCTTCTTCACGAGGAACAGGCCCGTCTGCGGGTCCACACGGTCAACATTCATGTCGCCGAGTGTCGTCGCCGCGGGTCGTAGCGGACCAACGCCTGGGCATCCTGTGGACGGATCTGAGCGCCTTGCGGCTGGGGAGGACCGGTTCCGTTGCCACCGCGGACATCTGCGTCCGGCGTACCCTGAGTGTCAGCCTGTGGTGAGACAAATCATCGTTTCATCACGGGCCGGCAGAGGGCGGGGAAGAGGACATCCAAATGGAAATGTCAGAAGTCCAAACCCGGCTTACTCGGAAGCATCATTTCACGTCTGCTGAGCGCCTCGCGATTCTTGCGCAGTGGGAGCAGTACGCGTCGACGGGCGCGGAGGTCGGCGCGAAGTCCGCGTTCTGTCGCCGAGTCGGGATCGACGTTAGGTCGCTGTCGCGGTGGAGTCAGGAGAAGCGGCAGGGCCTGCTGGTCGAGACGGAACAGCGGCAGACTAAGTACGTGTTGACGAAACAGGAGCGGATCGAATTTCTGCGGCTGCAGAAGGAAAACGCGATCCTCAAAGCCCAGTTGGAGCAGTCCGAGAGCGCGGTGGAGGTGTTGGGAAAAGCCTCAGAGCTCTTGTCCGCGCTGGCCAAGAGCTCACAAATCCGCACCCCGCCGCTGCCGGACGAGCCAGCGATCCCGGCCGCGTTTCGGAAGCCGAAACCCACCGAGTAGCGTTCGAAACAGTCGTCGACCTGACTGCTGTGGGGATGCCGGTGGTGCGGGCCTGCGCGTTGGTCGGCTACTCGCGGGCATCGTTCTATCGGCACCGCAGCCCCCGCGCCCGCCTGGCCGCGCCGATCCCGCAGAAGGACCGGCACCAGCCAGCCACGCTCTCCACTGCGGAGAGCGCGCAGATCCTGGCGCTGATCAACACCCCTGAGTATGAGGGCTTCTCGATCTGCCAAGCGTTTTACCGGGCCTGGGATGCGGGTGTTTACCTGGCGTCGAAGTCTTCCTGGTACCGCGTCGCCCGCGCGGCCGGGCAGGTCCACGAGCGCCGCCGGCAGGCTGAGGGGTCGCCGAAGAAGATCCCCGAGCTGGTCGCGACCGCCCCGTCACAGGTGTGGTCCTGGGACATCACCAAGCTCAAGACCACGATCCGGGGCCGCTACTTCCACCTCTACGTGATCATGGACATCTACTCCCGCCGCGTCGTGGGCTGGCGGCTGGAGGCCTACGAGGATGGTGACCTCGCCGAAGAACTGATCCAAGAAGCGGTCACCGCGAACCACGGCGTCGCGCCGAACTATCTGCACTCGGATAACGGTGCGGCGATGGTGAGCACACCGGTGTCCTTGCTGCTGGAGAAACTCGGCGTCGATAAGTCCTTCTCACGGCCCAAAGTCTCCAACGATAACCCCTACAGCGAAGCGTTATTTAAGACCGCGAAATACGATCTCGCATTCCCCGAGATCTTCGCCACGACCGATGACGCCCGCGCCTACTTCGGCTGGTTCTTCCACGAATACAACCAGAACCACCGCCACTCCGGCATCGCCTGGAACACCCCCAACGACGTTCACTACGGCCGCACCGACCGAGTGACCCGTCGCCGAAGCCAGGTCCTCAACACCGCATTCAGAACGCATCCGGAACGCTACGCCCAACACCCCAAGCCCCCGGCCCTACCGGGCCGGGTATGCATCAACGACCCCCGCCAAAAACCCAAACCCAACCTGTCTCAAACAGGTTGACAAATACCGCGTACCGGCCGCAGATGTCCGTTTCGGGAACAGTTGTCGAAACGGGGCCGGTCAGGGGCGGCGCGCGGCGGCGGCCAGGCGCAGGGCACGCCCGAGCAGGCCGAGGGCGAGCCACACCGCGGCGGCGAGCACCCCTGGCCAGGGCAGGGTCACTGCCAGGAGCAGGCATCCGGTGACGCCGAGGTATTGCACCGCGCGGGGCAGCCAGCGCTGCTCGCGCGGTTGGCGGAGCGCGGCCAGGTGCGCGATCGCGTAGTAGACCAGCACCGCGCAGGCCGAGAAACCCACCAGCCGGGCTGGGTCGAGCAGCAGCACCCCGGCGACCGCCACGAGCCCGATGGTCACCTCGGCCACCACCGGGGTGTGCCGGGCCGGAGAGATGCGGCTGAGCGCGCCCGGCAGGTCGCCCTCCCTCGCCATGGCCAGTCCGGTGCGGCTGAGGCCCGCGAGGATCCCGGCCAGCGACCCCAGGCAGGCGATCGCGGCCAGCAGCCGTGCCAGCCCGGTCCACGGTTCACTGCCGCCGGCCAGCTCCGCCAGCGGCGATGCCGCGCCGGCCAGGACCGCCGGGCCGAGCACGAGCACGCAGAGCAGGCCGACCACGCCGTAGATCACCAGCGTGAGTCCCAAGGCGGTCACGATCGCCCGCGGCAGGGTGCGGCGCGGGTCGCGCACCTCCTCCCCCAGCGTGGCCATGCGGGCGTACCCGGCGAACGCTAAGAACAGCAGCCCGGCCGACTGCAGGATGCCCGCCCAACCGGAATCCAGCAGCGTGCCGAGGTCGACCGTGGCCGGCCGGCTGCCGTCCGCGATGCCGGCCACCACCACGAGGACCAGCGCGAGCAGTCCGCCGAGCACCAGGAACACCACCACGGCGCTGAGCCTGGCGGTGCTTCGGATGCCCGCCAGGTTGATGGCGCCCAGCACGAGAACGGCCAGCACCGCCACTGGTCTCGCCTGCTCCGGCCACAGATACCCGCCCAGGATCAGGGCGATAGCGCCGGCCGACGCCGTCTTGCCGGCCAGGAACAGCCAGCCGGCGCTGAATCCCCACCAGGGCCCGAGGGTGGCCCGGCCGAACGCATAGGCGCCGCCGGAGACCGGATGGCTCATCGCCAGCTGCGCCGAGCTCAGGGCATTGAGCGACGCGATGACCCCGGCGATGACGAGCCCGATCAGGAGGCCGGAGCCGGCCGCGGCGGCGGCGGGCGCCCATACATAGAAGACGCCGGCGCCGATCATGGCGGCCAGGCCGACCACAGTGGCCCCGCCGACGCCGAGGTGGCGACGCAATGTCCCCGGGGCGTCCGGCCGCACTGAACCATTCATCCGTCCAGCCTAGGCAGCCCAGGTGAACGGCAGGCATCCGAAATCGCGTCCAGAATGGTTTACTGGGTGCACCCATGACGAGCGAACACCCCGAACTCTCCGGTTACGACCCGGCGGACTCCTCCCGGCCCCTGCGTGGCCGGCGCACGGTCATGCTCCTCCGCGTCGCCGTGGTCCTCGGCCTTGTGGCCCTGATCGTGCCCGGCGTGCTCACCACGCTCAGCATCTCGGCCGCCACGGCGGCCCGGTCCTGCGCCGCGGCCGTCGCGAGGTACTACCCGCAGGCCGTCGGACTGGATGCCCGGTTCGAGCTGTCCGGTGCCGGCGGGTTCGGTTGGCAGTGCTACGCGATCGACCTGAACGAGCGCCAGACCTTCGTGGTGCCGTTGGGCATCATCCCCGGCCCGTTCCGCGTGCCGGCCGGCACAGCCACCTAGGCTCAGCCACCAAGACTCCCCGTCCGGCACCGAGAGGAGCACCATGGGTCCCCGATACTCGTTCACGGCCGCGCTCTGGAGTGCGCCGAGCACGAATGCCTGGGTATTCGTCTCGCTGCCCGTGGACCAGTCCGCGGAGATCCGCGAGCTCACCGACGGCCTCCGCACGGGCTTCGGCTCGTTGCGGGTGCAGGCGGCGCTCAACGACTCCTCCTGGCGGACCTCGGTCTTCCCCGACAGCGCCCGCAACACCTTCGTGATGCCGGTGAAGAAGGCCATCCGCTCGGCGGAAGGCCTGCAGGTCGGCGATTCCGCGCGCGTCACCATCGACCTGCTCCTCTGAGCCCGGGCACACAACAGGCCGGCCCCGAAACGGGACCGGCCTGGGTGGGTGAGACGGATGCCTACGCGGCGCCCTCGAACATCGACGTGACGGATCCCTCGTCGAAGACCTCGTGGATGGCGCGCGCCAGCAGGGGCGCGATCGGCAGCACGGTCAGCGTGGGGAAGCGCTTGTCCTCGGGGATCGGGAGGGTGTCGGTGACGACGACCTCCTGGATCGCCGGGTTCTGCAGCAGGTCCAGTGCGGGCGGGCTGAACACGGCGTGCGTGGCGGCCACGACGACACCGGTGGCGCCGGCGGCCATGAGGGCCTCCGCGGCCTGCACGATGGTGCGGCCGGTGTCGATCAGGTCGTCGACGATCAGGCAGACGCGGCCCTTGACCTCACCGACGATCTCGTGGACCGTGATCTGGTTGGGTACCAGCGGGTCGCGGCGCTTGTGGATGATGGCCAGCGGGGCGCCGAGCTTGTCGCTCCAGATGTCGGCGACGCGCACACGGCCCATGTCCGGCGACACGATCGTGAGGGTCGACGGGTCGAGCTTGGCGCGGAAGTGTTCGAGCAGCACCGGCATGGCGAAGAGGTGGTCGACGGGACCGTCGAAAAAGCCCTGGATCTGTGCGGCGTGCAGGTCGACCGACATGATGCGGTCGGCACCGGCGACCTTGAACAGGTCGGCGACGAGGCGGGCGGAGATCGGCTCGCGGCCGCGGCCCTTCTTGTCCTGGCGGGCGTAGGGGTAGAACGGTGCGACCACGGTGATGCGCTTGGCGGAGGCGCGCTTGAGGGCGTCGACCATGATGAGCTGTTCCATCAGCCACTCGTTGATCGGGTTGGTGTGTGACTGGATGACGAACGCATCCGCGCCGCGCACGCTCTCGTCGAACCGGGCGTAGATCTCGCCGTTGGCGAAGGTGCGCGCGTCGGTGGGGATCAACTCCGAACCAAGTTCTGCGGCGATGTCGATCGCGAGCTGAGGGTGCGCTCGCCCCGAGATGAGCACCAATTTCTTCTCGCCGCTGCTCTTGATTCCAGGCACCTAGTCTCCGCTCTGTGACGCGGCTGTCGCCGCGTCTGTTCCCGGCCGGTTGGTCTCTACCCAACCGACCATATTTCTCTGCGGAGCCACGTTGATGGACAGGGCGCCAGCCGGCACGTCCTTGCGGACGACCGTTCCTGCGCCCGTGTAGGCTCCGTCACCGATTCTAATCGGCGCCACGAACACGTTGTGCGATCCGGTGCGCACATGCGACCCGATCACGGACGGGTTCTTGTTGACGCCGTCGTAGTTGGCGAAGATCGTGCCGGCTCCGATGTTGGAGTGCACGCCGATGGTCGCATCCCCGACGTAGCTCAGGTGCGGCACCTTGCTGCCCTCGCCGATGACCGCGTTCTTGGTCTCGACGAAGGTGCCGATCTTGCCGTCGGCGCCCAGCCAGGTGCCCGGTCGCAGGTAGGAGAACGGGCCGACGGTGGCGCCGTCGCCGATCACCGCGAGCGTCGCGTCGCTCCGCTTGACGGTCGCGCCCTCGCCGATCTCGCAGTCGAGCAGGGTGGTGTCCGGGCCGATGATCGCGCCGGTGGCCACGGTGGTGGAGCCGAGGATCTGGGTGCCGGGCAGCACCGTGACGTCGCTCGCGAGGGTGGCCTTGAGGTCGATCCAGGTGGTGGCCGGATCCTGCACGGTCACGCCGGCCAGCTGCCAGCCGCGCACGATGACGGCGTTGAGTTTGGCGGCGGTGTCGCTGAGCTGGGCCCGGTCGTTGATGCCGGCGACCAGCCAGGCATCCGCGACGGGCACAGCGCGCACCTCTGAGCCGGCCGCGCGAAGCAGGCCGATCACGTCGGTGAGGTACTTCTCGCCCTGCACATTGTCGGTGGTGAGGCGGGCCAGCTGGTCGCGCAGCTCGCCGAGCCCGAAGAGGTAGACGCCGGCGTTGATCTCGTCGACGGCGCGCTCGTCGTCGGTGGCGTCCTTGTGCTCGACGATCCGGTCGAAGGTGCCGTCCTCCGAGCGGATGATGCGGCCGTACCCGTTGACGTCGCCGGGGAATGCGGACAGCACGGTGGCCGCGGCGGCACGTTCCCGGTGCGCCTCGATGAAGTTGGCCAGGGTGGCCGCGTTCAGCAGCGGCACATCCCCGCTGATCACGAGCACGTCGCCGTCGAAGTCCGCCGGCAACGCCGCGACGGCCTGCTCGACCGCGCGACCCGTTCCGGGCACCTCGTCCTGGTCCACGAGCAGGCTCTCGGGAAGGTCGAGCGCCACGAGCTCGGCCAGGCGCTCCCGCTCGTGCCGCAGCACCGTGATGACGTGCGCGGCGTCCAGCGCCCGAGCCGTGGCCAGTACGTGGCTGATGATCGGCAGACCCGCGAGCGGATGCATGAGCTTGGGCAGGCTGGACTTCATACGGGTGCCCTGCCCTGCGGCCAGGACGATGATGGCGAGACGGGAATCGGTCACGTGGATCCTCTCAACTGTGCTCTCACAACTGTGCTCTCACACATGAGCTCCGCCGCCAGGACTCGAACCTAGACCTAACAGCTCCAAAGGCTGTCGTGCTGCCATTACACCACGGCGGATTGCGCCGGTAGGTGCCGGGCAACGGAGTCAAGTCTGCCAGATCCGGGGGCGACTCTGCGTCATCCGCCGTATCGGGTGCCCGGAAAGCCGGATAATGGAGGGATGCCTGCGAATGACGAAGTCGACCGGATCGTTGATGCCTGGCTTCGTGAGCGCCCCGATCTGGATTTTGCTCCTCTGCAGGTCTTTTCCCGGGTCGCCAGGCTCAGCAAGCACCTGGATCGCGCCCGTCGTACTGCCTTCTCCCGCTCGGAGCTGGACTCCTGGGAATTCGACGTGCTGTCGGCCCTCCGCCGGGCCGGCGCACCCTACGAGCTGAGCCCCAAGCTGCTGCTGCAGCAGACCCTGGTCTCCAGCGGCACCATGACCAACCGTATCGACCGGCTGGTCGAGCGTGGCCTCGTCACCCGGCGCACCGACCCCAACGACGGCCGCGGCATTTTCGTGGGCATGACACCGGGCGGTCTGACCCGGGTGGACGCCGCCATCACCCGCCTGGTCGACGCGGAGGCCGCCCTGCTGGCGAGCCTGCCCGTCGCCGACCAGGAGCGCCTCGCCGCCCTCCTGCGTCGGCTCAGCCTCGACTTCGACTGACCGCGGGTCGTGTTCGGGCCTTCTCAGCCGAAGCGGCCGTTGACGTAGTCGGCCGTGCGGCTGTCGATCGGGTCGCCGAACATCAGCTCGGTCGGGCCGTGCTCGACGATGCCGCCCGGGGTGCCCTGCGCGGCGAGGAAGAACGCGCAGTTCTGCGAGACCCGCTGGGCCTGCTGCATGTTGTGGGTGACGATCACGATGGTGACCTCCTGCGCCAGCTCGAGCATGGTCTCTTCGATCACTCGCGTGGAGGTGGGGTCCAGGGCCGAGCAGGGTTCGTCCATGAGCAGGATCCGCGGCGTCACCGCGAGGGAGCGCGCGATGCAGAGCCGTTGCTGCTGGCCGCCGGAGAGACCGCCGCCAGGGGCGCGCAACCGGTCGCGCACCTCCGTCCACAGGCCGGCCTTGGTCAGGCAGCTCTCCACGAGATAGTCCTTCTCGTCGCTGGTCGCCCGCCGGCCCGTGAGGGTGAGCCCGGCGATGACGTTGTCGTAGATCGACATGGCCGGGAACGGGTTGGGTTTCTGGAACACCATGCCGATGTGCTTGCGGGCGTCGACGAGCTTGCGCTCGGGGTCGTAGATGTCCTCGCCGTCCAGCAGCACCTCGCCGGCCAGGCTGGCCGACGGCACCAACTCGTGCATCCGGTTGAGGATGCGCAGGAACGTGGACTTGCCGCAGCCGGACGGGCCGATCAGGGAGGTGATGATGCCGGCGGGCATGGTCAGGCTCACCCGGTCGAGCACCTGCCGTTCGCCGAACCAGGCCGACACGTTGCGGCCTTCCAGCGTGGCCAGGGGGCGCGGGTCCTGGCCTGGGCCCGGCACGCTCGTCGGGCGCGGCGCCCGGGTCGGGAACATCGACCCGCGCTCCCGGCGGGACCGGCGGCCGGGCTGTGGCACCTCGTCCTGGACGGCCCCGGGGGCGTCGAGGGCCGGCGCCGCCGAACGAGCCGGCAAGACCTGGGTCAGTTCGTCATCCTGCGCGAACGCGTTCATGGGCTCTCTTCTTTCGGACGGGTCTGTCGGAGGGGTGGGGCGGGGTTAGAGCAGATTCGGAAGCAGTCGCACGACCTGATCGGCCACGAGGAGCCCACCGAGCGTCACGACCGGGACGAGGACCGTCCAGGTCTTCCGCACACCGACCCTGCGGAAGGACCAGACCGCCGCGAACTCGATCAGGAGGAAGAACTGCAGGGCGAAGGCCAGTGCCCACACCGTTGTCGTGTCCGTGGCCAGTTCCTTGTGCTCGGGCGCGAGGGTGCTGAAGCTGGTCTGCCGCACACCGGCCGGCTGGGTGGCGCTGGTGAGTTCGGCATCCACCCGGGCCACACCATTCGGTATGAAAGCGGGACCACGGGCGGTTTCCAGGATCAGGCGGCTGTGTCCAGCGGCGAGCGGGGTCGGCGCCGGGTCGCCGGCGTAACGCACGCCGATGACTTCGAAGGTGTGCTCGCCCTGGCCGGTGAGGACCGTGAATTCCTGGCCGGGAGAGAGCTCCTGGATGCGCGCGAACGGACCCCCGTAGGCCGCCGCGCGTCCCATCACCACGCTGATCCCGGCCTGCCCTGGCAGCACGGTGTCCCGGCGGTGCCCGGGTCCGGATCGGGTGGTCCCCGAATCGGAGCCCTCGACGAAGACCTCGTGCACGCCGATCGCCGGGATATCGATGATGCCCAGCGGGGCGCCGTCGGCCAGCAGCACCTTGTCGACGGTCCCCTCGCTGACCGGGGTGGTGCCCTGGGCCAGTTCGGTGCGGAGGGTGTCGGTGAGTTGCTGCTGCGACACCATGTGTTGCAGCTCGCCGAGCACCGTCAGGTTCGCGAGGAACCCGAAGATCAGCGCGGCGATGATCGCGAAGACCGTGCGGACCAGCTGGTCCTGACGACTGAGGACCACGACGACCGGAGGTGGCGGCGGCCGGCGCGGGGGTTTCGGCGGTTGCCGCGGTCGCCAGCCGCGGGGCGGACCTAAACCCGGTGCGGCATCACTCGTCGGCTCCGCCGGACGTGGTGCCTTCCAGCCGCGCGGCGGCCTGGTGAGCGTCACGACAGCGGCTCCCCGAGGCCGGTCGGGAAGAACCGGCGGGTGAGGACCGCGTACCGTGCCACGGCGTAGACACCGCCGAGCAGGGACAGCACGATCAGGAGGAAGTACGGCGGGACCAGCAGCAGAGCATCCCGGGTCACCGGTGACAGGGCGGTGTCGCCGACGGTCTCCGGTGGGGTGAGCGTCACGTGGGTGTTGAATGCGCTCCACTGGCCGACGTCGGTCAGCGTCACGGTGACGGTGCGGGTCTCGCCGCCGACGAGGTCGGCCAGCGGGATGTCGTCCACGGACCGGATCTGCAGGCCAACGGCGTTGTCGACCCAGAACCGCACCGACGACGTGAACGGAGTAGTCGTGAGGTTCTTCACGGTGAAGTCGAGCACGACGTCGCCTCCGCCGGGGCCCGGGCTCTGGTTGGCGTGCGCGGTGAGCCCGCTCACGGCGAGCACGCCGGCGAGGCTCACCGGGTCGGCACCGAGCGCATCCGTGGCGGCCGCGCCCGTCGCCGTGGTCTGGGTGACACCGGGGACGGCGGGCGTGCTCGGCCGGGCGGTGGGGCTCGGCGTGGCCGAGGGTGTGGGAGAGGCCGTGGACCCGACCACGCCGACAGTCAGGCCCACCCCGTCGGGGTCGTCGGTGGCCTGCGCGCTGACGCTGACGCCCAGGAGCGCGATCAGCGGCACCAGGGTGCAGAGGACCGCCATGAGCAGTCGGCGCTGGGGGAAGGTGGTGAGCACAGTCAAGTTAGACGGATCCGGTTCTCTGGGAGTTGTCGCGGGGGCAAACGCCCGGCAAACGGGCGCTGAAGAGGAGGGGGTCAGGCCGTCGCCTCGCCTCGGGCCTTCCGCTTGGCCTCGGCCTCGGTGTATTCGATCCAGGCGCGGGCGCGGGCTGAATCGCGGGTGCGGCTGAGGCGCACGAACAGCCAGGCGAACCCGGCCAGGAGCAACAGGATCACGAACGCCCACGGCACGACGAACAGGTTGCTGCTGCGTTCGGCCGTCGGCAGGAGACCCGGCGCCAGGGCGTCCTCGTCCACCGTGGCGGCGAGCGAGACGGACGGGTTGAGGTACACCCATGGGCCGACCCCCGGCACGACGATGGTCACGGTGCGGGAGCTGCCGGGCAGCATCTCAGGGATCGGCGTCCGGGTGAGGTCGGACAGCGGGATGCCGAAGATGCCGCGCACCTGGGCGACGGTATTGGCGCCCAACGACACGTTGCCGGTGTTCTGGAGGCTGATGGTGAGCGACGTCTCGCCCGCGAAGGGGTTGAGCTCACCCCGGTAGGAGGAGGTGATGCTGCTGATGGTGAGACCGGGCTGTAGCTCACCGTGCACGCGCGCATAGAGGCGGATGGCGACCCGGCGGTCAACGGAGACTTCACCGGCCGGGGAGAGGGCCGACACGATGATGCCGCCGGCGTGGTCGCCGGGCCTGGCGTCGGCGGGAACCGAGACCGTGAATGGAATGACCTGCTGGCCGCCCGGGTCGAGAGTGATCTGAACCTTGTTGCTGCCGTCCGCGAAACTGACCCATCGCCCGACGTCCTGGGCTTCCACCGCGCCGTCGAGCAATGCGAAGCTGCCGTCCTCGGAGTTGAACGCGTCGGTGGCGTACACGGTGACGGCCTGGGGGGTTGAGCCCGTGTTCTGAACCAGGTACTCGTCGGACACCTGTTGGCCCGGGTCGACCTGGTAGCTGTAGCGTGACCGGGTCTGGTCCACGCTGCCGTTGGACGAGGGCGAACCCGCTATCGCATCGGAGTCGTCCGCCCAGGCGCCGGCGGCACCCAGGCCGACGGTGAGCCCCAGTGTCAGGATGAGGCCGGACGCGGCGAGGACGAAACGATGGGGGGGAGTGCGACGGATGGTCACGGTCTGCGGTCTCATTCCAGGCGATGGTTGATAGGAAACAGGGTGGAGCGAAACGGGCTGGAGGGAGGGCCGGCGCGGACGCCGGCCCTCCCCCGTCACTCGGTGCTGACTACTTCGACACGACCGTGAGGGTCAGGGTCGAGTTGTAGGTGCCCGCTGCCTTCGACTGCGGAGCGACGAAGGTCAGTCCGGCGTCCAGCACGCTGGCGCCGACGGTGTTGCCGGCTGCCGCGGAGGCGAAGGCCGCCGGGTAGGAGGCGCTACCGGCGAGCTGGGCGGCTGCGGCGGTGACACCGGTAGCCGTGGTGCCGGCGGCGGTGACCGACGGCGCGACGCCCAGCTGGGACTTGCCGATGATGCTGGTCGCATCCACCGAGTTCACGAAGTCGGCGACGTTGGCCGTGAGGTCCCACCCGTTCACCGTGAGAACGCGGCCGTCATTGACCGTGACGGCACCCAGGGTGCCGGTGGTCGTTGACTTGTTGTCGATCAGCGTCGGCGCACCGAACGTTGCGGCGGCACCGGCGGGAACGCTCAGGGAGAGCACCCCGTTGACGGCGCTGGTCACTGTCGGCGCGAGAGCAACCGTGCCCTGGGTTCCCTCAGGAGCCGGCTCCTCGACAGGCGGCTCGCCTCCCCCGGTCGTGACCGGGCTCAGGGTGAATTCGCCGGTCACGGGCGTCATGGCGATGGTGCGGTAGAACGCACCGACGACGGTGACACCGTTGTTGATCGTGCAGGCGACACCGAGGCTGTAGTTGCCACCGGCAGCCTTGGCACCCCGGGCGTTACCGTTGATGAACGTCTCGGGCGTCAGGGTGGAGATGTAGATCTCCTTGTTACCGGGAACGGTGGGTTGCGGGTTGAACAACGCCGTCGCGTACGCGTTCCAGTTCAGCACGGTGCGTTCCTGGCCGACCGGCGACAGGAAGAACGCCGCGCCGTCGGTCCCGCTCGGGCAGATCGTCGGCACCTCGTAGGAGGTGTCCCCGGCCGAGCCCAGAATCTCCTGATCCCAGTCGAACGTGTAGGCGGGATCCGAGACGAGGTTCAGGTCGGCATCGAAAAAGTACATCGGGCCGTCCGAGCCGTTCTCCTGCGGCGTTGCCGCCGAGGCCATCGACGCCCCCGAAGCGACGAGCACGAGAGACACCGCACCGACGACAGCGGACTTGATTTTCTTATTGATCTTCAATTTTCATGTCCTTCATTTGAGATGGATGATGGTCTGATCGAGCGGGATGTTCAGGAGGTCTTGGCGACGCGGTATGCGACGACGCCAGAGGTCGGAGCCAGGAAGCCGTACTTCTTCTTGACCGCACCGGCACGGGTGGCGACGGCGGAGGTGTTCGTCAGTGCGGTGGCCTGCGTCGGGTCGATGAGCTTGGCCAGGTTGGCGTCATACTTGGCGTTGCCGAGCGACACACGCGCGTACTCGACCACGAGGTAGGTGTCGCGGCCCCAGGTGGTGTCGGCGTAGTAGGTCGGGTTGGGAACCATGGCGGAACCGGTTCCGGTGACCGGGGAGGTGCCGGCGACCATCGAGCCGAGAGTGCCGGTGCCGCGCTTGTCGTAGCTCGCGCCGGTGTTCATCGCGATCCAGCGGGACACGGCCATCGGCATGACCGAGTTCGTCGTGAGGGTGGTCGCGTCGTGTTCCTGGCCCTCGACGACGCAGCCGCCTTCGGCGACCGTGCGCATGGCGGTCTCCGAGGAGCCGATCTTCGCGAGCCAGTCCTTGCGGGTACCCGAACCGTTCTGGGGAATGATCGGGGTGACCGTGACCCCGTTGACAGTGGTGACCGAGCACTCGTACAGGCTCTTCATCTCCGACCCGGAGAGCGAGGAGATGTCCGCCGCCGTACCGTTGTAGGCGTAGGCGATGGCGTCGCGACCGAACGGCACGTACATGAGTTCACCATTGGCATTGGCGGTTCCCGCGCTGGAGGAACGGGCGATGTCGACCTGGCCGGTGATGACGACACCGGTCGGGCTACCGGGGGTGCCAGACGTGTAGGCCGCGCCGTCGATGGACCGGCTGAGCGCCTTGACACCGTCGCCGGAGCCGTTGGGGCGACCGAAGCGCACACCGCCCGACTTGGTGGTGATGTAGGACGATCCGGTGGCGTCGAAGGAGCCGATGGAGGTCAGGTTGACCGTGGAGCGAACGGTGGACCCACTGATGTTGGTGCCGTTGGCGAGGGCGCTGACGACATCCTCGAGGGTGTCGGAACCGACGATGGAGTAGCTGTTGGAGACGGGCTCGGCGTTAGCCGGGGTCGCGAGGGCAATACCAGACAGGGTGACGCCGACAGTCGCGCAGAGCGCAATAGCCTTCTTCGAAATCACTGTGATGCCTTTCGGGTGTGGTGCAAGGAACGGAATCCGGACGGACCCGCTTATCCCGACGTGCGCTCCCCGGGCTTTCGCCCTGGACCGAACCGTCAAGTGGTGACGCATCAGAGTCGCTTTCGTCTGATGCGCGAAATCATGGGGACTGCTCCGGCGGCCGCGAGGCCTGAGAGCAGTCCGGCCGGAACGGCAGCGGCGACAGGTCCGACGTCGGGATCGTCCGGCGTCTTCGCCCCCAGCAGCGGCCCCGCCTTCGTCCCCGTGGCCGTGGGATCGGTGGCCGCGGCGACGGTGGCCGCCACGGCGGCCACCGCGGCCGTGCCGCTGGCCGCCGCGGCAGGGCGGGCCGCTGTCACGCCAGTGGCCGCCGCGGCCGGTGCGGGAGTGGGGCTCGGCACAGCGTTCGGGCTGATCCCCTGCTCGATGGCCGTCGCAGCGACCAGGGCCTGGTCGACCCAGCTCGTCGGCATCGGCGCGTACCCCGCGGGCAACTGGCCGATCCCGGTGCCCGGCTTCTGGCCGTCCGTGGCTGCATAGCGGATCAGGTTGGCGAATTTGGCCCGTTGGACGGCATCCGTTTGCAGCGGATTCAACGCCGCGTAGACGGGCATCGTGAGGGGGTAGGCGGTGCCGGCACCGGCCGCCGCGCTCGAGGCCGGGTCGAACTCCAGCACCGCTGGCTGCTGGGGCGCCGGGGTCATCGCCGCGGCTGCGGCCAGCATCGCGTCGGAGTCCGGGGCGACGTATTCGCCGGCGGGGTTCAGCAGGGACGCCGTGACGTTCTGGTACCGGGCTGCTGAGCCGGCGGTGCTCAGTCCGATCACGCCTTGCTCGCCGACCAGGGAACGGATGGTCTTCAGGTACTTCGGCGGGGTACTGGTGGAGTCCCAGCCGCCGAGCTGGAGGCCGTCGCCTCGAAGCGTGAGGTAGGCGCCGTTCTCGAAGCCGCTGGTGTACGGCCGCCAGGTCACCAGGTTCACCGGTCCGACGCCGTTGGATCCCTCGGTCGCCGCCTTCTCCACAGGGTCGGCCTTGGGAAAGTTGTCCCGGGGCAGGACGAAGCCGGTGCCCGTCGGATTGACGTCGGCATTGGTGGAGTACCACGGGTTGACGATCATGCCCCACTTATCGGCGGTGCCGTCCAGGAAGGCGACCGCATCGGCATCCGCCATCACGTACCGCCACAGTTGTGTGGCCAGATCCGACCGCCCCGACGGGGTCAGGGCGTCGGCGAGGGAGACACTGTTGAGGTCCTGCGCCGCCCACTCAGGATCGTTGATCGCCAGGAAGTCGGGGTCGGTGGTGATGTTCCGCGCATTCTTGCCCGGGTGCTGGAAGTCGATGTAGTTGATGTGGCTGAGGTCGGCGCCCGGTGGCAGCGCCGAGGTGTACGACGCCGTCAGCAGCTTCGCGATCAACCGCGGGGTCAGGTTCAGCGATGTGAAGGACTGGGTCTCCCGGTCCGCGTACGCCGGGTCGATGTCGGGGATCGGTTTCACTCTGCGGTCGATGGCGAAGGAGATCGTGACGCCGGACAGGCCCACCGGCGCGTACTGCAACGGATCCGCGGTGGTGACGCTGGAGGGCAGCGACGTGAGGGCCAGCGGGCTGGGCACCGTTCCGCTGGCCTTGGCCAACACGTCGGCCTCGTTGCCGGTGCTCAACACGAACGCGGAACCTGTTGCGCCGGCGCAGAGATTGGGTTGCCAGGACGAGACCGCTCCGGCGATGAGTTCGCTGCCGCCGAGCTGCGCTTCGGCGCTGCCGATCTCACAGCGCACGCCCACGGGCTTGAAGTCCAGTTTCACGGCGACGTGATGCTGCCAGGCATCCCAGAACAGGCCGGGCCTGATGATCTGGGAGACTCCGGAGTCGCCGGTTCCGCGGGGGATGATCACCAGCCAGCAGGACTGTCCGGTGGTCTCCTTCCCTGGCACGATCACCGGCTGGCCGCAGCCGAGGCCGGGCGACTGCATGGAGGTCTGCATCTCGAACTTCACCGAGCCGTTGCCGGCGTCGTCGGAGCCGGCCCATTTCACCTCGTTGGAGGTGTACTCGGTGAAGAATTCGTTCTTGTTGACGTCGACGGTGGTGTCGTGCACCCGCTCGCCCTTGTCGTTGAGGACCACGGAGGAGATGACCGTCGTCTTGTCCGCCGCCCGGAACGGGATCGAGGTGTACGGCGGGTTGGCGAAGCCGGAGCCGGGAACCGTGTACTGCTCGTCTTCCGGCGCGATGTTGGGGGCCAGACCGGTGTCGGGTTCCCCGGGGTCGGGCTCGACGTTGGCTTCGACATTGGAATCCCGTCCCACGTTGGGGAACGCGCCGTACTGGCAGGTGGTGCGGTCGGGGTGGCCGGCATGCTCCGGGTCGTCACCCCAGCACTGGGCGATCTGGAGAAAATTCTCGCCGCCCACATTGCCCTGCGGCCGCACCGACTTCTTGCCGCCGGTCCAGCTGACCAGGATTCCCTCTGAGGTCAGGTCGGCGGTCTTGGAGACCGTCACGGCGAGGTCGGGCATGGGGGCGTCGGCCGGGTCGAGCTCGTAGTCGGAGGCCTTCACCGTGACGGCGCTCGAGGTGTCGGCGATGGCCGGGGTGGCACCGAGCGACCCGAGCGCGGTGACGGCGACGCCCACCAGTAGACCCACGATGATGCCGCTGGCGCCCGCGCGAGTCCAGACCGAGGCTTTCGGGGCGGCGTGGCGGCTCATTTGACACCGTCCTTGCCGCCGCGGGGAGCCAGACGTCGCCAGAACACCGGCGGCAGCACCGCCGCGCCCACGAGGAGGAGGGCGGCCAGGAGCATCAGCGACTGCTGCATCCCCCAGCCGTCGTCGGACAACGCGAACGGTGTCGCCACCGCACCGGCCAGGCTGGACCCTGCCACTGCACCGGAGACCAGGGCACCATTGGCGTCGTACACGGCCGCCGCTCCGGTCGCACCGGCAGCCGCAGCGGCGGCGTCAGTCCCGGTTGCGGCGTTCTCAGCGGCCGGGCCGCCGGTGGCGCTCCCGCCGGTTCCACCCCCGGAGATCGGCGTCTCGGCCACGGCACCGGCCGTTCCGGTGGTGCACTGGTTCGGCCCGACCTTGTCGCAGTCCTGCGGTTGGGCCGCGGTGAGCGCGAGCAGGTTGCTCGACGGTGAATCGCCGGGCTTGAACGTTGGGTTGTTGCACTTGTTGATGTCGACCCCGGTGGTGTCGGCACCCGGGATCTTCTTGATCTGGTCGAAACCGGCGAGCACCAGGTTCATCGGCAGCGGGGAGTAGCCCAAATCCGCGGCCTGCTGCTGGCCCTCGCAGAGCATGTAGTTGGCGAACGCGCCGAGGGTGACGCCTTTCTTGGCGGTGAACACCCCACCGACCTCGGTCGGAACGATCATGTACGAATAGCTCGAGAGCGGATACGTGCGGGCGTCGCCGCTGTTGTAGACGCCGTCGAGCACCTGTGTCAGGTAGCTCGGCCCCGGGGTCTGGTCGATCTGGGCCGTCGTCAGGGCGACGGCCACCGAGGACGCCGTGGGCTCGACGTAGTAACCCGACTGGTTGAGGACCTTAGCCACGGGGAAGCCGGACTCCAGGGCGTAGGAGTACTCGACGTAGGTGATGGCGCCTTCGCCGTAGTCCTGACTCACGTAGCCGGCCACGCCGGAGGACAGGCTCTGCGCCTTGGCGTTGCCGAAGGTGGGGTACTGGGAGGTGAGCCCGCACGGTACGGGACGGTTGACCGAGGCGCAGAACGCATTCCAGATGTCGGGGTGCTGCTTGGACATCCACAGGGTGAACTGGGCCGTGGAGCCGGACCCGTCCGAGCGGACGACGGGGACGATGCCCTTGTCCGGCATCGCCAGACCCGGGTTGTCGGCCTGGATCGCCGGGTCGTTCCAGTTGGTGATCCCGCCGGTGAAGATCTTGGTGACGACCTCCCCGCTCAGGCGCAGGTTCGACACCCGCACCCCGTTGATCTTGAGGTTGTACATGAAGGAGGTACCGCCGGCGACGATGGGCATGTACGCGTAGCCCCGCTCCGGTTTCTCCGGCGCCGTCCCGTTTTCCGGGGCGAGCTGGAACGGGACCTCGCTCACCGCGAAATCGACGAGTCCCGCGATGTAGTCGCTGCGGCCCGCCGACGAACCGGCACCGTTGTAGTTGACGGTCATCCCGTAGTTCGAGGCGACGTTGGTGCGCCACTGGTCGAGCGCGTTCTGTGACCACGTGGAACCGCTGCCCGAGATCGGGTCGTAGGTCACCGCTTGCGCGGGAAGAACACCGGTCACGCTCACCACCAGCGCGGCGAGCAGGGCAAGCAGGGTGCGGCTGGCGCGGATGGCGCGGATCCGCCGGGTCTCAGGCGTCACGAGGACGACTCCTTTGTATCGTTCGTATCGGGGGTAGTGGTCTTCTCGGCGCTGATCAGCTCGAAACGCCGGTCGCCCTGGATCGTGATGCGGTGCAGGTCGCGCAGTGACGCCGCCACCACTCTCTGCTGCTGCCGCACGGTGAGGTCGCCCGGCGCCCGGCCGCCGATGAGCCGGGCGATGGCGAACAGCGTCAGGACCAGCAGGATCAGCACCGCGGCGGTGCCGAAGCCGCGGGCGATCATGTTGGGCTCCGGCGACTTCACGAAGTCGAAGACCTGCAACGGCAGGGAGATCATCGGGCCCTCGAACGGGTTCGTGTTGACCACGGCCGTGACCCCAGAGGTGAGCAGCACCGGGCTGGTCTCACCGATCCCGCGGGCCGTGCCGAGGATCACGGCGGTGGCCAGCCCCGGCCGCGCGGTGGGCAACACGACATGCCAGATGGTGCGCCACCGGGTCGAGCCCAGCGCGTAGGCGGCCTCCCGCAGGTTGCCGGCCACCAGGCGCAGCACGATGTCGGATGCCCGGATCACGATGGGCAGCATCATCACGGTGATGGCCATCGACGCGGCGAAACCCGACCGCTGGTGGGTGATGAGCACGATGATCGCCGAGTAGACGAAGAGCCCCGCGACGATCGAGGGCAGCGCCGTCATGGCATCCGAGATGGTGCGCACGAACCTGGCGAAGCGGCCGCCGACCTCGTTGAGGAACAGGGCCGTGAGGATACCGAGCGGAACCGTGATGACCAGGGCCATGCCGATCTGCATGAGCGTGCCGAGGATGGCGTGCGCGATACCGCCCATCTCCAGCCCGTCCAGGGGCCCGGCCTTCTCCATGCTCTGTGTGAAGAAGTTCAGGTGCGGCAGAGCCTCCTGGCCGCGCACCAGGGTGAAGGCCACGACGAACACCAGCGCGCCGAAGAGCACCACGCCGGCGCTGGTCAGCAGCACCGCCATCACCCGGTCCTTCACATCCTGGAAGTCGGAGGTGATGCTCACCAGCAGCGCGTAGAAGCCGATGAAGGCGAGGAACGCCACCAGGGCCCAGCCCAGCCCGCCGGACAGCGGCGTGACCCAGCCGAAGATGAGCGTGGACAGTGCCAGGCCTGCGGCGGCGGCGCCCAGCAGGTTGAACCTGTCGTCGACGCGTGCGCCGCGCACACGGCGGCGCGGGCCGATCGGGGCGCCGTCCGGGGAGGGGATGAAAGTCATGATCAGCTGCTCTCTGCCCCGGAGCGGGAGCGGGCCACGATGGACGAGGCCGTGAAGTTGATGACCAGGGTCACCAGGAACAGGACGAGGCCGGCGGCCATCAGCGCGGACAACCCGAACTCGCTGGATTCGCCGTAGCGCAGGGCGATCAGCGCTGACACCGAGTTGCTGCCGGTCTTGAGTACCTGCCAGTTGATGGTGAAGATCGGCGAGATGATCATGTACACAGCGATGGTCTCGCCGAGGGCCCGGCCGAGGCCCAGCATGGTGCCACCGATGATGCCGCCGCGGCCGAACGAGAGCACGACAGAGCGGATCATGCCCCAGCGCGTCGAGCCGAGCGCGAACGCGGCCTCGCGCTCGCCGATGGGCGCCTGCGAGAAGGCCTCCCGCATGACCGATGTCGTCGTGGGCACGACCATGAGTCCGACGACGAGTCCGGCGATGAAGGCCGAGGAGGTGAACGCGCTCGATTCGGTGAGCGCGCCGCCGGTGGCGTTCGAGACCCTGAAGAACGGGATCCAGCCGAAGTACGTGGAGATCCAGCTGGCCACCGGGACGACGTTGGCCTGGAGGAAGAAGACGCCCCACAGGCCGAAGACCACGCTCGGCACCGCGGCCATCAGGTCCACGAGGGTCACCAGCGTGGATCGCAGGCGTCCCTGGGCCACCTCGGAGATGAGCAGGGCGGTTCCCAGGGCGAGCGGCACGGCCACGACCAAGGCGATCACGGCGATGGTGACGGTGCCGAAGAGCACCGACGCGATGCCGAACACCCGGGACTCGGGTGACCAGTCCTGCTCGGTGAGGAAGGAGAAGCCGGCCACCCCCAGGGCGTTGGAGGCGCGGATCGAGAGGAAGACGCCCACGGCCAGCATGATCGCCACGGTGATTCCACCGGCGGTGAACGCCACGGAGCGGAAGACCGAATCCGACACGGACGGCTTGGAGACGAGCGCGCGACGGCGCTCCTTCTCGAGCGGGAACGCCTCGGTGTGCGGCGCTGTGCGCGCCGGCGAGGGGGCGTTGATCGTGCGTGACATGGATGTCCTCGGGAGTGACAGGGGTGGGAGAGGGCGTGGTCCGGGGTAAGCGGCTTCGGCCCGAGAGACATGGTTGGGTTGCCGGGTGAATTCCGCGCGTCGATTCAGCAACCAAGCCATGGACACGGTGTGTGGACTTGGCGTCGGCGCCCGGTCAGCCCGCGGGAACGGGTGTGGGTGTGCCGGAGGGTGTGCCGGAGGGCGACGGGACCGGGGTGGGGGTACTCGTCGGCGTCGCCACGGGGCCCGCCACCGTCAGTGTCACCGTTGTCCCCAGCCGGACGATGGCATCGTGCGCGGGCATGCTGGCCAGCACGGTGCCGGGGGCAGCCGTGGCATCCGGACGGGTCTCGATCGCTGTGAGGAAACCCGCGTTCTGCAGGGACGATGTCGCGTCGGCCTGACCGAGACCGAGGGTGGCCGGCACCGTGTTCGAGCCGGACGACACCGTCACGGCGACGAGCTCGCCCGGGTCCAGCCAGGAGCCCGGACCGGGGTTCGCGGCGAGCACGGTGTCCGCGGCCCGCACCGATTCCCGGGTGCCGATCGCTCCGAGCCGCAGCCCCGCAGCCTCGAGGGCGGCCCGGGCCTGGCCGAGCGACAGATCGGTGAGGTCTGGCACCTGGATCGACGGATCGACGACGACGACGGCGGGTGGCGTGGTCGGGGCAGGCTCCGCGGGGGCGCTCGCCGACGCGGATGGCGTGCTCCGCACGGCGACGGTTGACCCCGCCCCGTCACCGACGGCAGCGACCCAACCTGCCGCCACGATGCCGAGCACGAGCACCGGGGTCAGCCACCGGCCGACCATCCGGCCCCGTCGTGGCGGGCGGAGACGGCGATCAGGCATGGACGGGGCCCGGGGTGCGCCGACGGGGACGGTCCGCGGCAGTACCGTGGTGCGGCCGTCATCCGGTACCGCGCGGACCCCTGGCTCCGGCGTCACCTCGCCTGCCGCGGCGCCGAACCGGCGGGTGTGGTCGTCGCCCGGGCGGGAGGAGCCGGAGTCGTCGGCGGCCAGGATGGCCTCCCGCATCTGATCGGCGGTGGCGAACCTGTCCTCGGGGTCCTTCAGCAAGGCCCGTACGACGATCCGGTCCACCGATCGCGGGATGCCGGGCCGGGCCACCGAAGGGACCGGCGGCGGGGTGAGGGCATGGGCGCGCATGACGGCCGCCGTCGTCGCTCGGGGGAACGGCGGGCGTCCCGTCAGAGCGAAGTAGAGCACACCACCCACCTGGTAGATGTCGCCGCGCTCGTCGACAGGCCGGCCGGCCGCCTGCTCAGGAGAGAGGTAGTTCACGCTGCCGAGCACACCGACGATGGCGCCGGCGCCGGCGCCGGCCTCAGGATCGGGCGTCGCCCCCGCCTCGCTGCGCAGCACATCTCGGCCCGTGGCCGTCTGACCGGCGGCATCGGCCAGGCCGAAGTCGAGCAAGCGCACCCCGGCCACCGGCAGGAACCCGTCGGCCTCGGGGGCGATCATGATGTTCGCCGGCGACACGTCCCGGTGGATCAGGCCGGCGCCGTGCACCGCGGCCAATCCCCGCAGCACCGCCAGCGCGAGAGTGAGGGCATCCGCAACCGGCAGCGGGCCGGTTCTCTCGACGTGCTCGGCGAGGGTGTGGCCGGGGGCCAGCTCGAGCGCGATCCAGGCGAGTGGGTCGTTCTCGTCGTCGTGCACCCCGGTGTCCAGGACCGCCACGACATTGGGATGCCGCACCCGCTCGGCCTCGTGCGCCTCCCGGAAGAACGCCTCGCGCAGCCGAGGGCTGCGGGACAGCTCGGGGTGCAGGATCTTGAGGGCCATGGCGTCGCCCGTGCGGGTGTCGACGGCGGCGAAGACCGACGCCGATCCACCGCTGCCCAGCAACGGCCCGAGCCGGTACCGCCCCGAGACGAGGCCCGTGTCCGTGCCCGTCACGGCATCCGCAGAGCGAAGCCGTTCGCCGTCGCGGCAACGAGGTCGACGTAGCTGTCGACGTGGTTGTACGAGTAGACGGCCGCGCGCCAGGCCGCTGGAGTCGAGAGGTCACCGGTGTCGCAGAGGTACCGTGCGGTTGTCAGGGCGGCATCGTCGATCTGCTGCGGGTCGGCCACGCCGTCACCGTTGCCGTCGGCCCCCCAGTCCGACCAGGTCGCCGGGATGAACTGCAACGGCCCCACGGCCCTGTCCCACCGCGCGTCGCCGTCCCAGACCCCGGCATCCGTGTCGGGGAAGGCGTCGTACACGGTTCCGTCCAGGAGTGGCCCGTAGATGCCCGGCGCAGTGCGTCCGTCGGGCCCGATCGCTGAGGCACCGTGCCGGCCATGGTCGGACTCGATGGCGCCGAGCGCCGCCAGAGTGGTCCAGCCCAGGCCGCAGCCCGGTTCTTCGCCCGCCAGACGCAGCGCGGCGCCGGCGTAGCCCAGCAGCGCCCGCTGGGGGATGCCGGTGGCCGCCGCTGCCGCACGCGCCCAGTCTGCCGAGACCACTGCCGTGTCCGGGGTGAGTCCGGCCGGGGCGCTGGCCGGTGCATCCTCCGGCAAGCCGACGGAGGTCCCTGGTGCGGTCTCCGGCAGGAGGACCGCGGGCACCGGGGCCGGGGCGGTGGTCGCCGCCTGGCCCGCCACGGCGCCGGATCCCCCGCCGGGGAGGGCCGACACAAGGAGCCAGGCGGCCAGGACCAGGAACAGGCCCAGCGGCAGCCACTCCAGCCAGCGGATTCGCCCGGTCGCCCTGACCCCGCTCACCAGGACCCCGCCAGCTCGGTGTCGCCGGTCGTCCGGCGGGGGCGGCGGGCACCGGGTTCCACCATCCGGCGGGGGTCCTGGGTGACAACTGCGTTCCGTAAGGCCGCCAGCGCGCCGGCACAGGCATCCCGGGTGGTGGAGGTCGTGCCGTACCAGCGCCCACTCGTCATCACGGCGACGTCGTCGACAGTGACCACCCAGCCGTGCGTGCCGGAGGTCGGCCCCGTCACGGTCGTCGCGATCATCCGGTCCACGCCGGCCTGCAGTTCGATCACATGCGCTCGGGCGAGACCGAAGGTCGCGTAGACGGAGGAGCTTCGTCCGAGCTCCCGACTGTTTGAGGCGAGCAGGCGCCAGATCCCCGAACGCGCAGCCCAGGCGCCGTCGGTGGCCGTCTCACCCCGCCAGTCACCGCGGCGCGCGGTGCGCGGCGGCCGGTCCGTCGCGACCTCGCCGGCCTGCAGGTGACCGCGGAACGACAACCACCCCTGCAGCCGCGGGTCGGCAGCCGAAGTGAAGGAGGAAAAGACCACGCTGGCGCTCGTCGACACGCTGCTCCTCGAAACCTGGTGACACTCGGTTTGAGGACTTCGCTTCGTACCTCAGCGAGAACATTCGTGGCACGACGTGTACGCCAGGACCCGCTTGGCTGAACGAGGGATGTACGGTGGCTGAAGGAAAGCCGAAGGTATTGCGGTCAGCGGCGCAGGGCCTTCCGAGCCAGCCAGTTGCCGAGGAACTGCACGAGCTGCACGAGCACGATGATCAGCAGCACGGCGGCCCAGGTGACGATGGGGTTGTACTGCCGGTAGCCGTAGAGCAGCGCGAAGGCGCCCAGCCCTCCGCCGCCGACATAGCCGGCCACGGCGGACATGTCCACGAGCGCCACGAAGATGAAGGTGTACCCGAGGATCAGCGGGCCGAGAGCCTCGGGCAGCAACACCGTGAAGATGATACGCACGGGACCCGCGCCCACGCTGCGGGCCGCCTCGATCACGCCGGGTGACACGGTGAGCAGGTTCTGCTCCACGATGCGTCCCATGGCGAAGGACGCGGCCAGCGCGATGGTGAAGATGATCGCGTTGTTGCCGATCCCGGTGCCCACGACGGCCCGGGCCAGGGGTTGCGCTGCGGCGAGGAAGATGATGAACGGGATGGGCCGCACCGTGTTGACGAGAACGTTGAGCACCGCGAAGACCGGTCGGTTGGCCAGGATGCTGCCGGCGCGGCTGAGGTAGAGGCCGAGCCCGATGAGCAGGCCGCCGAGACCGCCGAAGAGCAGGGTGAACCCGACGATGTACAGGGTCTCCCCCGCGGCTTTCCAGAACTCGGGCTGCAGGTCGATGAGGGAATCCATGGTCAGCGCACCTCGGTGACGGTCGTGAGCGCGCGGACCCGGTCGAGCGCTGAATCGATGGTCGCGTCGTCGCCGGTCAGCGCGAGGGTGAGGTGGCCGAATGGGCGCCCCTGGATTTCGTTGATACCGCCGTAGACCACCTGGAACCCGACACCGTCGCGGGACAGCTCGCCGAAGACCCGGGTCTGGTCCACGGCATCCGTGCGGAACGCGAGGGTCACGATCCGGCCGGTGTGGCGGGCGCGGAGCACGACGAGCTCGGCCGCCGACGGCACTCCCTTCACCACGGTGGAGACGAACCGCGCGGATGCGTCCTGTTGCGGGTTGGAGAACACGTCGAACACGTCGCCCCGTTCGATGATCCGGCCCCGGTCCATCACGGCGACCTTGGTCGCCAGCGTCTGGATGACGTCCATCTCGTGGGTGATGACGATGATGGTCACGCCGAACTCCTGGTTCACCCGCTTCAGCAGTTCGAGCACCTCGTGGGTGGTCTCGGGGTCGAGCGCGCTGGTGGCCTCGTCGGCCAACAGCAGGGCCGGGGACGTCGCCAGGGCGCGGGCGATACCCACCCGCTGCTTCTGCCCGCCGGAGAGCTGGTCGGGGTAGGCGCCCGCTTTGTCGCCCAGGCCGACGAAGTCGAGCATCTCTGCGACCCGCTTGGTGCGGGCGGCCTTGTCCCGGCCGGCGACCTCGAGCGGGTACTCCACGTTGCGCGCCACCGAGCGGGAGTTCAGCAGGTTGAACTGCTGGAAGATCATGCCGATCCCGAGCCGCACCGGGCGAAGCTCCCGCTCGGGCAGGCCGGCCACGTCCCGGCCGTCGATGAGGATCTGCCCGGCGGTGGAGCGTTCGAGCACGTTCACGAGCCGCACCAGGGTGCTCTTGCCCGCCCCGGAGTAGCCGATGATGCCGTAGACGTCGCCGGCGTCGATGCGGAGGCTGACGTCGTCGATGGCCGTGACATCGGGTGCGCCCTTGACGGTGGCCGGGTACACCTTGCTGACGTTCTTCAATTCGACCAGGGGGCTTGGTGCGGACATGTACGATCCTTCGATTGCAACGGGAAAGCCGGCCGGCCCGCACTCAGCGGGCCGACCGGCCGGGTGGAGCCTACTTCTGGGCCGCCGTGTCCTTCTCGACCGTGGCCAGGGTGGCCTGCAGGTCGGCTGCCGGCGTCGTCGCCAGCACGGCTGAGCCGCCGGAGACCTCGAGCACGCCGTCGGTGACGGTCTTGGTGTTCTGGTAGATGTCGACGAGCTTGGTGTAGGTCTCGTTGTCCTTGTCCGCCGCGCGCACGGCGAAGACGTTCACATACGGAGCAGCGAAGTCGTCGGCCGGGTCGTCACGGATGAGGGCGTCCTCGAAGGAGAGACCGGCCTTCTCGACGAAGTCGTTGTTCACGACAGCGGCCGCCACGTCGGGCAGCGAGGTCGCGGTGAGGGAGGGCTCGAGCGCCTTGACGGTGACCTTGGATGCGTCGGTGTCGACGTCGTCCAGGGTGGAGAAGATCGTGCCGCCGTCCTTCAGCGTGATGAGATCGGCGCTCTGCAGCAGCAGCAGCGCACGGCCCAGGTTGCTGGAGTCGTTGGGCACGGCGACGGTGTCGCCCTTCTTGATGTCGGTCACGTCGGTGACCTTGCTGGAGTACAGGCCGAGCGGGTAGATGGCCGTGGCCCCGATGGGCGTGAGGTCTTCGCCCGCGGAGACGTTGTAGTCGGCCAGGAACGCCAGGTGCTGGAACTGGTTGATGTCGATGTCGCCGTTCGTCAGCGCCGGGTTGGGCTGGTTGTACTCGGCGAAGTCCACGATCTCCACGGTGATGCCCTCGGCAGCGGCGGCCTCGGTGTAGTCGGCCCAGTACGGGTCGCTGGCTCCGACGACGCCGATCTTCACGGTCTCATCGTCGCTGCCGCCGGCCGCGCCGGCGCAACCGGCGAGCAGGGTCAGGCTGGCGCCGATGGCCAGAACGCTCAGGAGGCTCTTTTTTGCGCTGTACTTGTTCACTTCGGTGTTCTCCACGTCTCGGTCGCTGTGTGTGTGCGCCACGCACGACGAAGCGAGAGCTGGCACAGGGCATCCACGGGGTACTCGCGTGGGGATTCTGTGCCGCAACGTCGCGTGGCACTCTTCTACGGTAAGCGAAGGACGCTCGACAGCTGAACCGCGCGGACACAGTTCGTCACAGATACTTCGACGAACGCCGCCCAGTCACAGGATCTGCGAGCTGGGCGGCGGGTCAGCGAACCGGGCCCCCGCCCGGGTGAAACAGGTGACTCACTTTTCGAGCAGCACCGAGAGTTCCACCCAGCGGGTTTCGAAACCCGCAACGGCGTCTTCGGCCGCGGTGACCTCGGCCTGAAGCTTGCCCAGTCCGGTGTAGTCGCTCTGGTCGTGCGCGGCGAGACTGTTGTGCAGTTCCTTGATCTTGGCCTGCTGCTTGGCCACCTTGCGGTCGATCGAGGCGAGCTCCTTCTGGGCGTTCCGGAGCTCGGCACCGCCGAGCGCGGGCTTGCCGGAGCCCTTGGCCGCGGCGGAGGTCGGCGACGCCGCATCCGCCGTGAAGGAGCCGCCGGCGACCTGGCGCTTGCGCAGCTCCAGGTACTGGTCGACACCGCCGGGCAGATGGTGGAAGCCGCCGTCGGAGACCGCGTACTGGTTGTCGGTGACGCGCTCGATGAGGTACCTGTCGTGCGAGACGACGAGCAGCGTGCCGGGGAAGGAGTCGAGCAGGTCTTCCATGGCCGCGAGCATATCGGTGTCCAGGTCGTTGGTGGGCTCGTCGAGGATGAGCACGTTCGGCTCGTCCAACACGATAAGCAGCAGCTGCAGGCGACGCTTTTGGCCACCGGAGAGGTCCTTGACCTGGGTGGAGAGCTGCGCGCTCATGAAGCCCATGCGCTCGAGCATCTGGCCGGGCGTGATCTCCTTGCCGCCGGCCATGTACGACGTGCGCTGGCGGGCGATGACGTCGCTGACCCTGTCGTTGCGGATGTCGTCCAGCTCGAACAGCTGCTGGGTGAGTACGGCGACCTTGATGGTCTTGCCGCGCTTGACCTTGCCGGTGTCGGGCGTGAGCGTGCCGGCCACCAGGTTGAGCAGTGTGGACTTGCCGGCGCCGTTGACGCCGAGGATGCCGGTGCGCTCGCCCGGTGCGATCAGCCAGGTGATGTTGTTGAGCACGGTCTTCTCGCCGAAGGTGACCGACACGTCGACGAGGTCGACCACGTCCTTGCCAAGGCGCTGCATGGCCATCGACTGCATCGACACGGTGTCGCGGGGCGGCGGCTCGTTCTCGATCAGTTCGTTGGCGGCGTCGATGCGGAACTTGGGCTTGGCGGTGCGGGCGGGGGCGCCGCGGCGGAGCCAGGCCAGTTCCTTCTTCATCAGGTTCTGGCGCTTGCCCTCCATCACGGCGCTCATCCGGTCGCGCTCGACGCGCTGCAGGATGTAGGCGGCATAGCCGCCCTCGAACGGTTCGATCAGACGGTCGTGCACCTCCCAGGTCATGTTGCAGACCTCGTCGAGGAACCACCGGTCGTGGGTGACGACCACGAGGCCGCCGGAGTTCTGCGCCCAGCGGTTCTTGAGGTGGCCGGCCAGCCAGGCGATGCCCTCTACGTCGAGGTGGTTGGTGGGCTCGTCGAGGAAGACCACGTCGTGGTCGCCGATGAGCACCTGGGCGAGGGCCACCCGGCGGCGCTGGCCACCGGAGAGGTCGTCGACGAGGGTGTCCCAGGGGATGTCGCGCACGAGGCCCGCGATCACGTCGCGCACCTTCGAGTCGCCGGCCCAGACGTGCTCGTCGATGCCGCCGACGATGGTGTGGCCAACGGTCTGGCCGTCGACGAGGTCGTCGGACTGGTCGAGCACGCCGATGGTGACGCCGCGGCGGCGGGTCACCCGGCCTGAGTCGGGCTCCATGCGGCCGGCGAGCAGGCGCAGGAGGGTGGACTTGCCGTCGCCGTTACGGCCGACGATGCCAATGCGGTCACCCTCGTTCAGTCCGGCGGTGACGCTGTCGAAGATGACGCGGGTGGGAAATTCAAGGTGCAGGGACTCGGCCCCGAGCAAATGTGCCATAGGGTTCGAGCCTAGCCGTCGCAGCTGAGTGCCCCGACCGCCGATGCCGCTAGCTCGTCAGGATACGGGCGCCGTGCACGGGCCCGGTGGCGCGAACCACGTGCAGCCGGGCGGCGCTCAGCGCCACCTGCAGCTCGAGGCCCGCGTCGGCGTCGGGCACGAGGAACGCGACGGTGGGGCCGGATCCGGAAAGGATGCCCGCCAGCGCGCCGTTGGCCTCACCGAGCTCCAGTACCCGGCCCAGTCCCGGAGCAAGGTGCAGCGCCGGAGCCTGCAGGTCGTTGTGCATCGACTCGGCGAGCATGGCCGGGTCGCCCGCGCGCAGGGCCTGCAGCACGTCGGCGTCGACGGTGGGCTGCGCCTGGGCGGGGAAGATGTCCTGCGCGTGCCGGGTGCGGTGCCGGTCGAGTTCGCTGTACACCGAGGGGGTGGACATACCGAACTCGGCCAGGGCGAGTACCCAGTGGAACTGGCCCTTGGCCAGCGCCGGGCTCAGCTGGTCCCCTCGGCCCGTGCCGATCGCGGTGCCGCCCGTGAACGCGAACGGAACGTCGGCGCCCAGGGTCGCGGCAATCCTGAGCAGTTCGTCCTTGCCGAGGTCGGTCTTCCAGAGCGCATCACAGGCCAGCAGAGTGGCCGCCGCGTCCGCCGAACCGCCGCCCATGCCGCCGGCGATGGGCACGTTCTTGTCGATCTGAAGGTGCACGCCGCCGCGGAATCCGGTGGCCGTTGCCAGAGCGCGCGCCGCCTTGATCGCGAGGTTGCTGCCGTCCACGGCCAGGCCGGAGGTGTCGACGGAGCCGGTGAACTCGACGCTGAAATCGTCGGCCGCCCTGGCGCGCACATCTTCGTAGAGGGAGACGGCCTGGAACGCCGTGGCGAGATCGTGGTAGCCGTCGTCCATCACGGCCCCCACCTTGAGGAAGACGTTGATTTTGCCCGGTGCCCTCGCATGCACAACCGGTGAGGTCGCCGTGTTGGTCATGGAACTAACCTAGCCCAGCGGCGCGCGGCGCTCGGCGCACCCGCCCGTGCCGAGCCCGCTCAGGAGGAGGTCCAGGCCCGGGCGATGGTGAGGAAGTCGTCCACCGTGAGCTGTTCGCCACGTTCGGTGGGGTCGATCCCCGCAGCAGTGAGCACGGCCGTGGCCTGGGCCGAGTCACCCAGCACCGTCGACAGCGACTGCCGCAGCATCTTCCGGCGCTGCTGGAACGCACCGTCGACGAGCGCGAACGTGGCCAGGCGCAGCTCCTCGGATTCGAGCTCCTCCGTGCGCCGCTCGAAGGCGATGAGGATGGAGTCGACGTTGGGGACCGGCCAGAACACCTGCCGGCTCACCTTGCCGGCCGTGCGGAACCGGCCGTACCAGGCGGCCTTCACACTGGGGCTGCCGTAGATCTTGGACCCAGGGGCGGCGGCGAGCCGTTCGCCCACCTCGGCCTGCACCATCACCACGCCGGCGCGGATGGACGGGAAGTGCTCGAGCAGGTGCAGCAGCACCGGAACCGACACGTTGTAGGGCAGGTTGGCGACGAGCCGGGTGGGCGCCCCCGGCAGCTCGGCGATCTTCAGCGCGTCGGCGCGGATGACGGTGAGCTGGGCGGCCGGCTGCATGAGCCGCACGGTGAGCGGCAGCTGCTCGGCGAGGCGGTCGTCGATCTCCACGGCCACGACCTCCGCGCCGGCCTCGAGGATGCCCAGGGTGAGCGAGCCGAGCCCCGGACCGACCTCCACAACGGTCTCGCCGGGCTGCACGGCGGCGACCTTGACGATGCGTCGCACGGTGTTGCCGTCGATGACGAAGTTCTGGCCGAGCTTCTTGGTGGGATTCACGCCGAGCATCTCGGCGAGGTCGCGGATCTCGGCCGGGCCGAGCAGCGTCGGTGCGGCCGGAGCGTGCGCCGGCTCGTGGGCGGGTGTGGGGGCTGAGTCGGTCATGCGAGGCCTCCGGCCGGGCTGGTGCTGGGGTCTCGGCGTGTGTCGGTCAACACCACGGGTTCCGCATCCCAGCGGCCGTAGACGAGTTCGGTGTTCGAGGTGATCTGCGCGGCGAGCACCGAGACATCCGTGTGCAGATGCGCGGCCATGGCGCGCAGGGTGTGCGGCAGCAGGTACGGGGCGTTCGGCCGGCCGCGGTGCGGCGTGGGGGTGAGATACGGGGCGTCGGTCTCGACCAGGAGCAGGGCGCGCGGGGCCACGTCGAGCGCTTCGCGCAGGGTGGCGGCGTTCTTGAAGCTGACCGGCCCGGCGAACGACATATACCAGCCCTGGTCGGCGCAGAGCCGGGCCAGCTCGGCGCCGCCGGAAAAGCAGTGGAAGACGGTGCGTGCGGGCGCGCCGACCCGCAGCAGGGTCTCCACGACCTCGTCGTGGGCGTCCCGGTCATGGATCTGCAGCGCCAGGCCGTGCCGCTTGGCGATCTCGATGTGGGCCTCGAAGGAGCGGAACTGCGCGGCCCGGCCCTCCGGGGCGGTCCGGAAGAAGTCCAGGCCGGTCTCGCCGATCGCGACCACCCGGGGCCGGGCGGCGAGCTCGTCGATCACGGCCAGGCCCTCGTCGAGAGTGCCGGCGGCTTCGAGCTCGGGCGCCTCGTTGGGGTGGATGGCGACGGCGGCGAGCATCCGCGGCTCACGGGAGGCCGTCTCGGCCGACCAGCGCGAGGTGGCCACGTCGGTGCCCACCTGGATCACACCGCGCACGCCCACGCTCGAGGCGAGGTCGAGCTGCTCGGCGACCGTCAGCGGGGTGAGGCCATCCGAGATTTCCAAATGGGTGTGGTTGTCGTGGACGCCCACGATGAGGGGCTCTGGGGCGGGCGGGTAGACCAGGTCGCGCCCGGTGCCCGCCTCTCGAGCCCGGATGTGGGTGGTTTCGGCGGGCTCGTTAGCCAACAGTGGCCTCGATACGCGGGAACAGGGCAGCGAGCGGCGACACGTGGGTGCCGCCGGTCCATTCCCAGGCCCGGTCGATGCGTGCGTCCTGCACGTCTCCGGCGCCGCCGAGGGCGCTCCACAGCGTGGCGGTGGCCTGCGGCGTCACCGGGGAGAGGAGCACAGCGAGGGTGCCGAGCCCCCGCACCACGGTGTGCAGCACGGTTTCGAGGCGTTCCCGGTCGTCGGGGTTCTTCGCCAGTGCCCACGGCTCCTGAACGGTGATGTACCCGTTGAGCTCGTCGACGAGTTCCCACACTGCAGCGAGGGCGTCGTGCAGGGCGAGCCTGTCGATGGCCTCGTTGGCGGCCTGGGTGACCCGGATGGCGGTGGCGTGGATGGCGGCATCCGCTTCCGTGGGCTCACCGCCGGCCGGGATCTCGCCGTCGCAGTAGCGCACGACCATGGCGATGACGCGGGAGGCCAGGTTGCCGAAGCCGTTCGCCAGCTCGGACTGGTAGCGGGCGGAGAGGTCCTCCCAGGAGAACGAACCGTCCTGGCCGAAGCTGATGGCGCGCATGAAGTAGTACCGGAACGTGTCGGAGCCGAACACGTCGGTGATCTGGTTCGGGGCGATGCCGGTGAGCTTGGACTTGCTCATCTTCTCGCCGCCCACCAGGAGCCAGCCGTGGCCGAACACCTGGGTGGGCACCGGGAGTCCTGCGGCCAGCAGCATGGCGGGCCAGATGACGGCGTGGAAGCGCAGGATGTCCTTGCCGACGATGTGCGTGGCCGGCCAGAGGCGGCTGAACTTCTCATCGTCCTGGCCGTAGCCGGCGGCGGTGATGTAGTTGAGCAGCGCGTCGAACCACACGTAGACCACGTGGCTGTCGTCCCAGGGCACCTTGATGCCCCAATCGAAGCTCGAGCGCGAGATCGACAGGTCGCTCAGGCCCTGCTTGACGAAGGAGATGACCTCGTTGCGGGCGGATTCGGGCTGGATGAAGGTGGGGTTGGCCTCGTAGAGGGCCAGCAGCTGGTCGGTGAAGGTGCTCATCCGGAAGAAGTAGTTCTTCTCGTGCAACAGCTCCACGGGGATGGAGTGGATGGCGCAGACCTGCTGGCCGGTGTACTCGCCGGTGCCGTCGACCAGGTCGCCGGGCTGCTTGTATTCCTCGCAGCCCACACAGTAGAAGCCCTCGTACTCACCCGTGTAGATGTGGCCGGCGTCGAAGAGGTGCTGCAGGAACTTCTGCGCGTTCACCTCGTGGCGCTCGTCGGTGGTGCGGATGAAGTCGTCGTTACGGATGTCGACGGTCTCCAGCAGCGGCTTCCACGCGGTCTCCACCAGACGGTCGGCCCACTGCTTGGGGGTGACGCCGTTGGCGGTGGCGGTGCGCAGGATCTTCTGGCCGTGCTCGTCGGTGCCGGTGAGCAGCCAGGTGTCCTCCCCCCGCTGGCGGTGCCAGCGCGCGAGAACGTCCGCCGCCACCTCCGTGTAGGCGTGCCCGATGTGCGGGACATCATTCACATAGAAAATAGGCGTGGTGATGTAGAAAGAATTGCCGTCGGACATGCTCACATCTTATGGGGACCCGCGGAGATGTCCGACCCCGTTACGCCGTGCGGCAGGCTCGGCGCCCGGTCAGGACAGCGGGAAATCGGGCTGCGGCTCGGCCTTCCGGCGGGTCGACCCGGCCTCAGCGGAGCGGCCCGTGAGGGCGGCCTCGTAGAGGTCGCGCTTGCCCAGGCCAGAGGCGGCGGACACGTCGGCCGCGGCGTCCTTGAGCCGGGCTCCCGCGGCGACGAGGGCGAGGACCTCCTCGACGCCCGTGGCCAGGTCGAGCACCCGCGCTTCGGCGCCCGCGACGACCACGCAGATCTCCCCGCGCACGCCCGCCTCGGCCCACTCGGCCAGTTCGGCGGCGGTGCCGCGTTTGACCTCTTCATAGAACTTGGTCAGCTCCCTGCAGACCACCACACGCCGGCCGGCGCCGAGCACGGCGGCCAGGTCGGTCAGCGACGCGGCCAGCCGGTTGGGCGATTCGAAGAAGACCATGGTGCGACGCTCTGTGGCCACCTCGCGCAGGGCCTGCATCCGCTCACCGTGCTTGCGGGGCAGGAAGCCCTCGAAGGTGAAGCGGTCGGTGGGCAGCCCCGACACGGCCAGTGCGGTGAGCACGGCCGACGGGCCGGGCAGCGCCGTGACGGTGACGCCGGCCGCGATGGCGGCATCCACCAGGTGGAAGCCGGGGTCGGAGACCGTGGGCATACCCGCGTCACTGAGCACGAGCAGGTCGGTGTCGCGGGCCAGCTCCACGAGCTCGGCGGCCTTGCCACGCTCGTTGTGGTCGTGCAGCGCGATCAGCCGGGGCCGGTTCTCCACCCCGAGGGCCTTGAGCAGGTGCACGGTCACCCGGGTGTCCTCAGCGGCGATCACGGTGCTCGTGCGCAGCGCCTCGATGAGGCGGGTCGAGGCGTCCCCGAGGTTTCCGATGGGGGTGGCAGCCAGAATGATCATGGTCACAGTCTCGCATCCCGCTCCCCCGACCACAGCGGCTCACTACGATGGTCAGGTGCTGCTCACCCTGCGATCGACCGACCGTTGGCCCGCCCTGTGGACCCACCGGTGGGTGCGTCTGGCCGGCCCCGCCCTGGTGCTGCTGCTCGCCGCCGTCCTGCGCTTCGTCAACCTCGGTCACCCCGGCTCCCTCGTATTCGACGAGACCTTCTATGTGAAGGATGCCTGGAGCCTGTTCAACAACGGCTACGAGTCGACCTGGCCGGATGGCGCGGATGCCCTGTTCGCCGCCGGGCAGAGCAATATATTCGGTACCGCACCGTCGTTCGTGGTGCATCCTCCGCTCGGCAAGTGGCTCATCGCGCTGGGCATGGCGGCCTTCGGCGCCGACAACCCGTGGGCCTGGCGCATCGTCACGGCACTCATCGGGGTACTCGCCGTCGCCCTGCTGATGCTCATCGCGAAGAAACTGTTCGGCTCGGTGCTGTTGGCCACGGTCGCCGGTTTCCTCTTCGCCATCGACGGCAACGCCATCGTGATGAGCCGCGTGGCGCTGCTCGACAACTATGTGATGTTCTTCGCCCTGCTCGGGTTCGGTGCGGTGCTGATGGACCGCGACCACCATCGGGCGCGCCTGGGCGCCTGGCTGAACGAACGGCGGGACAACGAGGTCGAGCCCACCTGGGGCCCCGCGCTCTGGTGGCGCCCGTGGGTGTTCGCCGCCGGGCTCGCCTTCGGGCTGGCCTGTTCGGTGAAATGGTCCGGGGTCTACTTCCTGGCCGCGTTCGGGATCTATCTCGTCGTCGTCGACGCCCTGGCCAGGCGCCGGGCCGGTCTGCCGTTCTGGATCAGCGGGTCCATCCTCAAGCAGGGCCCCGTGACGTTCCTGCTCATGGTGCCGGTGGCCGTTGTCACGTTCCTGATCTCCTGGACGGGCTGGTTCGTCACCCGCGGCGGGTACTACCGTGACTGGGCCGACCAGGCCGGGCAGGCCTGGACCGGGGCGCTGGCCTGGGTGCCGCACTCCGTGCAGAGCTTCTGGCACTATCAGAACGCCGCGTACGCGTATCACGTGGGCCTGGTCACGCCGCATCCGTACCAGGCCAACCCGCTCACCTGGCTGGCGATGACGCGCCCCACAAGCATGTACTACCAGGGCAGCAGCCTGGGCGAGAGCGGCTGCGGGTACACGACGTGCTCCGAGGCCATCACCGGCATCGCCAATCCGCTGATCTGGTGGGCCGCCGGCGTCGCGATCCTCTACCTCGTCTACCGGCTGGCGCGGTACCGGGAGTGGCGCGTCGGCCTGATCCTGATGGGTATGGTCGCCGGCTACCTGCCCTGGCTGATGTACCTGAACCGCACGGTCTTCCAGTTCTACACGATCGCGTTCGAGCCCTACCTGCTGCTCGGTCTCACCTTCGTGATCGGGCTGCTGATCAAGTCCGGCGCCGGGCGCACGATCGTGGTCGTGTTCCTCGTGCTGGCGACCCTCGTGAGTGCATTCTTTTTCCCGCTCTGGTCCGGCGCGCAGGTGCCGTTCGCGTTCTGGCAGGTGCACATCTGGCTGCCGAGCTGGCGCTGACCGGCACAAACGGAATTATTGCAGTCAGTGCAGGCGGGCGAACGTATGCCAATATTGGAATACATCCCCTGTTAAAGGCGTGTGAATTCGGGGCGTTTCAGGGGAATCGCCCCGTAGGATGGCCGGTATCTGCTTGACGAGTGTTTGCTCTACAACCGACTGAGAAGTCCAGATACAAACCAAAGGCCTCATGTCGGAAGCATCTGCCGCACCCACGGTGCGTATTGTCCGCACTCGCAAGGGTGGCGACTCCAAGAATCCCACCACCGAGTACTCCTCCCTGCTGCACACCGTGCGCAATCTCGGCCTGCTGCAGCGCCGCACGGGCTTCTACTGGGGCATGTTCGCCGCCCTGGTGCTGATCACCGCCGGCCTGGGCGTGGGCTTCGTCCTGCTCGGTGACTCCTGGTACCAGCTGATCATCGCCGGCGTGCTCGGCCTGATCCTCACCCAGTTCGCCTTCCTGGCCCACGAGGCCTCGCACCGCCAGGTGTTCGAGTCCGGCCCGGCCAACGACCGGGCCGGCCGCATCCTCGCCAACCTCTTCGTCGGCATCAGCTACGCCTGGTGGATGACCAAGCACAGCCGTCACCACGCCAACCCGAACGTGGTCGGCAAGGACCCCGACATCGACCCCGACTTCATCGTGTTCCGCGAGGAAGACGCCGCGAAGGTCAACTGGATCACCTCCTTCCTGACCCGCAAGCAGGGCTACCTGTTCTTCCCGCTGCTCACCCTCGAGGGCATCAACCTGCACATCCAGGGGTTCAAGACCGTCTTCGGCAAGGGCAAGGTCGACAAGCGCTGGCTCGAGATCACCATGCTCACCAGCCGCATCGTGCTGTACTTCGCCGTCATCTTCTACTTCCTGCCGCTGGGCATGGCGTTCGCGTTCATCGGCGTGCAGATGGCCGTCTTCGGCGTGTACATGGGGGCGTCCTTCGCGCCCAACCACAAGGGCATGCCGCAGCTGCCGCACGAGAGCAAGGTCGACTTCCTGCGCCGTCAGGTGCTCACCTCCCGCAACATCCGCGGCGGTACCGTCATGGACACCTTCATGGGCGGCCTGAACTACCAGGTCGAGCACCACCTGTTCCCGAACATGGCCCGACCGCACCTGCGCAAGGCGCAGGAGATCACCAAGGAATACTGCGAGTCGAACAAGATCCTCTACACCGAGACGGGCCTGTTCGAGTCGTATGGCATCGTGATCGCCTACCTCAACAAGGTGGGCCTGGCCGCGCGCGACCCGTTCGACTGCCCCATGGTGCAGCGCTTCCACCACCGCTAGCGCAGAACCGGCTCGCGAACACAGCCCCAAGAATCCCCGCCGGATTCTTGGGGCTGTTCTCGTGGGTCGCGGCCGGATGGGTATGGTTGAGCGGGTGTGGATCTGGGGAATTGCGGCGGCCGCCGGGGCCACGCTGGTGGCGTGGGCCGTGCACAGCATCGTGCCCGCCGTGCCCCTCCTCACCGTCGCCGTGGTCCTCGGGATCGTCGTGGGGCAGCTGCCCGTGCTGCGCCCTGCCGTCACCGGCGTGCTCAAGCCCGGACTCTCCGTGGCGGCCAAGCGCCTGATGCGGCTCGGCGTGGTGTTGCTCGGGCTCAAACTCAGCCTCGTCGACATCGCCGGTCTGGGCTGGCTCACCATCACGACCACCGTGCTCATCGTCATCCTCACCTTCTTCGGCACCCTCTGGCTCGGCCGCAGGATGGGCCTGCCCGGGCACCAGCCGCTGCTGATCGCCACGGGCTTCGCCATCTGCGGCGCCTCCGCCATCGGCGCCATGAGCGGCGTGGTCAAGGCCAAGGACGAGGAGACCGCGACCCCGGTGGCGCTCGTCACCCTGTGCGGAACCCTGGCGATCGGCGTGCTGCCGCTGCTCTGGCATCCGCTGGGTCTGACCGACCTGCAATTCGGCCACTGGGTGGGCGCCGGCGTGCACGATGTGGGCCAGGTCGTGGCCACCGCGCAGATCGCCGGCACGGCAGCCCTCGCCGTAGCCGTGGTGGTCAAGCTCACCCGGGTGCTCATGCTGGCCCCCATCGTGGCGAGCGTCGCGGTCTACGAACGCCGCCGCCAGGCCGTCGCGGTGTCCCCGGCCGGGACCGGCCTGCCGCAGTCCGACGGCACCGCCGCCGCCACCACGACCGCCGCCGGGCGTCCCCCGGTGCTGCCGCTGTTCGTGGCCGGGTTCCTGGCCCTGGTGCTCGTGCGCACGCTCGTTCCGCTGCCACCGGCTGTGCTTGGTGCCGCCGACCTCGCCCAGACCGTGCTGTTGGCCATGGCCCTGTTCGGGCTGGGTACCGCCGTGCGCCTCGGCTCGCTGCTGCGCACGGGCGGGCGGGCCCTGGGCGTGGGCCTGGCCTCCTGGCTGCTCATCGCAGTCCTCGCGCTGGGCGCCGTGCTGATCAGCTGAGCCGGGTTGCACTGTGTTACGCCCGGGACCGCGCCAGCCGGCACCGGCCCGGTAGCGTACCCTCCATGGCAGATCGCGAGTACGGCTTCAGCACCAGGGCAATCCACGCCGGCAACATCCCCGACGCCGTCACCGGGGCACGGGCGCTGCCGATCTACCAGACCAGTGCGTTCGTCTTCGACGACACCGCGGATGCCGCCGCTCGCTTCGCCCTGCAGAAGTACGGCAATGTGTACTCCCGGCTGGCCAACCCCACCGTGGCCGCGTTCGAAGAGCGCATCGCCAGCCTCGAGGGCGGCCTGGGCGCCGTCGCCACCGCCTCGGGCCTGGCCGCGCAGTACATCACCTTCGCCAGCCTCGCCGGTGCCGGCGATCACATAGTCTCCAGCGCCAACCTCTACGGCGGCTCGATCACCCAGCTCGACGTGACCCTGCGCCGGTTCGGCGTGGAGACCACCTTCGTTCAATCCGCCGACCCGGCGGACTACGCCGCGGCGATCACCCCGAAGACCAAGCTGATCTTCGCCGAGACTGTGGCCAACCCGTCCGGAGAGGTCGCCGATATCGAAGGCCTCGCCGCCGTCGCCCACGCCGCCGGAATCCCCCTCATCATCGACTCCACCATCGCCACGCCGTATCTCTGCCGGCCCATCGAATGGGGTGCCGACATCGTGATCCACTCGGCCACCAAGTTCCTCGGCGGCCACGGCACCACCCTCGGCGGCGTCGTGGTGGAGAGCGGCCGGTTCAACTGGAACAGCGAGAAGTTCCCGCTGTTCACCGAGCCCGTGCCCAGCTACGGCGGCCTGGAATGGTCGGGCAACTTCGGCGAGTACGCGTTCCTGACCCGGCTGCGCGCCGAACAGCTGCGCGACATCGGTCCGGTGCTCGCACCGCACTCCGCGTTCCTGCTCGCCCAGGGCGTCGAGACCCTGCCCTACCGGCTGCAGGCGCACGTGAACAACGCCCGAACGGTGGCCGAATGGCTGGATGCCGACCCCCGCGTCGACTTCGTCAACTGGGCCGGCCTGCCCAGCCACCCGCACTACGAGCGCGGTCTCAAATACCTGCCCAAGGGGCCGGGCTCGGTCTTCAGCTTCGGCGTCAAGGGGGGCCGAGACGCCGGCCGCACCTTCATCGAGTCCGTCGACCTGGCCAGCCACCTGGCCAACATCGGCGACGCCAAGACCCTGGTGATCCACCCGGCTTCCACCACGCATGCGCAGCTCAGCGAGCAGCAGCTCGTCGACGCCGGCGTGCTCGCCGGGCTGGTGCGCATCAGCGTGGGCATCGAGGATGTCGATGACATCATCTACGACCTCGACCAGGCCCTGACCCTCGCCAGTGCCACGGGAGGCGCCGCATGAGCGCCGAGACCGAGCAGGTGCAGCTGACCAATGGGCTCAGCTGCAGCGTGCCCACGAACTCCCCCTTGGCCAAGCTGCTGCGCACTCAGCGCACCTGGGAGGGACCGGACGCCAAGGCGCGCCTGGGCATCCTGCGCTCGGCGAAATCGGTCGCCATCGTGGGCGCCTCCCCCAACCCGGCCCGCTCGAGCTACTTCGTCGGCACCTACCTGCAGCAGTCGAGCGACTACCGGGTCTACTTCGTCAACCCGCGCGCCGACACCATCCTCGGCCAGAAAGCCTACCCCGACCTGGCCTCGCTGCCGGAGGTGCCCGACATCGTCGACGTGTTCCGCAAGGCCTCCGACATTCCCCAGGTCGTGGACGACGCCCTCGCGGTCGGCGCGAAGACCGTCTGGGTGCAGCTGGGCATCTGGAACCAGGAGGCCGCCGAGTACGGCGAGTCGAAGGGCCTCACCATCGTGATGGACCGCTGCATCAAGATCGAGCACGCCCGCTTCCACGGCGGCCTGCACCTGCTCGGCTTCGACACCGGGCAGATCACGGCCCGCAAGACCATCCGGTAGCCGCCCGGCGACGCCGCCCGCGTACGATGGAGCGGGTGACTGCGTACGTATCGGCTCTCGACCTCTTCTCCATCGGAATCGGTCCATCCAGTTCCCACACCGTCGGCCCGATGCGGGCCGCCCGTGCTTTCGCCGAGAATCTGGCCGCGAGCGGGCGCATCGGCGACGTGGCACGCATCACGTGCTCGCTCTTCGGCTCGCTCGGGTCCACCGGCCTCGGCCACGGCACCCCGGATGCCGTGCTGGCCGGTCTCGCCGGCCTCCGCCCCGAGCTGTGCGACCCCGATGAGGTGCGGAACCTCTGGGCGCACCTCCCCGACGGTGCGACGTTGCTGCTGAACGGCAGCCATCCGGTACCCGTGCGGAAGAGCGATGTGGTGTTCGAACCGCGCACCCGGCTCCCCGGGCACCCGAACGCGATGACGCTCACGGCCTACGGCTCCGACGACTCGGCGACGGCCGTTCTCGAGGAGACCTACTACTCGATCGGCGGCGGCTTCATCCGCCGCGACGGCGACCCCGTTCGCCCGGGCGCCACCGTGGAGCAGCCGATGCCGTACACGTCGAGCGCAGCTCTGCTCGAGCTCTGCGACAGCCATGGAATCGGTATCTGCGATGTGGCCAGGGCCAATGAGGAGGCCGTGCACGGTGCTGACCGCCTCGATGCCGGGTTGGACGCCATCTGGGCAGCCATGCACGCCTGCGTCGAGGCCGGCCTGCACGTCGACGGCACCCTTCCCGGCGGACTCGGCGTCAAGCGCCGCGCCTCCGCCATACGTATGCAACTGGAAGAATATGACGGGCTGCCGCTGCGGGAACGGGACACCTCGACCGAGTGGCTGCACGCCTTCGCCCTCGCGGTGAACGAGGAGAACGCCTCGGGCGGCCGGGTCGTGACGGCGCCCACCAACGGCGCCGCGGGCATCATCCCCGCCGTCGCGCACTACTACCTCCGTTTTGTGCCAGGGGCCTCGACCGACGGGATCCGTCGGTTCCTGCTCACCGCCGTGGCCATCGGCTCGCTCGTCAAGGCGAACGCGTCGATCTCCGGCGCGGAGGGCGGCTGCCAGGCCGAGGTGGGCTCGGCCTGCGCGATGGCCGCCGGGGCGCTCTGCGCGGTGCTGGGCGGCACCCCGCGCCAGGTGGAGAACGCGGCGGAGATCGCCATGGAGCACCACCTCGGACTCACCTGCGATCCCGTCGGCGGGCTCGTGCAGGTGCCCTGCATCGAACGCAACGCCATCGCCGCTTCCACCGCGGTCTCGGCGGCCCGGCTGGCCCTGCACGGCGACGGCACCCACCTGGTGTCGCTGGACACCGTGATCGAGACCATGCGGCAGACCGGCTTGGACATGATGACCAAGTACAAGGAGACCAGCGAGGGCGGCCTCGCCGTCAACGTCATCGAGTGCTGAGCCCGCACCCGAAGTGGGCACCTTTCGCGGTCCCGTGAACGTATTCCCTGACCTAAGCTGTGTTCTCGGGGGTACACCATGACCGATTCGATGTTCACCGCACGACGTGCGTTCACTGTCGCCGTGTTCGCCGTGGCCGCGTTGGTCCTGAGCGGCTGCGCCACCGCGCCGGCTCCCGTGGTGACCCAGACGATCGTCATCACGCCGACGCCGACTCCCACTCCGACGCCCACCGCCACGCCGACGCCCACCACACCGCCCGTCGCGGAACCGGAACCTGACCCGCTGGTGCCCAACGCCGACGTGCCCGACGTGCCGCTGCCGGAGGGCCCCGCATACGACAACGGCGCCGTTCCCGGCGCCGAGGCCGCCCCGGTGCGGGACGACGCCGGCAACCTGGTGAGTTACACGGTCATCGAGGGCGACACGTTCTTCGACATCGCCCAGCGCTTCGACCTGCCGATGCAACAGCTCCTCCGGATGAACCCCTCGGTCTCTGGCCTCGGCGAGAACATCCGCCTGCGCCAGGTGATCAACCTGGACTGGACGACGACGGGCTGATGTGCCCCGCCGCGTTCAACGAGCCGCGTTGTGGATGCGTTCGATGAGCTCGATCGTGCGCACGGCGTCGCCCGGCTCGACCGGCAACGGTCCACCCCGGAGCAGAGCGTCCGCCAGTGCCGCGTAGAACGCGACGTACTGGCCCGGCAGCGCGGGTACGGCCTGGGTCGCGCCATCGGCTCCGAGCCGTCCCCAGGTGCTCTCTGGTTCGATCCCGAAGCCGGGGTCGCCGGGCAGGTTGCCGGCCTGGATGGCCGCCTCCTGGCCGTCGAGCCCCCATTTCACATACGCTGCAGCGGAACCGAGCACCCGGTAGCGCGGGCCTGCCTGAGCCGTGAAGGAGCTCATCCACAGGTGCGATCGCACCCCGGAGCCGTGATGCAACGACACGAAGGTGTCGTCGTCGGCGACGCCGTCGGGACGACGGATGTTCAGCTCGGCGGTGACGTCGTCGACCGGTCCGAACAGCTGAACCGCCTGGTCGATCAGGTGCGCTCCGAGGTCGAACAACACGCCGCCGCCGGCCGACGGGGTGGCGGCGGCCTTCCAGCTGCGGGGCGGGCCGGGCTTGAAGAACTCGAAGCGCGACTCGAACGTGTAGACGTCGCCGAGCGCCCCGGTGCCCAGCAGGGCGCGGAGGGTGAGGAAGTCGCCGTCCCAACGGCGGTTCTGGAACACGGTGAGTGGCAGGCCCAGGCTGTCGGCCCGGTTGACCAGGGCCCAGCCCTGTTCGGAGTCGACCGAGAACGGCTTGTCGATGACGACGGCGAGGCCGGCGTCGAGGGCGGCGTTCGCCAAGGCCACGTGGGTCTCCGGCGGGGTGCCGATGACCACAAGATCGAGGTCGGCGGCTTGGGCGAACAGTGCCTCACTGCTTGGCACGATGCGCACGCCCGGGTAGCTCTGGCTGGCGCGCTCGGCGCGCTCCGCATCACCGGTCACGATCGCGGCGAGGGTGAAGTCGGGGTTCGCCGCGAGGAACGGCGCATGGAAGACCCGGCCGGACAGGCCGTAGCCGATGACCGCCGCGCGGATCGGCCCGGTCAACGCCGCCCGGGTGACGGGGGCGGGCGCGGTGCCCGGCGTCGTGCCCTGCTGAGGCCCAGGTCCGGGTCGCGGTCCAGGCCTTGGGGCGGGCTTCGGCGGGTTGATCGGGGATTCCGGCTGGATGTCTGAAGAGGCCATGGCCCGAGGTTACGCCCTTCCGGCTAGAGCGGCGGCGACACGTGGTCGAAGATGATGCTTGTGCGGGTGGCCGCCACCACCGGATCGGCCGAGAGGTTGTCGACGACGAACCGGCGCAACCCGTCGGTGTCGCGCACGGCCACGTGCACGAGGAAATCCTCGTTGCCGCCGACGAAGAAGAACTGCACGACCTCGGGCAGTTCCCGGATGCGCGTGGCGAACGGGGTGATCTGCGACCTCGCCCCGGAGTGGATGTTGATGCTGATCAGCGCCTGCACGCCCAGGCCGAGCGCGGCAGGGTTGACATCCACCGTGAAGCGGCGGATCACCCCGCGGCTCACCAGCGACCGCACGCGTTCGAGGCAGGTGGACGCCGCGATGCCCACCGAGGCGGCCAGGGCGGCGTTCGACAGCCGGGCATTGGAGCGCAGCAGCCCGAGCAGGCCCAGGTCGACGGCGTCGAGGGTGTCGGTGGACACGGCCAGGCGCTTCTTCGGTGCATCCATACGGGTTCCTGTTCTCGCGGAGTCAGAGCCGGTTGATTCCGGTGACTTTCAGGGCCGGCACGCCCAGCTCGTCGGACTCGGCCAGGTCGATCTCTGCGCTGATTCCCCAGTCGTGGTCGCCGGCCGGGTCGTCGAAGATCTGCCGGGCGGTCCACACCGAGGCGCCCTCGTCGAGGATCAGGAGCCCGGCGCCGCGGGCGTTCGCGCCGGCCAGCAGCTCGTCGTGCTCGGCGTAGTAGCCGTCCATGGCGTCGGCCCAGGCATCCGCCCCGAAGCCGTGCTCGCGGTCGAGGTCGCCGAGCGCGTCGTAGTTCTCCAGCGCGGCCAGCTGCACCCGGCGGAAGAGCTCGTTGCGCACCAGGATGCGGAACGCCCGGGTGTTGGTGGTGAGCCGGTGCGGTGCGGGCGGCACGACGGCGTGCGCGGTGGACTCGTGCGCGGCCAGGTCGGGGTGGATGAGTTCCTCCCACTCGTCGAGCAGGCTGGAGTCCACCTGGCGCACCAGTTCGCCGAGCCACTCGATCAGGTCGAGCAGGTCTTCGGTCTTGGCTTCGTCGGGGATGGTCTGCCGGGCGGCCCTGTAGGCATCCGAGAGGTAGCGCAGCACCACGCCCTCGCTGCGGGCGAGTTTGTAGTACGCCACGAACTCGCCGAACGACATGGCCCGCTCGTACATGTCGCGCACCACGGTCTTGGGCCGCAGCGGAAAGTCCGCGATCCACGGCTGGGACTGCTTGTAGGTCTCGAACGCGTAGCTGAGCAGCTCGTCCAGCGGCTTGGGCCAGGTGATCTCCTCGAGCAGCTCCATGCGCTGGTCGTACTCGATGCCCTCGCTCTTCATCGCGTTCACGGCCTCGCCGCGGGCCGCGAACTGCTGGCCCATCAGCACCGGGCGGGGGTCGTCGAGAGTGGACTCGAGGATCGAGATCATGTCGAGGGCGTAGGTAGGAGCCTCGATATCGAGCAGGTCGAACGCGGCCAGCGCGAACGGCGACAGCGGCTGGTTGAGCGCGAAGTTGGCCTGCAGGTCCACGGTGAGACGGATGTCTATTCGGCCGGTGCTCTCGTCGACACGCTGCTCCACGATCCCGGCCGCGCGCAGGGTCTTGTAGATGCCCAGGGCTCGGCGGGCGTGGGCGAGCTGGCGCTTCCAGGGCTCGTGGTTGTCGAACACCAGCGAGTAGACATTCGCGAACGCGTCGCCGCCGCGGGCGATGACGTTGATGAGCATGGCACTGGTCATCTGCATGCTCGAGGTGAGGGTCTCCGGTTCGGCGTCGACGAGGCGCCGGAACGACGGTTCGCCCCAGGAGACGAAACCCTCCGGCGCGCGCTTGCGCACGATCTTGCGCTTCTTCTTGGGGTCGTCGCCGGCCTTCTCGATGGCCTTGAGGTTCTCGGTCTCGTGGTCTGGCGCCTGCACCATCACGGTGCCCGCGGTGTCGTAGCCGGCGCGGCCCGCGCGGCCGGCGATCTGGTGGAACTCCCGGGCGTTGAGCTGGCGCATCTTGACGCCGTCGTACTTGGTCAGGGCCGTGAACAGCACGGTGCGGATGGGCACGTTGATGCCCACGCCGAGGGTGTCGGTGCCGCAGATCACGCGCAGCAGGCCGCGCTGGGCGAGCTGCTCCACCAGCCGGCGGTATTTGGGCAGCATGCCGGCGTGGTGCACGCCGATGCCCATCCGGATCAGCCGGGACAGGGTCTTGCCGAAGCTGGTCGTGAAGCGGAACTCGCCGATGAGGTCGGCGATGGCCTCCTTCTGCTCCTTGGTGACCACCTTGACGCTGGAGAGCGCCTGCGCGCGCTCGAGGGCGGCGGCCTGCGCGAAGTGCACGATGTACACGGGAGCCTGGCCGGTCTTGATCAGGTCCTCCACGGTCTCGTGCACGGGCGTGGTCTCGTAGAAGTAGTGCAGCGGCACGGGCCGTTCGACTCCGGTGACGACGGCCGTGTCGCGGTTGGTGCGGCGGGACAGGTCGGCCGCGATGTCGGTGACGTCACCCAGGGTGGCCGACATGAGGATGAACTGCACGCGCGGCAGCAGCAACAGCGGCACCTGCCAGGCCCAGCCGCGGTCGGGGTCTGAATAGAAGTGGAACTCGTCCATGACGACCTGGTCGACCGGGGTGTCCTCGCCGTTGCGGAGGGCCAGGTTGGCGAGGATCTCGGCGGTGCAGCAGATGATCGGGGCGTCGGAGTTGACCGACGAGTCGCCCGTCATCATGCCCACGTTCTCGGCGCCGAAGATCTCCACCAGCGCGAAGAACTTCTCGCTCACCAGCGCCTTGATCGGGGCCGTGTAGAAGCTGCGTTTCCCGGCCGAGAGCGCCATGAAGTGCGCACCGACGGCCACGAGCGACTTCCCTGTGCCGGTGGGCGTGGAGAGGATCAGGTTGGCGCCTGAGACGATCTCGATGACCGCCTCCTCCTGCGCCGGATAGAGCCGCAGGCCCGCGTCCGCCGCCCAGAGTTCGAAGGCCTCGAAGAGCAGGTCCGGATCGGTGACGTGCGGAAGGGCGGTGAGGGTTGCCATGATCCCCAATACTCCCCTATCCGGAGGCGTGCTGGACTGCGCCTCTGCAGCGTCCGACCACCGGCACGGCGGGTATCGGCTGGATGGCCGGGCATTTTCGTAAGAGATTCGTAAGCGCGACCCCGCCCGGCTCACAGCCTGTGAATCTAAGCTGACCCCATGTCCGACCCGCACGTGCCCGCCCCTGTGCCGCCCTCCACCGGGGCGTCTGCGGTGCGCCCGGGAGCCCGGTGGTTGCCTGCCGTTGCCGGGCTCGCGGCCGTCATCGCCGGCTTCGGCCTGGCGGAGTTCGCCGCCGCGCTGCTCGCCCCCGGCGCCAGCCCGGTGATCGTGGTGGGCTCGCTTCTCATCGACCTCGCACCGGCTTGGCTCAAAGAGCTGGTCATCAGCCTGTTCGGCACGGCGGACAAGGTTGTCCTGATCGTCTGCATCGCCGTGGTCGCGGCGGTGCTGGCCGCTTTCGCCGGGCTGCTCGAATACCGCCGGCCACCGCTGGGCCGGTTCCTGGTGATCGCCGTGGGCCTGGTGGCACTGGCCGCCGCCCTCACCCGTGCCGGAGCCGCACCGCTCGATGCCGTGCCGCCGGTGGTGGCCGCGGGTGTCGCCGCCACGCTGCTGACCATGCTCACCACCCGTCTGCACGCGAGCGAGGCGCCCGCCGCTGCCGCGGCGGCGGCGGCGGCGGCGGCAGCGGCAGTAACCGGCCGCCCCGCATCCGTCACCCCGGCGGCGGCGTCGCGTGCGGCGATGGACCGGCGGCGGTTTCTGGCCTACACCGGTGCGGGTGCCGGGATCGGCGTGATCTCGGCGATCGCCGGGCAGCTGATGACCGCGGGCACCCGGGCCGCGGATGCCGCGCGGGCGCTGTTCACCCTGCCGGCGGCGGCCGTGCCCGGCACTCCCGTTCCGGCCGGGGCGTCGTTCGACATCGACGGCCTGTCGCCGATCATCACCCCCAACGCCGACTTCTACCGCATCGACACCGCCCTGGCCGTGCCGCGCATCGACCCGTCCACCTGGACGCTGAAGATCAGCGGCCTGGTGGAGAACGAGGTGCAGATCGACTTCGCCCAGCTGCTGGCCCTGCCGCTGGAGGAGAGCACGACCACGCTCACCTGCGTGTCGAACTACGTGGGCGGCGACCTGATCGGCAACGCGGTCTGGCTCGGCTACCCGATCCGTGAGCTGCTCGCACGGGCCGTGCCGCTCGCCGAGGCCGACATGGTGCTCTCCCGCAGCCAGGACGGCTGGACGGCGAGCACCCCGATCGAGGCCCTCACCGACGACCGCAACGCCATCCTCGCGGTGGGCATGAACGGCGACCCGCTTCCGCTCGAGCACGGCTACCCGGTGCGGATGGTCGTGCCCGGTCTCTACGGGTACGTGTCGGCCACCAAGTGGGTCACCGAGCTCGTGGTCACCCGATTCGACACGGAGACGGCGTACTGGACCGGCCGCGGCTGGTCGGAGAAGGGTCCGGTGAAGCTGTCCTCCCGCGTCGACGTGCCCCGGGACAACGCGACGGTCTCCGCGGGCGCTGTCACGGTCGCCGGGGTGGCGTGGAGCCAGCACGTGGGCATCTCGGCCGTGGACGTGCAGGTCGACGACGGCGACTGGAACGCGGCCACGCTGGCCGACGCGATCTCGGTGGACACCTGGCGCCAGTGGCGCTGGGACTGGCCGGCCACCGCGGGTTCGCACACCCTGCGGGTGCGCGCCACCGACGCCAACGGCGAGGTGCAGACCAGCAAGACCGCCGATGTGGTGCCGGACGGCGCCACCGGCCTGCACCAGATCAGCGTCTCGGTGTCCTGACGATGAACGCCCCCGATAGGGTCCACTTCGCCGGGCTGCTGCGGCAGCGCCGAGCCGAGCTGGAGGAGGAGCTGGCCCGGCAAGGCGCGAGCCTGGCCGATGTGCGCGCCGCACGCAGCGGGGCGGATGCCGACGACGAGCACGATCCGGAGGGTCCGACCCTCTCGGACGAGTGGTCGTTGCGGGCGGGGGTGCATGCCGAACTGACCGTTGCCCTGGCCGCCATCGACGCAGCCCTCGCCCGCATCGACGACGGCAGCTACGGTCTGTGCCTGCGCCGGGGCGAACCCATCGGCCGCGAACGGCTGGAGGCCCGCCCGGCCGCCGAGCTCTGCATCGACTGCGCCCGGGAACAGGGCTGACGCCTCGTGGGCGTCGGCCACGGGAGACCCGCGATCCAGCACCACCGCTCCTCCACAGGCGACGAAGTTTTCGGGTTCTCCACCGCTGATTCATTGGGATGCACGGTGTCGGTGGCCGGTGCTTCACTGTCCCTATGGCCACCTCGAATGCCACACCAGACAGCACCCCGGAACCCTCCCCCCACGGGTACTCCGACGACTACGTCGACCCTGTCGCCGAAGCCATCAGCGCGGTCATCGACCCGCTGATCGCCAACGCGAAGGTCATCGCCGCCGCGTACGCCGAGCGCACCCGTTTGCTGGCCGAGCTGGACCGGCTCGGTCACGACCGGTGGATCATCGCCGGCCTCGCCGGTGACCCGATCGAGTCCGGCCGCAACGACCCCGACACCCAGAAACACGGCCCGGCCTGGGACGACGAGGAACTCGCCCGTCGGGCGATGGCGGCCGAGGTCGGCTGCGCGCTGCGGATGAACTTCCAAACCGCGGCGATGATGATCTGTGACGCCGCCCGCTTCACAGAGCAACTCCCCCTGTTCCACCGGGCTCTGGCCGAGGGCCGGATCGGCTGGGGTCACGTCATGAAGATGATGGAGGTCACGGCATCGCTTCCGGTGGACCTGCCCGAGCATGTGCTGCCGCGACTGGAAGAGATGACGCTGACCGCGGCCGAGAAGCTCAATCCCGGCAAGTTCGCCAAGGTCGCCCGGGAACTCCTGGAATCCCTCCACCCCATCCCCTTGCAGGACCGTGTCAACGCGGGTATGCGCGAGCGCCGGGTCGTGCTTCGACCAGACATCAACGGAATGTCCTGGCTCAACGCCTATCTGAAGGCCGACGAAGCCCAGGCGATCTACGAACGCCTCACCCAGATCGCGAAAACCCTCAACGACGACGCAGAAGCCGACGTCACGACCAGCGAGACCACCGGCGCCGCGCCCGGCGCTGCGTTCACCGCGCCGCGGCCCGACGCGATCGTCTGCCGCTCCCGCGACCAGCGCCGCGCCGACACCTACCGCGACCTGCTGCTGGACGGCATCGGCCCCGGCGGAAAACTCGGCCGCGGCATCCGCGGCACCGTGCACATCACCGTCCCGGTGCTCACCCTCCTCGGGCACAGCGACCAACCGGCGATCCTCGACGGCTACGGACCCATCGACCTCGAGACCGCCCGGAAGCTCACCGGTACGGCGACGAGTTTCACCCGCATCCTCACCCACCCGCACACCGGGACCATCCTCTCCGTCGACCGGGAGTCGCACAACCCGCCGGCGGATCTCCGCCGGTACGTGCAGATCCGCGACAACACCTGCCAAACCCCCGGCTGCAACCGGCAAGCCGTCTACAGCGAGATCGACCACACCCAAGCCTGGAACACCGGCGGCCCCACCAACGCCGACAACCTCGTCAGCCTCTGCCGACCTGACCACCGCCTCAAACACCAAAGCATCTTCAGCACCCGACAAGCCCCCGACGGCACCCTCACCTGGACCACCCCCGGCGGCAAGACCTACACAAACCCCCGCGCCCACGACCTCGTCCGCGCCGCGTTGAACCCGTCCGCGACTAAACCGTCTCCGCCCGGGCAACCGGCCGCGGGCGACAGGGGTGAGACCGCGAAGCCTGAAACCGGCCAACCCCCGCCCTTCTGATCTCAGCGCTGGCCTAAACCAGCCGAAGCGACTAAGACAGTGTCATGACCGATCTGCCCACCACCCGCCTCGCCGAGTGGATGAGCGCCTACGTCGCGGCCTGGGCCTCCAACGAACCCGATGAGATCCGGGCGCTCTTCTCCGACGACGCCCGGTATCGCACCGAACCCTACGCGGAGCCCTGGGTCGGTCCGGAGAAGATCATCGACGGCTGGCTGCACCTGGCCGATGGACCCGGCACCTTCGACTTCGACTGGGAGGCCGTGGCCGTCACGCCCGAGGTGAGCGTGATCCAGGGCACCACTCGCTACGCCACCGGCCCGGTCTACAGCAATCTCTGGGTGATCCGCTTCGCACCGGACGGCCGCGCGAGCGAATTCACCGAGTGGTGGATGGACCAGGCCTACGAAGCCGAAGCCGATGACACCTCGACCGGCCCTGCCGTAGACCACACGCCGCCCGTCCAATAGGCTGCCGACATCCACTTCCACGGCCCGAAAGGACTCCCCATGGGAATCGTCTCCCCCGGCTTCTTCGGTCGCCGCCGCCGCGACGATCCGGCGCTGCCGCCCGGCCAGTACCTCACCGAAAGCTTCCCGGTGCTCTCCGCCGGCCCCACTCCGCGCATCGCACCGTCCGAGTGGGAGTTCACCATCACGACCGAGACAGGCCAGGTGCACCGGTGGAACTGGGAGGAGTTCCTCGCCCTCAAACAGGATGACGTGACCCGCGACATCCACTGCGTGACGAGTTGGTCGAAGCTGGGCACCAGCTGGCGGGGCGTCTCGATAGACACGCTCTTCGAATCGGTGGAATCCGAAGCCGAGTTCACCATGGCGTATTCCTACGGCGGGTACACCACCAACGTTCCCCTCGATGATCTGCTGGGCGGCAAGGCCTGGATCGCCCACCAGTTCGACGGCGAGGCCCTTGAGCCCGCCCACGGCGGCCCCGCCCGCCTGTTGGTGCCGCACCTGTACTTCTGGAAGAGCGCCAAGTGGGTGCGCGGGCTGGAGCTGCTGCGCCAGGACGAGCCCGGTTTCTGGGAGAGCAACGGGTATCACATGTACGGCGACCCCTGGCAAGAACAGCGCTACTGGTGAGAACCGGTTGGAATGTCGCGGAGGTGATCGAGGTGAGGCAGGAGACCGGCACGGCGCGCACGCTGCGGCTGCGGCTGCCCGGCCTCACCGGCCACCGGCCCGGCCAGCACGTGGACGTGCGCCTCACCGCCCCGGATGGCTACACCGCAGTGCGCTCCTACTCGGTGGCGTCCGCGTTGCCGGGCGACGAGCTCGAGCTCACCGTGGAGGAACTCGCTGACGGCGAGGTCTCGCCATACCTCGTGCACCAGGTGGCCGCCGGCGACCAGCTCGAGGTGCGCGGCCCCGTGGGCGGCTGGTTCGTCTGGAACCCCGCCGATCCCGCCCCGGTGCAGCTCATCGCCGGCGGCTCAGGGGTGGTGCCGCTGATGGCCATGATCCGGTCGCACGGCGTCGGCGGGTCAGCAGACGGGTACGCCGCACCGTTCCGTCTGCTCTACTCGGTGCGGAGCCCCGCCTCGGCCTACTACGGCACCGAACTCGACGACCTCGCCCGGTCGCCGCTGCTCACCGTGACGTACGTCTACACCCGCGAGGCTCCCGCCGGCAGCGGCACGACGCCCCGCCGGCTGGATGCGCCGACCCTGCTCGACGCGATCCTGCCGGTCTCGGACAACCCGGCGTTCTTCATCTGCGGAGCCACCGCCTTCGTCGAGACCGTGGCCGACTGGCTCGTGCAGGCCGGCTACCCGGCCGACCGGATCAAGACCGAACGCTACGGCGGCACCGGGGGCACGCCGTGACCGGCGACGAGGTCGTCGGCGCGAACCCGGACGACGCGCAGCTCGACGGGCATCTCGACGGCAACGCCGCCGCCGGCGCCCTGAGCGAGGTCTTCGTCGGCGACATCACCACGGCCGTCGGGCGGTGCGCGCATTGCGGCCGCACCGGGGCGATGGCCATGGCCCGGTGTTACCCGGGCTCGCACGGTCTGCTGTTGCGCTGTCCGGGGTGCACCGAGATCCTGCTCCGGCTGGTGGAGTCCGACGGCCAGGTGCGGCTCGATCTCCGCGGCGTGAGCTTCCTCACGCTCGAGCGCCCCTAGCGGCGAACGCGCAGATTCTGCGCTTAGGCTCGAGACACAATCCTCGCACCCGGCAGCTCGCCCGCGAGACCCGACAACAGTGGAGCGTGCATGCAGGGTTCGGCCATCCTCGACGTGATCCTGGTGATCCTGCTCGTCTCCAGCCTGGTGGCCGGGTACCGCAGCGGACTCATCGGCAGCATCAGCGGCATCCTGGGCCTGGTGGCCGGGGCCGTGGCCGCCTACTTCGTGGTGCCCCTCGTGCCCACGTGGGTGACCGCCGCCGAGTGGCGCACACCGGCGTCCATCGCCGCCGCGCTGATCCTCGTCATCGTCGGTCTCACGGTCGGCGAGTCCATCGGACTGGCCCTGCGCCGCCGAACACCCCGCAAGCTGCGCGGCGTCGACAGGCTCTTCGGCGCCGTCATCGGCGTCGCCGCGGCCGCCGCGGTGATGTCGATGGTCGCGTTCAGCGTGGGCGCCCTCGGCATCCCGGTGCTCACCTCCGCCATCGCCTCCTCCGGCGTGGTGCGCACCATCGACTCGGTCACACCGGATCCCGTCAAGAGCTTCCTCGCGCAACTGCGTTCCACCGTCGTCGACGACGGTCTGCCCCGCATCACGGATGCGTTCGGCGGGCAGAGCCCCACCCTGCCGGACGCCCAGCTGGACAACGCCGCCCTCGACACGGCGGCCCAGTCGGTGCTGCGCATCACGGGCAACGCGGTGGCCTGCGGTCAGAGCCAGTCCGGCTCCGGGTTCGTCGTCGCGCCCGAGCGCGTGCTCACCAATGCTCACGTCGTCGCCGGTGTCACCGACGCCGTCGTCGAGGTACCGGGATCGGGTGCGCTCACCGGTGAGATCGTCTACTTCGACCCGGTGGACGACCTCGCACTCATCAATGTGCCGGGACTCACCGCCGCTCCGCTGACCCTGCAGGGCAACCTCCCGGTGGACGCCGAGGCCGTCAGCCTCGGCTACCCGTTCGGCGGACCGTTCGACTCCGACCCGGCCCGGGTGATGTCGGTGGCCTCGGTGCTCGTCGCCGACATCTACGGCCAGTCCCCCACCGAACGCTCCGTGTACACCCTCGCCGCCGATGTCCAGCAGGGCGAATCGGGCGGGCCGCTGCTCAGCGTCAACGGCCAGGTGGCCGGCGTGATCTTCGCCAAGGCCGCCACCACCGCCAACGTGGGCTACGCCCTGGCGATGGACGAGGTGACCCCGGTGGTCGACCAGGCCGCGAGCCTGTCCGCCGCGGTGAGCTCCGGCGCCTGCATCCAGGGCTGAATCGGTCGGGCGCGCAGCGCGCAGGCGGGGGTATGGTGACCGCATGACATTCCGGCCGGACGAGTACCGGGCGCCCCTCGAGCAGGCGGTCCGTTCGGCACAGGAGTGGCTGGACTCGCTGCCGACCCGGCCCGTGAAACCCGCACAGCCCGTCGAGAAACTGGCGGCCGCCTTCGACCGGCCCCTGCCCGACGGGCCCGCCGATCCTGCAGCGGTGGTCTCCGAACTGGCCACGCTGGCCGAACCCGGCCTCATGGCCATCGGCTCCGGACGCTTCTTCGGCTGGGTGATGGGCGGCACGCTGCCGGCCGCACTGTCCGCCGACTGGCTGGTGAGCGCATGGGACCAGAACGGCGGGCTGCGCTACGCGACACCGGCCACGGCTGCCATCGAGGAACGGGCGGGCGCCTGGATCCTCGACCTGCTGCACCTGCCGGCCTCGGGCGCGGTGGGTTTCACCACCGGCGGCACGATGGCCAATTTTGTCGGACTCGCCGCCGGACGGGGCTCTGTGCTGCACGCGGCCGGGTGGGACCTCAACCGGGACGGCCTCACGGGAGCGCCCCGGGTGTCGGTGCTCGCGGGCGCCGAGGTGCACATCTCGGTGCTCCTCGCCCTGCGCTACCTGGGCCTGGGCGAACCGACCCTCGTCTCCGCTGACGCGCAGGGGCGCATCCGTCCCGACGCCCTGGCGGAGGCGCTGTCGGCGGTTACCGGGCCCTGCCTGGTCGTGCTGCAGGCCGGCAACCTGCACTCGGGCGCCTTCGACCCGATGCGCGAGTGCATCCGCCTGGCCCACGACGCTGGAGCCTGGGTGCACGTCGACGGCGCCTTCGGGCTGTGGGCGGCAGCGAGCCCCCGCTGGACGGCGGCGCTCGACGGTCTGGACACCGCCGATTCCTGGGCGACGGATGCGCACAAAACCCTCAACGTTCCCTACGACTGCGGCATCGCCGTGGTGGCAGACCCGGACGCCCTGCGGGCGGCGTTCGGGGCAGAGACCAGCTACTTCGTGACGGATGACGCCGGCGCCGCCGACCCCATGGAGCTGGTGCCCGAACTGTCCAGGCGCGCACGCGGTGTTCCGGTCTGGGCGGCCCTGCGGTCGCTGGGCCGCAGCGGCACCGTGGCGCTCGTCGAGGGCCTCGCCGACAACGCCAGGGCACTCGCCGACGCTCTGGCCGCGCTGCCCGGCGTCGAGGTGCTCAACGACGTGGTGTTCACCCAGGTGTCGGTCGCGTTCGGCACCGACGACCGCACCCGCCGGGTGACGCAGACCCTCATCGAGGACGGCACCGTGTGGATGAGCGGATCGGCCTGGTCCGGTCGGGCGGTGCTGCGCATCTCGGTGAGCAATTGGACGACGGATGCCGCCGACGTGGCCGTCTCCGTCGACGCCGTTGCCCGCGCGCTGGCCCAGGTGACGGCCGCCGAGCGGGAGTGAGAGCAGCCGCGGCCTGACAGACTGGATCCATGACTATCACCGCCGCCGCAGACGGATCCGCCCTCGGAAACCCCGGACCGGCCGGGTGGGCCTGGTACATCGACGACAACAACTGGGCTGCCGGCGGTTGGAAGCACGCCACGAACAACCAGGGCGAGCTCAAGGCCGTCCTCGAACTGTTCCGCGCCACCGCACACGTCGACGACGACCTGCTCGTGCTCTGCGACAGCCAGTACGTGATCAACTCGGTGACCAAGTGGATGCGCGGCTGGAAGGCCAAGGGCTGGCGCAAGGCCGACGGCAAGGCCGTGATGAACCTCGAGCTGCTGCAGGAGATCGACGAGGCCCTCGTGGGCCGCCGGTACCGGTTCGAATGGGTCAAGGGCCACGCCAACCACCCGCTCAACGAGGCCGCGGACTCCCGCGCCCGGGCGGTGTCGGAGGCGTACCAGCGGGGCTCCGCGATCCCCACCGGGCCCGGCTTCGTGGCCGGCGGGCCGGCACCGAAGGCCGCCCCGGTCACGGCCGCGCCGACGAAGGCCGCGCCCGTGACGAGCACCGCGCCCCGCGCATCCGCCGATCTGGGCCTGTTCGACCTGGAGGTCGACCGGCCGCACTCGGTGCAGGTGGCGCTGAGCGCCGAGGAGCTCGCCCGACTCACGCGCCGGGCGAGCACCCGCGGCGTCAGCCCCGAGGAACTGCTCCGCGACCTGATCTGACTAGCGCCGCAGCTTCGCCTTCTTCTTGGCCGCGTTCTTGTGCGGCAGCAGGGTGTTGGCCTCGTCGAGCGACATGCCGTTGGTCTCGGGAACCTTGGTGAGCACGAAGAGGAACGACAGACCGGCAAAGAGTGCGTACATGCCGTAGGTGAGCGGCAGGGACAGCGCCGCCATGGGCGGGAACGTGACCGTGATCAGGAAGTTCGCGATCCACTGTGCGGCAGCGGCCAGGCCGAGCGCCTTGGCACGGATGGTGTTGGGGAAGATCTCGCCCAGCAGCACCCAGACGACGGGGCCCCAGGAGGCGCCGAAGGAGATCACGAACACGTTCGCGGCGACGAGGGCGATCGGGCCCCAGGCGCCGGGCAGGGCGAGTTCGCCGTCTGTCATGACCGACTGGCTGAACGCGATGGCCATGGTGGCCAGTGACACGGTCATGCCGATGGAGCCGGTGAGCAGGATGGGCCGGCGGCCGATCCGGTCGACCAGGGCGATGGCCACCAGGGTGACCAGGATGTTCGTGACCGAGGTGGCCACCGAGATGGCCAGCGAGCTGGACTCCTCGAAGCCCACGGCACTCCACAGGGTGGTGGAGTAGTAGAAGATCACGTTGATGCCCACGAACTGCTGGAACACCGACAGGGTGATGCCGATCCAGACGATGGGCTTGAGGCCGAAGACCGGTCCGCGCAGCGTGCCGGTGCGCTTGGCCTTAAGGTCCTCGTCGATCGACTTCTTCATGTCGCGGATCTCCCGGTCCACGTCGCCGTTCGGCCACACCTTGGCGAGCACCTCGCGAGCCTTCGGCTCCTTGTCGTGCAGCACCAGGTAACGCGGCGACTCCGGCAGCAGGAGCGCGATCACGCCGTAGATGAGCGCCGGGATGGCGCTGACCAGGAACATCCAGCGCCACGCCTCCAGACCCCACCAGAACATCTCGCTCGCCCCGCCGGCCGTCGTGGCGAACACGGCGTCGGAGAGCAGGGCGGCGAAGATGCCGATGGTGATCGCCAGCTGCTGCAGCGAGCCGAGGCGGCCGCGCATCTGCCGGGGCGAGATCTCGGCGATGTAGGCCGGGGCGACCACAGAGGCCAGCCCGATGCCGACACCGCCGAGCACCCGCCAGACGATGAGGTCGACGACGCCGAAGGCGAGCCCGGAGCCCACCGAGCTGGCGAAGAATACGATCGCGCCCACGAGCATCACGGGGATGCGCCCGAACCTGTCGGCCAGGCGTCCGCCGAGGAAGGCGCCGGTCGCGGCGCCGAGCAGGGCGCTGGCCACGGCGAAACCGGTGATGGCCTCGGTGAGGCCGAACTGGCCCTTGATGGCTTCGACCGCGCCGTTGATCACGGAGGAATCGAATCCGAAGAGGAAGCCGCCGAACGCGCCGGCGATGGCCAGCGCGATGACCTTCCGGTTCGTGCCGGGGGCAACCCCGGACTGATTACCTGTTGACGGCCCGTTTCCAGACGGTTTCGTCGTCTTGCTCATTGCCAATTCTCCCGTGTTCGCTGGTGATGCTGTCCTGTGGGCAACCTGAAGAGCCTACGCCTGCTCTTCCCGTGGTCATCGCCGCATGCTATCTATGAGCCATGACGCGATTCCTCGGGGTGGATCTGGCTTGGGCGGAAGGCACGGCGACGAAACCGGCGAACGAGAGCGGGCTGGCCTGCATCGACGAGACGGGCCGGGTGCTCGACGCGGGGTGGGCGCGCGGTATCGACGAGGTCGTTCACTGGGTGCAGTCCGTGGCCGAACCCGGGTCGGTGCTGGCGGTGGACGCACCGTTGGTGGTGAACAACCCGACCGGCATGCGGGACTGCGAGAGGGAGACCGGCTCCCGGTACGGCCGCTGGAAGGTGTCGGCCAACGCCTCGAACCAGGCGCTGCCGCGACTGGGCGGCGTCACCCTGCGCGGCCGGCTCGAAAAGCTCGGCTGGACCTACACCGACGGGCTCGACCCGGTCGCCGCGCACACGTCGAGTTTTTTCGAGTGCTATCCGTACACGACCCTGGTGGGCGCCGCGGAGTTCGGCTACGACGCCGTGCGGCCGCGGTACAAGCGGATGGGGTCGTCCTTGCCGATCGTCGAACGCCGAGCTGCCAGGGCCGTCGTGTGCGACGACCTCATCGAACGGATGTGGCGGCTCGGCACCGCCACTCCCCCGCTGGACCTGAGCACGCACGAGGCCGCCGACCGGTTGGTGACCGAGCCGACGCCGCTGACGGACGCGGCGTACAAGCACCGCGAGGATCTCATCGACGCCCTGCTGAGCGCGTGGACGGCCTCGCTCTGGCACCGGCACGGTGTGGCGCGCAGCCAGGTGCTCGGCGCGGCCGACCCGCTCGTGGTCGACGGCCGCCGGGGCACCATCATCGCGCCGGCCCGCCCGGAACAGCGCCGCGGCGAGGACCGGGAGCGGGCGAGCGCGCTGGCCGCCACCGCAGGTGTCAGCGCACCGGCAGCCAGCGCCCCTTCACCCGTTCGGTGACCAGCCAGGTCGCCGGGACGGCCACCTGCCGGGTCGTCGCCACGACGTGCTCCCCGATGGCCAACGCCAGGTCGCCGTCGTCGGCGGTGAACCGCACGGTGACGCGGGCCGATCCGGCCACCACGGCCAAATCGGAGGCCTCCACTGTCGTGAGTTCCGCGGCGGCCGCGGCAGCCGCGGGCAGCACGGCATCCGGCCGCACCCCCGGCTGCAGGGCCCCGATGGTCATGGTCACGCGATACGACGGCATCAGCCCAGCGTAGGGCCGTTCAGAAGCGGATGTCCTGCCGCGACCGGGTCACCGCCGCCAGAACGTCGGGCAACACCTCGACCCCGGTGCCCGGCCCGGTCGGCACCCGCAGGTGGCCGTCCTCGAGCACGAACGGGGCCGTGAGGTCCTGGGCGTAGTACCGGTCGGACGCCGAGGTGTCGCCCGGCAGCGCGAAGTTCGGCAGGCCCGCCAGCGCCACATTCGCGGCGCGGCCGATGCCCGTCTCGAGCATCCCGCCGCACCAGACCGGCACGCCGTGCGCGGCCGCGACGTCGTGGATGCGCCGGGCCTCGAGGTAGCCGCCCACCCGCGACGGCTTGACGTTGATGATGCTGCAGGCGCCGAGGCTGATGGCCGCCGCTGCATCCGCCGCCGACTCGATCGATTCGTCCAGGCAGACCGGGGTCTGGATGATCCGGGCCAGGGCAGCGTGGCCGAGCAGGTCGCGTTCGCTCAGGGGCTGCTCGATCAGGAGCAGGTCGAACGGGTCGAGCCTGGCGAGGTGCCGGGCATCCGCGAGGGTGTACGCGGTGTTGGCGTCCACCTGCAGCATCAGCTCGGGGCCGAACCTCTCGCGCACGGCGCGCACGGGGGCGAGGTCCCAACCCGGTTCGATCTTGAGCTTGATGCGCAGGTAGCCCTGCGCGAGGTAGCCGGTCACTGCCTCCAGCAGCTCGTCGAGCGAGTCCATGATGCCCACCGAGACGCCGGCAGGCACCCTGTCGTGCACGGCGCCGAGGTAGCCGCCGAATGACTGCCCGGCCGTGCGCAGTTGCGCATCCAGGATCGCCGCCTCGAGCACGGCCTTGGACATCTGGTGGCCCTTCACCGGGGCGAGGGTGCGGCCGACGAACTCGGCCGTGAGAGCGTCGCCCGCGGCCTGCAGCCGGGGTATCAGGTGGTCGCGAATGACCACGTCGCTCGCGTCGATGAACTCGGAGCTGTAGAGCGGCCGCACCTCGGCTGCGCACTCGGCCCAGCCCTCCGCATCGGCCGTCGACACGTGCACCAGGGTGATCTCGCGTTCGGTGATGGTGCCGAACGAGGTGCGGAACGGCCGCACCAGCGGCAGACTCACGCGGCGCAGCTCGATGTTCTCGATTCTCATGAGCGGAGTCTAGCCAGACCGAATTTGGGGGCGCATCCCCAGCCATCCGCCCGGATGCGTCGATTAGGGTTCGGAGAATGAGCCGTTTTGCACAGAGCAGGGTGGCCCGGGGCTTCGTGAACAGTTGGCGGTCGCACCTGCTGGTCACCCTCTCGGGCAATGACGAGGGCCGGCCGGCCTGGGTGGGAACGATGGAGAAGGGCGACGACGCCGGCTTCTTCGGACCGGGGTCGGCCTCCTGGGCCGTGCACGGCGGCATGGCCACCATGGTCGCCGGCATCCGCGCACTGCTCATGCAGACCCTGCACCCTGGTGCCATGGCGGGTGTGCATGACTGGTCGCGTTACCGGGAGGACCCGCTCGGCCGGCTCAGCGGCACCATCCAGTGGCTGGTCACCGTGACTTTCGCCGCCACCGACCAGGCCGAGCAGGAGTCGGGGCGGGTGGGGAAGTTCCACGCCAGGGTCGCGGGCCGTTACGTCGACGCCCGCGGCGTCGAACGGGAGTACTCGGCCGGAGACCCCGAGCTGCTGTCCTGGGTGCACGTGGTCTTCACCGACGCCTTCCTGGCCAGCCACCGGCTCTGGGGCGGCCCGATCCCCGGCGGCGCCGACGCCTACGTGCGGGAGTGGGCCACGGCCGGCGAGCTCGTGGGGGTGCAGGGCGCGCCCCGCTCCGACGCCGAGCTGGCCGCGCAGCTGAAGGCCTTTTCCGACGCCGGTGTGCTGATGGGCGGCGACCGTGTCGCCGAGGCCGTGCGATTCATCCGCAAGCCGCCGCTCCGACGTGGGATGCTGCCGTTCTACCGCATCATGTTCGCCGGCGCCGTGGCCTCGATACCGGTGGAGTACCGGCGGATGCTGGGGCTGCGCCGCAGCCCGTTTCCGGTCGTGTGGGCCACGGGCGCCGTGCTCGGCCTGGTGCGGGTGCTTCTCGGCGCCTCGTCGACCTCCGAAGACGCCGCCCGAGCCCGGATCAGCCGACTGGAGTCCGCCGGCTCGGTTGCAGGTTCGGCCGGAGCGTGACCGCTATGGCGAGGGCCGCGGCGACCACCAGGGCGGCCCCGAGAGACACGACCAGCGCGCTCGGCCGCACGATCGACTCACCGGCGAGGGCCTGCCCGGTCACCAGGGCCAACACCCCCAGGTAGAGACCCACCAGTACGCGCAGCACACCGCGGCGGGCGAGCGGATGCGCCAGCAGGGTGATCCGTCTGCCCAGGACTTCCAGCAGCAGGGCCGCCAGCGGCAGCACCTGCAGGGCATGCATGCCCACGAAGTGCGGGATCCGCAGGTCGCCGGCAACGGTGCTCCAGCCGAGCACCGGCAGGCCGGGCCCGCCGTCGGCGACCCCCACGGTGTGCGCGCCCACGATGCCCTGGTAGTCGTCGAGCTGGGCCGCGGTGGGCCCGGTCATCAGGAACGCCAGTCCCATGCCCAGGAGGGCGATGAGCAGGCCGGAGCGGATGGCGAGGGCGCGCGCCGGATCGCCCAGCGCGGTGCGGAGCAGCACGATGGCGATGGGAACCGCGGCCAGCCACACGATCACGATCGACACGGCCATGATCGCCCAGAGGGCGGCATGAAAGCCGTCGGACACGTTGAAGTGGCTGGTGACGCCGGCCGCGGCCGCCCCGACGATGATGACCATCTCCACGACCAGGAAGACCGCCGCGACGGTGCCGGCCCACCAGGCCACTCGATGGGCGGATAGCCGGCGGTGGCCGGCCACCCCGCCGGGCAGCAGTCCGATCAGCCAGGACAGGGACACCGCGTAGATGCCCACCGAGAGCGCGAACTTGAGCGGCTTGGCCCACAGCGGCGCGCCCGTGACGGTGCGTGGATCGATGAGGAGGCCGAGGAGAGCGACGACAGCGAGACCGGCCATGGCCACCGCCAGCCAGAGCAGTGGGCGATGCCAGCGGATAGCCGGGGGCGCGGGGGTCATAGCGGTGCTCATCGCGGGCCTGGCGCGTATCGCGTCGAGGTGACGTGCTCCTGGGCGGCCCGGCGCAGCCCGGCGAAGAGCGCGTCGCCGAGCACGGTGCCGATGACCACCATCTCGGTCTTCGACTCACGGTCGTCCCGGACGTCGATCTCGTCGAGGTCGGCCTCGGCCACGGCGAGCGCCGCGGCCGCGTAGCCGGGCACCCAGCCGCTGAGGTCGGGCTGGCCGAGCTCGGCGAAGGTCTGCAGCACCCGGGCCGCGGCCAGACGGCCGGGGTTCTCCGGTGACACGTGCCATCCGCTCAGCACCTCGTCGACCTGGGCCACGGCGTCGGCCGAGAGGGTGGCCGGGTCGATCAGCGGCGACACCGTGCGCTGGGCGATGTCGAAGGTGTGCGCGAGGCCCAGGTCGGAGTCGATGGCATCGATCACCTGGTGGGCGGCGGCGACACTGAGGCCGCCCACCTCCAGCAGCCCCCGGATCACGCGCAGGCGGCGCAGGTGCTCGGGCCCGTACAGCGACTGGTTCGGACCGCTTCTCTCCCCCGCCGGCAGCAGCCCCTCGCGGAGGTAGTACTTGATGGTCGCCACGGGAATCCCGCTCGTGGCGCTCAGCTCAGCCATTCTCATACGGATAGTGTAACTATCCGATAGTGCAACTGTCTATACCTGGGATCGGTGACTCTGCGCATCCCGTCCCGCCGATTACAGTTGCACAGTGCCCCAACGCCCCACCGCTGCCACCACCGCTGCCACCAGCGCCGCCGCCGCGTCCATCCCCACCCCGCCCACCGTGCGTGCCACGCTGCGCAGCCCGAAGGCACTCAGCGTCGAAGTGCTCGCCGGCGTCGTGACCACCCTGGCGCTCATCCCCGAGGTGATCTCGTTCTCGATCATCGCCGGAGTCGACCCCAAGGTCAGCCTCATCGCCTCCGTCGTGCTGGCGGTGTCGATGTCGTTCCTCGGTGGCCGCTCGGCCATGATCACGGCCGCTGCCGGCGCCGTCGCCCTCGTGGTCGCACCGCTCGTCAAGGACCACGGCGTGGAGTACCTGCTGCCCGCGGTGCTGCTGGCCGGACTCGTGCAGATCCTCTTCGGCGTCACGGGCCTGGCCCGGCTGATGCGCTTCATCCCCCGGTCGGTGATGATCGGCTTCGTCAACGCGCTGGGCATCCTGATCTTCGTCGCCCAGGTGCCGCACCTCGTGGACGTGCCCTGGCTGGTCTACCCGCTGTTCGCCCTCACGGTGCTGATCGTGCTCGGCCTCCCCCGGTTCACCAAGGTCGTGCCCGCGCCCCTCGTGGCCATCGTGGTCGTCACCGCGATCGCCATGCTCGCCCACCTCGCCGTGCCCACCGTGGGCGACCAGGGCGACGTCTCCGGCGGCCTGCCCGGCATCACGCCGCTCCTCGTGCCGCTGAACCTGGAGACCCTGCAGATCATCTGGCCCACCGCCCTGAGCGTGGCGTTCGTGGGCCTGGTGGAGACCCTGCTCACCGCCAAACTCGTCGACGATATCACCGACACCCGCTCCGCCAAGGGCCGGGAGGCCTGGGCCCTCGGCATCGCGAACATGCTCGCGGGCCTCTACGGCGGGATCGCCGGTTGCGCCATGATCGGCCAGACCGTCGTGAACGTGAAGCTCGGCCGGGCCCGCACCCGCATCTCCACCTTCGTCGCCGGGGTCTTCCTGCTGCTGCTGGTCACCGCGCTCAGCGGCCTCATGGAGCAGATCCCCATGGTGGCCCTTGCGGCCGTGATGATGATCGTGGCCATCACCACCGTCAACTGGCACAGCGTGCGCCCGGCGACGCTGGGGCGGATGCCCGTGCCCGAGACCGTCGTCATGCTCACCACTGTCGCCGTCGTCGTGGCCACCCACAACCTGGCCATCGGCATCGTGGCGGGCGTGGTGCTGGCCATGGTGCTCTTCGCCCGGCGGGTGGCGCACGTGGTGAAGGTGGAGCGGGTTCTGGCCGGCGACGGCCTGTCGGTGCGCTACGCGGTGAGCGGCCCGCTGTTCTTCGGCAGCAGCAACGACCTCGTCGAGCAGTTCTCCTACGGTGTCGATCCCACGGTGGTCGACGTCGACCTCGCTCAGGCGCAGATCTGGGACGCGTCGACCGTGGCTGTGCTCGACTCGGTGGAGACCAAGTACCGCCAACACGGCGCCACCGTCACCTTCCACGGCCTCGACGAGCGCAGCCGGGCCATGCACTGCCGGCTCACCGGGCAGCTCTAGAAAGCTACGCCCCGGCGAAGAAGGCCGTGATCGCCGCGGAGAGCGAGAACGGGTCGTTCACGTGCGCCAGCTCCCTGGCCGAGTGCATCGACAGCAGCGGCACACCCACGTCCACGGTGCGGATGCCCAACCGGGTGGCGGTGAGCGGCCCGATGGTGGAGCCGCAGGGCACCGTGTTGTTCGAGACGAACTCCTGGTACGGCACGCCGGCGGCGGCGCTGCAGCGGGCCCAGAGGGACGCGCCCGCCGCATCCGTGGCGTAACGCTGATTGCCGTTGATCTTCAGCAACGGGCCGCGCCCGGCCAGGGGCAGGTTCGCCGGGTCGTGCCGCTCCGGGTAGTTGGGATGCACAGAGTGGCCGGCGTCGGCAGAGACGCACCAGGACTCCGCGAAGGCGCGCAGCCGCTCGGACACCGTCGCGCCGAGGTCGTCGCCGATGCGGCTGAGGATGTCCTCGAGCATCGGTCCGCTCGCGCCGGAGCGGGACTGCGACCCGAGCTCCTCGTGGTCGAAGGCCGCGAGCACGCTGATGGCCTCGTCGTTCTCTGAGACCTCGAGCAGGGCGGTGAGTCCGGCGTGCACCGAGGTGAGGTTGTCCATCCGGCCGGCGGCGAACAGCTCGTCGTCAAGCCCGAACCGGGCCGGCGGGTTGGTGTCGGCGGTGAGGATGTCGTAGCCGGCGACGTCCGCGCCGTCCACCCCGGCGAGCGCGGCGAGGTGCCCGATCAGGTCGGCCTGGCGCAGGTCGCCCACGCCGAAGACCGGGTTGAGGTGCCGCTGCCGGTCGAGGCTGAGCGCCTCGTTGGCGGCGCGGTCCAGGTGCACGGCCAGCTGCGGGATGCGCAGGAACGGGCCGGTGCGGACCAGGTGCTGTACCCCGTCGGTGGTGACCAGGCGGCCGGCGAGTTCGAGTTCCCGGTCCAGCCAGGAGTTGGCCAGTGGTCCCCCGTAGACCTCCACGCCGGCCTGCAGCCAGCCGTAGGAGCCGGTGGTGGGCTTGGGCTTGAGCTTGAACCCGGGCGAGTCGGTGTGCGCGCCGAGAATGCGGAACGGCGTGGTGGGCTGCGCGCCGGTGGGCTGTACCCAGGCGACGATGGCGCCGTCCCGCACCACGTAGTACCGGCCGGCACGGCCGGGGCCACGGCCCGGGTCCACCTCAGACCAGTCGTCGGCCTCGTCGCGCCGCACGAATCCGGCGGCGTCGAGCCGGCGGGCCGCCTCGGCGGCCGCATGGTAGGACGAGGGCGACGCCGTGATGAAGCCCGCGAGGTCGTCGATGTATGCCGAGAGCGAAGTCATTCCTCCATCCTCTCGCAGCTTGGCCGGCCGCACCTCGACAAGGTGCCCGTGCGGTGCAACTCTCAGGAGCGTGAGGGCGTGACAGGAGGCTGACGTGGACGAACCGGACCCGTGGGTGCTGCGCTTCGACGGGTTCGACCCCGCCGCAGAGGGGCACCGCGAGGCCCTCTGCACGCTGGGCAACGGCTACTGGGGAACCAGGGGTGCCGCGCCGGAGGCCCGCACGGACGCCGTGCACTACCCCGGCACCTACCTCGCCGGGGTCTACAACCCGCTGAGCACCGAGGTCCACGTGGGCGAGGCCGTCGGCGACGTGCTCGGCGACGCACTCGGCGCGGCAGGCGACCCGGGCATCCGCACCCCGTTCGAGCCCCCGGGCGAGGGTGCGGCGGCGGGCGCGCGGGCCGCCCATGTGCGCAACGACGAGCACATGGTGAACGCGCCGAACTGGCTCCCGCTCTGGTTCCGCACCGGCGGCGGCCCCGGCAGCAGCAGCGTGGGCGACTTCTCCGCCCCCGACACGGGCTGGTTCCATCCGGAGACCGCCGAACTGCTCGAGTACCGCCAGGAGCTGGACCTGCGCCGGGGCCTACTCACCCGGGTGCTGCGCTACCGGGACACCCGCGGCCACGTCACCCGGGTGCAGAGCCGCCGCTTCGTCTCGCAGGCCTCCCCGCACGTCGCCGTGCTCGAGACCACCTTCACGGCGGAGGACTGGTCGGGGCCGCTCACCGTGCGCTCGGCCGTCGACGGGCGGGTCGCCAACCGCAACGTGGCCGCCGACAGGCTGCTGGCCCACCTGCACCTGATGCCGCGCACGGCCCGGGAGCTGAACGAGGACTCCGTTCTCCTCGAGGTGGAGACGACCCGGTCGGGCATCCACATCGCCATGGCCGCCCGCACCCGGGCCTACGCCGGCACCGGCGCGGCCCAGGTGCGCCTGGAGCCCGCCCGCCGGTTCCTCACCGACTCCAGCCGTTGGGTCGCGCACGAGTTCGACCTCGCCCTCGAGCGCGGGGTTCCCCTGCGGGTCGAGAAGATCGTGGTGGTCAGCACCTCCAGGGACCGGGCCGTGGTCTCGGCGCCGACGGCCGTCGCCACCTGGCTGGCGCGCGTCGACGAACCGGCCACCCTGCTGGCCGCGCACGAGCGCGAGTGGCAGATCCTCTGGGACGAGTTCGCGGTGCACCTGCACAGCGGGGCACATCAGTCGCTCGCGCTCAACCTGAACACCTTCCACGTGTTGCAGACCGTGGCCGCGGTGGATGCCGATCTCGACGCCGGTGTGCCCGCCAGGGGCCTGCACGGCGAGGGCTACCGCGGGCACGTCTTCTGGGACGAGGTGTTCGTCTACCCCGTGCTCACCCTGCGCCGGCCCGACCTCAGCCGGGCGCTGCTGGGCTACCGGTACCGGCGGCTCGGCGAGGCCAGGGCCGCCGCCCGCGCGGCCGGGCACGAGGGTGCCCGCTTCCCCTGGCAGAGCGGCATCGACGGGCGCGACGTGACCCCCACCGAACTGTTCAACCCGCGCACCAACCGGTGGATGCCCGATCATTCCGGCCTGCAGCACCACGTGGGCCTTGCACTGGCCTACAGCGTCTGGGGGTACTACCAGGCCACAGGGGACGTGGACTACCTCATCGAGCAGGGTGCAGAGCTGCTGCTGGAGATCGCCCGGTTCTTCGCGAGTCTCACCGAGTACGACGAGACCGACGACCGCTACGACATCGGCGGCACGATGGGACCCGACGAGTTCCACGACGGACTGCCCGGACACCCCGGCGAGGGCCTGCGGAACAACGCGTACACGAACATCTTCGCCGCGTGGGTGTTGCGCCGGGCCGTGGACACCGTCGCCCTGCTCGAGGGCCGCTCCTGCCGGCCGCTCTGGAACCGGCTGCGGCTGCGCCCGGACGAGGTGGACACCTGGGAGACCATCGGCCGCCGGCTGCGGGTGCCTTTCCACGCCGACGGGGTGATCAGCCAGTTCGAGGGCTACGAGGGGCTCCCCGAACTGGACTGGGAACGCTACCGGGCCCAGTACGGCGCCCATGACGGGTCGCTCGGGCGGCTCGACCTGATCCTCAACGCAGAGGGTGACAGCACCAATAACTACCGGGTCGCCAAGCAGGCCGATGTGCTCATGCTGCTCTACCTGTTCTCGGCCGAGGAGCTGCGGGAGCTGATCGAGGAGCTCGGCTACTCGCTCTCGGCCGAACTGATCCGGCGCACCGTGGACTTCTACCGCCAGCGGTCCACGCACGGGTCGACGCTGAGCAACGTCGTGCACTCCTGGGTCGATGCCCGCGCCGACCGGGAACGGTCCTGGACCTCGCTCTGTGCGGCGCTGGACAGCGACATCGGCGATATCCAGGGCGGCACCACCCACGAGGGCATCCACCTGGGCGCCATGGCCGGCTCCGTCGACATGGTCGTGCGCTGTTACACAGGCCTGGAGATCCGGGACGACATGCTCTGGTTACACCCGGTGCTGCCCACCCAGCTGGACAAGATCGCCTTCAGCATCAACTATCGGGAGCAGCCGATCCGCCTGGAGGTGACTCCGGGCAACCTGCGGTTGCAGCTGCCCAGCGGTGGGGCCCGGCCGATCCGGGTGCGGGTCGAGGGCCGGGAGGCGCAGCTCTACCCGGGCCAGACCCACGACTTCCTGCTCAGCGGACCAGACGGCGCTGTCAGCGGCCACCGTTAGCCTGAGGGCATGGCCAGAAACATCGCGACCTCCACCACCGTCCCCCTGTCCGAGATGCTCGCCTTCGTGCGACCCCGGCACCGGATGCTCCTGGCCACCACCCGGGGTGACGGCCGGCCGCAGATGTCGCCGGTCTCCGGCGGCGTCGACGACGAGGGCCGCATCGTGATCTCCTCGTATCCGTCGCGGGCCAAGACCCGCAACGCCGAACGCGACCCGCAGACCTCGGTGCTGGTGCTCTCCGACGAGTGGGACGGCGCGTGGATACAGGTGGACGGCACGGCCGAGATCCTGCACATGCCGGAAGCCGGCGACGGCCTGGTCGACTACTTCCGCTGCATCGCCGGCGAGCACCCGAACTGGGACGAATACCGGGCGGCCATGACCCTGCAGAACAAATCGCTCATCCGCATCACCCCCACCAGGTGGAGCCCTGTCTCCTCCGGTGGCTTCCCGGCCGACGTGGCCGCGCGGCTCGACGCGCTGTGACCGACACACGCGAGGCAGCGCTCGACATCCTGCGCACCCTCGTCGGCCGGCCGGACGCCGACTTCCACGAGGGCCAGTACGAGGCCATCGAGACTCTCGTCGACCGCCGCCGCCGCGCCCTCGTGGTGCAGCGCACCGGGTGGGGCAAATCGGCGGTCTACTTCGTGGCCACCCTGCTGCTCCGCCGTCAGGGCGCCGGCCCCACCATCCTGGTGTCACCGCTGTTGGCGCTCATGCGCGACCAGGTGGCCGCGGCCGCCCGGGCCGGCGTGCGCGCCGTGTCGATCAACTCCGCCAACGCGCACGAGTGGACCGACGTGCTCGCAGCTCTTCGCGCCGACGAGGTCGACGTACTGCTGGTCTCCCCCGAGAGGCTGAACAACCCGTCCTTCCGCGACGAGCAGCTGCCCGCCCTTCTCGAGCGGGCCGGCCTGCTCGTGGTCGACGAGGCGCACTGCATCTCCGACTGGGGGCACGACTTCCGGCCCGACTACCGGCGGCTGCGCGACCTGATCGCGGCCATGCCGGCCGGGGTGCCGGTGCTCGCGACCACGGCCACGGCCAACAGCCGGGTGGTGACGGATGTGGCGGAGCAGGTTGCAATGGGGGTCGCAGGCTCGACCGACGGTGTCGTCACCATCCGCGGCCCGCTCGCCCGCGCGTCGCTGCGGCTGGGCGTGCTGCGGCTGCCCGACTCCCGGGCCCGGCTGGCCTGGCTGCTCAGCCACCTGGCCGAGCTGCCCGGCAGCGGCATCATCTACACCCTCACGGTCTCCGCCGCCGAAGACACCGCCCGGCTGCTGCGGGAGGCCGGGCACGCCGTGCGGGCCTACACCGGCCAGACCGACACCACCGAACGCGAGGAATCCGAGGGGCTGCTCAAGGCCAACCAGGTGAAGGCCCTCGTGGCCACGAGCGCCCTGGGCATGGGGTTCGACAAGCCCGACCTGGGCTTCGTGCTGCACCTGGGCGCCCCCAGCTCCCCCGTCGCCTACTACCAGCAGGTGGGCCGCGCCGGCCGCGCCACCGAGAACGCCGACGTGCTGTTGCTGCCCGGTGTGGAGGACGAGGCCATCTGGCAGTACTTCGCGACGTCGTCGATGCCGAGCCAGAACAAGGCCGAGGCCGTCCTGTCCGCGCTGCACGCCCACGGCGGCGCCCCGCTGTCGACGCCGGCCCTCGAGGCCAGGGTGGACCTGCGCCGCTCCCCGCTGGAGCTGCTGCTCAAGGTGCTCGACGTGGACGGCGCCGTGCGCCGGGTCAGCGGCGGCTGGGTGGCCACCGGGCAACCGTGGGTCTACGACCGCGACCGCTACGAGCGCATCGGCGCGGCCCGGCTCACCGAGCAGAACGCCATGCTCGACTACGAACGCATCACCGGGTGCCGCATGGAGTTCCTGCAGCGCGCCCTCGACGACGACACCGCGGTGCCCTGCGGCCGCTGCGACAACTGCGCCGCACCCTGGTACCCCACCGACGTGTCGGCCTCGGCCGCGAGCACGGCCGGGTCGGCCCTCGACCGGGTGGGCGTGGCGCTCGACCCGCGCGCCCAGTGGCCCACCGGCGCCGACCGGCTGGGCGTGAGCGCCAAGGGCCGCATCGACCCCGGCGACCGGATCCTCGGCGGTCGCTCCCTCGCCCGGCTCACCGACCTGGGCTGGGGCAACACCCTGCGCGAGGTGTTCGCCCCGGGCACCCCGGATGCGCCGGCCTCGGCGGCGCTCACGGCCGCCTGCGTACGGGTCCTCGCCGAATGGGGCTGGGCCGAGCGGCCCGTGGGCGTGGTGGCCATGCCGTCACGGTCGCATCCGCAGCTTGTGGCCTCGGTGGCCGCCGAACTCAGCCGGGTGGGCCGGCTGCCCTTCCTGGGCTCCCTCGACCTGGTCGGGACGGGACCGACGGGCGACTCGGGCGGCAACAGCGCCTACCGCCTCTCCAGTGTGTGGGGCGGCTTCGAGGTGGGCGCAGAGCTCGCGGCCGGCCTCGCCGACGCCACCGGTCCGGTGCTGCTGGTCGACGACCTCGCCGACAGCCGGTGGACCCTCACGGTGGCCGGGCGGCTGCTACGACGCGCCGGAGCACCCGCCGTGCTCCCGTTCACGCTGGCATTGCGCTCGTAAGGTTCTTCACCTCACGACGTGGAGCCGAAAGCTCTCCCGTTCGCCCGCGTCGTTGGTGTCGTGGCCGTGCGCGGCGAGCACCGACAGCCGCACCAGGTCGGCCCCGCGCAGCCCCGGCCAGCCCTGCACCAGGCGGCGCCATTCGCTCGGCACCGCCGCGAGACCCCACCGGGCCGCCAGCAGCGCACCGGCGACGCCGGCCACGGCGTCGGTGTTTCCGCCGCCGCGCACCGCGGCCTCGACACCCCGGCGGTATTGGCCGGCATCCGTGGCGTCGGTGTGCACGATGGCCGACCAGGCGCCCTGCAGCGCCTGCACCACCCAGCCGTTGCGGGTGAAGTCGCGCGGCTCGCGGCGTTCCGCGTGCCCGATCCGAGCCGACCAGAGTTCCCGCCGGCCCGGCGACAGCGTGCCGAGGCCCACGCGCAGGTCCAGCTCGCCTTCCAGCACGGCGTGGCGGATCGCGAGGCCCCAGAGTACGCAGGCGTCCCCCGCGTCCGTCTCACAGTGAGTGAGTTCGCTCAGCCCGCGGGCGGCGTCGGCGAGGGCGTCAGCGTCGTGCAGGTAGGCCAGAGCCACCGGGGCGGTGCGCAGCAGGCACCCGTTCCCGGCGCTGCGGCCGATGCGGTCATGCTGTTCCCTGGCGGCCCGGCGCACCCCCTCCGCCGCAGACTCGCTCGTGGAGCGCCCGGACAGCGCCGCCGCCAGCTGCAGGCCCGCGAACGGCGCCGTGGTGGACCAGTCCAGCCACTCGGCCACGATGAGGTCGAGGGTGGACTCGTCACGCAGGTCGAGACCGTCGGCCGCGGCCCGGGCCACGGGAACGGCCAGAGCCGTGTAGTCGGTCCACTCCCCACGCGCCCAGTGCGCGCCTCCGCCGCCGCGCATTCCCACCGCTGCGGTGGGTGGCATCGGCCCGGCGAAGTCGTACCCGGCACCCAGGGCGTCGCCGCAGGCCATGCCGAGCAGCACAGCAGAGGAACGATCGTGTTGTTGAATCGACAGTTTCACGCGTACTCCTTCGGGTTGAGTGCGACCGCGGCAGCATATGCCGAAAATCGGTCTCCCGACAGGTGCCCGGCTGCGCGCGAACGGGGGCCACCGCCGTCATGCGGCGACTCGGAATATCACCGGGGCCGCCGGACTTGTTAACCTCGGGGTGTGCCTTCCCACGACGAAGCTGCACCTTCGAACACCGCCACCAGCTCCCATGATCAGCAATTGGATGAACATTCACATGAAGCGTCACCTCGTCTCCGCCACCGTCCTCACCCTCGCCGCAGCGGTGGCCCTGGCCGGCTGCAGCGCCTCCGCGGGTGACTCCGGCGCGTCCGCCGGCTCCACGACAGGCACGGACGACTCGCTGAGCTCGGTTCTCGAGTCCGGCACGCTGACGATCGGCACCGAGGGCACCTACCGGCCGTTCTCGTACCACGCCGACGGCTCCGGCGACCTCACCGGCTACGACGTCGAGGTGGCCACGGCCGTCGCCGACCAGCTGGGCGTCACAGCGAAGTTCGAAGAGACCCAATGGGACGCCATCTTCGCCGGCCTCGAGGCCGGCCGGTTCGACACCATCGCCAACCAGGTCTCGATCACCCCCGAGCGCGAGGCGGCCTACGCCTTCTCCGCCCCGTACACCTACTCCACCGGCGTCATCGTCGTGCCGTCCGACAACACCTCGATCACCTCCTTCGACAGCCTGAGCGGAAAGACCACGGCCCAGTCGCTCACCAGCAACTGGTACACCCTGGCCACCGAGAGCGGCGCCACCGTGCAGTCCGTGGAGGGCTGGGCCCAGTCGGTCGCCCTCGTCGAGCAGGGCCGTGTGGACGCCACCGTGAACGACAAGCTCACCTACCTCGACTACAAGAAGCAGACCGGCGCTTCCGGTCTGAAGATCGCCGCCGAGACCACCGACCGGTCGGAGAGCGCCTTCGCCTTCGCCCAGGGAGGCACGGCCCTGGCCGACGCCGTGACGGATGCTCTCGCCACCCTGAGCGCCGACGGCACCCTGGCCACGATCTCGGACACCTACTTCGGGGCCGACGTCTCGAAGTGAGCCAGTCCACCTGGCAGTTGATGCTCGATTCGCTGTGGCCGTTGCTCCACGGCGCCATCACGGGAACCATCCCGCTGGCGCTGTCGTCGTTCGCGATCGGGCTGGTGCTCGCCCTCGGGCTCGCGCTGATGCGCCTGTCGCGGCGGCGCTGGCTCTCCTCGATCGCCCGCGTTTACATTTCGGTGGTGCGCGGCACACCGCTGCTCGTACAGCTGTTCGTGATCTTCTACGGCTTGCCGTCGCTCGGCATCGTGATCGACCCGTGGCCCAGCGCCATCGTGGCTTTCTCCATCAACGTGGGCGGCTACGCGGCCGAGGTCATCCGCGCCGCGATCCTCTCAGTGCCCAAGGGGCAGTGGGAAGCGGCGTACATGATCGGCATGTCGCACCAGCGCGCCCTCACCCGGATCATCCTGCCGCAGGCCGCCCGGGTGTCGGTGCCGCCCCTGTCGAACACCTTCATCAGCCTCGTCAAGGACACCTCCCTGGCCTCCCTGATCCTCGTCACCGAGCTGTTCCGTGAGGCGCAGCAGGTGGCAGCGTTCAGCCAGCAGTTCATGGCCCTGTACCTGGAGGCCGCGCTGCTCTACTGGGTGATCTGCCTGGTGCTCTCCAGCGGCCAGGGCGTGCTCGAAAAGCGATTGGACCGCTATGTCGCCCACTGACCAGAATCTCCTGACCGTCCGCGGCCTGCAGAAGAGCTTCGGCGCCAACCGGGTGCTCACCTCGATCGACCTCACGGTGGCCAGGGGCCAGGTGCTCGCCCTGATCGGGCCGTCCGGGTCGGGCAAGACCACCGTGCTGCGGTGCCTGAACGGGCTCGAGGTCGCCGACGGCGGCCGCATCGAGATCGCCGGGGCGGATGCCACGGCCACGGCCATCGACTTCGACGCGGCGACCGCCGCGGGCAAGCCCGTGCCCCGGAAGGCCCTCGGCGCCCTGCGCGACCAGTCGGCCATGGTCTTCCAGCACTACAACCTGTTCCCGCACAAGACCGTGCTGGAGAACGTGATGGAGGGTCCGGTCATCGTGCAGCGGCGCCCCCGCGCCGAGGTCGAGGCCGAAGCCCTCCAGCTGCTCACCCGGGTCGGCCTGATCGACAAGAAGGACAGCTACCCGTTCGAGCTCTCCGGTGGCCAGCAGCAGCGGGTCGGCATCGTGCGCGCCCTGGCGCTGCGCCCCGCCCTGCTGCTCTTCGACGAACCCACCAGCGCCCTGGACCCCGAGCTCGTGGGCGACGTCCTGCGACTGATCAAAGAGCTGGCCGCCGAGGGCTGGACCATGGTCATCGTGACACACGAACTCGAATTCGCCCGGGAGGTGGCCAGCGAGGTCGCCTTCGTCGACGGCGGCACCATCGTCGAGCACGGCGACCCCCGCCAGATGCTGCGCCACCCGCAGCACGAACGCACCCGCCAGTTCCTGCACCGGCTGCTGTTCCCGTTCTAGCCCCGTCCGCTCCAGCCTGTCCAACCGGGCGGGTCAGGGGTGGTGCCCTAACCTGAACAGATGAGTTCTGCAGCACCCGCCGAGGCCCCGATCGACAGCCTGACCTCCCGCCAGACGGACCGTCCCACCCCCGTACGACGCACCGTGGGAGTCCTGCGGATCCTCCTGGCCCTGGTGGTGCTGGCGGCGATCGTCACGCAGATCAGCGACGAGCTCCTGCACGACGCCTTCGACCCGGCCGCCTACTTCGGCTACTTCACCATCCAGTCCAGCCTGATGAACGTGGTCGTCCTCGCGGTCGGCGGCGTCCTCGCCCTCCGCCTGGCCGCCGAGCCCGAGCTGCTGGCCCGGGTGCGGATGTCCACGCTCAGCTACGCCGTGATCACCGGCGTCGTCTACAACCTGTTGCTGCGCAACCTGCCGTCGGACGGCAGCTACGTGGGCATCAGCTGGCCCAACGAGGTGCTGCACGTCTGGGCGCCCGCCCTGATCCTGCTGGACTGGCTGTTGGCTCCCGGGCGCCCGGCCCTGGCCTGGAAGCGCATCTGGTTCGCGCTCATCTACCCGCTCACCTGGCTGGCCTACGCGCTGCTGCGCGGCACGTTCACCGACTGGTGGACCTACCCGTTCCTCAACCCCGGCGAACCCGGCGGCTGGCCGTCGGTGCTGCTCTACATCCTGGTGATCGCCGCCGTCATCATCGGCATCTCGGCCGGCGCGATCGGCCTGAGCCGGCTGGGGCGAGCTGAGCGCACCCGGTGGGCCCCCGACCCGGCCTGATCCGGTCGGCCTTCACCTCCCGTTCACCCCGATGGGGCAGACTGTCCCGATTCGCACGTTCGTGAACTTCGGGAGGGCACCATGACCAGTCCAGTCACAGACTCCGGCCGCATCGGCGCCGGCGGCGCATACGCCGATCTCATCGCCCACGACGGCCAGCTGCTCGCCGGAGCCGTCGCGGTGATAGCCGCCGGCGACGGGCCGCTCGTGGTGCACGGCCCCGGTGCCGAGCACCACACCGGGCTGGTGCTCGCCCTGGCCTTCCTGGCCGCCGGCGTATCCGAAGACGAGGCCGTGGCGGCCGCGCTCACCGCCGAACCGCATCCGGCTGCGCTCCGCCAGGCCCTGGCCGATGTCGCCGCACTCGGCGGCGTAGAGCCCTACCTGTTGCGGAACGGGCTCACGGTGACCCATTTCCTCGCCCTCCGCGAGCGTTTCGCGGGCGACGACGCCGGTTTCGCGGCGGGAGACGTGAGCTGAGGGCTACCGGCTGAGCACCAGCCGGCGCTCCCTCAGCGCGAGGAACAGCGGGAAGACGAAGGCGAAGGCCGTCACCAGGCCGAGCAGGACGTAGGCCCAGCCTGCCCGCATGCCCAGGCGACGCGCCTCGACGATGATCAGGATGCTGCCGGCGATGGCCGTGACCAGCAGATCCGTGGTGAGCGACGAGACGGCCGGTCCGCTCATGGTCCAGTCGCCGATGAAGTCGCTGGCCTGCACGATGGCCTGGATGTTCCAGGTCCAGGTGCCGATCAACCCGACGACGGCCAGGGCCAGGTAGACGAAGACGAGGGTGGTCCAGCCGGCGCTGGCTGGTCGGGCTGTGGGCTGGGCTGCGGGTTCTGTGTGTGGGCTGGTCATGAACCCAGTGTGCCGCGATCTGGGTCAGGCCGCCGGGCCGGCGATGAGCGTGGCGGCGGCGCTGTGCGTGGTGCCCGAGGCATCCACCCAATCGATGGTCACGGTGTCGCCCGGGCTGTGGGCGGCGAGCAGCTCGGACAGTGCCGTGGCCGTGGCGACGGCGGTCCCGTCGACGGCCGTGATGGTGTCGCCGGCGGCGAGGCCGATCGTGGCGGCCGGGGTGTCGGCGATGACGCCCGCGACGCCTGCTCCTGCTGTGGCGGTGGCGGTGGTTGTCCTGGTGGAGGTGGCCGAGCTCAGGCCGATGCCGAGGAAGGCCGGGTAGCCGACGGTGATGCTGTCGGTGTCGACCCCGCTGGCCACAGCGGCGTCGATGGCGTCAACGATCTCGAGGGCGTCCTCGATCGGGATGGCGTAGCCGGTGATGGTGGTGCTGCCCGAGGAGGCGGCGGTGTCGATGCCGACCACCTCGCCGTCGGCGTCGTAGAGCGGCCCGCCGGATTCGCCCGACTCGATGTCGGCATCCACCTCGATGAGGCCGGTGAGGTCTTCGGCGTTGGTGCCGTCGGAGTCCTGTGCGGTGATGGACTGTTCGAGGCTGAGCACGGTTCCCGCGGCGGCCGTGAGGGATCCGGTGCCGCCGGCGTTGCCCACTCCCGTGACCGCGTCGCCGACGGCGACCTCGCCGGTGGTGTCGAGGTCGGCCGTGGCGAGGCCGCTTGCGCCGACGAGTTCGAGCACGGCGATGTCTTCGGTGGCGTCGGTGCCGACCACCTCCGCGGTGTAGTCGGTGCCCGTGGAGACCACGGTGACGGTGATGCTGGTGGCGCCCTCCACGACGTGGTTGTTGGTGAGGATGCGGCCGTCGGAGGTGAGGATGAGCCCCGTGCCGGCGGCCTCGGAGCTCTCGTAGCCGAGTACCGTGTCGATGACGACGACGCCCACGGACTGCGCGGCCGTGGCCGTGGTGGTGTCGAGAGTGGCGGATCCTCCCCCGCCGGAGCGTCCCGACGGGGCGCCGTAGCCCTGGCCCTCGTAACCCTGACCTCCGTACCCCTGGCCTCCGTAGACCTGAGCGGTGGGGTCCTGGGTGGTGGCGGTGGTCTCCGACCGGGTGGTCGTCTCGGCTGCGGCCGCGGTGCGCTCGATCGCGCGCGCGGCAGAGTAGAGGCCGGTTCCCGTGGCGCCCACGACGAGGGCCGCGGCCAGCCCCATGGCGACGATGTCGCCGGTGCGCCACCGCGGACGGTGGTGGGTCTCGGGTGCCGGGTGGGTCTCGGTTGCCGCGTGGTTCTCGGGTGCCGTGCCGGGCTCGCTCATGACTGTGTCCTTTCCTGGGGCGACCGGGAACCGTTCGCGTCTGGAATCAGACAAGCCGTCGAAGCTATGGAGGAGCTATGACAGAGCCACGGAGGTCCTGTCGATCTCGCTGTAGCCCTGGGGTGTCACCCGGATCTGCAGCTTCGCCGGGATCTGCTCCTTCATCGACTCGACGTGGCTGATCAGGCCGATCGTGCGCCCGCCGGCCCGCAGGCTGTCGAGGGTGCTCATGGCCGTCTCGAGCGTTTCGGCGTCGAGGGAGCCGAATCCTTCGTCCACGAAGAGGGTGTCCAGGGTGATGCCGCCGGCCTGGTTGGAGACCACCTCGGCCAGTCCGAGGGCCAAGGCGAGCGAGGCCAGGAAGGTCTCGCCGCCGGACAGGGAGTGCGTGGCCCGCGCGCGTCCGGTGTGTTCGTCGCGGATCGCCAGGCCCAGCCCGGCCTGGCTGCCGCGGTACTGCAGGGCGTCGTCGTGCTCGAGGGCGTAGCGGCCGCCGGTCATGGTGCGTAGCCGGTTATTGGCTGCCGCGATGATCTCTTCGAGCTGGGCCGCGAGCACGTAGGTCTCGAGCTTCATGCGCTTGGTGTTGGGGTCGTCGCCGTGCACCACGGCCGCGAGCTGGCGCACCTGCGCCTGCGTGGCCAGCAGGTCGGCGGCCCTCTTTAGGCGGGCGCGCGCATCCGCCACCAGAACGGTGAGCGCCGTGCGGCGCTCCCGCAGCGACTCGCGCCGGGTCAGGGCCTCGTCGCGCGCGACGGCGGCTGCGTCCCGGACGTTCCGCAACGGCTCCAGGTCGATGGGGTCGTCGGGCAGCCCGGCGAGATCGGGTTCGGCGAGCACACCGCGGGTGGCGGCGAGCTCGTCGTCGTAGGCCCGGATGCTGCGCTCGTGCCGCTCGATGGCTGCGGGTGCCAGGCGCGCGGCCAGGGCCTCGGCCTCATCGGTGAAGCCCTCCTCGCCGAGCTGGCGGCCCAGGGCGTCGGTGGCGGCTCGTTCGGCGCCGCGGGCCGTGGCGGCGGCGGCCAGGGCGTCGGCCAGCGCCCGGGCGGCGTCGAGTTCGGCCTGCAGCCGATCGGACCTGTCGGTGACGCTGTCGAAGCCGGCCCGGTGCAGGCGCACCCGGGCGGCCAGGCCGTCCCGCTCGCTGCGCTGCCCGGCCAGGTGCACCGTGGTCTCGTCCCGCGCCAGCTGCAGCGGGGCCAGGGCGGACTGGGCCTCGTCCTGGTCGGCACGGAGCCGGGCGAGTTCGGCCTCGAGTCCCCGGATACGGTCGCGGTGGCCGGCGGCCGTGGCCAAGGCCTCCTGCGCGGTGCGGAGCGCACCGTCGAGGTCGTCGGAGTCGCGGGTTCCGGCGCGCGTCTGCGCCTCGGTGAGCAGGGTCGCCACGGTCTGGGAGGCTGTGCGGGCGTCGTCGACGGCGGCCTGGCGCTGGGTCATCAGGCGCCGGGCGGCGGCCAGGTCGGCCTCGGTGACCGGCTCGGTCTCTTGCGGCTTCGGCGCGGGGTGTTCCGTCGATCCGCAGACCGTGCACGGTTCGCCGTCGACGAGTCCGGCGGCCAGCTCGACGGCGAAGCCGCCCAGCCGGCGGTCGACGAGGTCCTGGTAGGCCTGGGCGGCGGCCGTGTTCGCCGCCACGGCTTCACGCTCGGCCCGGTGCACGCCCACGAGCTCGGTGTCGAGCCTTTGCATGTCCTCGGCCGCGGCGAGTGCCTCCTTCGCGCGCGCCACGGCGGCCTCCGCGGTGGCGGCCTGGGCGCCGCCGAGGCTGGCCACGGCGAGGGCGTCGGTGGCGGCCACGATGCGTTCCGGCAGGGCCAGGAGTGACAACCGGGCCTGCTCGAGGGCTTCGGACTGCTCGGCCGCCTGCTGCTCGAGGGCGCTGATCTGCGCTTCGAGCTGCGGCAGCCGAACCTCGTCGGCGAGTACGTCGGCCAGGCCGCCGAGCTGGCGGAGCCTGTCGTCGATCACCAGAGTCAGGGCTGCTGCATCGGCATCCCCATCGCCATCGCCATCAGCTTCCGCGAGCAGTCGCCGCCACGCCGCCCGTGCTGTGGCCTCGATACCGTCGGCCGCGGTGACCTGCTCCCGCGTATCCGCCAGGGCGCGCACCTGCGGCCAGACGCGGGCGGCCCGCTCGGCCAGGCGCAGGGTCTCGCGCACGGCGGCGATCTCGCCGGCGCGTTCCTCGAGGGCAGCCAGGGTGCGCTCGGCCGTGTCCCGGCGGTCCTGGCGGCGGCGGCGGTCCTCGGCGTCCGCGCAGTCGAGCGTGGCTGTCGCCAGCGCGGCGGCGGCGGTCTCGGCGCGCCGGGTCGCCGCTGCGAGGCGGGTCTCCACAGAATGCAGTCCGGCCAGGAACCAGTCCAGGTCGGGCCGATCGGGGCCGGACAGATCAGCGGCGTCATCGGCGTCATCGGCGTCATCGGCGTCAACCTCAGCGTCGTCCGCCCGGTGGAGCTGGCGCAGCGCGGACTCCACGAGGGCGGCGATGTCGCGGTTCACGGCGGCCAGGTCGTCGTCGAGCACCTTGCGGCGCGAGATGAGCACGGCCTCGAGCTGTTGGAACCGCAGCGTGCCGAACAGGGTGCGGAGCACCGTCAGCCGGTCGTCGGTCTTGGCCAGCAGGAACCGCTGGAACCGGTTCTGCGCGAGCAGGATCACCTGCAGGAACTGATCCTTCCGAAGCGGCAGGATCAGGTCGAGCTCCTGGGCGACGTCCACGGGCTTGGCCGCCAGGCCCTCCCAGCCGTCGGCGCCGAGCCGCTCGAGACGGGCCTCTGGTTTGGCCGGCGTGGTGCCCGTGCCGCGCTTCTTGGGCTTGTCGTAGGCCGGGGTGCGGTAGAGCCGATAGGTCTGGGCGCCGAGGGTGAACTCGACCTCCACGAAGCTGGGGTCGTCGGGGTCGCAGTGGTCGCTGCGCAGGCGCAGTTCGCTGCCGTCGAAGCGGGGAACCGACCCGTAGAGGGCGAAGCAGATGGCGTCGAGGATGCTCGACTTGCCCGCTCCGGTCTTGCCGGTGATGAGGAAGATGCCGTCGGCGTCGAACGTGGTGAAGTCCACGTGTTGCTCGTTCTTGTACGGGCCGAACCCGGCCAGGCGCAGCCCGGTGATCTTCACGAGGACGCCATGTCCGCGCGCGCCGTCTCGGTGCGCGCGGTCTCGGCCAGCACGTCGGCGACGAGGTCGTGCTCGAACTCGGTCAGGCCCACCCCGTTCCGCACGAACTCCAGGAACCCGTCCACGATGTCCCGGTCGCTCTTCCGGTGCACGCGCGCGGCGTAGCTCGACGCATCCGCCGCCACCTGCACCGTGGGCCGGTGCTCGAGCGTGACGCAGTAGGGGAACCGCTTCTGCAGTGTGCGCATGCCGTCGAGGGGACGCACCCGGTCGGTGAGCACCGCGGCGACCCAGTCCTGCTCGGCGGCTGCGAAGGTGTCGTCGGTGACAAGGTCCTCGAGGTCGCCGGTGAGCACGGTCAGGCGGCGGGGCACCGGCAGGTCCACCCATTCCACCTCGGCCAGGCCGGTCTCGTCGAGGTCGACGAGCCAGCCGCCGCGGGGCTTGTCGGCCTCGGCGAAGGAGTAGTGCAGCGGGGCGCCCGAATACCGCACCCGGTCGGTGATGCGGGCGCGGCCATGGATGTGGCCGAGAGCCACATAGTCGGGGCCGTCGAAGACCGCGGCCGGCACCAGGTCGAGGCCGCCGGCGCTGATGTCGCGCTCCACGTCGCTCGCCGACACACCGGCGGCGAAGCAGTGCGAGAGCACCACGGAGCGGCCGCCCCGCTCGGCCAGGTCGGCGCGAACCTGCCGCATGGCCAGCCCCAGCACCTGCTCGTGGGTCTTGAGGAGTTCGTCGGGGTAGTGGTGGCGCACCAGCGCCGGCTCGAGGAACGGAATGCCGTAGAAGTGCACCGGACCGTGTTCGTCGTCGATGCTGACGGGTGTGCGGTATTGGTCGAAACGGGTGACCACGTGGATGCCGGCCAGCGCGGTCCACTCCGACTGGAAGCCCAGGCGCGTGGCGGAGTCGTGGTTGCCGCTGGTCATCACGACGCGGGCCCCGGTGGCGTGCAGCTTGGCCAGGGTGCCGCCCAGCAGGGCGTAGCTGTCGGCCGAGGGCATCGCCGAGTCGAAGATGTCGCCGGCGACCGCGACCACATCGACGTGTCGGTCGCGCACGATGTCGACGAGGGCGTCGAGCACGACGCGCAGGTGGTCGAGCGTCTGGTGTGTGTGGAAGGTGCGCCCGATGTGCCAGTCACTCGTGTGCAGGATCTTCATGTCTTCCACGCTACCGTCGGCCACCGACACGGCCCGTCCGGCACGGCGGGGTGGCCCATGACGCGTGTACATTGCCCGGCAACAGGACGGTACCGACAGAACAGTACCGAGAGAACAGGGAGGATGCGCCATGGCACGTGTCAGCGGAAAGGTCGCACTCATCAGTGGCGGAGCACGGGGGCTCGGCGCCGCCATGACCCGGCGCCTCGTGGAGGAGGGCGCGCGGGTGGTTGTGGGCGATGTGCTCGACGAGGACGGCGCGGCCCTCGTGGCCGACCTCGGCGACGCCTGCCGGTTCGTACACCTGGACGTCACGCGCGCGCAGCACTGGGACAACGCCGTCGCGGCGGCCGTGTCCGAATTCGGCGGCCTCGACGTGTTGGTCAACAACGCCGGCATCGTGAACTTCGGCTCGATCGAGGAGTACACCCTCGAGGCTTGGAACAGCATCATCGCGGTCAACCTCACCGGAGTGTTCCTCGGCATCAAGGCCGCCGTTCCCGCGATCATCCGCTCGTCGGCGGGGTCGATCATCAACGTCTCGTCGACCGCCGGGCTGCAGGGCTACGAGGCCCTGCCCGGCTACGTCGCGGCCAAGTTCGGGGTGCGCGGGCTGACCAAGGCCGTGGCGCTGGATCTGGGCAGGTACAACGTACGGGTGAACTCGGTGCACCCTGGCGCCATCGCCACGCCTATGACCGAGGGACTCGACCTCCCGCAGAAGCATGTGGCGCTGCACCGGGTGGGCGAGCCCGTGGAGGTGGCGAACCTGGTGCTGTTCCTGGCCAGCGACGAGTCGAGCTTCTCCACCGGTGCCGAGTTCCTCACCGACGGTGGCGAGCTGAGCGGACTCTCGCACTACGAGTAGAAGCGTCACGAGTAGAGCCGTCATGGGGCCCACCCGCGGTCCCGCAACCGACGGGCGATGCGCGCCACCAGGGCCGCCGGGTCGTGCAGGTCGTCGTCGGTGAACTGCAGCACCTGCCAGCCGTTGTCTTCGAGGCGGCCGATGCGGCGGATGTCGGAGCGCCACTGCGCCCGATCGGTGCGGTGGTGGTCGCCCTGGTACTCGAGGAACAGCTTGTAGTCGGGGTAGACGAGGTCGCCGCGGGCCAGGAACCGGCCCTGGGGGTCGAACGCCCGGTAGTTGCACTCGGGTTCGGGCAGGCCGGCGAGCACGATGATGACGCGGAGCACCGACTCGCGCGGCGACTCCGAGCGGGTGCGCAGCAGCGGCAGGGCGGCCCGGGCCCGGGCCAGGCCCCTGCGGCCGGGGTAACGCGCCAGCGCATCGGCGAGCTCACCCCGGGTGAGAATCGGAGACTCCCAGTACAACAGGTGGTCACCGACGGCCACCAGTTCCGCCAGGGTGAGCAGCGCCGCGAGATCCAGCCAGGTGCGCGCCGGACCGGTGAGACGCAGTGGACCGCGGTCGACGAGATCGTCCGGATCGATGCGCAGACTGTGGCCGACGACATCGCGCCTGTCCATGGCCGGAGCCGGGGCAGGGACACCGACATGAACCGGACGCACTCGCGCAAACCGGGATGGCACGGGCAGGCGGAGCAGGAGAGCGGCCGTGCCGTGGGTGAAGAAAGCGTCGGGAGGCATCCGCACCAGGAGCGCCGTGCAGAGCCTCTCCAACTGCGTGACACCGCCAACCTGACCGCCCGGTTCGTCCGGCGAGGGCAGCGCCGGGGTACGGATGCCCCAGAAGGGGCGGTCGAGGTCGCCGCTGCGCAATCGGGAACGACTCACTCCGGCCTCGCGGGCGTCACCAACCCGAAAGGCACGGTCCGCCCAGCCGTTCGGGAGTGGTGTGCGTTCGGTCACCCGTCGTTCCGAAGTCAGGGCCAGATGCGAGCTGAAGCGCACCGAAATGGCGCAGGAAAGGCCCCGGAAACTGTCGACCCGCATCCAGGGATCTTTGTTTGTCTGTGTTTTGGTTGACTTTCAAAAACAAACGGGTCTAAAGTCAGGCATAACAACTTTTGGCGTCGTCCCCCCGGCCACGCTCACCTGAGTTCTCACCGTCGAGGAGGCCCGATGTTCGCCGAAGAGCGTCAGTCGATGATCGCCGAGATGGTGTCCGACTTGAGCCGGGTCACCGTCAACGAACTCGCCGCCCGCTTCGACATCACGCCGGAGACCGTGCGCCGCGACCTCTCGGTGCTCGAGCTCAGCCGGCACCTGCGCCGGGTGCACGGCGGTGCCGTCGCTATCGACCGGCTGAGCATGTCGGAGCCCAGCTTCGAAGAGCGCCAGACCCAGCGCCACGACGAGAAGGCCCGCATCGCCGCCGCCGCCCTCGACATGATCCCCGCGAGCACCACCGGGTCGATCATCCTCGACTCGGGCACCACGACCGAGCTGCTGGCCGACCGGCTGCTCGACTGGACGCCGGCCAACGGCGGCGACCAGCTCCTGGTCATCACCAACGCCCTCCCCATCGCCTACAAGCTCGCCGCCAACGAGGCGATCTCGCTGCAGATCCTCGGCGGCCGGGTGCGCGGCCTCACCCGCGCCATAGTGGGCACCCGCACCACCCAGCAGCTCGACGCTATGCGCCCCGACATCGCCTTCGTCGGCGCCAACGGTGTGGCCGCCGACTTCGGCTTCAGCACCCCCGACTCGGTCGAGGCCGCCGTGAAGACGGCCATCGTGCGTTCCGCCCGCCGCGTCGTCGCCCTCGCCGACTCCTCAAAACTCGATCAGGAGACCCTGGTCAGGTTCGCTGCTCTGAGCGACATCGACGCGCTCATCACCGATGCTCCCCCTTCCCCCAAACTTGCCGCAGCCCTGGCCGCGGCGGATGTCGAGGTCGTAATCGCATGATCGTCACACTCACCCCCAACCCCAGCCTGGATCGCACCATCGAGCTTGCCGGTCCCCTCGCCCGCGGCGATGTGCAGCGGGCCGTGGACGCGCACCAGGAACCCGGTGGAAAGGGCGTCAACATCTGCCGGGCCCTCGAGGCCTCCGGCATCGACAGCCTGGCGATCCTGCCCGGCGACCCCGAAGACCCGGTGCTGCTCGCGCTGGCTGCCCAGGGCATCCCCCACATCGGCCTGCCGATCGGCGCCACCCTGCGCAGCAACATCGCCATCACCGAACCCGACGGCACCACGACCAAGGTCAACGAGCCGGGCCCTGCGCTCACCCTCGACCAGCAGAAAGCGCTGATCGAACTGGTCCTCGAGAAGGCCGAGGGCGCTTCCTGGCTGGTCCTGGCCGGATCGCTGCCGCCCGGGGTACCCGACGGGTTCTACGCCGACCTCACCCGTGAGCTCAAGGCGCGCTTCGGCGCCAACGCGCCCAAGGTCGCCATCGACTCCTCCGGCGCTCCCCTGGCCGCGGCCGTCGCCGCCGGCCCCGACCTGCTCAAGCCCAACGCCGACGAACTCGCCGAGCTCACCGGCATCTCCGACCCGGACAGCCTCGAGGCCGATCCGCACCTGGCCGCCCGTGCCGCGCACACCCTGATCGACGCCGGAGTCGGGGCCGTTCTGGCCACCCTCGGCGCCAAAGGCGCGCTGCTGGTCACCGCCAAGGGCTACTGGCTTGCCACCCGTCCCCCGATCGTCGCGGTCTCCACCGTCGGCGCCGGAGATTCTTCGCTGGCAGGTTTCCTGCTCAGCGATCTGGCCGGGGCATCCGCCCCGGACTGCCTGCGACAGGCCGCCGCCCACGGCGCCGCCGCCGCATCCCTGCCCGGCTCAACCGTGCCGGCGCTCAACCAGACCGACCCCACAGCCGTCACCGTGACGGCATTTGCTACACATCCAAAGGAGGATGACCAGTGAGTGCACTGATTACCCCAGAGCTCGTCGCTTTGGACAAGAACCTCGGTGACGCACCGGCCACAGTGATCCGGCACCTTGCCGAGCTCGTGGCCGGCGCAGGACGGGCCACCGAGATCGAGGGCCTGTACGCAGACGCCCTCGCCCGCGAGGCGAAGACCTCCACCGGCATCCCCGGTGGTCTCGCGATCCCCCACTGCCGGTCCGCCGCGGTCACCGAGCCGACGCTCGCCGTCGCCCGTCTGTCGCAGCCGGTCGACTTCGGCTCCGCCGACGGTCCCGCCGACCTGATCTTCATGATCGCCGCCCCCGAGGGCGCCGACCAGGACCACCTCAAGATCCTCTCCAAGCTGGCCCGCTCGCTGATGAAGTCGGACTTCACCGCCGCCCTGCGCGCCGCGAAGAGCCCCGAGGAGATCGTCACCCTGGTCACCGACATCGTCGCGCCGGTCACCGCGGCCGCAGCCGGAGCGCACTCCGCCCCGGCAGCCCCGCGCGCCACCGCAGCCGTGCCCACCCAGGCACCGACCGGAGCCGGCACGACCGGCGCCGCAACCGCCGGCACCCGCCGCCTCGTGGCCGTCACCGCCTGCCCCACCGGCATCGCGCACACCTACATGGCAGCGGATGCGCTCGTCGCGGCCGCCAAGGACATGGGCATCGACCTGCAGGTCGAGACCCAGGGTTCCGCCGGAGCGACCCCGCTGGCCGCCTCGGTCATCGACGCCGCCGACGCCGTGATCTTCGCTGTCGACGTGGATGTTCGCGACAAGGCCCGGTTCGCCGGCAAGCCCGTCATCCAGTCGCCCGTCAAGCGCGGCATCGACGAGCCGAAGAAGATGATCGAAGAGGCCCTCGCGGCCGTCGACAACCCCAACGCCCGCCGCGTCAGCGGTGCCGGCGCCGCGGCATCCGACTCGGTCAGCGAGAACGAGCACCTGGGCCAGAAGGTCAAGCGGGCCCTGCTCACCGGTGTCAGCTACATGATCCCGTTTGTCGCCGGTGGAGGCCTCCTGATCGCGCTGGGCTTCCTGCTCGGTGGCTACAAGATCACCGAGGTCGCCGACACCGTCGTGCTGCAGAACAGCCTCTGGAACCTGCCAGAGGGTGGCATGCTCATCTACCTGGGCGCAGTACTGTTCAAGATCGGCGCCCTGTCGATGGGCTTCCTGGTTCCGGCGCTCGCGGGCTACATCGCCTACGGCATCGCCGACCGCCCCGGCATCGCTCCCGGCTTCGTCGCCGGTGCGGTTTCCGGCTTCATGGGTGCCGGCTTCCTCGGCGGCATCGTCGGTGGCCTGCTCGCCGGTGTCGCCGCGGCCTGGATCGGCTCGTTCACCGTGCCGCGCTGGCTGCGCAGCCTGATGCCCGTCGTGATCATCCCGCTCCTCGCCTCGATCTTCGCCTCCGGGCTGATGTTCCTGGTGCTCGGCGGACCGATCGCCTGGCTCACCGTCGCACTGAGCGACTGGCTGAACGGCATGACCGGCGCGTCCGTGGTCATCCTCGGCCTGATCCTCGGTCTCATGATGGCGTTCGACCTCGGTGGTCCGGTCAACAAGGTCGCCTACTCCTTCGCCGTCGCCGGCCTCGGAGCGGCCACCCTTGCCAACCAGGCGCCGTGGCAGATCATGGCCGCGGTCATGGCCGCCGGCATGGTTCCGCCGCTCGCCATGGCCCTCGCCACCGTGCTCGACCGCAAGCTGTTCACCCCGGTCGAACGCGAGAACGGCAAGGCGGCCTGGCTGCTCGGAGCGTCGTTCATCTCCGAAGGCGCCATCCCGTTCGCCGCGGCTGACCCGCTGCGCGTGATCCCGGCGAGCATGCTCGGCGCGGCCACCACCGGTGCGCTGACCATGGCCTGGGGCGTCACGTCGAAGGCGCCGCACGGAGGAATCTTCGTGTTCTTCGCCATCGAGAACGTTCTGGGCTTCATTCTGGCCATCGTGATCGGCACGATCATCTCCGCCCTAGCGGTAATCGCGCTCAAGCGCTACGTCCGAAAGGCCCCGACTGCGGAGTCCATCCAGCAGAACAACACCCTGGTGAACGCCTAATATTAGGGGGCACCATTAACGCCTAAAAGCCGAAGAATTGAGGAAGTTCCGTGCAGAGTTTCACAGGAGTAGGGGTCAGCCCCGGCAGGATCGTAGGATCCGTCCGGCAGATGCCCAAGGCCGTGAGCGAGCCGCCAGCAGGAGAAAAGCTGGCCTCGTCGACGACGGCAGAGGATGCCGCCGTCACGCTTCGCACGGCCGCGAAGGTGGTGCAGGCCGAGCTCAAAGAGCGCTCGGTCAGCGCCACCGGCGCGGGTAAGTCGGTCCTCGAGGCCACTGCGCTGATGGCGGCTGACCCGATGCTCATCAAGGGCGCCGTGAAGCTGATGACCAACAACGGCACCTCCGCCGAACGTGCGATCTGGGAGTCGGCGGCGTCCGTGGCCGAGATGCTGCACAACCTCGGCGGCTACATGGCCGAGCGGTCCACGGATGTGCTCGACGTGCGGTCCCGTATCGTCGCCGAGCTGCGCGGCGTGCCGGCCCCGGGCATCCCGGCGTCGGACACCCCGTTCATCCTCGTGGCCGATGACCTGGCCCCGGCCGACACGGCCACGTTGAACCCGGCCCTGGTGCTCGCGCTGGTCACCTCCGGTGGCGGCCCGCAGTCACACACGGCGATCATCGCCCGTGCGCTGGGCCTGCCCGCCGTGGTCGCCGCGGCCGGCGTCGAAACCATCGCCGACGGCACCAGCGTGTACGTGGACGGCGCGGCCGGCAGCATCTCCGTCGACCCCGACGCCGACCAGGTCGCCGCCGCCGAAGCGTGGGCCACGACCGCGGCGACCCTCGCCGTGTTCTCCGGCGAGGGCGTCACCGCCGACGGCCACCTCGTGCCGTTGCTGGCGAACGTGGGCGGCGCCGCGGATGCCGTCAAGGCCGCCGCGGCCGGCGCGCAGGGTGTGGGCTTGCTCCGCACCGAGTTCTGCTTCCTCGACCGCGACGAAGAACCCACCCTGGACGAGCAGGTCACCGCGTACCGCGGTGTGTTCGACGCGTTCCCGGGCAAGAAGGTCGTCGTGCGCACCCTCGACGCCGGCGCCGACAAACCCCTCCCGTTCCTCACCGACGCATCCGAGCCCAACCCGGCGCTCGGCGTGCGCGGCTACCGCACCGACTTCACCTCCCCCGGCGTGCTCAAGCGTCAGCTGGCCGCGATCGCGACCGCTGCCGAGGGCACCGAAGCGGATGTCTGGGTGATGGCGCCGATGATCTCCACCGCCGAAGAAGCCGGCGACTTCGCCCGCATGTGCGGCGACGCCGGGCTGAAGACCCCCGGGGTGATGGTGGAGGTTCCCTCCGCCGCGTTGACGGCCGAGACCATCCTGGGCCAGGTGCAGTTCGCCAGCCTGGGCACCAACGACCTCACCCAGTACGCCATGGCCGCCGACCGACAGCTCGGCCCGCTCGCGGCGCTGAACACACCGTGGCAGCCCGCCGTGCTCCGGCTGATCCAGCTCACCGTCGCCGGGTCCGTCGCCGAGGGCAACAACAAGCCCGTCGGCGTCTGCGGCGAGGCCGCGGCCGACCCGGCCCTCGCCGTGGTCCTCGTGGGCCTGGGCGTGAACACCCTCTCGATGACCGCGCGGGCCCTGTCGGCCGTCGCCGCGGTGCTCAAGACCGTCACCGTCGACGAGGCCCAGCGCCTGGCCGGCATCGCCCTGGCCGCCCCCACCGCCACCGCGGCCCGCGACCTCGTGCGCGCGGAACTGCCCGCCCTGGCCGAACTCGGCCTCTAGCCGAACTGCCGGATGTGCTGCCGCTCACGGCCACAGCACATCCGGCGGGCAATACAGTTGTAATCCGTACCGTTTCAGGAGGAACCATGTCAGAACGTAACGCCACCATCGCCAGCCGCGTCGGCCTGCACGCCCGCCCCGCGGCGATCTTCGCCGAGGCCGTCGGCGCACTGCCGCTGGAGGTCACCATCGCCCTGGAGGGTGACTCGGCCGACGACGCCATGGATGCCTCGAGCATCCTCAGCCTGATGAGCCTGGGTGCCGCAAACGGCCAGGTCGTCGTGCTGCGCGCCGAGGGTGATGGAGCGGACGAGGCTCTCGAAGGCCTCGTCAAGATCCTCGAGACGGACCTCGACGCCGAATAGACTCAGCGCCACCCGCTCCACACCGAACAGCTCGCCCGTGATCCACGGGCGAGCTGTTCTGTGTCTCCCGTCGAGTTCCACAAGCCTCAGGTGATCTTCAGTTATGACGCTCTCCCCGCAGCTAGGGTGACGACTACCCCTCAATGGCGAGAGTAAGGAACACCATGACCGACCAGATTTCCAATGTCACCCCGACCAGCGCCGAACCCGACTTTTCAGGCCCGCCGTCCCGCAGTATCCAGGACTGGACCGATCTGGGTAAGGAGATGTGGTCCTATCTCACCGGCAAGAGCGCGGTGATCGACTACAGCTTCATCGACATGACCGTCGAGGTTCCGCGGGACATCGGCCCGGATGCGCCGCGGGCCACCTGGAAACTCAACGGAACGGTACGGGTGACCACGAGCGAGGCTCCCGGCGGGGCCGCAGCCCCCTCCTCCTCCCGCACTGACTAGCCTCGTGGCCGACACCAGAACGCGCCTCGACATCGATCTGCGCTTCTCGCTGGACGAGCCGGGAGACGACCGCGAGCCGCTCGTCGGCACCGTCACCGCGTCCGGCCTGGAGATCGGGCTGTTCCTGAGCAACCCCGAGCGCTTCCTGCACACCCATCTGACGTCGCTGAGCGATCTGCGCACCGTGGCGGCGGGCCTGGCCGAAAAGTCCCTGGTGCTGTCGGTGTCAGGACCCGACGGTGTGATCGCACGGATGGGTGCCGTGCAGGCCCCGCTCGCTCAGCGGATGGTGACCCGATCGCCGCATCTGATGCTGGGAACCGCAGCGGCGGTGAGCTCACTGCTCAAGCACTGGCGTCAACCTCCTGCACCCGAGCAACGGGTGCAGCTGCCGCCGACCACGCCGTTCCCACTGGTGCCCACGGTCTCCCGCCGGATCAGGAAACGCGTCACGACCACCCACTACACCCCGGGAGCCGGGCGCCCCCGCCTGATCTTCGTCGTGGGGTCGGAGAATTGGGATGGCCGTCCTCCCCGCGAGTTCAACCTGCTGCCCGGCGTCACCCGCATCGGCAGTGGTACCAACGCCGACCTGCGCCTGGACGGGCTCGACCTCCAGCACGCTGAGATCCGGCACGACGCGAACGACGAGTACGTTCTCTACGCCTACGGCAGCGTCGGCGGTGGCTCGAGCACGATGAGACCGGAGAAGGGGCTGATCCTGCGCACCGGCGCCCGCATCGAGATGGGGCGCTGGCGCATGGGCTTCTTCCGGGAGGAATACGCCGACCATGGCCGACCCTACGGCGGCCGGCTCGGCGGGGAACTCTCGGTGCAGAAGCCCCAGCCGGACCGCCGGTCGCAGCCGCGTTGACCTAGCTGCCCGACGCAGCCGGCACCGCGGGCTGTTCGGTCTCCTCCGGGCGCCGGGCCGTGAGCCGCAGCGTGGCGACCAGGCCGATGACCAGGAATCCGGCAGCCGCGTACGCGGAGTACCGGGTACCTTCGCTGAAGGCTTCCTTGGCGGCCTCGGCCACGGCCGGACTCTGGGCCTCCAGGGCCGGGATGGCCGCGCCGGCACTATCGACGACGGCATCCACGATCTGGGTGCTCGTGGCAGCGGGCACATCGAGGTCGGCCAGCTTGGCGTCGAGCGACAGGCCCACCGAGGTGAACAGCACGGTGCCCAGAACGGCGATGCCGAGGGCCGAACCGATCTGCCTAGCCGTGCTGGAGGTGCCGGAACCCTGCCCGCTCTGCTCAACGGGCACGTCGCCGAGCACCACGCCGGTGAGCTGCGCGGTGGCCAGGCCCACGCCCAGTCCGTAGACGAACAGGAACGGCACGATCACGAGCCACGTCGCATCCGCCGTGATGACGGTGCCCAGGCCCGCGACGCCGATGATCTCGGCGATGATGCCCACGCGCACGATGGTCAACGGGGTGACCTTGTTGCCGAAGGCTCCGGCCAGGCCGCTGGCTACGAACGAGCCGATCGCCAGGGCCAGCAGCACGAAGCCGGTCTGCAGGGCGTCGTAGCCGAGCACGTTCTGCAGCCAGAGCGGCAGCGAGAGGATGATGCCGAACTCGCCGAGCGACACGATCAGGGCGGCGATGTTGCCGTTGCGGAACGAGGCGATCCGGAACAGCGAGAAGGCCAGCAGGGTGCTCTTGCCCAAGCGCTGGCGGCGGATGCCCCACCAGACGAACAGGACGCCGGACACGAGGGTGATCAGGAAGGCGATCGGGATGATGGACAGCTCGAACGGCCAGGTCCAGTCGCCGATGGTGGGCGCGGTCTTGGTGAGCCACCAGCCGTAGGTGCGGCCCTCGATGAGGCCGAAGACCAGGGACGCGCTCGTGACCACCGACAGCACGGCACCGACCACGTCGATGCGGCGGGGTTCGCCGGCGTCCTTGGACTCGGTCACGAAGATGAGCACGCCGACGACGATGACCAGCCCCAGCGGCACATTGATGCCGAACGCCCAGCGCCAGGAGAAGTATGTGGTGAGCCAACCGCCCAGGAGCGGGCCGACAGCGACCATGCCGCCGATGGTGGAGCCCCAGATGGCGAAGGCGATGCCGCGGTCGCGGCCTCGGAAGGTGGCGTTGATCAGCGACAGGGTGGTCGGCAGCACCATGGCCCCGCCGACGCCCTGCACGAGCCGGGAGGCGATGAGCAGGTCGCCCGTCTGGGCGAGGGCGGCGAGCACCGAGGCGGCCGCGAAGATCACCACGCCGGTGAGCAGGATGCGCCGACGGCCGTAACGGTCGGCCAGCGACCCGAAGACCAGCAGGAGCGCCGCGAAGACCAGGGTGTAGCTCTCCTGCACCCACTGCACCTGGGTGGAGGTGATGCCCAGGTCATCGACGATCGACGGGATGGCGACGTTGACGATGGTGGAGTCGACGATGATCAGGGCAACGGCGATGCTGATGAAGACCAGGCCGAACCAGCGACGGCGTGCGCCGGTCATGCGCGCACCGGCTCGGCTGCGTTGAGGCGGCGGGGAGCGGGAACCCGCAGCACCACGGTGACGGCCACGACGGCGACCACCGCGACGATGGCGGCCACGGCTGTGGGGGTGGAGAGCAGGTCTCCGGTCAATCGAGCCACGGCCACCCAGGCCAGGCCCCAGCAGAGGGCGAGGGTGGGGGTGAGCCGGCCCCGCCCGACGACGGCCAGCAGCACGCCGACCAGACCGGCGACGGCGATCACCACAACGCCCCAGACATCCGGCGACAGGCCGAACCCGGTGAATCCGGCCGCCACAAGTACCGCGGTGATGTTCGCGGCCGTGGCCACGCACACCCAGCCGAGGTAGAGGCCCAGGGTGCCGTCCACCAGGACCGTCTCGACGAGGGAGCCCGGCCGGGTGTCGAGCACGATGAGGAAGATCCAGACCAGCACGGCCAGCAGCAACACGATCACGGGGACGCTGAGCCAGAGCAGGTCGAACTGCACGCTGAGGATCCAGGCGGCGTTGAGCAGCAGCGACGCCGCGACGGCGTAGCCGAGCCGGCGCTGGCGCGGGTCGGTCTTCTGCCGCGGCAGGAACTGCCAGATGGCGTAGAGCACAAGGCCGGCATAGATCGGCGTCCAAATCGCGAAGGCAGGTCCGCCGGGTGCGATGGGCGTGGCGTCTGCGGCCAGCGCGCCGCCGGAGGCGTTCTGGATGGGCGTGCCGCCCGCGGCGCCTGAGCCGATGAACGATCCCACCAGCGCGAGGATGGCGCTGAGTAGAACGGTGCCTTGGCGGAGCAGGTCTCGGGACACTGTCATGGGGATCTCCTTTGTACCGACGCTTTCATACGCGTGCAGATCAATTGATCAGCTAGCTGACTAAACCACGGTAGCAGTACGGTGAAGGGGTGACCACTCCCGAATCCGATTCCCCCGACGCCGCATCCGCCGGCGAGGCGATGGCGCAGTGGCCCAACGGCCGGCTGCTCTCCACCGCGGCCCGGCTCGTGGAGCACGCCTGGGTCGAGGCGCTCGCGTCGCTCGGCCTCACCCACGCCGGCCTCATCGTGCTGCACCTGCTGGGCCCGGGCGCGCGCAGTCAGACCGAACTGGCCCGGGAGGCGCGGGTGCAGACCCAGACCATGTCGCGCACACTCGACAGGCTCGAGCGCGAGGGGCTCATCGCGCGCATCCGCGACGAACGCGACGCACGTCGTCACCTGGTGACGCGCACGGACGCCGGGACCGCGGCCTGGCGGCAGGCCCGCACGCTCGAGGCCGACGTGTTCCCCCCGCTCGACAACGCCGACGAGCTGCGGGCGGCGTTGCTGCAGATCATCGCGGCCTCGTCGGCCCGGCGCTGGTAGACCGGCTGCGCTAGAGCGCCCTGACCATCTTCTCCAGCCTGTGCAGGGTCTGGCGGGCGTCGGCGAGCACCACCTCCACGGTTTCACCGGGCTCCTCAGCCCGGGCCAACAGCAGCCCGTAGACCAGGGTGTTCTCGCCGGATTCGTGGGCGGCCTGGCCGGCACCCTCAACGATGTCGAGGAACAGTCGCCTGTCGTGCCTGTCGCCGAGCCGCTTTACGAGGGGCTTGGCGACGCCGGCGACGTCGTCGTACCGGCCGCGGAGTTCGTCGAACCTGGCGGCGGCCCTGTCGAACGCCCTGGCGCTCTTCCTGGCGGCCTTCTTCGCCGCTTTCTTCTTCGCCGTGGTGTCCGGCTCGAGCCGCACCGGCGCGGCCTGGGCAACGGCCTCGGCGGCGTAGCGCAGGCGGCGCGCGGCCTTACGCACCTCGTGCAGGGCCGGTTCGGGCGCATCCGCGCCGGTGACGGCATCGGTGCGCTTCGCGAGCGTGCGCACTGCCGCGGCGAGGTCGCGCCGGATCTCTGCCGCGGCCGGCCGGCCGGCCTTCGGCCCGAACGGCGGCCACTCCGCGAACGCGTCCAGGGCGTCCAACGTTCGGTAGTACCGGGTGCTCAGCAGGTAACCGCGCACGCGGTCGAGGGCCTCCGCGTGTTCCCGCTGCGCTCCCCCGACGAGGCGAACGTCGGCATCCGCGGTTGAGCGAGGGGCGGCTGCTGCGAGCTCGGCGGCCAGCCGACTGCCGCGCACCTCGGCGTCACGCACGCGGCCCAGTTCGTTTCCGAGGTTCTTGAGTTCGAAGCGCAGTTCGCTGACGGCGGTCTTCTCGAACAGGCGGCCGTAGACCGCGAGGACGCTGCGCAGCCGGCGGACCGTCGTGCGCATCTTGTGCACGGCGTCGGGCGCATCCGCCCGCGCCAGTGGATCCTTGGCGATCAGGATGGCGGTGAGGTCGCGCAGCGCTCCCACGACGATCACGGCGGCGGACTCCGGGTCGAGCAGCGCGGGCGAGGGCAGCAGGCCCGGCAGGACCGGGCTCACGGCGAGGTCGGTGAGCGAGTCGACGCCCACCGCACGGGCGATCTTGGCCACGCTGGCCGACGGATGCGCGCCCGCCGCCGCCAGGGTCGCCTCGACGGCGTCGAGCAGGCGGGTGCGCTCCTTGCGGGTGTCGGGAGCGCCGGCCAGCAGCTCAACCTCCCACTCCCGCCATTTGCGGTAGGTGCCGCCGCGGGCGTCAGAGGCCGCCACCTCGTCGTCGGCGACCTCGGCGAGAGGTTCGGCGTCGGGGCCCAGCAGGTGTGTCGTGGTGCGCACGGTGGTGATACGGGCCAGGGGCGTTAGGGGCCGGTCGCGCACGATGGCACGCACGGGCTCGAGCACCTCGTCGGGCACCGCACCGGCGTCCAAGGTCTCTCCGACGTCGAGGGGCCAGTGCACCTCGGTGCGTCCTTCCACGGCCGGTGTCTTCAGGTGCCACCCGGCATCGCCGCCGCCCTCCCGTCGGCGCAGCACGATGCGGTGGCGTGCGAGGTCACGGGTATCGGTGTCGTAGTACACCGCCGTCAGGGTGAACGGGTCGTGCGTCTCGACGGCCGTTACGCCGCGGAGACGCGCGAGTGACGGCACCTGGCTGCCGTCGGTGACGTCATACTTGCGTTCGATCTCGGTCTGTTCGCGCCCAGTCATGCTTCCTGTCTACTACCTTGGGTGCAGACGGCGGAACAACACCGCCGTGTCAGACACGTATTGGGGGACACGATGACGGCGACAGAACCAGAGATCGGCGAGCCGCGCTGGCATGCCGATCCGGAGGGCGGACCGGGCCTGCGCTGGTGGGACGGAACGCAGTGGACGGCGGCCGTGATGGGCCCGGCCGAGCTGGGTCCCCCGGTGCAACAGCCGTTGCCTGCGGAGACCCCGGTGTATACCGCCAGTCTCTGGGCGATCGTCCTTCTGCCCCTGTTGACGACAGCAGCGTTCCTGTCTTTGCCGTTCAGGCTGTTCCCGACCGACTTCGACCCCACAGCAGAACCCTTCGTGCCGCCGGTGGACATGTCGGGCCTCGTACGGAATGTTCTGAGCGTGGCCATCTACGCCGCGTCGGTGGCGTTGGCTTTCGCCGACCGGCGCGTGTTGGAGCGTGCCGGATACGTGCGCCCGTTCCACTGGGCCTGGGCGTTCCTGTCTCCGCCCGTCTACATCGTCGGGCGGTCGATCATCGTTCAGAGGCGCATCGGACGCGGACTCACGCCCATCTGGGTCTGGCTTGGTGTGGCTGTTATCGGGCTCGTGGCCGTCCTCAGCCGCACTGCAGAGCTCTTCACATCCGTCTTGCGGTGACCTAACCCTGTAGTGGGGCGAGCGAGAAGACGACCCCGTGGTCGTGCAGCTCGATGCGCAGGCGGTCGAGGCTCGGCACGACGAGGTCGGCGTCGAGCTCCTCGGCCGAGTGGGTTCCGACGACTCCGATGGTGGCGCATCCGGCGGCTCGGCCCGCGGCCAGGCCCGCCGGCGCGTCTTCGATGACCACGCACTGGCGGGCATCGAGGCCGAGCCGGTCGGCCGCTTCCAGGAACGGGTCGGGCGCGGGCTTGCCCTTGACGGTGTCATCGATCGTGACCACGGTCGCGGGTGTGTCGAATCCCGTGGCGTTCAGACGCACGTGGCAGAGGTCGCGACTGCAGGAGGTGACGATGGCGCGTCGGCCTTCCGGGATGCTCGCCATCAGTTCGGCGGCGCCGGGCAGAATGGTGATGTCATCGGTGTCGCTGAGCTCGAGCTCGGTCACCCGCCGGATGGACGACTCCACCTTGTCGGCGGACACGAGGTCGGCCACCATCTCCCGGGCCGGACGACCGTGCTGCACGCCGGAGAAGAGGGCGCCGAAACCCATCTCGTCGGCCCACCGCTGCCACGAACGGTTCACCGCCTTGGTCGAGTCGACCAGGGTGCCGTCCATGTCGAACAGCACGCCCTGGAAGACACGGCCCAGAACGGTGCGGGGGTCTGCGATGGCGTCGAGATCTGCGTCGGGGTCGGCCTCTGGGACGGCCTTGAGCACCGACCGGAGAACGGACTCGATGTCGGCTTCACCCTGAGTCTCAGTACTGGTGGCTGGTGCGCTCTCGGGGGTCGACATGGTGATCCTGATTCCGGAGCACGGTTGTGGTCAGCACCCCGCGGATGCGCACATGCCCCTCATTCGACCCTAACGAAGCCATTCGCGAGTCGGTAATCGACGCGGGACGCGCTGCTCAAGCAGCCTGAGACCCGCTGGTCGAGCAGCCTGCGTCCCGGTGGGTCATTCCGTGTTGAGTGGTTTTCGGGTGTTGGGGTCGTGGGCGCGGTGTTGGTTGGGTCGTCGCCATGTGCCGGTGGGGTCGAGCCAGTGCGGTGCCTTCACTTGCGGCATGCCGTTGACCATTCGGATCTTCCACCCGGCGGTGTCGATGGTGTGGTGGTGGTACCAGCAGAGCAGTACCCCGTTGTCGATGTCGGTCGGGCCGCCGTTCTGCCAGGGGATGACGTGGTGGAGTTCGGTCCATTGGGCCGGGCTGGTGCAGTTCGGGACGATGCAGCCGCCGTCTCGGGCGGTGATGGCGCGGCGTTGGAGGGGGCTGAAGCAGCGGGCTTTGTTGCCCAGGGCGAGGACGGCGCCGTTGCCGCCGAAGAACACGGGGCGGATGCCGCCGTTGTCGACCATCTGGTTGATCGTTTTCATCGACAAGGGTGCGTCGACGCCGTCGATCCAGCCGACGCCGATGCCGGCGAGGAGGTCTGCGGCGCTGACGTGCACCATCACCGTCGGTGGCATCCCGCCCATGGTGGGGGTGCGGGGGTCTTGGGCGATCTGGGTGAGGATGCCGCGGAGGATGTCGGCTCGTTTCTCGCCGCCGCTGCGGTCGTCGAGGATCTCTCCGGGCACGAGTTCGCCGGCGTCGATGCGTTCCTGTTCCTCGGCGGAGGGGAACCGGGGTGCGGTGCGGGCGGACTGGTAGGTGTTGAACAGGGTTTGGATGATGCCTTTGAGCTCCGGCGTGACGCCGCCGCGGAGCGGGTAGAGGCCGTTGCGGATCCCGCCGAAGGAGAACGTGGACTTCGCCTCGAGGACCTCCTCGTTGGGGGCAAGGCCGTCCGGGTTCAACGCCGCCTGCCACTGCAGAGCCATGTCCCGGAGCGCGTCAGCCGGGTAACTGAACCCGTCTGAGTCGCCCAGCCGGGTGATCGGGTCGCCGTCGGTGCTGCGGCCGTAGACGGAGCCGGTGGCCGATTCGACCAAGCCCGCCTCGGCCGCGTCAACGTCGGCGGGGTTCGCATCGAACCGGCCGTGGACCTTGTAGTCGGCCAGGCCCTTCACGATCTCCTCCGCCGCGTCCAGCCCGAGTTCCCCGGCAGCCAGGGCGGCGGCGACGGTGGGGAAGACGGGGTCGAGGACGGTGCCGCCCATCATGCGTGGGGCGATCTTCTCCCCCAACCGCACCCGGCGTTTCATCTCCTGCCCCGACGCCCCGGTCAACCGGGTCAACAAATCGGTGTGGTGTGAGGCGCCCAACCGCCACGCCAACGAGTCCCGACCCAAACCCGTCCGGGCCCGGTACTCCACCACCGTGGCGGTGGTCACCCGGGCCAGATCCGCGGGCCGGCCGACCTTCTCGGTCATCTGAGTCAGCGCGACCAGTTCCGCATCGTTGAGCCCGTCGACATCGATCGAGCCCATCACCTCCTGCACCACCGCGGCGGCCTCGGCCAGGAGCTGCAGTTTCTGTCCGAACACACCGGTATGCGCCTGTTGCACGGAGGGGAGGTCTGCGGGGTCCCGCCAGATCGGCTGCGGGGCAGCCCGGCGACCCGCGCGAGGCGGCGCGGGCACCGACCGCTCGCCGTCGATGGGAGTGTCGGTGGCTGCGTTTACGCTCGAGTCAGCGGGGACGTCGAAGGCTGCGGGAACTGGTGCCGGACCGGCCAGGCTGGTGTTCCAGTCCTGCGGAGTACCGCCGCTGGGAGTGTCTCCCAGCGGTGCGGTGGAGCCGTGTACGAGCTCTTCGTCCATACCCTCATTCTCCCACGAATCAAAGAATATTGTGAGGAAATGTCACGTTATCCACAAGGGAATCTCGAGAATACTTGCGACCGAGTCATTGCAGGTTCATAGGGACATCCAAGGGACCTCGACAAGCTCGATCAGCGACGGAGCGGGCTCAATCGTCAGCTGGGGGCGGCGGGGCGCGCGAGAACTAGGTGGCCTCTGCGTAGCGCTGGTAGGCGGCCGCGGCGAGCGCCGAAGCCCCGGTCAGGCCTCCTTCGGCCGGCGAGGCGACGGTGAGCCAGATGCCGTCCGCCATCAGGGTGACTTGGCACTCGTCGTCGGCGCAGCCCGCCCACGCCTCGACGCCGGAGGCCGGCCACTCGGCGCCCGTCTCCACCGTCAGGTCGATGGACTGCAGCGGAATCGTGGACGGGATTCCGGTAGGTGGAGTCTGAGCCCACAGTCCGCCCGCACCGGGAAGAATCGTGAGCTCAACCCCACCCGGCGAGGACTCGTCCGACCACCCGCACTGCACCAGCCCACCGCGCACCTGGGCCGCGCGGTTCTGGGACGCCCGCTCGTCAAGCGACAGCAGATCACCGCCGGTCGCGTCAACGAGGCCGCCGGAGTCGTTGAGGTCGTGAGGGCTGAGGAGCGCGCCGCACTCGGGGCGTGACGGCTCGGCCGGCTGGGCGAACTTCAGCGCACCGATCGAGTCAACGACCCCGCCGGCATAGGCCAGGAAGGACTCAGGGTCCAGGCCGGAAATGCCGACGGAAATGGAGATCCAGGTGGAACCGATGAGCACCTCGGCGCGGCAGCCCTCCCACTCGCCATCCCGGCACTCGGAGTACCCCTGGTCACCGAGGTACACGGGAAGCATGTTCCGCAGGCCGTCGTTCACGTCGGGCTCGACCAGGCTGAACTCTGCGGCTCCGTTCGGCAGCACCGACACGCGTACCTCCGGCGCCCGCCCCTGGCCGGAGGGCCCGATGTACCGGCAGTGCTGCTCGCCCGCGATCTGCAGGGCGGGTTCTGACATGGCCAACGTCACGGCCCTGGCAAAAGCGGTGATGTCCGCGGGGGGATCCTGTTGATCGAGCACCTCGGCCACCGGAAGGCCCAGAACCGCGGCCGCGGCGTCGAGCGGAACGGATGTGGCGCAGTCCATCAGCACGGTCTCGTCGTCCACTCCCGCCGCCACCGTGTTCTCCGGCATCGGAGTCGACGCCGCGCTGGGGGCAGCCACCGGGCCGGCCGCACAGCCGGCCAGCAGCAGTAGCAGCGCCGCGACCCCGGTCGCTCGAGCCGGCAGCCGTCGCCCCCGCATCGCTGCCCGCACCCCGGCGCTGCCCGCATCCCGGCACCGCGCGTATCCCGTCACTGCATCCATCCCGTTGCCCCCTTGCCGGTGTTGCCTCAGCTTCACCCTACGGCTCACCCCGCAGCACAGGCCGACCACACGTACCCCCCGAAGGGGGCCACCACCTCAGAGCACACGACCTACCGCGGCACACGGGACATGCCCACACCGGATGGCTACGCTGAAGGAATGAACCTTCCTCCCCTCGCCGCCCAGAAGCCAACCCGGCGCATCCACCACAACGATGTGTACGTCGACAACTATGAGTGGCTGCGCGACAAGGAGGCCCCCGAGGTGATCGCCCACCTCGAGGCGGAGAACGCCTACACGGATGCCCGCACCGCCCACCTGGAGCTGCTGCAGGAGCAGATCTTCGAGGAGATCAAGGACCGCACCCAGGAGACCGATCTCAGCGTGCCCGTGCGCCGCGGGCAGTGGTGGCACTACACCCGCTCGGTCGAGGGCATGGAGTACGGCATCCATTGCCGCGCGCCCATCAGCGGCCCTGACGACTGGACTCCCCCGGTGATCGGGCCTGTCGCCGGCCCCGCCGGTGCCGGCGCAGCGACCGACCAGGCGGCCCAGACCCCCGGTCTGCCCGGCGAGCAGGTGTTGCTCGACGACAACGCCGAGGCCGCCGACCACGAGTTCTACTCGCTGGGCTCATTCGACGTGAGCGACGACGGCACCGCGCTGCTCTACGCGGTCGATGTCGAGGGTGACGAGCGCTACACCGTGCGCATCCGCACCATCGCCACCGGGGAGAACCTCGCCGACGAGATCCCCAACACCAGCTCCGGCGCACTCTTCGACCCCACCGGCCGCTACGTCTTTTACACCACGGTCGACGACGCCTGGCGCCCCGACACCGTCTGGCGGCACGAGGTCGGCACCCCGGCCGACACCGATGTGACGGTCTTCACCGAGCCCGACGAGCGCTTCTGGGTGGGCGTGGGCCGCTCCCGCAGCAACCGCTATCTCATGATCGAGGCGGGGTCCAGCGTCACCAGCGAGACCCACCTGCTCGACGCCGCTGACCCCACCGGAGAGTTCACCGTGGTGTGGCCGCGCCGCGACGACGTCGAGTACGACGTGGAGCACGCCGTCATCGACGGCGAGGACCGGCTCCTGATCGTGCACAACGACAACGCCGTGAACTTCGAGCTCGTCAGCGTGGCCGCCGGCGACCCCCGGGGCGACAAGCGCGTGGTGCTGGCGCACAACGACCGTATCCGCCTCGAGAGCGTCGACGCTTTCCGGGACTTCGTGGTCGTGGAGTACCGCAAGGACGGCCTCACCCAGGTTGCCTACGCCACCAAGCGCGGGGGCGGACTCACCGAGCTGACCTTCGACGAGGCACTCTATTCGGTGGGCATCGGCAGCAACCCGGAGTGGAACCAGCCCACCATCCGGCTGGGCTACACAAGCTTCGTCACCCCGTCCACGGTGTATGACTACGTCGTCGCCACGGGCGAGCTGCGCCTGCTCAAGCAGCAGCCGGTGCTCGGCCACTACGACCCCAGCCTGTTCGAGCAGCGGCGCGAATGGGCCGTGGCCGCCGACGGCACCCGGGTGCCCATCTCGATCGTCTACCGCACCGACCTCGTGGCCCCCGGCACCCCGGCGCCCACCCTGCTCTACGGCTACGGCTCCTACGAGATCAGCATCGACCCGTCGTTCAGCATCGCCAGGCTCAGCCTGCTCGACCGTGGCATGGTCTTCGCCGTCGCCCACGTGCGCGGCGGCGGCGAGCTCGGCCGCGCCTGGTACGAGAGCGGCAAGACCCACCGAAAGCGCAACTCGTTCACCGACTTCATCGCCTGCGCCGAGCACCTCATCGATTGCGGGTACACCTCGCCCGACCGGCTCGTCGCCGAGGGACGCAGCGCCGGCGGCCTGCTGATGGGCGCCGTGGCCAACCTGGCCCCTGCCCTCTTCTCCGGCATCCTGGCCGGCGTGCCGTTCGTCGACCCGTTGACCTCGATCCTCGACCCCAGCCTGCCGCTCACCGTGATCGAGTGGGACGAATGGGGCGACCCCCTGCACGACGCCGAGGTGTACTCCTATATGAAGTCGTACTCTCCGCTGGAGAACGTGCACCAGACGCACTATCCGCGCATCCTCGCCGTCACCAGCCTCAACGACACCCGGGTGCTCTACGTCGAACCGGCCAAGTGGGTCGCCCGGCTGCGTGAAGTGGGGGCGGACGCCCTGCTCAAGACCGAGATGTCGGCCGGCCACGGTGGAGTGTCCGGCCGCTACGCCGGCTGGCGTGAGCGGGCGTTCGACTACGCCTGGATCGTCGATGCGGCAGGCGCGCACCCGTCCGGGGAGGGCGAGCTGGCCTCTCTCAGTGCCGACGGGATCACCGAGGCCTAAGCAACCGGCGCATTCGTGTTCACGCCGGGCCTATCGACCCTGGTTGAGGGCGGTCAGCTTGCCAGTAAGGTGAGCTGATCGCCCAGCGCAGCTGGATTGGCGGGGGCTTCCAGCAGCTCACCTGACGCGACGGAGACTGTGCCGAGGGGAGCGTTGGTGTGAAGCTCGCGTTGCTGACCGCCGGACGGCGCCCCGCCCTGTCGCGCATCGACCTGGTCGTGCTGCACGGTATCGCCCTGGTGCTCATTGCCAACCTCATCGGCCTGGCACTGCACGGTGACGGTTTCAACGTCGTCGTCGACGGCTGGATGGCGCTGCTCAGCGACTGGGCAGCCGTCACCCTCGTCTGGCTGGCCGTGTACCGCGGCACAGCCAGGCGCCCAGACGTCGTTCTCGCCGCCGCAGCGGTGACGGCACTGGCCGCGGGCGACACCGCCTACCGTCTGCTCCCCGAGGCGTCCGCCGGTGACGTGTTGCCGACGCTCGCCGACAGCGCCTACCTAGGCTTCTACCTCCTGATGCTGGGCGTCGTCGCGGTACTCGCGCACCGGTCGCTGCGGAAACAGGCGTGGCCGGTGCTGCTGACCAGTGCCGTGGGCGCCCTGGGGGCCGCCTCGGTGCTGGCCGTCCTGCTCAGTCCAGCCCTGGATGCCGCGAGCGGCAGGCCGCTCTCGGCGCCCATCCTGCTCAGCATCGCCTTCCCGATTCTGGACCTTCTGCTCATCGCCGCACTGGCCGGCATCGCGGCCACACCGGTGCGGGTGCTGGGCAGGTCGGGTCTGCTCCTGGTGGCCGGGCTGCTGCTCTTCGCCACCGCCGATGTGTTCTACGCCCGGCGAGTGCAGTTCGACCCCGTTCTGATCGGCACCGCTCTGAACGGCGCCTGGGCCGTCGGCTTCGCCCTCATCACGATCTGGGTGCTGGTGACCACCCGCACCCGCCCAGACCGGACAACGGTCACCGCCGCATCCGATGGATCGGCCTACGCCGCCACCGCCATCGCGGCTCCGCTCGTGGCCACCGCCGCCGGTCTGGCCGTGCTCCTCGTCGCCAGCCAGACCGACGTCTCCGTCCTGGCCGTGAGCCTGGCCGGCAGCGCACTGGCCCTCGCCGCCGTCCCGCTGGCCTCCCGGCAACGTCTCCTGCACTCCCTTTCCCGCACCGACGAGCTCACCGGCCTGCCCAACCGCCGGGCTCTGGCCATGGATGTCGCCACCCGCCTCCGCGCCGTCGACGCACGCCCCAGCGCCCTCCTGGTGCTCGACCTGGACAGGTTCAAGGAGGTCAACGACAGCCTCGGCCACGAAGCCGGCGACCGCCTGATCGAACGCATCAGCGCCCGTCTCACGGGAGCCCTGCAGGCCGGCGACCTGCTCGCGCGGCTCGGCGGCGACGAATTCGCCGTGCACCTGCACCATGCAGACCAGATGCGCGCCACGGCGATGGCCCGCCGCCTGCGGGCGGTCACCGCCCGCCCCATCGTGATCGACGGTCTCAGCCTTGAGCTCGGCCTGAGCATCGGCATCGCGCTCTCCCCCGAGCACGGATCCGACCTCAGCGGACTGCTGCGCAAGGCAGACATGGCCATGTACTCGGCCAAGGCCGCGCGGATGGGCCAGCGCATCTACTCCGCCGGTGACGACAGCCACGACGGGGCCCGGCTGCGCACACTGCACGAGCTGCGCATGGCCCTGACCGACGACCAGTTAGTGCTGCACTACCAGCCCAAGGTGGACCTGGCCAGCGACACCGTGCCCGGCGTCGAGGCGCTCGTGCGCTGGAACCACCCCACCCGCGGCCTTCTCTATCCCGCCGATTTCCTCGACGTCGCCGAGAACGGCGGCCTCATGCGCACCCTCACCCGGGTGGTCCTCGAGCTCGCGCTCGACCAGGCCGCGATCTGGCAGGCACAGGGACGCGAGCTGACCGTGGCGGTGAACCTGTCCTCCCGCTCCCTCGCCGACTACCAACTCGTCGGGGTGGTCACCCGGATGCTCGCGGCCAGGGGACTGCCCGGCTCAGCGCTCATGCTCGAGGTGACCGAGGAATTCCTGTTGGTGGACCGTGACCGGGCGCGGAACATCCTGATGCGGCTGCGCAGCGCGGGCGTGCTCATCGCGGTTGACGACTTCGGCACCGGCTACAGTTCGCTGGCCTATCTGCGCGACCTGCCCATCGACGAGCTCAAGCTCGACCAGTCCTTCGTCATCCCGATGCTCGATGATGATCGGGCCTCCGCGCTAGTGGCGTCCTCCATCCACCTGGGCCACAGCCTCGGCATGCGCATCGTGGCCGAGGGCGTGGAGAGCGCGGAGGTACTCGACCAGTTGGCGCACTTCGACTGCGACATGGCACAGGGCTACTTCGTGTCGCGCCCGGTCTCCGCCAGCCACCTGGAGCGCTGGCTCGATGACCGCGCGGTGCTCGCGATCGACGTTCCCGCCGGCCGCTGACCTCCTATCCCGCCCGGGCCGGGCGGAATAGAGTGAGCGCCAAGCAGAGGAGCAGATCATGCAGATCGACCGCGTCGAACTTGAACCGCGCACCATGCTGGGGCTGCACGAGAGGGTCAAGATGGCCGACCTCACCGACTATTTCATGCGAGCCTTCGAGACCTCCGCCGCCGAGCTCGCCGAGCAGGGCCTCGCCCCGGCAGGCCCGCCGCTCGCGCTGTATCACGGCATGCCCACCGACACCGTCGATGTGACCGCCGGGTTTCCGGTGGCCGGTGCCGCTCACGGCACCGGCAACGTCGTGGTCACGGAGCTGCCGGTCGGCGAGGCCGTGACGAGCATCTACACCGGACCCTACGACGGGATGACTCGCACCTACGACGAGATCGCCGTCTGGCTGCGCGAGCACGACCTGAAGACGGGAGCCGACATGTGGGAGGAATACCTCACCGGACCCGATGTCGACCCGGATCCCGCCACCTGGCAGACCCGGATCGTCCTGCCCCTCGCCTGAGCGGACGTTACGGCCCCGACGGGCCGGGCCCGGCAGGGCAGCGCCCGGGATGTCGGCGGCTGCGTGAGAACATGGAGCCATGCCGCCGCCTCTCGATCCCACCCGCCGGGCGGCCGACGCATCCGATTGGAAGGCGGCCGTCGCGGCCCTCAGCGGCGGGCTGCCCGCGGACGCGCCGACGCCCGACACGGTCGCTGACTCCCCCGACGCCCGCACGACCATGGGCCTGCTCTTTGAGCTGCGGGAACAGACTCCCCGCAGCGCCGACCGCTGGCGCGGCGCCACCGCAGTGCGCGCCTCCGCCACCCGCCGCCGGGCCGGCGCCTACCGGCTCGGCGTGCGTCCGGTGCTGCGCAGCGACTCGGGCAAATGGGTCAAGTCCACCATCACGTGGAGCAACGTGGGCTACCAGCTCAATCGGCTCAACCTCAACGTGGAGCAGCACCGCTGGTTCTGCCAGTTCGTGCCGCTGCACCGGGTCGACAAGCCGGTCTACAACGGCCAGGACACCGAGTGGCTCTACCTCGACGAGTTCGAGAGCCCGCTGCTCTGGCACCTGCTCGCGGAGGCGGCGCGGCTGGGCATCGCTCTGGCCGGCAGCCACAAAGACGCCCAGGTCACCGTGGGCACTACGGCGACGGTGCACCTCGACGCCGCGCTGACCCCCGCGGCCCTGACCCTCTCCCCCGTGCTCACCATCGACGGCGGGGCGTATCCCTTGGGCGACGCGGGCAGCATCGGCGACCACGGCGTCTACGCGTTCTCGCTCGGCACCGACCCGGCCATCGTGCTGGCACCCAGCGCGGCCCCGCTCAATGCAGAACAGCGCACCCTGCTGGGAAGCGCCGGGGCCTTGGACCTGGTCGTGCCGGCGGGCGAGATCGACGAGTTCCTGCGCGAGTACTACCCGACGCTCCGCCGCGGCGTGCCGGTGACGAGCACGGATGCCTCCATCGAGTTCCCGCCCCCGCCGCCGCCCGTGCTCGTGCACACCGTGAGTTTCGAGCCCAAGCAGGCCGTGCGGCTGGACTGGCAGTGGCAGGGCGACCGTGACGAAGAAGCCGAGACCGAACTGCTGGGCCGTGTGGCCGACGCCGTTCCCGGCCTGCCGGTGCCGGCCGACCCGGACGCCCCCACCGTGACGCTGACCGGCCTGCCCGCCGCGGAGTACACCGACAAAGCGCTCCCCCGACTCGGCGAGGTGGCCGGGCTGCGCGTGGACCTGGTCGGCGCCAAGCCGGACTACCGCGAGCTCACCGCCACCCCGCAGCTGATAGTGACCACTGTGGAGACCGAGAAACGCGACTGGTTCGACCTCGGCGTGCTCGTGAAGATCGACGGCCGCAGCATCCCGTTCGACCCCATCTTCCGGGCCCTGGCCACGGGCCGCAAGAAACTGCTGCTGGTCGACAACAGCTACCTCTCGCTCACCCAGCCCGTGTTCGACCGCTTGCGCGACCTCATCGACGAGGCCAGGGCACTGCAGGAGTGGGAGACGGGCCTCCGGATCAACCGGCACCAGGCCAGTCTGTGGTCGGACTTCGAGGATCTCGCCGACGAGACCGAACAGGCCGTCTCCTGGCGAGCCGCCGTTGGCGGGCTACTGAGCCTCGAGCGCGCCGACACGGATGCGGAGGGTGCGGCGGCGCTACCCGGCGCCATTCCCCTGCCCGCCGGGTTGAACGCCACCCTGCGCCCCTACCAGGTGGCCGGATTCGAGTGGCTCGCGTTCCTCTGGGAGCACGGCCTCGGCGGCATCCTGGCCGACGACATGGGACTCGGCAAGACCCTGCAGGCCCTCGCGCTGCTCAGTCATGCCGTGCAGCATTCGGTGGGCCCCGAGGCGGGTGCCCCAGTAACCGCACACTCCGCGCCGCAGCGCCCGTTCCTCATCGTGGCGCCCACCTCGGTCGTGTCCAACTGGCTCACCGAGGCCGCCCGGTTCACCCCGAACCTGCGGGTCGGGTCGGTGTCGAGCACCCAGGCCACCAGCGGGCTCCCCCTGGCCGAGCAAGCCGAGGGCCTGGACGTGCTCGTCACCTCGTACGCCCTGTTCCGGCTCGATGCCCGGGCGTACCAGGCGCACGGCTGGGCGGGGCTGATCCTCGACGAGGCGCAGTTCGTGAAGAACCGCACCTCCCAGCTGCACCGCGCTGCCCGCGACCTCGACGTGCCGTTCAAGCTGGCCGTGACGGGCACACCCATGGAGAACAACCTGCTCGAGCTCTGGGCGCTGTTCTCCATCGTCGCCCCTGGCCTGTTCCCCTCGGCCCGCCGGTTCACCGAGGAGTACCTGCGCCCGGCCGAGCGCAAGGTGCGCTCCCAGGGCGAGCTGATCGAGCGGCTGCGGCGCCGCATCCGCCCGCTCATGCTGCGGCGCACCAAGGATGTCGTCGCCCGCGACCTGCCAGCCAAGCAGGAGCAGGTGCTGCGGGTGGAGCTCGACCCGCGCCACCGGGAAATCTACGACACCTTCCTGCAGCGGGAACGCCAGAAGCTGCTCGGGCTGATGGAGGACCTGGAGGCCAACCGGTTCATCGTCTTCAGGTCGATCACACTGCTTCGCATGCTGAGCCTGGATGCGTCGCTGGTCGACGACGAGTACGCCGACGTGCCATCGAGCAAGCTCGACGCGCTGTTCGAGCAACTCGACGAGGTGGTCGCCGAGGGCCACCGGGCGCTCATCTTCAGCCAGTTCACCTCATACCTGACCCTGGCCGCGGCGCGGCTGGAGAAGCGCGGCATCCGCTACAGCTATCTCGACGGCGGCACCACGGACCGACCCGCCGTCATCGAGGAGTTCAAGACCGGGGATGCCCCGGTGTTCCTGATCAGCCTCAAGGCCGGCGGGTTCGGCCTCAACCTCACCGAGGCAGACTACGTGTTCCTGCTCGACCCCTGGTGGAACCCGGCCAGCGAGTCCCAGGCCATCGACCGCACCCACCGGATCGGCCAGACCAAGAGCGTCATGGTGTACCGGCTCGTGGCCGCCGACACCATCGAGGAGAAGGTGATGGCGCTCAAAGACAGCAAGGCCAAGCTCGTGCAGGCCGTGCTCGACGACGACGCCGTCTTCGCGCAGTCGCTCACGGCCGACGACATCCGGGGCCTCCTCGAGCCCTAATCCCCCCTCGAGGAGTTCGCGAAGGTGCGGAGGGTTACTTGACCAGGGCGAAGCCGCCGGTCCAGTTGATGGCGCCTCCGGCGGCGAGGGTGAGTTGCAGGAAGCCGAGGGCCTCGAGCTCACGGGCGCGCTTGAGGGCTCCGGCGTCGACCGCGGCCACGCCACCGGCGGTGATCACGCCGATCAGGGCTTCCTTGGCGGATGCGTCGTCGCCGGCGATCAGAACCGTGGTGGGCACGGCACCGCCGACGGAGCCGGTGGCCAGGGTCGCGGCGAAGGTTGTGTTGAACGCCTTGAGCACGCGGGCGCCGGGAATGGTCTCGGCGATCACCTGGGCGGCCGAGCCGTCGGCCGGCACGACGAGCGAGTCGAAGGTGGCGAAGTCGAGCGGGTTGGTGATGTCCACGACGATCTTGCCGTCGAGCTGGCCCGCGTACTGGGCGAGCACCCCGGCCACGGCCGGGTAGGGCAGTGCGAGAACGACGATGTCGCCGGTGAGGGTGTCGCCCGCCACGCCCGACACGACGGTGGACCCGGCGGTCGCCGCGGCTGCGGCGGTCTTCTCGGCGTCCTGAGCGAGAAGCTGCACGGTTGCGCCTCCCGTGGCCGCGATCGCTGCGATGGCCGTGCCCATGTTGCCTGCTCCGATGATGCTGACGCTCGTCATGACGTACTCCTTCTCGCCTTCCGGCGATTCATTAGTTGTTGATACAAGTAATGTACCGCAGATTACTTGTCGCGTCAACCAAACAGTGCGGACATTGGCTAAGCTGGAGTCATGGACACGAACGAGACAGACACCGTGCAGGGACTCAACCAGGCTCAATTGCAGGCCTGGATGCGTTTTGTGGCCGTAGTGGAACTCGTCCCCGGCCTGCTGGACTCCCAGTTGCAGCGCGACTCCGACCTCAGCCACTTCGAGTACTACGTGCTCGCCATGCTCTCCGAGGCGCCCAACCGCACACTGAGGATGACCGGGCTCTCGTCGATGACCAACTCCAGCCTCCCCCGGCTCTCCCACGTGGTGCGCCGCCTCGAAGAGCGCGGCCTGGTGCAGCGTAGCCCCTGCCCGACCGACCGCCGGGCCACGAATGCCTCACTCACCGCTGACGGCTGGGCCGTCGTGCAGGAGGCCGCACCCGGGCACATCCGCACGGTGCGCGAGAACGTCATCGACCCGCTCACCGACGAACAGGTGGCCCAGCTCAACGCCATCTCCAACCAGTTACTGCAGAAGCTCGACCCCACCAACCGCCTCAACTCCGGGGCACCCGAAGGAGCCTGATCGTGCGCATCACCCAGCTGGCGCCCGGCGAGGTCTTCGTCTTCGGGTCGAACGCGGCGGGGATGCACGCCGCCGGGGCGGCCGCGATGGCGCACGAACGATTCGGTGCGGTCTGGGGTCAGGGCCACGGCCTGCACGGACAGTCCTACGCCATCAACTCGATGAGCGGGTTGGCCATTCTGCAGGCCGAGGTGGCCGGATTCGTGGACTTCGCCGCGCAGCATCCGGAGTTCAGGTTTCTCGTGACCGAGATCGGCTGCGGCATCGCCGGCTACACTCCCGCCGAGGTCGCACCATTCTTCGCCGGCGCGAGCGACAACGTGGTGTTGCCGCCCCGTTTCGCCCAGGAGCTGGGGCGCTGAGGTGCTCCGGCGGGGATATCAGCCCTCGACAAGCTCGATGAAGGCACTCAGCTGCGCCAGCGTGCCGGCGTTGTGCGGCAGGGCGTCCGTGAGCGCGGGCGAGTAGAGCAGGTACGCCGCCCACTGGGCCCGCGAGATGGCCACGTTGAGCCGGTTGGCCAGGAGCAGGAACTCCAGCCCCCGCGGCACCTCTTCGGCGCTGGACGCGGCGAGCGACACTATCGCCACCGCGGCCTCGCGGCCCTGGAACTTGTCGACCGTGCCCACGCTGACGTCGTGGCATCCGGCAAGGGCGAGCCGTTCGCGGATCACCTCGACCTGGGCGTTGTAGGGCGCCACCACGATGAGATCCCCCTGCCCGAGCGGGGTGCTCACCCCGCCGACGGTCCAGGCGCGACCCAGCAGCGAGCGGATGAGTTCGACCACGGCGTCGGCCTCCTCCGGCGACGAGGTGGAGTTGAGGGTGTGCGGCACGGGCAGCGGATGCAGGCCGGGCGGGACGCCGTCGAGGTGCCGGTCGGCGGCCCGGGATTCCAGTTTGCCCTCGTAGGAGAGTCGCGACACCGGCGCGCACACGGCCGGATGCATACGCCAGCTCTTGGCGAGGAAGTAGCCGAACTCGCTCGGCAGCACGTCGTGGCCGTCGGTGAGCCAGCCGAGCGCCGAGACGTCGACAGGTTCGGGGTGCGAGCCCTGGCTCACCTGCGGCAGCTGCTGCGGGTCGCCGAGCAGCAGCAGGCGCCGGGCCGCGACGGCGGAGGCGATGGTGCTGGCGAGCGAGAACTGGCCGGCCTCGTCGATCACGAGGAGGTCGAGCGAGCCCGGTTCGATGCGCTGGGCGTTGCTGAAGTCCCAGGCCGTGCCCCCGAGCACGAACCCGCCGGCCTGCCCGGTGAACTCGGCGAACCGGCTGGGCGACAGGGCCGTCCACCCGGTGTCCCGGGCTTCCTCCCCTGACTTGGCCTTCTTGCCCACGTGCCCGGCCGCCAGGCCCGCCTTGAGGACGGCGGAGAGCATGTTCTCCACGGTCGCGTGCGACTGAGCCACCACGCCGATCTTCCAGCCGTGGTCGCGCACGAGTTCTGCGATGACCCGGGAGCCTGTGTAGGTCTTGCCGGTGCCGGGCGGGCCCTGCACCGCCAGGTAGGAGCGGTCGATGCTGAGCAGGCTGTCACGGATGGCCGCGGTGATATCCCCGCCCGCGTCGGGAAGCGCCTCACCGGCACGGCGCCGCGGCGGAACCCGACGCAGGATGTCCAGCGCCGCATCCGGCAGCATCGCCGGCAACGCGTCGAGCACCTGCCGGCCCCATTCGGCGATCGCAGGTACCTGCGTGCCCGGCGGCGGCGGCGTGGCCGGCGCGAGCGCCATGGGCAGCTGGTCGTAGGGCTCTCCGCCGCGGCCGAGCTTCTCGGTGACGTAGAGCACCTCCTCACCGGTGGCCTCGTCGACGAGGCCGGTGATCTCGGTTCGTTCGTGGGCCACCCGGGAGCCGGGCTCGCCGGTCTGTGCGAGCGGCGGGTAGGGCGCGTCGTAGAGCAGGAACGGCCGCTGGCCGAGCTTGAGCGAGCTGCCCGGCGCGGCCTCGCCCTCGATGCGCAGCACCCGGGAGAGGTTGCGGTCCCGGCCCACCAGGGCCCAGTCGCGGTCGACTGTGGCGTGCTGCACGATCAGCACGTCGCGGGTGGCCGACCACTCGTCGGCGGGGTTCCGCAGCCTGTCGAAGTGCTCCTGCCAGAACTTCTTGCCCTCGCGGCGGTGATAGTCGATGGCGGCGCCGGCCAGGGCGATCGCGGTCTGGTCGGGCGTGCGGTCGCCGGGCGGCGCATCCGCCACCTGCGCCGCCAACGCCAGGTAGACCGGGCTGGGCTCCCGCACCGGGATGTCGAGCTCGAGGTCGCGGGACGCCGCGCGGGGCACTCCCGCCTCGTCGGCCCGGGCCAGAAGCCAGTCGCGCAGCCGCAGGGTGGAGAGGCAGTCGTACTCGTTGTAGTCGGCGATGGCATCGAGTTTGGCCTGGGCCGCGGCGAGGTCGCCGTCGCGGAACAGGGCGCGGGAGTCGGCGTATTCAGTGATCGAGTCCGCAGCGTTGTCGACGCCCGCGCGGTGGTCGTCGCCCATGTACAGCGGCTCGAGCTTCTTGATCGAGTAGCTGTGCGAGCCCACCCGCAGGCTCTTCTTGACGACCGGGTAGAGATCCACGAGCACGTTGGCGCGCAGCAGGTCGTCGACCGCGTCTTCACCCACGCCGTGCCGGGCAGCGAGGGACAGCAGGTGGGTGCGTTCGTAGGCGGCGTAGTGGTAGATGTGCAGGTTCGGATGCGCGGCACGGCGCGCGGCCACGTAGGCGAGGAAGTCGATCAGGGCCTGGCGTTCCTCGGCGTAGTCGTGCGCCCAGAACGCCCGGAAGGTGCCGTCCTGCTCGATGAGTCCGAACAGGTAGTCAAGGCCCCACTCCACGGTGTCGTCGCCGACGGCCGCCTCGCTGTAGAGCGGGTCGCCCTCGAAGTCGAAGAAGATGTCGCCGGCATCCGGTTGGGGCAGCGCGCCGAGCGCCACCGGGTTGTACACCTCGAAGGCCGGGGCGTCGGCGTGACCGGCCGCGCCGCTGGCGAGTTGCCGGGAGACCAGCTGCAGCCGCGCCTGCGCCCGGAGCGCGTCGACCGTGGCCTCGACGAGCCCGTCGACCGGGCCGCGGCTCGCGGCGAGCTGCTCGACGGTATCGATGCCGGCTTCGAGCAGGTGTCGCCGCTGGGTGAGCCGCATCCCGGCGACGAGGAGCACATCGCGATGGGCCTCGACCTCGAGGGCGCACGCCGCACAACGCCCGCAGGCGGCATAGCGCGGGTCGCCCCACGCCGTGGGCTCGGGGTCGGCGACCCTCTCGTCGATGACGCGTTCGAGCCGGGCGCGGCGCTTGCGGTAGACCGGCAAGATGTCACGCAGCCGGTGAGTGCTCGTGCGCCCGTCGCCGAGGAGCAGGTGCACATTCTCCCCGGTCGGGATGCCGAGCCTGTCGAGCTGGTCGCTGTACGCGGCCACCTGCAGCAACGCCGTGATCTTGGCCGAGCGCGCCAGCTTGGTGTCGAAGACCTCGTAGGAGCCGGACTCGGTGCGCATGATGAAGTCGGCGAACCCCACGAACCGGCCGTCGAAGAAGGTGGCCTGGAAGAGCACATCCGCGCCGGCCCGGAACGCGTCGGCGGTGAGGGCGGCGGCCTGTGGCAGCTCGCGCATCGACGGCCGGGCGAACTCGACGACCTGGCGGGTGCCGCGCAGCTTCTCGAGGTAGCGCAGCTCGTGCTCGTCGCCGAGGGAACCGGCCCGGCGCAGCATGGCGTCACCCGCGTCGGGCACGGCCTCCACCCGGCCGAGCTTGGCGTCGAGGGTGCGCATCACGGCCCACTCGCAACCCGCGGCGGCGCCGAGGTCACTGGCGCTGAAGATCACTGTGGAATCGAGCAAGAACACGCTGAGCCTCCGGCTGCTTGGATGGGGTCAGGTTACCCGACGGCACCGACACCGCAGCGCGCGCTGGCCGCCGGTTGCGGGCGCCGGGCGGGTTTACGATTGACCGGTGACCACAGTCCTCGCCCACGAACCGGATGCCTCCCGCTACGCGCTCTACCTCGACGGCGAGCTGGCCGCAGTGGCGGACTACGTGGCCCAGGGCGAGATCCTCTCGTTCAACCACACCTTCACCGACCCGGCCCGACGCGGCCAGGGCTTGGCCGGCCAGGTCGTGACGTTCGCCATGGACGACGTCGAAAACACGAGCAACCGGGCGGTCTCACCGGATTGCTGGTACGTGGCCAAATGGTTCGACAAGCATCCCGAGCGCGCCGGCCTGCTGCGGGCACGCCGCTGACCATTCGGTCAGATCGAGAACTCGCCCAGATCGGAACCGGCCGTCTGAGCCGGACGTAGGATCGCGTCGCCGTCGGACGCGTCACCGTAGGAGGACGTGACCATGATCGGCATGTGGTCGGACGTGCCGCGAGGCAGGGTCTCGACGTTGTCGATGGTGAGGCCCACCGACGTGGCGAGGTCGAAGTGGCCGCGGAAGAACTTGTACCGCGTGTAGGTGCGGCTGTCGCTCAGGGTGAGGTCGTACCCGGACTCCTTGACCTCATTGCTGAGGTGCTTCTTGAAGATGGGGTAGTTGTAATCCCCCACCATCAGGGTCGGCAGGTTGGGCCCGAGCACATTGAGCTCGGCGTGCGCCGACCGGATCTGATTGCGTCGCAGGGAGTTGAGCGCGGTGAGCGGGGCGGCGTGGAACGACGCCACGACCAATTCGCGTTCCGCAGCCATGTCATACAGGAGCGTGCCGATCAGGCGTTCGTGCGCCGGGGTGAGCACCCTGTCGTGCAGCGACTTCTTCAGCGCGAAAGTCTGCGTCTTCCGCGCGGTGAACCGGTCCCGCCGGTAGTAGACGGCCAGGCCGAGCCGGTTGCGGGTGGTGGAGTCCGCCAGGTGCAGCAGGCCGACCTCGGCCGGCAGGTCGAGGGTGTCGCATTCCTGCAGACACAGCAGGTCGGGGTCGTACTGTTCGACCAGGGCGATGAGCTCCCCGCTGGCACGGTTCTTGCGGAGGTTGTAGCTGATGACCTTCACGTCAGACCTATCTCTGAATGGTGACTAGACAATAAGCCTACGTTCGCCGGGGCCGAACACGCACATCCGGAAAGCCGCCGAGCGAGTCAGACGCGCCGGCGGGGAGCGCGCTGGTACCGTGTAGTCACCTCGGCGCCCGAACGCCACAGTCACCCGGCGCCCGAACGCCGACTGCCAGATTGGATGCTTGCCCCGTGAAACCCTGGACGTTCACCACCTACACGGTTGCGGCGTTCGCCTGCAGCGGTCTGGCCGTGGCTCTCTTGATCTTCAACGCCGCAACGGCCAACTCGATGCTGTCGACGCTGCTGCCCGTGGCCATCGGCGCTCTCGTTCTGGGCGGGATCTTCTCGGTGCGCGCCCGCGTACTGCGCTACCGCTCCCGCGACATCACCAAGCGGGACAACACCAAGCGCTGAGCCGCTGCCCCACTGACGCAGCCCAACGGTGGCCCGGCGTATCGGGCAACCGGCAAGCCTGCTACCGTGCCCGGCATCAGGTCCGTCGCGCGCCCCGGCCTGCAGACGGGCGGTCGCGGCGGCCCGTCACCCTGGGGAGACACGCCATGTCCGACACCGAGCCGCCGGGCGGCAAACGACCCACTCCCCTCTGGCGCACGCTGCTGTACATCCTGCTGCCCATTGTGGGCCTGGGCCTACTCGTCGCAGCGTTCGTCTTCGCGCTCTCCGGACGCAGCGGGCCGGTCAACCTCAGGGCCGACCTGGACGCGGGCACGAGCCTGAGCGTGCAGGTGCCCAACGCGGCGATCAGCCTCGAACCCAGTTCGGACGACCAGGTTCACGTGCGCATGGCGGGCTCCTTCTTCGGCAACAAGCCCACCTTGGATGTCACGACCACCGGAGGCGTGACCGAGGTGCGGGGCGGCTGCCGGCCGCAGATCTTCTCGCGCTGCGCCATCACCGTGGCCGTGCAGCTTCCCCGGTCGCTGCCGGTGACCGTGACGGGGCAGAATGGCCGCATCACCGCATCCGCCCTGACCGGACGTGTGGACCTCAGCACCACGAACGGCGCCATCGAGACCGACGGCACCGTGGGCCGGGTCACCATGCAGACCACGAACGGCGACATCCGGCAGAGCGGCGCCACCTCGAAGATCGTGGCGGCCGTCACCACCAACGGATCGGTCACCCTGGAGTTCGCCGACGCGCCGTACTCGGTGGATGCGTCCAGCACGAACGGTGCGGTCACCGTGCGGGTGCCTGTGGACGGTGTGAGCTACCTGGTCTCCGCCCGCACCACCAACGGCGCTGTGAACACCGATGCGGTGCCCTCCGACAGCACGTCCCGCCGGTCGATCACCGCGGAGACCACCAACGGCGCCGTCACCGTAGAAGCCCTGGACTAGCGTCCGCTCCGACCGGGCAGAGCAGATCTGGCAGGATGGCGGCATGAGCGCGCAGCAGACCGGAACCGTCGTGGCCGTGAGCCGGGACGACAAGCACCGGTTCAGTAAGCCCGTCGTGCCGAGCATCACCCTGCTGGCCGGGTACGGCATCGAGGGCGATTCGCATGCCGGAGCCACCACCCAGCACCGCTACCTGATTCGCACCGACCCGACCAGGGCGAACCTCACCCAGGTGCACCTGGTGCGCTCCGAACTGTTCGACGAGCTTCTCGCCGCGGGTTTCACGGTGTCGGCCGGGCAACTCGGCGAGAACATCACCACGGCGGGCATCGACCTGCTCGCCCTGCCGGTCGGCACACGTCTGCACCTGGGCGCCGACGCTGTCGTCGAGGTCACCGGCATGCGCGACCCGTGCTCGATGATCGACAAGTTTCAGCAGGGCCTCAAGAAGACCCTGAAGACCACGGATGCGTCGGGCCGGATCCTGCGCAAGGCCGGCATCATGGGCATCGTCGTCGTGGACGGCACGGTGGCACCGGGCGACGAGCTGCGCGTGGAACTGCCCGCCGGCGAGCACCGGCCTCTCGGCGTGGTCTAGCCCCGCAGGCGACTCACCCGGGTCTCGACGAACTCGACCGGCGCCAGGGGCCCCGCACCGGTGGTTGAGCCTGTCGAAACCCGGCGGGGGCGGTCGAGGATTCGGCTTAGAGCTCTTCGGTGGGGTGGAACCACGGCGGGTAGACGGCGACCTTGGGCTTGTGGCTGGCCGCGGCGAGGATCGGCTTGACCGCATCCCGCACCCGGTCGTTGGCGACACCGATCAGGGTGATCAGCCCGAAGGGCACTTCGCCGGGAACCAGCAGCTCCGCCTTGAGGATCGCGTCGGAATCCAGGTCGGCACGGAGGGTGCGCAGCAGGCGGTCGGCGCTGTCGGCTGTGGCGCCGAAGCGGGTGCTCGCGAAGGCGGCATCGCCATCCGTCACCGCGAAGTGGGTGACCGTGGGGTCGGCCGCCAGGGCGACCTGCTGGTCGAGCACCTTCTTGACCGTGGAGACCAGGATCACGAAGTCGAAGGCCGCGGCGTCGTGCGCGTCGTCGGAGAGGCGGGGGTCGAGCGACTGGGCCCGGATGTTCTCCCAGACCAGGGCGTTCGGCGACAGGAAGAACGGCACGTGACCGGCGACGGCGGGGCTGTCTGGTCCGGCGACCAGGGCCTCGCGGCGGGCCTGGCGGTTCTCGGGCGACGAGATGTCGACGACCGGGCGCTCTTCCCAGGCTTCACTGTCGTCGGCCAGCAGCCGGCCGGTGGCGAGGATGCCGGGCAGGTTGCGGATGTGGGTGAGGTGGTAGATCCGCTGCTCGCCCACGTTGTCGTCGTGGCGCTTGGTCTTGGCGGTGCCTGTCGTGATCGGTGCGACCACGGTGCGCAGTGCCGTGGGCGCCTCAGGCGTGCGAGCGCGGCTGGCGCGCGGGGCACGCACGGCGGGAACTGTCGATGCGACGGGGGCGGCGGGTGGAAAACACAGGGCGCAGAGCTCCCCGTCCAGTCCGTGGATGCATTCCTCGTTCACAACTCAACCTCTCGTGTGCGCGGGCTCGCTGCGCGTCGGGTTCGACGGAAGCGTGCCTACCTATCTAAGTTACGGTCATTTGCGTCCCACCGGTGACCGAACCGGGACTATCCGAGGGCCAACAGGTGACAATCCGGACCCAATCGGGCATCTCGGTGTACTTTGCCTGCAGACGGCGACGGGAATGCCTCCCGCTGCGAGCCGCTCAATCGGCCGCGGCGCGCGCCGACGGAAGGGAGTTCACGGTCATGGGAGCCAACATCAGGCTGTTCTGGGTACTCGCGGGCTTCTTCCTGGTGGCGGACATCGCGTACACGGTGTGGAACCTCATCGTCAACGCGCAGCATGTCTCCGCGGGAACCATCGCGCCGCCCGGGGCACCGGTCGAGTGGGTGGGAACGGTCGTGCTCGGACTCACCTGCGTGCTGGCCGCTTTCATAGCGTTCTACCTCGGTCGGGTGCACAAGGCCCAGGGCGGTGAGCTGCCACAGGACATCATGACGGCGAACATCGACGATGACGACCCGGAGATGGGGTTCTTCAGCCCGTTCAGCTGGTGGCCGATCATCCTCGCCGCCTCCATCGCCACGGTCTTCCTCGGACTCGCCGTCGGCTTCTGGCTCTGCTTCATCGGCGCGGGCGTCGCCGTCATCGCGCTGGTCGGCTGGACCTACGAGTACTACCGGGGGCTCTTCGGGCGCTGACCTGCCCGGTCAGCATCCCTGGCGATCACTCCATCGAGAAATCGGCGAAGTCGAAGCCGGGCGACACGACGCAGCTCACCAGGGCGTCCTCGTCGCTCGGCATCGTGCGCTGCCAGACGTTCTCGGGGATGATCACCTGGCTGCGTTCGCCGCGCAGCAGTCGGCCACCCAGGATGGCGGTCTCGTCCGTTTCCGGCTCGTCGCCGTCGCCGCCCAATTCGAGCTCCACGGCGCCCTGGCCGTTCCAGATCCAGATCTCGCTGGAGGCGACCCGGTGCCACGCGGAGGACTCCCCCGCCGGCAGCAGGAAGTGGATGAGCGTGGCCGCCGGGCGGGTGCGCTCGGAGCCGTCGGCATCCGTCAGCGTCACCGGAACCGGTGACGTCCAGGTGCGCCGGTACCAGCCGCCCTCCGGATGCGGTTCGAGACCGAGCTCCACGGCGAGCGCCGGGCGCTCCAACCGTTCGATGAACTCGCCGGAGGCCGTGCGGCGAGTAGCGAGGCGGCTGTTTTGCTCGGCTGACGTCATTGAATCTCTCTTCTCATCTGGTCCTTGCCAGACTAAAGCCCAGATAGCGCGGCGGCGCTCATTCTCTCGGAGCAGAGCGCGGTGTGTTCAGGACAGGATCTGAGTGAGCAGCGTGCCCGCGCCGGCGAGCACCAGGAACACGCCCAGCACCAGCACCGTGAACACCGTGATCACGGGCATGTTGCGCACCAGCCATTCGCGCAGCCGCACCAGCCGGCCCCGCACTGCGGCGCCGCCGAACGCATAGGCGAGCACGGGCCCGAGCATGGTGATGGAGGCCAGCGCGGTGAACACTCCCACCGAGAGCAGGATCCCGGTGGGATCGGTATGCGCCCCGAGGATCACCACACCGGCCGCCGCCGCCATCACCAGATTCTTCGGCCGGAACGCGGCATAACCCACGCCGATGAGGGTGGCCCGGGCCGGGCTCAGCCGGTCGAGCGCCATCAGCCAACGCGGCAGCGGCACCTCCGCGCCGCGTTCGGGCCGGTCGTGCCACTGCACGATGCCCAGCACGATCAGGGCGATGCCGAGCAGCAGCGGCACCACCACCTGCAGCAACCGGGTTCCGGCCGACCTGTCGTGCGGCAGCAGCGACGACAGCAGCGCCAACAGAGTGGCCGAGAAGAGCACACCGAGGAACCAGCCGATACTGAACCCCGCCGCGGCCTTGAACCCGTCCGGCGCGAGCAGCATCAAGAGCAGGGCGGCCAGCGGCAGCGGGCTGAGCGCGATGGTCAACGCCAGCGGCAGCAGCTGCCCCCACTCGGTCATGCGCACTCCTCACCGGCCTTTATTGCAGCGACGAGGTCAGCCGGGCCAGGTTGTCGAAAACCTTGGCGCCGGTGGGCCGGTCGAGCCAGTCGGCCAGCTCGACCCGGCGGCTGTTGGCCCGGTATTCATCCTGCACCGCCCGCATCCGCTGCACGAATTCGGCGCCGTGCACGAGCACAGACACCTCCATGTTCAAGCTGAACGAGCGGATGTCCATATTGCTCGACCCCACCACCGACACGTCGTCGTCGATGGTGAAGTGCTTGGCGTGCAGCACCGTCGGCTCCCGGTACAGGTAGATCGCCACGCCCGCCCGCAGCAGCTCCTCGTAGTAGGAGCGCTGGGCGTGGTACACCAGCGCCTGATCGCCGATGGCCGACGCGAACAGCTCGACCTGCACCCCGCGTGCCGCTGCCGTGACGATGGCCAACATGGTGGACTCCTCGGGCACGAAGTAGGGGCTGGTGATGCTCACCCGGCGTTCGGCCTTATGGATGAGCATGGCGTACAGCTTGAGGTTGTTGTCATTGTCGAAGCTCGGTCCGCTCGGCAACATCTGGGCGTCGAGCAGGTCGGTGGCGGCGGGCAGCACCACCGGGCTGGTGTCGATGGGCAGCATCTCGTCGGTCTCGCTGTACCAGTCGGCGAGGAAGACCGCGTTGAGCTCCCGCACGGCCGGCCCCTCCAGCCGCATCATCAGCTCGTGCCAGTGCAGCCCGCGCTTGAGGTTGCCGGGCTTGAGGTAGGTGGAGTCGATCATGTTCTGCGAGCCCGTGAAGCCCACCCGGCCGTCCACCACGAGCAGCTTGCGGTGGTTGCGCATGTCGGGGCGGCGCCACTGGCCGCGCCAGAACCGCAGCGGCAGCAGTGCCCGCCACTCGGCGCCCATCTCCGCGAACGCGGCGATGGTCTCCTTGCGGCGCGGCAGCATCAGGCAGGCCAGGTAGTCGGAGAGCACGTGCACCGCGACGCCGCGCTGGATAGCCCGGGCCAAGGCGTCGAAGAACGGCTGAGTGACGGTGTCGAGCACCAGGATGTAGAACTGCACGTGCACGAACTCGGTCGCCTCGTCGACGGCCGCCACCATGCGGGCGATCGACCCTTCGTAGTCGGGCAGCAGCTCGATGCGGTTGCCGCCCACCATCGGCAGGGCGCCGAGGTTGCGGTTGAGACGGGCCGCGGAGCCCAGCCACTCCGGCCACTGATCGCGATGGCTGACCTGGTCGAGGCCATCGGTGCGCGCCAGGATCAACTCGTTGACTTCACGCTGCTTTTGGCGCCGGGAGCGCGGCAACCGGCCCACCCCGATCAGCAGGAAGACCAGAGCGCCCAGATACGGGATGAAGATGATCGCCAGCACCCAGGCGATGGCCGCGGAGGGCCGCCGGTTGGCGGAGAGATAGACCGTGGCGATGAACACGATCACGGCGTGCAGTGCCACGAGGATCAGTGCTCCGGCCTCGACATCCACCATCCGCTCCCTCCGTGGCCGTGACGCATCAGGGTGACTCGACGTGAACGTACACCTCCTCGGCCCGCGCGCGGGCGACGTGCGTTGCCTGGGCGTGCGGGTCGCACTAGATTGCGTTGTGCGGCGAGCGCCGCCCTCGGCAGCACCCGCGGCGGAGAGCTGTGCCCGTCCACATACGTCGAAGAGGTGATCCCATGGCCATGCACTCCCCCGTGCGACAGCTGCTGACCGCGGCGGCCGTGCTCCTGGTTCTGGCCGGATGCACCGTGCTCACGCCCAGCCCGTCGTCGTCACCCAGCCCAGGACAGTCCGGCTCGGTGCAGCCCGGCGCCCTCGTGGGCACCTGGGTGCTCGACCGCACGTTCGACAGCCCTGAGCAGCCCTACGTGTCGTTCGTGCAGGACAACACCTGGAGCGCCTCTGACGGCTGCAATCGGGTGCAGGGTACCTGGACGCTCGCAGCCGACGGGAGCCTCAGCACGACGTCGGGTCCACAGACGATGATGGCCTGCGATGGAGCCCAGCTGCCGTTGGCGGTCAGCCGCGGCACCCGGGTGGAGGTGGACGGCGACACCCTCGTCATCCACAGCTCGTTCGACTCGACCGAGACCACGCTGGTGCGATCAACCGATTCGACCGTGGGCCCGCAGGGGCTGCCGATCGGTTACTGGGTCGAATCCAACACCCCCACGGCGCCGTTCCTGTCGATTCAGGCCGACGGCACCTACTCGGGCAACGACGGCTGCAACGCACTCACCGGCAGCTGGGAGCAGGCCGACGACGACGCCATCCGCTTCACCGGAGGCGCGCAGACGCTGCGGGCCTGCGAGGGTGTGGACCAGTGGCTGAGCCAAGCCGCCCAGGGCCGGGTGCAGGCCGGGGTGATGACCTTGCAATCCGCCGACGGCACCACGATCGGGCAGCTGACCGCCCGGTGAGGCGCGGGCGGCCCCGGTCACTGAGGAAAGGAACGAACGATGGGCGTGTACCCGATCACCATCATCGTCATCCTCGCCGGTGCCATCGGCATGGTCTTCCTGCTGAGGCTGGGCATCCGGCAGAACGCCGCGGCGGCGGCGGTCGACCCCGACCCCGACGCCACCGGCGCGCTGTCAGTGCTGAGCTTTATCTTGGCTCTGATCTTGCCGGTGATCGGGGTGATCCTGGCGCACGTCACGCTCGCGCGCATCGCCGAGGGCCGGGCCAGCGGCCGGGCGTTCGCCTACGCGGCCCTGTGGGTGGGCTACGTGCTGATCGCCCTCGAACTGGCGGTCATCATCTGGGCATACCAGAGCAACTACTGGCAGTAGCGGATGCGTCGGCCTGGGCGGAACCGGATCAGTACCAGTTCACGGCCTGCGAGTGCGACCAGGCGGAGCACGGCGTGCCGTAGGTGGAATTGATGTAGTCCAGGCCCCAGGAGATCTGGGTGGTGGCGTTGGTGGCCCAGTCGGAACCGGCCGAGGCCATCTTGCTACCGGGCAGCGCCTGCGGGATACCGGTGGCACCGCCGCTGTTGTTGTAGGCCGTGTACGACCAGCCGGATTCCTTCTGCCAGAGCTGGCTCAGGCAGGAGAACTGGGCGTCACCCCAGCCGTAGCGGGAGGCCGCGAGGCTGGCGGCGGTCGCCTTGGCGCCCGAGGGCGTGTTGCCGGCGGCGAGAGCCTCGGCGGCGGCCTGGGCTTCCGCAGCGGCCTGTGCCTCGGCGGCAGCCTGGGCGGCTGCGGCTTCCACGGCGGCCCGGTCGGCCTCGGCGGTGGCGGCCTGCACGGCGGCGGCCTGCTCCTTGACCTGGGACGTGAGCTGGGAGACGTCATCGAGCGGCAGCGAGATGTACTCAGCCAGGGAGGCCGATGTGCTGGACAGGGCAGACGCATCCACCTTGTCCGCGGCCGCCTCGAGCGTGCTGTCGGCTTCGTAGAGGGCGACGGATGCAGCGAGGTGGGTCTTGCTGACCTCTGCGGCCTGGGCGGCGGCGCGTTCGTCGCGCACCTGCTGGGCCTGCTGTTCCTGCTCGGCCACCGCCGACTGCACGGTGAAACCGGTGCCGGCGACAACCCCGGCGAGCACAAGCCCGCCGGCGAGGAGAGTGAGGCGCTTGGAGCGCAGCCGGCGGGTCTTCCGGGCGGCGCGGGTGGGCAGTGTAGCGAGGTTCGCGGAGGTGCTGGTGTTCTCGGGTGTGCTGTTTTCGGGCATGGAGTTCGCTGAATTTGTGGGGCGCATAAGCTTCCGGGTCGGGTGAGTGCGCGCCGGATGGGCGGCAGAATCACGGAGAGGTGGGGCCCACGCGCGCGGGTCGGCGCAGGCAAGTCGCCTAGCTTGCACAAAGTTTCTGCATGAATCCTCATATAGTTCTGGCAAACCCATGTGAACGCATCGGCTCGCCAGGGCCGCCCAACGGCCAACGAAGAGCATCGAATGCCTGGTCAGCTGGCGATCTGAGGGGGCCCGTGGTGCGTGCGCGGGTTGCGCTCCTGGAGTAGCGTTAAAAGATGCCCACTTCAGATGAGACCACCCCGACCGACCACCAGCCCGCCGACCAGGCGGCCCAGGCCGAGGCATCCACCAGCGTGGCGCGCCTGATGGCCGCCATCGAGAGCATCAACGCGATCGAGGTCGTGAACTCCCCCGTCGACGACCAGTCGGCGTTGCTGCAGCTGCTCGAGGTCACCACCGACGACCAGCGCTCCAACATGCTGTTCGCCCTGCTCCTGGAGCGCATGCGCGCCACCACCCCCTAACCCCCTCCGCGAACGGTGAGAAGGCCCCAGAATCTCGTCGTTTCTGGTGCGCAAGTCACAGGTCGCGGGTGGGGAGGCGTGCAGGGGACGTGCATAGGATGGCGGGATGCGCGCACTTGTCGTCACCGTTCCCGGGGGCCCGGAGGCCCTCACCCTGCACACCGTTCCCGACCTCACCGTCGGCGCCGGGGATATCCGGATCGAGGTTGCCGCGGCGGGGGTGAACCGGGCCGACGTGCAACAGCGTCTGGGGCTCTACCCCTCCCCGGCGGGCGCTCCCGCCTGGCCCGGCCTGGAGGTGTCGGGCATCGTCAGCGAGATCGGGGCGGCCGTGACGCGTTTCGCCGTGGGCGACCGGGTCTGTGCGCTGCTGGCCGGCGGCGGATACGCCTCAGAGGCCGTGGTGCACCAGGACCTGGCCCTGCCGGTTCCGGACGGTCTCGACCTGGTCGATGCCGCAGCTCTGCCCGAGGCGCTGGCCACGGTGTGGTCGAACGTCTTCATGAGTGCCGGCCTCACGGCGGGGCAGACGCTCCTCGTGCACGGTGGCGCAAGCGGCATCGGCACCACGGCCATCCAGCTGGCCCGACTGGCCGGAGCCCGGGTGCTGGTCACAGCGGGTTCGGCGGAGAAGCTCGCGGTGTGCGGCGACCTGGGCGCGGAGGTACTGATCAACTACCGGGAGCAGGATTTTGTGACCGAGGTGCTCGCGGCCACCGGCGGGCACGGCGCCGACGTGATCCTGGACATCATGGGCGGCTCCTACGCCGCCCGCAATGTGGCCGCATTGGCTCTGGGCGGCACCATCATGGTGATCGCGAACCAGAGCGGCGAAGATGCGGTGTTCAATCCGTTCCACCTCATGCAGAAGCGCGGTCGGTACTGGGGCACGACGCTGCGGGCTCGCCCCGCGGTGGAGAAGGCGGCCATCATGGCCGAGCTGCAGGCCCTGGTGTGGCCGTGGCTCGAGTCCGGCGGGCTGCGCCCGGTGGTCGACAGCCGGTACTCCTTCGCCGACGCGGCGGATGCGCACCGGCGACTCGAGGCATCCGCCCACGTGGGCAAGATCGTGCTGGTGCCGTAGAGCGACCGGTCAAGCGACGGTCGCGGCCAGTTCCACCCGGTTGCGGCCGGCGGCCTTGGCCTCGTAGAGGGCGGCGTCGGCGCGGCCGAGCCAGCGGGACACGCTCTCGCCGCGCTTGAGCAGGGCGACGCCCACGCTGGCGGTGCAGCGCAGCCCGCTGGTTACGACGCCCCACGGGTGACTGCGCACCTCGCCGAGGAGCCGCTCGCAGATCTGTACGGCCTGCTCGATCGAGGTGTTGCCGAGCACGAGCAGGAACTCCTCGCCGCCCACCCGCACAGCCAGGTCGGTTTCCCGGGTGGCTGCACCGAGGATCCCGGCCATGGTCGTGAGCACCCGGTCGCCGGCCGCATGACCGTACTCGTCGTTGACCTCCTTGAAGTGGTCCATGTCGATCATGACCGCGCAGAGCGGCTCCGCCTGCTCGAGAGCGCTGTGCATCATGGCGGGCAGCTGCCGGTCGAGCGCCCGGCGGTTGGGCAGCCGGGTGAGGGGGTCGGTGTTGGCCTGTTCGTCGAGTTCTTCGGCGCGGATTCGTTGCATGTCGGCCTCGAGCTGCGAGCGTTGCGCCTCGTGGCGGGCCTGTTCGATCTCGAGGGAGTTGATCAGCATGCGCGACTGCAGCCCGGCGGTCTGCCGGGTGAGGCCCAGCATCAGCACGTGCAGCTCCTCGTGATGCTGCAGTGCCTCCTGGAACCGGCCGGCATTGCGGTGCATCTCGTAGAGCTCCCGGTGTAGCCGAACGTTGAGGGCGGCATCCTCGGCTATCGACGGGTCGGCGAGCTGGGCGTTCATCATGTCGCAGGCGAGGTCGAGTCGCCCCTCGGCGCGGGCGACCTCGGCCAGCTGCACGTCGTTGTTGACCGCGAGATTGCGGTAGCCGTTGGTGGTGGCGATCGTCTTGGACCGCACGGCCTGCCGGCGCGCATCGGCGTACTCACCGAGTTCGATCAGGATGCCCACGAGGTTGGTGCGCGCGATGGTCTCGTAGAACGCGTGGCGCTGCTCGACGGCCAGGGCCACGGCGGCGAGGGTGAGGGCAAGGCCGTCCTGCAGGGCCACCGTCGTGTCCTCGCCCTTGGTCCGCTGCACCCGGGCGATCTCTAGGCAGGCGTCGCCGAGGTTGTTGCGCGACGCGAAGCCGGCCTCGGGGTCGTCCAGGGTGTCGGCCAGCTCGATGGCCTGCCGGCCGAGCTCGAGACTGCGCTCAGCGTCGCCGAGCGCCTGGTGCACCATCGACGATCGCGAGAGCGCCCAGAACTCCGCCGTTCGGCTGCCACAGGCGCGCGCGGCCTCGAGCGCGCCGAGAACATGGCCGAGCGCCGGCTCCTCCAGAGCGGTCTCGTGGAAGGCCAGCGCCAGGGTGCAGTGCACGTTCGACTGGCCCAGCAGGTCCGCGCTGGCCGTGAGGTAGTCCAGGGCCAGCAGACCGTGACGTACGGATGCCTCGAACTCGCCCAGCCGCAACCGGTGTCCGGAGAGCAGTTGCCGGGCTTTGGCCTCCTGCGCGGGAGTGATGAAGGGGTCGGTGAGAACCTCTTCGGCCTGGGCGGCACCCACGATGTGCTGGCCGTCCCGGTTGGCCGTTGCGCTCTCGTCCAACAGCCGATCGATCGCCAGGCGGCGGGCCGGCGCCGTGGCGAGCCCGGGAGCCGGCGGCACCGCGGCCGGTTGGGCGGTGGGATCGGCCGGGAGCGGCAGGTCGGCCAGCTCGACGAAGCCGCCGGGCAGGTCCACGTTCCGGCCCCCGTCGGCCGGCACCAGGTCGGCGATGCCGTCGGCGAGCGCGTCGGCCGCGGCCAACGCCGCATCGGGCGTGGAGGCCTCGGCGGCCACTGTCGTTCCAGACGGAAGAGGGGCGACGGAACCGCTCGGGGGCGTCATCGGACGGCCGGTGGGGCGTCGGGGTCGATCCGCGGCGGACGCCGGTGCGTCCTCGAGCGGGAGGGGGCAGATGAGGACAGGCTGAGCGCACCGCCCGCTCGTCTCGGCGGGAAGCGAAGTGATGGTGCGCCAAATGCGATCACGGCTCAGTCCCCAAACTGCTCGTTGCCTTCGAACCTAGCAGCGTCCGGCTGGCCGCCACGGGGCTTCGGCCGATCCGGCTACACCCCGTTAGCGGGTAATTCTCACCTGGAATGATCGCGCTCTCATGGCATCCCCACAGCGTACCCACAGCGCGTGCGCGGCGCGAAGCGGTGGGATGACTCGACTCTGCGGTCTGGGAAGCTCGACTCGCATTCCCCTCCATGAGTCCCGCCGATCCCTGGTCCATCCCCGTCACGAACGACACGGCCGCCCGCGACAAGCTCGCCGACTGGCAGGGGCTGCGACAGGCCGTCCGGGACACCATCGACGGCGGACTCGCCGCACGGGTACGCTCGCTCGCCCCCGCGCACCCGAAGACGTTGGAGAAGACGCCGTGGGTGCGGCGAATCGCCCAGCAGGCGCCTGCACCTCACGCAGACCGCCCCCGGCCGGAGGACGGCAGCTGGGTGCACGCCACAGACCTCCGGTCACTCAGCCAGTGGCACTTCGGCGCTTGAGCCGGTCGGGCAGCGAGGGGTGGGGCGGCGATGGGTGGAGGGCGGTCAGCGCCACCCCAGGCCGGGCGCCACGAATCGCAGCACCGAATCGAGCAACCGGGCGTTGTAGTCGACGCCGAGCTGATTGGGCACGGTGATGTGCACGGTGTCGGCGGCCTGTACCGCGGCATCCTGGGCCAGTTGCTCGACGAGCGCATCCGGTTCGCCGATGTAGCTCTTGCCGAAGCGGGCCAGGCCGCCGTCGAGATGACCCACCTGGTCGCGGTTGTCGGCCTGGGCGCGCAGCCCGAAGTAGCGGCGGTCCTCATCGGTGACCAGGGGCAGGATGCTGCGGCTCACCGCCACTCGCGGGGTGCCGGGGTGCCCGGCCTCCGCCCACGCTGTGCGGAAGATGGCGATCTGCTCGGCCTGCAGGTCGCCGAAGTCCGCTCCGGTGTCTTCGGTGAGCAGAGTGGAACTCATTAGGTGCATGCCCTGCTCGCCGGTCCACTTCGCGGTGGCACGGGTGCCGGAGCCCCACCAGATGCGCTCGGAGAGTCCGGGCGACTGCGGCTCGATGGCCAGCGGACCGCTGTGTCCGGTGAACTGGGGGTTGGCGTTCGCCATACCGGCCCCGGCGATGGCCAGGCGGAAGCGCGCGGTGCGCTCGCGGGCGTCATCCGCGTCGGTCTGCCCCGGTGCCGGCACGTGGCCGAACGCCTCCGCGCCGCGCAGCGCGGTCTCGGGTGAGCCGCGGCTCAGGCCGAGCTGCAACCGGCCGTTGCTGATCAGGTCGGTGATCGCGGCCTCTTCGGCCATGTAGAGCGGGTTCTCGTAGCGCATGTCGATGACGCCGGTGCCCAGCTCGATGCGGCTGGTGCGAGCGGCCATGGCTGCCAGAAGCGGGAACGGCGACGCCAGCTGCCGGGCGAAGTGGTGCACGCGCACGGAGGCGCTGTCGACGCCGAGTTCCTCGGCGGCCACCGCGAGCTCCACGGTCTGCAGGAGGGCGTCTTGTGCGGTGCGCACCAGCGACCCCGGCACCGCCTGGTAGTGGCCGAAGGAGAGGAACCCGATGTGTTTCATACCCGGGCTAGCGTTTCCCGACGCCCAGCTATTCCCGCCCGCATCCGCGGTTCTGGTGCGCTGCGGGTTGCCGGGTGCCGCGCGGGATCGGCGCCGCTGCGCGGGTGGCATGCCCCGATGGCACAACCCCCGCGAAACGGCGCGTGACCCGCGCACCTCGTCGGGACCGCGCTACGCGGGAGCGGCGCCACTACGCGGGCGGCGCGCCCCGGGCGAAGCGGCGCGTGACCCGCGCACCTCGTCGGGCCGCGCTGCGCGGGAGCGGCGCCACTACGCGGGCGGCGCGCCCCGGGCGAAGCGGCGCGTGACCCGCGCTCAACGGCGACGAGGGTGAGCGCGGGCACCGCGCCGCTGCGCGGGTGGGCCGCCACCCGCGCGGCAGTGCCGCCACCCGCGCGGCAGTGCCGCGAAACGGCGCATACCCCGCGTAACGCGGTGGCGCGGGGTAGGCGCCGTTTCGCGGGTGGCGCGCCGCCCGCGGACGGGCGCGTGACCCGCGCACCTGCGGGATCGCGTTTCACAGCCTCGCCGAATCCGCCGGGACGATGCCCCTCGGCAACAGCACGTGCCCCCGGCGTCCAAGCACGGTGCCGACGGGCCAGAGCGCGGCCTGCCCGATGAGGTTGTCGATCGCGGTGGTGTACGAGTGCTCATCGCAGCAGAACAGGTCGCGCCTGGCCCGGACGAAGCCCCGCATCGCTCGTTCGAGATCCTCCCGAGTCAGGCCGGGAACCTCCGAGACGACCGCGGTGGATGTTTCCCGGAACGAGCTCAGACCCGAGAACATGCGGCCACACGTGCATCGACCGTCGGGATAACACCAGCATGCCCGGCACGGTTCCAGCAACCACACCAGCTCACCGCCGATGCCGTTCATTCGATCGTGCGCATGGGCGCCCTGGGTCGCCTCCGTTGCCACGAATACCTGCATGGGTAACTCCATCTCTCGGCACGAGGAGATTCCGCCACGGTAACTGCCACCCCTGACACCGCCCCAGGCGAGCGCATCCGCCGCGCGACCAACCGGCACGGTGAATGCCCAGAACGCGGGGTGGGCGCCGCTGCGCAGATGGCGCGCCACCCGCGGTGCGGCGCGCCACCCGCGCATCCGAATTTCGATGGCGCGTGGCGCGCGCTGCGGCGGTCGGGACCGCACACGCGCTCGGCCGGCCGCAGATGCGGCGGATGCGGCGGATGCGGCGGATGCGGCGGATGCGGCGGATGCGGCGGATGCGGCTAGTCGGGTCGTTGCGGGGCACATGGTCCGGGTGCTGCCAAGCTGGGGGCATGCGTCATCTGTTCCTCGACTTCTTCGGCACCCTCGTCAACTACGCGGACTCCCGCGCCGGGCAGGGCTACGCCGCCACCCACGCGAGCATGCTCGCACTGGGCGCCCGCGGAACCGAGGCGGAAACCGCAACGGCGTGGCTGGATGCCTTCCACCAGCTGAACACGGAGTCTGATGTGGACCACCGCGAGTTCACCATGGAGGAGTTGTCCCGCCGCGCGATCGTGCAGCTGCTCGGCCGCGAACCCGATGCCGCGGAGATCGCCGACGGCGCCGAGAGCAACATGGCGGACTGGGAGCGGGGCGTGGTGCTCATTCCCGGCATGGCCGAGACGCTGCAGGAACTGGGACAGACGTTCACCCTCACCATCGTGTCCAACACGCACAGCGCATCCGTCGTGCCGCGCCAACTCGCGGCGATGGGCGCGACCGACCACATCGCGCACATCGTGACGTCGCTCGAGGTGGGCTATCGCAAGCCGCACACCGCGATCTACCAGGCGGCCCTCGACCGGGCAGAAGCCGACCCGGCCCGGGTGATCTTCGTCGGCGATACCTGGGACGCCGACTTCGACGGCCCACGCGCGCACGGCATGGAAGCCGTGCTGGTGGCCGCCGACCCGCGGGACGGCGTTCCGGAGACCCGCCGGGTCGCCTCCGTGCTCGACCTGCCCGACCTGCTCTCGTTCCGTTACCCGAGCACCCGCCCCGTCAGCACCCGCGGCGTGGCATAACTTCTGCTCGACCTCGTCCGGCGGCACCGGGGCGCGAGGAGTCGGTATGCTCGGCGAATGGTTACAGAGGGGTACCGCATTCGCCGCACGGTCGCGAGCGATTGGCGCGAGGTGCGCTCCCTCCGCCTGGAGATGCTGCGCGACACCCCGATCGCCTTCGGTGAGACCCTGCAGGACGCCCTGACCCACACCGAGAGCGAGTGGCGGATGCGCGCCGCGCGCGGCACCGCCGAGCACGGGACCGTGCTGGTCGCGATCGACCCGGCCGGTAACTGGGTGGGCACGATGGGCGGCTACGTGCCGGATCCCGGCGCGGGCGCGCTACTCGTGGGCGTGTACGTCACGCCGGAGCACCGCGGCCGTGAGGTCGGGGTCTTCGACAGCCTGCTCGGCGCGATCGAGGAGTGGGCGCGCGGCGAGGGCGAGGTGCTGACCCTGCACGTGCACGAGGACAATGCTCGCGCTCGCGCCGCCTACCTGCGTCGCGGGTTCACCGAAACCGGGCATCGGGTGCGGTACGTGCTGGATGCCGCGTCGGAGGAAATCGAGATGGTCAAGCGGCTCTAGCGTCCGCCTCCGCCACCGCCGCCGCCGCCGCCGCCGGAGAAACCGCCGCCGAAAGAGCCGCCGGAGAAGCTTCCGCCGCTGCTGCCCGTCCAGGACGACGGCGGGGGCGTGGGCGTCTCGGTGGTGTGCACCGAATTGACGATGCCGTTCAGAGCCGAGGCGAGGTAGATGGCGTTGAAACTGTTGTGGGAGACGAACCAGCCCGGCGCTGCGGCGTCCTGCTCGTAGTAGACCGCCAGCTCGGCCGCCCACTCCCGTTCGACGCCCCAGAGCACCGCATAGGGCAATAGCTTCTCGTAGAGCTTCACGAGCTCCACGGTGTCGACACCGTCGGCGCTGCCCGCAGCCGCCGAGCCGTTCGCGGCGTTAGGGGCGGAGGCGGGAACCACCCTGGGAACGGTGACCCGCAACGCGCCATCCGGGCTCTGCAGCATGCGGAACCGGTCGGCCTCGGCCAGGTCGAGGTAGACCTTCATGCCGGTGAGGTAGTCGCGCTGCTCCACCCCCGCTGCGCTGAGCTGCACAGGCCGCTGGGCCGCGACGACAGCCACGATCGCCGCGGCAACGGCGAGAATGAGTACCGAGAACCACCAGCCGGCGGGCGGCTGGAGGATTCCCAACGCTCCCAGGCTGAGCAGTGCGAAGGCGCCAAGGCCGATGACCAGACGCTTGCGAGCGGGCGACATGGTGGGCCGCGTGCGCCAGCCGCGTGCAGTGTTGCGTCGTCGCGCATCCGCGGTCGCGGCGGCCAGGCCCCGCGCCAGCGGGTCGTTGGTCACTCCGAGCGCACACACGGCGCCCTCGGCGAGCCCGGGGAAGAACGTGGCCAGCAGGGTCAGCTCCTGGTCGTCGACGCCGTCGGTACGCAACAGTTGCAGGGTGAAGTCGCCGCCAGAGGCGCTGACCGGGTAGTCCAGGATGCGCACCTTGCCGCGCACCGCCAGACTCACGATCTCCGCGGCGACGGCTGCGCGGGTACGCCCGATGAGGTCGGCCGCCTCGAGCAGGTTGTAGCCGGCGGGCACGCTGTACTGGGCGATGATCGTGCCCCGGCCCCTCGGCTCGCGGGGGTACACGAAGACGCGGGCGAGCACGAAGACTCCGCCGAGCAGGGCCAGGCCGAGCAGGCCGAACGGGATGCCGCTGGCGTCGATCGGAGCGCTGAACCCGGGCTGGTAGCCGGACCCCGACTGGTAATCGGCGGGCACCTGCACGAAGGTTCCTGCCGTGAATCCGATGGCTACCGTGAGGTTCTCGCCCGGGCCCAGGTCGGTGGCCTCGGCGGTGAACATCTGGCCGGCCGGGAGAGCACCGGATGGGTCGGTCACGGCGGGGTCGGTCGGGGCGGGTTCGGCAGCGGCGGGGTCGCCGGCCGCGGTGGCCGGCGCATCCGGATCGTCCTCCTGCAGGATGGTGCAGGCGTCGCTCTCGCCCTGCGCACCGGTGTAGCAGGCGTTGTTGCCCGTGAGGAACCCGGCGATAGCCGGGGCCACGTGCACCCGGGCGGCGACGGAGCCGAACGATTGGTCGAAACCGGTGCCGTTGGTATCCCAGTAGAGCTCGTCGTCGTTCGTGTCGGCGAAGGCGCGCACGACGTTCTGTTGGGTGTAGCTGATGACATAGGTCTGGGTACCGCGCACGAACTCGTCGGTGCCGAGGGCGAGCTCGGTGAATCCGCCGGTGTCCGTGGACTCGAAGTAGACCGGCGCTCCCTCGGCGTCGGTGACGGACTCGACCGTGGTGTTCAGTGGCACACCGTCGTAGTCGTTGGGGATGGCCCGGATGATGCCCCGGTTCTGGTCGAAGTCGGGGAACTCGGCCACGAAGGTCTCGACGGTGCGCAGCGTGGAGTGACCGGCCGCATCCCGGTCGAGGTAGTACTCCCCCGCATAGAGCGCGAAGCTGAAGTCCGAGGTGTCGGCGGGCACGGCGGCACGCGCGCTCCCGACCAGGCTGGACACACCATTCGGCGCCGTCGAGGCCGACCATCCGGCCTCGACGGGAGCCGGCGCAACGGCGCTCGCCGCCAGCGGCCCACCGAGAGCGAGCACGGCGGTTACGGCAAGGGAGGACAGGACCTTCAGAAGACGAGTCACGCCTCCGAGCCTAGCGACCCCCTCAGATTCAAGGCGTCGATGCGCCGTTCCACCACTGCCCCCGCTGGGAACACCCCGGCCCAGGCGATGAGCTCGTCGATGATCGCCGCAACTGGCCGACTGGTGCAGCACGGACACCATTCCTGTTCGTCGAAGCTCGCCGTCAAAGCCGCCTCGTACTCGGTGCGGGTGAGCCCGGGGATATCCCGGACGGCTGCCGTTGTCGTGTACTTGTCCGAACTCAGTCCGGAGAACGAACGCCCGCACTCGCAGGGGCCGTCGGGTCGCCGCCGACTGGCCGGACAGACATCCCGCAGCCAGACCAGCTCACCGTCGACACACTGTGTCGAATCGCTGGCCCTGGTGCCTTGGGTCGCCGATGTCGCCACGAATACCCTCATGATCTGCTCCGTTATCTCGGCACGAGGGTGAGTGAGTAGGTGGCCTCAGGCTAGACGGCACCACCGACATCCGGCGAGGCGCTCGACGGAAAGGCGGCTAGAACCCCTCGGGGGCATGCGGACGGTACGGGGCGGCCAACCGCGCCAGCTCGTCATCGGTGAGGGTGAGGTCGACCGAGGCGACAGCATCCGTGAGGTGGTGGGCCTGCGTGGCGCCCACTATCGGCGAGGTCACGGCGGGCTGCTGCCGCACCCACGCCAGGGCCACCTGCGCCCGCGGCACCCCGCGTTCAGCCGCCACCTGGGCGACGGTCTCGGCGATCTCGCGGTCGTCCGACTCCTGCTGTTTGTAGAGGGTCTGGCCGAAGGTGTCGGTCTCGGAGCGGCTGGTCGAGGCATCCCAGTCGCGGGTGAGCTTGCCCCGCGCCAACGGACTCCAGGGCAGCACGCCCACGCCCTGGTCGAGGCAGAACGGATGCATCTCCCGCTCCTCCTCCCGGTTGATCAGGTTGTACTGGTCCTGCATCGACACGAAACGGGTGAACCCGCCCAGGTCGGCGGTGTACTGCGCCTTCGCGAACTGCCAGGCGTACATCGACGACGCTCCGATGTAGCGGGCCTTCCCGGCCTTGACCACGTCGTGCAGGGCCTCCATGGTCTCCGCGATGGGCGTCAGCGGGTCCCAGCGGTGGATCTGGTACAGATCGACGTGATCGGTGCCGAGCCGGGTGAGACTATGGTCGATCTCGGCCAGGATGGCGCGGCGCGAGAGCCCGGCACCGTTCGGGCCCGGCCGCATCCGCCCGTGCACCTTGGTGGCCAGCACGTAGTCGTCGCGGCTGCTGAAGTCCCGCAGCGCCCGGCCGAGGATCTCCTCGCTGCTGCCGTCGGAATACACATTGGCGGTGTCGAATGTGGTGACGCCGGCCTCCAGCGCCTGCCGGATCAGCGGGCGGCTCTGTTCCTCGGGCAGGGTCCAGGCGTGGTTGCCGCGCATCGGGTTGCCGAAGCTCATACAGCCCAGCGTGATCGCCGATACCTCGAGGCCGGTGGTGCCCAAGCGGGTGTATTTCATGGTGTTCCTTTCGGGTGCGGCAGCCGGTCGGCTAGAGACCGGCGCCCCTGCCGATGTTACGAATCTTGGTGCCCTGGGCGTCTTCGAGTTGGGTGCGGGCGTCGCGTTCGGCCTGCTCCCGGGCAGAGAGCGGCGCCGAACGCGGGCGGCGGGAAGACACGTAGAGGAACACCGCAACGGCGATGGCTCCCAGCACAAGTGCGGTACCGAGGATGAGGGTGAGCGTGTCGGACATGAGTCCTCCAAAGGTTGCGATCCGGCCGACGGACGGGTCACACGGGCCGGCCGGGCCTTCCATCGTGTCTACCGCTTACTCGCGGTGCCGTCAATTACGCGCACCCTGCAGCCCTCGCGCTACAATCTGCCGCATGGTTGATCGCTACGGCTCGGTTCAGCAGTTCCTCGCCGCCCAGACCGCGGCCCGCCTCCCGGTGATCGAGGCGCTGCGGACGCTCGTGCACGAGGCGAACCCGGCCGCGCGGGAACACATCAAGTGGAACTCCCCCAGCTACGTGATCGACGGTGTCGACCAGGCCACGATCAGCGCTCAGGGCAAGGACGGTGTGCGCCTGGTGCTGCACAGGGGCGCGACGACGGCCGAGAACACGGAAGCCGCATCCGCCTTCACCGGCGACCCGCAGGGCCTGCTCACCTGGCACTCCGACATTCGGGCGAGCCTGCTCGTGACGGATCCGGCCGACTTCGCGGCGAAACGCGCCGCGGCCGTGGAGGTCGTGCGGGCCTGGCTCGCGCCGGCGGGCATCGCGAGCTGACCCCGGTCATCCGGCCAGGGTGACTAGGTCGCACGAAAAGGACTTCGGAAGCTTATGAGGACCTTTTGGCGCAGGGCGTCCTCATAACCTCACTATTGCCTATCTATCTGCGGATGCGTCTGCGCCCAGCCGCCCGCCCGCCCGCACCCGCACGGTGCGCCAGGTGTCGAGAGCGATGATGCCGCCGAGGATCGCAAGGGCAAGGGCGATGGAGGCCAGCGCATCCGTTGGCCAGTGATACCCGAGGTAGACCCTGCTGATGGCGGCCAGGCCCACGGCAATCACTAGCAGCACTTGCACGACGATGACCGCTCGTCGGTTCGCTGCGCGCCGGGAGTAGATGAGGTAGGTGAGCAGCAGCAGGAAATTCGTGGCACCCGACACATGCCCGGAGGGGAATGAGTAGGTGGTGTCGACGCCGAAGAGCATGAGTTCCACCGGCGGGCGGTGCCGCTCGACGAGCCTGGTGATCACCTGCACCAGGACCAGGCCGGTGAGGGTGCCCAGGGCCAGCAGCACCGGCCGCCACAGGTGTTTGGCGAGCACGCCCCAGACAACGATGGTGCCGAGGATGATCACGGGCAGCGCCACCGGTCCGAACCCGATGGCCAGGCCGATCATGATCGCGGTCATGGCACCGGTGCGGGTCTGCATGAGCCAGGCGTTCATCGGGATGTCGATGCCGGCCACGTCGTCCCGCTGCACGATGTCGGCGAGGATGATCAGGAATACGGCCACCCCGATAACCACCAGGGCCGCCGACAGCAGGTAGAGCCGGGTGCGTTCGTCGGCCGTGCGCCACCGGTCCTCCACGATGAACTTGTCGTGCAACGCCCGCAGGCGCTCCCGCTTGCCGAGCGATGATTCGCTCACCGGGCTGAGCCGAACGAGATGCGGATGCGTCGGTGCATGTGGAGCCTTTCAGGTGCGGGTGCCGGCCGCCGTTCGGTCGTGGTGCGGATCGTGGTTGGCCGGAGATCGACGTTACACAGCGGCAAAGATGAAATCCACTCGACTCGCCCAGGAGCGGTGGTGCCAAGATGAGGGCATGACAACGGATCGTTCCGATGCTCCCCACGCACTGTCCCCCGGCCCGACCCACCGCCCCGGCATCGACTCTCGCTGCTCCATTGCCCGCACCATGCAGGTGCTCGGAGACAAGTGGACCGTGCTGATCGTGCGGGAAGCGTTTCGCGGCCACAGCCGGTTCAGCGACTTTCGCCGGATCCTCGGCATCCCCACCGACATCCTCACGTCGCGGCTGTGCGGCCTCGTGGATGCTGGTGTGCTTGAGCGGCGCGGCTACCGGGAGCCAGGCGCCCGGGAACGCTTCGACTACCACCTGACCTCGGCCGGCGACGCGCTGCTGCCCGTGCTCGGTGCGCTCGCCCAGTGGGGCAACGTGTACCGGCCCTCGGGGCACGGCCCGAGCCGCCTGTACCAGTACGCCGATACCGGCGAGGCGGTCTCGATCGCCTTCGTCACCGCCGCGGGCAGCGTGATCGCGCCGGAGGACATCGCCATCGTGCCGGGCCCGGGTGAGAACGACCCCGAGATCTTCGCTATCCGCCCCGTCGGCGGATTGCACTGACCGCGGCGGCTGCGCTGACCCGCGCGGGCCACCGGCGTCGCCCCAGACCACCCCGAGCAATGTTGCGGCACCATCTGGTTGGTTGGGCCGAAGTGGCATGCCGGTCGATCTCGATCGATGGGTGAGGCACACCCCGCTGAGATTCAGGGTTAGATTCAGACCATGTTCATGATCATCTGCACAGTGGCCTTCGCAATCGTGTGGCTGGCGATGGCGGGCCTGGTTCTCGTCCTCTCCGCAGAGCACAAGGTCAAGCCGAATCCTGAACGTCCCCTCCTCGGTAACGCCACTGGCCCGAATCGACAACAACCCGCACCCGTGCGGACCCGCGTGGGTCTAGCGGCAGTGCAAGGTACTGACCGGCGACGTACGCGAAATTGACTCCCGGAGCAGTCTCACCTGGTCGGCCGAGCGCGGCGAAGACATGGTCACGCACGGGCCTGGACACAGAGCGGGCGGAGACGATCTCAGCTGACTCGCGGCGTTGACGCTGTCGCCGGGGTCGCGGTCATCGCGATGCGCCACAGCGTCGAACGGAGGAGCTCGCGGTCGTGCGGGGTCGTGTCGCCGAGCATGGCGTCGACGGACCGGTTGCGTGCCGTATCCACAGCCGCCTGGACCGCTCGACCTCGTGGCGTCGACTCCGGAATCTTCACGCGGCGGTCTGCGGCCGAGGTCGTGCGGACGATGAGTTCGTCACGCTGCAGGCGGTCGAGGATGAGCACCATGGTGCTCTTGTCGATCTTCAACTGGGACGCGATTTCGAGCTGGGTGCGCAGCTTGCCGTCGCCCGTGAGGGTCAGCACAAGCCAATCGCGGAGGTCGACCAGTCCGTGTTCGCGCGCGACAGCATCGAACGCACTCCCCAAGGCCGTTGCAGCCTGGAGAGTCAGCCAGGTCAGGTCGGCGGTTTCCGGCGACGCGACGATCTCGCATACCCCGTCGGGTAGGGCGTCACGGGTGGGAGTCACAGGCACTCCCCGACAGTACAGCATGATCGACGTTTTGATCCAGTCGGAGATCGTCTTGCATGAGACGGTCTTACCGTCTACGGTCAGAGCGAGGCATCCGCCCCGATGAATGAGAGGGTCACCATGACCACCGATATTGCCGCCCGCATCCAGAAGCTCGAAGACCGCACCGCGATCAGCGAACGCGTCATCACCTACGCGACCTCGATCGACCGAGGCGACTGGGACGCGTACGCGGACTGCTTCACCAACCCCGTGCACATCGACTTCTCCGAAGGCGGCATGCCTGCCGCTGACTTCGACCGCGACCAGTTTGTGGGATTCGCGGCCGTGGGTCTGGGCGGGTTCACGGCTCGCCAGCACATCAGCCCGAATCACGTCATCACCTTCGACGAGAACGACTCAGACCGCGCCGTCTGCTCGTCGTACATGTACGCCCAGCACTACCTCGAGGGCGCGGAGGGCGGGGAGTTCTACCTCATGCGCGGCTCGTACGACAACCACATGGTCCGCACCGAGCACGGCTGGAAGATCGAGCGCCTCGTGCAGCACGTCAGCTGGCTCGACGGCAACACAGACGCACCCGCCCAAGCGATGGAACGTGCACAGGCACGGATCTCCTGAGCGGGTCAGCCAGGAGCAGGCGGGTCCGTCGCGTCGGCGCGGTCCCGCCCTGTTCGGGCACCTCGGTGCCGAGACACCTCGATCGCTCATGCGACCACGCTCTTCCTGGAAACGCTCGGCTGCCGCAGCCTCTCGCGCACGGTGCTGTGCGTACGTACTCTGGGTCAATGACAGGCAGACGGGCAGCGTCTTAATCTGCGGAAAGGCGATCGGTCTTCCTGCCGGCGTCGGTTGGGCCGGGTCACGCCAACACAGCGGATGATTCGAGAGTTCTCAGACAGGCCGCCTCGGGCAGCACTTCCGCGGCCGCGGCGCCGGCAGTACCGTGTGCGGCGAGGGGCGGATGCGCGCCTCGCTTTGAGAAAGGAGCCTCCAGTGAGCACCACCCACGTTCGTCAGGGCGGCTACCTACCGCCCAGCCCGTTCCTGCAGCACGTCGTCAACCCTGTCGCGCGCACCCTCGGCGCACCCACGCTCATCGTGCGCGGCCGCACCAGCGGACGCGAGATCGGCACCCCCGTCGCCCCGTTCGACATCGAGGGCGACCGCTACGTGATCGCCGGCCGCGGGGAAACCCAGTGGGTGCGCAACCTCCGTGTCGCCGGACGCTGCGAGCTGCGTATCCGCTGGCGCCGGTACCCGTACCGGGCCACGGAACTGCGCGGCGACGAACATGCCCGGATCGCGGCTGCATACCTCAAGCGGCTCGGCCGGCGGGCCGACGCCTTCCTCGCCGAGCTGCCGGACGTGGCGGACCATCCGATCTTCCGGCTCGACCCGTGCGCCCTGGTCTTCGCACCGGCCGAGCACTGAGCTCGCAGCCGACTCAGCCGACGAGCAGGCCCACCATCCGCAACCACGCGGCCAGGTTCGGCTCGTCGACAACGGGCGCACGCAGCGCCACGTATCCGTCAGGTCGCACGACGAGCATGCCGGTGCCCGGCCGGTCGTCGAGCCGGTAGGCGTGCGTCAGCGCACCGAGCAGACGCTCCGGCACCGGGCGGGCATCCGCCTGCAGCAGAATATGCACCCCCGGCCCCGCAAGCAGCTCGTGTAACCGCACGCGGCGGCCCTCGCAGCGCACCAGGGTGTCGGCCACGCGTGACCCGGGCCGCAGCCCGCGCCGGGCCAGCCCGCCGCGCACCGGCACCAGCGAGGCCTGCACCTCCACCGACAGCGGACTGTGCCGGTACCGCAGCCGGAACTGGGCCAGCGTGCGCACCACCGCAGCGGTGAGCCGGCGGCGCCGAAGCAGCCAGGGCACCAGCGGTGCAGCCAGCGGCACGAGCACTCCGCGGGCCAGCTGGGCCACCGGATTGAGGCTCGCCTCCGCCCAATAGATGGCGTGTGTCAGGCGCAGCACAGCGGCATCCGCGCGGCGGCGCTCCGCGGCGTACGAATCCAGCAGCGCGGAGCCGGGCAGGCCGGCCAGGGATCCGGCCGAGCCGGCACTGGAGGCGAGCGCCAGTTTCCAGCCGAGGTTGACGGCGTCGTGGATGCCCGCGTTCATGCCCTGCGCTCCCGCCGGCGAGTGCGCGTGAGCGGCGTCGCCGGCCAGGAACAGAGGCCCGCGGCTGAACCGGCTGGCGAGGCGGTGTTGCAGCCGCACCTGGGCGGACCAGGCCACGGACGCGATCCGTGCCGGCAGTCCGGCCGCGTCGAGCAGGCTCTGCAGGGCCGTGGCCGGCACCGTCGGTCCCGGCTGGCCGAACGGCTGCCGGTCCGCGCCGGCGGGGCGGGTGGCGAGCATGCGCCAGCCGGCCCGCTCCCCGATGTTGAACAGGAAGACCAGGCCGCGCCGCCCAACGACCACCTGCGCCACCCCCGGCTCGAGCGACGCGGATGCTTCCAGTTCCAGGTCGGCCAGCACCACCTCCTGTGCGTAGTCGCCGCCCAGCCAACCGCCCACCGACCGGCGCACCAGACTGGCCGGTCCGTCGCAGCCGGCCAGGTACCGGCAGCGCACCTCCTGCTCGGGCCGGTCATCCCCGCGCAGCACGGCCCGCGCACCGCCGCCGCCCAACCGGGCCACCCGCACCACCTCGGTGCCGCGCTCCACGAGTACGCCCCGCTCGGCGAGCGCCGCGGCCAGCACCGCCTCCACATCCGCCTGCCGGATCAGCAGCAGGTGCGGGAAGGCCGTGCCCGGCAGGTCGAACCGGTCCACCGACACCAGGACCTCGCGCGAGCCCAGGTGCAGCCGCACGGACGGGGACGTGTCGCCGCGGCCGAGCAGGGCATCCGTCACCCCCAGCGGACGCAGCAGCTCCAGCGTGCGCGGATGCATCACCATCGCCCGTGACGGCCGGAACGGCTCCGGGCGGCGCTCCACGATTCGCACCCGGGCACCGTGGTCGTGCGCCTGCAACGCCAGGGTGAGCCCCGTGGTGCCGGCGCCCACCACGAGCACATCCGTGTCGAAACCGGTCATACCGGTTCGCGCAGCCGGGCTTTGGGCTGCATCGGCCTGGCCGGACGCCACCACCCCGCAGGACCGATCACCGTCACGGCCGGCGGCCCGTCCACTGCCGGCCCGGTCCCCGGCAGGTAGGCCGCCGGATCGGCGAGTAACTCGTCCCGGTGCACCCCGGTCAGCACCCGGTAGTGGATCGACCCGGGCACACTGCCCAGCGCAAGCACCCGCCACAGGGTGCGCGCGTACGTCTCGGCGCGGTCGGGGCCGTCCCACTCATAGATGCCTCGGTACACGCCGTGTTCGTCGTGGGTCATCCAGAGCTTGGACACGTAGCCGGGAAACCCGACGAAGAGTGGCGTGTTGAGGATGCTCTGCACCCGGAACCAGCGGTGCGCCCGGCCCCGCAGCACCCGTAACCGGAACCCCACCACGAGCACCGCCGGGTCGTGGGTGACCCCGCGGTCCACTACGGTCTCGCGGTACACCACCGCCCGGCTGCCGTCGCCGAAACTCAGCAGCCGGCCGGTGTTCTCCCGGGGCAGGTGGATGCGCCGCTCGGCCAGCAGCAGGGCGGTGCGGGCCACGCAGCCGGCCAGCGCCCGCACCGCCGGGCCCACCTTGAGCGGTGGTTTCTCGGGGCGCCCGTCGAGATCGGTGAACGTCATGGGTTCCTCCCTGGCTCCGGGCAGGCGGACCGCGGAAGCACCGCCGGCCTGCGCGCGACCCTGCCAGCATAGGCAGCCACCCGGTCGCCGGAAAGGGCCGCCCGGGCCGGTGGCGCACCCACCGGCGCCGGCATCCGTGCCAAGCTTGAACCCTGTGCCCCGCACCGGATTCGCGACCTCCACCGGAAAGACCCCTGACGCAATGACGCCTCCCGCTCGCTCCAGCATCCGCCCCGCCGTGGAGGTGCGCCGTGCGCGCGTAGCCGTCGCTGTTTTGTTCTTCACCAACGGCGCGCTGTTCGCGAACCTGATCCCCCGGTATCCCGCGATCAAGTCGGAGCTGGGCCTGAGCAACGCCGAGTTCGGGCTGGCCGTCGCGGCGTTCCCGCTGGGAGCCCTCATCGCCGGACTCGCCGCGGGCATGCTCATCCGCCGGTTCCGCTCGTCCCGGGTGGCCATCGCCTCCACCATCCTCACCTCGGTAGGGCTGATCGTGGCGGGTATCGCGCCGAGCTGGATCGCGCTGGCGGCCGGCATCTTCCTCGCCGGCGCCATGGACTCCATCACCGACGTGGCCCAGAACTCGCACGGACTGCGCGTGCAGCGGCTGTACAAGAGGAGCATCCTCAACTCCTTCCACGCGGTGTGGAGCATCGGCGCCGTCACGGGCGGTCTGCTCGGCGCCGCGGCGGCCCAGCTCGACGTTCCGCGCGGCACCCACCTCGTGGTCTCGGCGGTCACGTTCAGCCTGTTCGCGCTCTACACCTACCGGTTCCTGCTGGCCGGCCCAGAGCCGCTTGAACCCGAGGCCGCCGCGCCGATCGCCACCACGGTACCCACCCGCTCCCCCGCCCGGTTGGGCAAGTGGCTGGTGCTCGGGGCCCTCGTGGTGATCGCCGCGTCGGGCGCCGTCGTGGAAGACGCCGGGGCCTCGTGGTCGGCCATCTACCTCACCGACACGCTCGAGACATCCGCTCTGGTGGCCGGACTGGGCTTCATCGCACTGCAGGGCATGCAGTTCATCGGCCGGATGCTCGGCGACTCTCTGGTCGACAGGTTCGGCCAGCGCGCCGTGGCCCGCGCCGGCGGCGCCATCGTCTTTCTCGGCATGGGCAGCGCCCTCGCGTTCCCGTCCATCCCGGGCACCATCGTGGGCTTCGGCCTCGCCGGGCTGGGCGTGGCCACGCTGATCCCCGCGGCCATGCACGCGGCCGACGAGTTGCCCGGCTTCCGCGCCGGCACCGGGCTCACCATCGTCGCGTGGCTGCTGCGGCTCGGCTTCCTGGTGTCGCCGCCCATCGTGGGCGCCATCGCCGACCTCACCACGCTGCGCTACGGGCTCCTCGTGGTTCCGCTGGCGGGGCTTCTCGTGGTGTTGTTCGCACCGGTGCTGGCCACCCGCGTGCGGCCGGGCGCGGCGGATGTGACGCCCTCCGACGAACCGGAACTCACCTCAGCGAGCTGAGCGTTTCGCACTTTCGCTCCGGTTGATCGCCGGGAGCGCCCGGCCGGCGACGGCCGGCGCAGTCCGGGGTGCCCAGGGTTCTCTAAGCCGGCCCGCCCGTAAGCTCGACCCATGACCACACCCGCAACGCCCGCCGCCGCTGACTTGACCATGTTCGGCGCCGAGTGGTGCAAGGACTGCCGCCGCTCCAAGAAGCTACTCGACGGCCTGGGCGTGGCCTACGACTACGTGGACCTGGAGACCGTCGAGGACGGCGCCGACCGGGCCCGCGCCATCAGCGGCCGCACCCAGATTCCTGTGCTCGTGTTCGCCGACAACAGCCACATGGTCGAGCCCAGCGACGCGGATGTGCGCGCCAAACTCCTCGCGCTCGGCACGATCTAGGCACAAGCGGGCGGCTCCCGCGAAGGGAACCGCCCGGCTGAAGAGACGCGACTCAGTTATAGAGCATGCCGCCGTCGACCAGCAGCACCTGCCCGGTGACGTAATCGGAGTCGGGCCCGGCGAAGAATGACACCACCTTGGCCACGTCTTCCGGGGTTTCGATACGCCCGAGGGCGATGCCGTCGACGTTCTCCTTGAGGTTCTGTCCACGGGGCTTGCCATTGATCGCGCTGAGCTTCTCATCGATGAGGTCCCACATCCCCGTACCGACGATTCCGGGCGCGTAGGCGTTGACGGTGATCTTCTTCGGCGCCAGCTCTTGTGCGGCGACCTGGGTGATGCCGCGCACGGCGAACTTGGACGCCGAGTACGCACCGAGGATCGGGAATCCCTGGATGGACGCGATCGACGCCGCGTTGATGATCTTGCCGGGGTGTCCCAGCTCGTCGAACTTGGCCACGGCGGCCTGGATGCCCCAGATCACGCTGTTCACGTTGATCCGGAAGATCGAGTCGAGCTCGTCTTCGGTGATCTCCGACAACGGAGTGACTTGGGCGATGCCGGCGTTGTTGACGATCACGTCGAACCCGCCCAGGCGCTGTGCCGCGGCGTCGACGGCGGCGAAGACGTCGTCGCGCTGGGAGACATCCACGCTGACGAACACCGCAGCGCGGCCCAACGCCTCGATCTCTGTGATGACGCCCGCGGCCTTCTCGGCCTGCACCGCGAGGTCGGCCACGGCGATATCGAAGCCGTCCTGGGCGAGCCTCAGAGCGATGCCGCGTCCGATGCCCTGGCCGGCTCCGGTGACGAGTGCGACTTTGTTGGTGACGGTCATGGTGATTCCCCTATTCCTGTCAGTGCGGTGGACACCGTGATGGGTGTCCTCCTTGGCGGGTGCGAGGCGTGTGAGCTTGTGGCCCTCGCCTGCGTTGTCCCGAGATAAACACGCTATCAACAGGGATTTCGCTAGGGGCGTATCGCAGTGAGCAGCCGGTCAGGCCGGTGTGATACCCATCGAGTCAGGCCGGTCTGACCCCTCCTATGGCGGTGAGGCCCAGTGCGGCGAGTTCGGTCACGAGCGCCTCCCGGAGCGCCTGCAGGTCGGGGCAGGCATCCGGGTCGGCGACAATCGTGATCACCAGAGTGCCCGCGTAGGAGAGCGCAGCGAACGCGACGGTGACATTGCCCGTCGCCGCGCTCAGCGGCAGCAGTGCGGTGATCGGGCAGCCCACGAGGGTGAGCGGCTCGGCCGGCCCGCGCACGTTGCTCGTGAAGGTGTGGATGAGCCGTTGGCCGTCGATGAACCGTCGGTAGAGCCCCAGCCGGGCCAGCAGCCGGAAGAGCGGGCCGATCAGGGCTGTGGATGCGCCGCGCGCGGTGCGCTTGGCGGTGCGGGTGAGCGCCGCCACCCGGCGCAGCCGCTCATCGGGGTCGCCCACGGCGGGGATGCGCAGCGGGATGACGCCGCTCGCGTTGCCGAGCTGCCCGGCGCTGGCCTGCAGCCGGGCCGAGAACGGCACCGACACCACGACCTCGTCGACGCGTTCGCCGCGGCTCAGGAGAAGGGTGTGCAGGGCGCCGGCGATAGCCACGAGCAACACATCGTTCACGGTGGCCTGGCGGGCCCGGGCCGCACTCAGAATCTGCGGCAGGTCGACCCTGATCTCGAGGAACCGGCGACGGGGTCCCGTCGGCACGTTGAGGGAGGTGCTCGGCAGGCGGCTGCCGCCCACGAGCCGCAGCTGGCCGGCCGCCGCCGCCAGGCGCAGCAGGTCCTGCGGCAACCGGCGGAGAGCGCGCAGGCGCAGCCGCAGCATGTCCGCGGCGATCTGCCGGGGCGACGGACGCGGCCGGGGAAATGGTGCGGTCGGCACCGTCGGCCCGGGGGCGCCGTCGACCAGGCCGGCCAGCACCGCGAGGCCGCCGATGCCGTCAGCGAGCACGTGATGGAACACCACGATGAGGGCGGCCTCGGTGCCGGCCGGGGTGACCACCAGGGTGGCCGTCCAGAGCGGCCGGCTGCGCGGCAGGGGCGTGCCCAGCAGGGTCGCGGCAATGTCGAGCACCTCCTGCTCGGCCAGCGGGTCGCCCAGCACTCTCACCCGCACGTGCCGGGACATGTCGAAACCGGGGTCGTCCACCCAGATCGGCCGGCCGCATCCCACCGGCACCGTCTCGAGCCGTTGGCGCAGCCGCGGTATGCCGGCGACCCGGCGGCCCAGCTCAGTGACCAGCCGGGTGGGGTCCAGGCCGGGCGTCGTGTCGAGCAGCAGCACCGCGCCGACCTGCATAGGCGTGGATCCGTGTTCGGCGACCAGCGACATGAGGTCGTCGGCGCTCACCCGGTCGATCGATGGCGGCGTGCGCACGCCTCGACGGTATACCTACCGGGGCACCCCGAGCAGGCCGGCCAGGGTGTGCAGCGCGTCGAGTTCGTGGTCTCCGATGAGCCGCCGGCCACCCGGCTGTCCCTCGGCCGACGCCCGCGCCACATGCTCGGCGACCCGGAAGAGCCAGGCCCGGAACGCGGAATCCAGGCCCGGTGCCTGGGTCTTCACGAGTGCCAGCGCCAGGGTCAGCTCGCCGAGCACCCGGGCCTGGGTCTCCTCGGCGCCGTCGATCAGGCCGAAATCCCTCGTCAGCACCTCCGCCACGAGGTCGGCCTCGATCTCCTTCACGATGGGCAGCCCGTCGGGCTGGGACGCCTCGAGGGTGACCGCCTTCTCCGCGGCCAGCATCTCGGTGACGATCCCCATCGGAGAGCTTTGCGACGCCCCGACCAGGTACAGGCCGACCAGGAACGGCGCGGCGCCGACCGTGCGCCACTCCGCTGTGCTGAACGCATCCCTGACGGCCATCTGAGCTCCCGATCGGTGACGGCCCCCGACGCTGGGTGTAACCGCCACCGCCTGTGCCATCCACGGTACGCCCGCGCATCCGCTGCCCGAAAGCCCCGTGCGCCGTCATCGCTCACCCCGACCCTGCCGGCCAGCTCACCTCCGCCGCACCACGGATGCCCGTTGAACCGCACCTGCGGCCGGGGTACCGTATGCGCCATGACCACCGTCACCCAGTCCTCGCGCACCAACACCCGCGCCGCTCTCGACGACCACCCGGCCGCGTGAGCCCGGCCGGCCGGCCCGCCATGATCAGGCACCGGTAGTCTTCCCCCGGGGGTACAGATGAGCACACCAGAGCAGAGCACGACCGCGGCGGAGGAGGCCGGCCTCGTCGACGGCCTGGCGATCTTCGACAATGAGCACGACGTGGCCAGTCCACCCGCCGGCGTGATGGGGTTGCAGTTGCTGGCGGTGGTGCTCACCTATGCCGTGATCCTCGGCCTCGCGGTGCTCGTAGTGGTGGTGGTCGTACTGTTCGTGTCGCTGCTTTGGCCGGCCGTGCAGAACATGCCCCTGCCGTAGCCCGCGCTGGGCTGCCGCGGCGGCTCAGCGCGCAGCCCGGCGCCTGGGTCAGCGCACCAGTTCCGCGCGATACCGCTCGTACCGCGGCCGGCCGATCAGCCGCCAGAGCAGCCGCACCGGAGCGGGCAGGTGCTCGTGCTGCCAGTCGGTTCCGCCATCCGGTTGCGCGGCGAGGATCGTGCCCAACTGGATGAACATCTTGCCCTTGGGCGTGGCTTTGCGCCCGTGCTCGGCGAGCGCGTCGACCTCGCGCGGCGTGATGACGGTCTCCATCACGGGCACGATGTTCGTCTCCTCGTCGGGCAGGTGCACGGCCAGGGCGGCGTTGATTCCGGCGAGGGCGGCCGTGACAGATGCGGCATCCGTCGCGCTGCCGCTCCCCCGCCAGGCCGGCAGGCGTGCGTCGAGCTCACCGAGGTGCACGAGCATCTCGGCGTGCTGCTGCTTCATCCGTGCGACGTGAGCCGCGCACGACGGCGCACGACGTTCAAGGCGGCCCCAGAGCATGGTGTCTTCGCCCTCGTGATGGGCGTGCAGCGCGGTCGAGAGCATCGCCAGGTAGTCGCCGACGGTGTCGGCCCGGCCGGAATCGCCGTCGGCGACGCCGCCGACGAGCCCGGGCGACTCACCGAAGCCGGCCCGGAACAGTCGGTGGATCTCCGCCATGCCGCGGGCGTCGCACGTCTTCACGGCGCCGGCGCCGGCCTCGTTGTCGGGAGTATCACCGCTGGACGGCAGCGCTGTGGCGGGCATGGGAACCTCCTTCGTCGGACGTGCACGCTGAAACCGTATCCGCGCGCCTGTCACTCATCAAGGGGTCAGGTGCCGCCGAGAACGCCGGAGAGCCGCGGGGTGCGCGCTCCCCGCATGTCGGGAGTCAGGCCCAGCTGGCCAGGGCCGCACGGGCGAGCAGGCGCGCCCTCGGCAATTCCAGTGCAGAAGTCTGCGTCATCCCCGAACGCCGGGGCGGCGACGGCACTCGCACTGCCCCCACAACGGGTGCCCTCGAGTGCGGTTTTATGCCAGAATTAGCGCAATAGAGCGGCCCGTCCGGCTCACAGGCGGGGGCAGCATGACACTGGCAGTGGCCGCGGATGGTTCATCCGGCGAGAATCCGGACGACGCCACCCCGCTCACCGACATCCGCTGGGTCGGCACCGCTCCCGACGGCCTCGCCGACCGGCTCCCACCTCGCGACCCCGGCGTCGGCGTGGTCGTGCGGGACGTTGACGGACAGATCATCGGTGGCAACCTCGAGGCGTGCCGGATCCTGCGCGCGTCCTGGGCCGAGCTCATCGCGAACAAGCCGGGCGACCCGCGCTGGAACCCCATCGACGAGTGGGGCACGCCGATCTCCGCGGAGAACCAGCCGACGGCCGCGACCCTCCGCACGGGCCGGTGCACTGACGGATTGCTTGTCGGCCTGTCCCTGCCGGCCGTCGGCGGCACATCCGCCAGCCTCGCCTGGGTGAGCCTGAGCTCCTACCCGATCCACGACGAGGCGGGCGAGCCGATGGCCGCGATCTCCCTGTTCGACGACCAGACCGACAGCCCCCGGGCTCGCGCCGCGACCGTGCGGGTTCTGGCCGGTTATCGGGACCTGGCCAACAACGTCACCGACTTCGTCCTGCGAACCACCGTCGACGGCATCGTGCAGTGGGCGTCGCCGTCGGTCACCGCGGCAACGGGGTGGCTGCTGGACGCCGTGGCCGGGCAGTCGGCGCTGGATTTCTGGCACCCGGACGACCTGCCCATGGTCGGCGAGACAGCCCGGCAGCTCCGGTCCGGTGAGCGGTACTCCGCCCGCTGCCGGGTTCGTTGCGCGGATGGCGCCTACCGGTGGTTCTTCAGATCGTCCGGCCCCATCCTGGCGCACGACGGAACGGTCAGCGGCGGCGTGCACGGCTTCACCAGCATCGACTCCCTTGTCGAAGCGGAAACCCTCGCGAATGCCGAGCGGGGTCTTCTGCGGGCTGCGCTGGACAGTCTGGCCGACCCGTACGTGGTTCTGGAGGCCGTCCGCGATGAGCGGGGTGCCGTGCTGCACTTCACGGTCACCGAGGTCAACCCTGCCGCCTGCTCGTTCCTCAACGAGCCTCGGGACCTCGTCATCGGCCACGCCCTGTTCGACCCTTCCCTGCGCGGAATCTCCCAGCGCCTGGCCCGCATCTGCGCCGAGGTACTCGACAGCGGGGTGCCGCAAGACCTTGATGACGCGCCCTCCGAGGGCTCCGGGCAGAGACGGTGGTACGACTTCAGGATCTCCCCGGTGGGTGCCGGAGTCTCGATCCTGCTCCGCGACGTGACCAGTCGTCACCTGGACAACCAGTCGGTGCTGGACTCCGAGCAGCGGTATCGGATGCTCGCCGAGAACGCCTCCGATGTGGTGCTGATGGTCAGCCCCGACGACCGGATCGCCTGGGTGTCGCCGTCCTCCGAGGATGCCTGGGGCTGGCATTCGGCCGAACTCGTGCTGCATCCCTCGATGGAACATGTGCACCCCGATGACAGTGCCGACGTTCTCGTGGGACGGGACCAACCCGGTGACGGTTCCCTGGTGCTTGCGCCCTTCCGGATCCGGCACAAGAGCGGCGACTACCGCTGGGTCTCCGCGGGCATCCGTGACGTCTTCGACGACAGCGGCGAGATGATCGGCCGCATCGTGTCGGTGCGCGACGTACACCGGGAGACCGTGGCGCTGCGTGCGCTGGAGGCGTCCGAGGAGCTGTTCCGCGCGGTGCTCACCTCGTCGTCGACGGGCATGGTCCTCTGCGACTCGAGCGGGCGCATCCAGGTGGTCAATGCCGCACTGTGCCGGATGCTGCAACGCGACGAGGCGTCGCTGCACGGGCTGTCCACGGGCGATCTGGTGCACCCGGAGGACCGGGCCGTCCTACAGCAGGCGCGACAGGACACGCTGGCCGGACACGGGCCGTCGGTGATGGAGGTGCGCCTCACCCGCGCGGACGGGGTGACTATCTGGGCACGCCGGTCGTCGTCGCTGATCCGCACGGCGGCGGGTGCGGCCGAGCGGCTGCTCATCCAGCTGGAGGATGTCACGGCGGAGCACGACGCCCGGCAGGAGCTGCTGTTCCAGGCCTTCAACGACAGGCTGACCGGCATGCACAACCGGGCCTGGATCCTCAACACCCTCGAGCTCGACCTCGCAGACGCCCACCGGTCTGCCGGCGTCGTCGGGGTGCTGTTCATCGACCTGGACAACTTCAAGCTCGTCAACGACTCGCTCGGCCATGTGGCCGGAGACGAGGTGCTCACCGTGATCGCCGAGCGCATCATGGGGGCCCTGCGCGCCCAGGACCGGGTGGGGCGTTTCGGCGGCGACGAGTTCGTGGTCGTCGTGCCTCAGGTGACTGACGCGGCGGAGATCGAGCAGGTGGCCGAGCGCATCGCGGACGCCCTCGGTACCGAACTGACCATCCACGGGCACCGGATCGTGCCGACCGTGTCGATGGGCATCGCCCTGTCCACACCGGACTCGACCGCCGCGAGCCTGCTGCGGGACACCGATTCCGCTCTGTTCCGCGCCAAGCGCAAGGGGCGGGCGCGCTGGCAGTTCTTCGACGAGACCATGCACTCCCAGGCCATGACCCGGCTCACCATCGAAGACGAGATCCGGAGCTCCCTGCAGGCCGGGGACTTCGTCGTGCACTACCAGCCCGTCGTGGACCTGTCCGACGGCAGCGTGGTGGGGCACGAAGCTCTCGTGCGCTGGCAGCATCCGCATCGGGGGCTCCTGGGGCCGGTGGACTTCCTCGCCGTCGCCGAGGAGTCCGGCCTGATCGTGGGAATCGGTCGGGCCGTGCTCGACCAGGCCTGTGCCGTGCTCGCGGCCCAGCCGGATGCCACCGGCACGATCAGCGTCAATGTCTCGGCCGTCGAACTGAGCCGTGACGACTGGGCCGAGACCTTCGTCGCGGCGATGACCCTGCACGGCGTGGACCCGGGGCGGCTCATCGTGGAGGTCACCGAAACCGCGGTGCTCTCGCTCGGTGCCCACACCGTCGGCGGGCTGAGCGCCGTACGGGCGCTCGGCGTGGGCCTGCACGTCGACGACTTCGGCACCGGCTTCTCGTCGATCTCGCTGCTGCGCGACCTGCCGGTGACCGGGCTCAAGCTCGACGCCAGCTTTGTCGCCGGTCTCGGCCACGGCCTCGGCGCCGGACATGCGGCTGAAGACGCCCTCAGCTCCGGCAGCCAGGGCGGCGGTGCCGAGGCCCTCGCCGCGGGGCTGGCCGGTCTGGTGGCGCACCTCGGTCTCACCGGGGTGGCGGAGGGCATCGAAACCGAAGAAGAGGCCGCGACGCTGCGCGACCAGGGCTGGCAACACGGTCAGGGTTACCTCTTCGGTGGGCCTGCCCCCTGGACCTCTCCGGCGGGGTAGGCCGCCCGCTCGGGCTGTGCGATGCGCGAGGCAAGAGCGCGTCGGCGGCCTCGCCAGTCGTTAGGTTGGTGGCATGAGACGATCCGTAGTCCCCGCGTGTGTGGCCCTTGTCGTCGTGCTGACCGGATGCGCGGCCGGAAACGGTGCTCAACCGTCGCCGACGGCAAGCTCAACCGCGACCCCGGTGCCCACCGCCATGCGGACGCCGACGCCGACCGCGACCGCGACCGCGTCTTCGCCGGAGCCGGAGCCGGAGGCATCCGCTGTCACAGACAGCTGCGACACCGTGCTGACCGACGAGGAATACGCGTCGTTGGAGGAGGACGGTCTCGCCCTGAACCCGGACATCTATGTGTTGGACGACACAATGCAGTCGGTTCTGGACGCGGGATTCGGCTGCTACTGGACGCGAAGCGGCGGCGATGTGCGCGTCTGGTACGCCCAAGCCAGCCAGAATGACGACACCTGGGCCAGTGAGGAACAACGACTGATCGACGATGGCTGGACTCACACGGATGTTCCCGTCGAGGGCGTGTTGCAGGCGCCGTCCGACCACGACCCGAACTACCTGCCCGTGGTGGCCCACAGCGACGGCATCACCTACTACGCGAGCTACCCCGAGTTCTTGGGCTCGGTGACGGCGCTTCGGGACTGAGCCCCCAGGCGCCGGGCGGGCTATGGGCGGGGCACACGCGGGCCGGGCGCCGCCGGGACGGTGCGCGGCTCGGGCGGTTTCAGAACGCGGCCACCCGCCCGCGCGCCGACACCGCGAGCACCAGGGCTACCACCACGGCCATGACTCCCGCGCCCCAATATGCGATCACGAGCATGCCGCCGCCGGCGATGATGGCGCCACCGGCCAGGGCGCCCAGGCCCGTGCCCAGCGCGATCACCGAGGAGTTCAGCGCCACGACGAGCTGCCCGTGGCGTCCGGCCAGGCCGAGTAGGATCCCCTGCAGCGGCGAGTTTGCCGCCCAGGCGGCGAACCCCCACACAGCGAACACCAGGCCGGCGCCCACGATCGACCGGCTCGCAATCGGGAGCAGGACCAGCGCAGCCCCGCACACGGCGAAGCTCAGCCAGAGGGTGCGCGAGGCACCCCAACGGTCGGCCAGCCGGCCACCCACGATGTTGCCGAGCACCCCGGCCGCACCGTAGCAGAGCAGCAGCACGCTGAGGCCGATGCCGTCCACGCCCGACATCGCCGTGAGCAACGGGGATGCGTAGGTCTGCACCATGAGCGCGGCAGCGGTCTCGAGCATCGAGACCAGCAGCACCACGAGCACGATCGGTGACGGCCAGCCCCGGCCGGGCCGGGCAACGACCGCGGCCTCGAGCGACTCGCGCGACGGCCTCGGCACGAGGGTGAGCACCGCCACGAAGGCCAGCACCGCCAGGCCCGCGGTGAGCGCGTAGACGCCGCGGTATCCGAGCGTTGGGCCGAGCAGATTGCCCACCGGTGCGGCCACGACGGTCGCCGTGGTGAGACCACCGAACACCGTCGCCAGGGCCCGGCCGCGCTCCCCCGGAGCCGCTAGCCGGGACGCCAGCACCGTGGCCGTGGGCGTGAAGCCGCCGGCGGCGAACGCGGCCAGGCCTCGCAGCAGCGCCACGGTGTCGTAGTCCTCGGCGAACGCGGTGCCCACGCAGGCCAACGCGAACAGCGCCAGTGCGGTGAGCATCAGCAGCCGCCGGGGCAGCCTGTTGCCGGCCAGCGCCACGAGTGGCGTGGTCACGGCGTAGGTGAAGCCGTACACGCTCACGAGCCGGCCGATCTCCGGCACGGTCACGCCCAGGTCGGCGGACATGGTGGGCAGCAGCCCCGTCACGATGTTCGAGCCGAACCCGATCGCGAACGTGCCCAGCGCCAGCGGCCAGAGCCGGGGCCTGGTGCGAGGGCTGAGCCGCGGCACGGACGCGCCGCCGGCTGCCGCCGAGACGGTGGACGACACGGGCTCGAGTCCGGGCACCGGCAGCGCGTCGGTGCGGGGTGACCCCACCCGCCCGACGTCAGGCACGATCGGCTCCGTTCACGTGTGCACGCCAGTCGCCGTCCGCGACCACGGGCTTGCCCGCAGCGGCGGTGGCCTCACAGAGGTAGCCCACCACCTCGCGGCCGTCGGCCAGGGTGACCCGGCCGAGGCCGAGCGGGGCCGCGGCCTCGAGCAGCAGTGCCGAGAGGGCGGTCTCGGGTACCCGCCACAGTTCGCCGAGCACGCTGGAGTCGGAGTCGGGCGTGCGGATCATGCCGGGCCGGTTCAGCGGGTCGCCGAGGGCCACGAGGGTGTAGCCGGGCGCGGTGCGCACGTCGTCGGCGAACAGTGCGCCGTGCCGACGCATCCGGTCGTGCAGCGGCAGCCCGGACAGGTGCGCACCCACCACGAGCAGGTGCACTCCCCCATCGAGGTCCAAGCGCAGCTGGCTTCCCGCGACCCTCCGCTCCCCCACGTCCTCCCGCGAGATCACCTCCCGCGAAAGCGGTGAAATGGTTGCTTCGCGAGCACCCAGGTGACCGTTAGACCGCTCTCGCAAAACCCCATCCCGCGAAAGCGGTGAAATGGTTGCTTCGCGAGTGCCCAGGTGACCGTTTGACCGCTCTCGCGAAACGACGTCTCGCGATTCGACACGCAGCAGCAGGGCGGCCACGTCACGGGCGACGGCGTCGGCGAAGGGGCGGGCGAGCACCTGCACGCCCACGTTCTCGTCTGCCGCGCCCGCATCGATCGGCACCGCGTACGCGGGGTAGCCGAACAGATTGGCGAAGTTGGTGAAGGTGCCTAGCCGGGAGTTCACGGCGATGGGCTCCGCCGCCACCTCGGCCAGGGTGGGGTGGTGCGTGGTGGTGGGCAGCAGCATGGCGTCGGCGCCGGCGAAGGCGAGTTCCCCGGCGAGCTTCAGCTCGGCCAAGCGCACCAGGTCGGCCGCGTACCGGTGCGCGGGCAGGTGCCCGGCGGCGGTGACGATGCCGGCAACGACAGGGTCGAGCCCCGCAGGTGCTGAATCGATCGCCGCACCGACGGCGGCGTAACGCTCGGCCACGAAGGCGCCGTTGTACAGCAACGCGGCGGCCTCGAGGAACGGGGAGATGTCCATCTCTACCAGGGTGACGCCGGCGTCACGCAACCGGGCCAGGTGGGCGTCGAAGGCGCTCCGCCAGAGCGGCGCGAGCGCGGTGAGGTCGTCGGGGCGGGGCACGGCGATCACGGGGGCCGCCGGGGCGGCGAGCGGGGCGGATTCCGGCGGCAGGGCCGCGAGGGCGTCACGGCCATCCGGTCCGGCCATCACCCTCAGCACCGACTCGGCGGTGTCGAGGTCGCGGGCGAACGCGGTGACGCAGTCGAGGCTGCGGCAGGCCGGTACGACGCCCGTGGTGGGCACCAGACCCACGGTGCCCTTGACCCCGACGAGCCCCTGCAGGGCGGCGGGCACCCGGCCAGAGCCGGCGGTGTCGGTGCCGAGGGCGAAGTCCACCAGGCCGAGGGCCACGGCCACAGCCGACCCGGAGGACGAGCCGCCGGAGATACGGTCGGGCCGCAGGACGCTCCGCACCGCGCCGTAGGGGCTGCGGGTGCCGACCAGGCCGGTGGCGAACTGGTCGAGGTTGGTCTTGCCGAGCACCACGGCGCCGGCGGCGCGCAGCCGGGCCACGGCCGTGGCGTCCTCTTTGGCGGGGTAGGCGAAGCCGGGGCAGGCCGCTGTGGTGGGCAGGCCCGCCACGTCGATGTTGTCCTTCACGGCGAACAGCAGCCCGGCCAGGGGCAGCGGTTCCCACGCGATGGCGGCCCGGGCGAGCACCTCGTCGACCTCGGCCTGCACCTCGGCCTCGGCGCGAAGGGTGATCCACACCTCGGGCCGGTCCGCGGCGGCGATCGCCGCGTAGACCTCGGCGACGCGACCGGTCGGCGTGCCGGGCGTGGGGAGGTCGGCCGGGGTCATCGGGCGGCCCGGGTCACGAGCATCCGCACCGGGGTGGGGTTGAACCCGTTGCAGGGGTTGTTGATCTGCGGGCAGTTCGACACCAGCACGAGCACGTCACGTTCGGCGCGAAGTGTGAGCGAGAGCCCGGGGGCCGAGAGGCCGTCGACGATGCCGAGCGCGCCATCCGCCTCGACGGGCACGTTCATGTAGAAGTTGATGTTGCTGACCAGGTCGCGTTTGCCCAGTCCCCACAGGGCGCCCTCGGCGAGGAAGTTCTCGACGCAGGCGTGCTGGTGCACGGTGTGGTGGCCGTACCGCAGGGAGTTGGACTCCTTGCTGCAGGCGCCGCCGATGGTGTCGTGCCGGCCGACCTCGTCGTGCACGAGGGTCATCAGGGCGTCGCCGGTGTTGGCGCGCAGCACCGACCCCTGGCTGAGGTAGACGTTGCCCTGGGCGCTGATGGTGTCGGGCGCGCTGTAACGCACGGCGGTGTCTGCGGAGTCGTAGAGCAGGAAGTCGACGGCCTGGTTGCCCTCGAGGTCGACGATGGTGAGCTCGTCGCCGGCGGCCACGACGTGGGACCACGGGCCGCGGCGGCCCACGACCTCGTCGAGCACGATCTCGCGGCCGGCGAGCCGCTCGGGCACGGCGGCCGGCGTCGTGCCGGCGACCGGGCCGGTGCTGCTGTCGCTGCCGGTCTGCGTGCTGTCGGTGCGGCCCATCACAGTCCTCTCGTTCTGGCGTAGTCAATGGTGTTGCCGAAGGCGCGGGCGGCCTCGGGGGTTGCGGTGGCCTCGGGCGACTGGAGGTTCGCGGCCTCGCCACGCCAGGCCCGGATGCGCACCGGCGTGCTGGTGTACTCCGGTCGCGGGTCCACCGGGGAGGGCACATTGGCCACGAGCAGCACGGCGGGCAGCTCGAATCGCAGCCGCACGACGGCGCCGGGGCCGGTGGAGCCGGTGAACACCAGCGCGCCGTCCTCCGCCACCCGCACGCCCTGGAACAGGGCGACGGTAGGCGGCAGGTCGCGCGGGGTGAGGCCGTGCTTGGCGGCGCCGAGGATCAACAGTTCGCGGCCGGCGGGGGTGCCGCTGTGCGCGGAGCCGTCGCCGTAGCGGGCCTCGTTCACCGCGCGGGTGGAGGTGCCCGCGAAGGTGTCGTGGGTGCCGGAGTTGTCCGACACGATGGTGGCGAGCACCCGGCCGCGGTCGGAGAGCAGCATGGCACCCTCGCCGAGGTAGGCCTGCCACTGGATCTTCACGGTGTCGGCGACGTTGAGGCGTTCGTCGAGTTGCGCCTGGTTGAAGATCGCCAGGTGCGCGCAGGCGTCGCCGTCGAGGTCGGTGAACTCCACGATCGTGCCGCGTTGCACGGCGAGGGTCGTGTAGTTGCCGCCCGCAACCGTCTCGGCGACGAAGCGGTCGTCCTCGGCGAGCCCGGCGGGCCAGCCGCCGGCCGTGGCGGCCGGAACGGTGGGCATGGTCGTGACCCGCGTGCCGCCCTGCGCTCGGGCGTGCGCCCGGGCGCCGGCGGGTGAGGCCGTCGACGCCGAGACTGCCGTTGCCGCGGTAGCAGAGGTCAGCTCAGTGGTCTCGCTCACGCGTTGCGCACCAGTTCGTGCACGGGGTTCACCGGCTCCGGGGTGGGCAGGGTGGCCAGCCAGGCGTTGGTCTGCGCGGCGGTGACAAGGGCGTCGCGCTGCAGGTAGTGCATGGCCTGCAGGGCGTTGTCGTGCGCCTGCTGGGTGGAGCCGCCGACGCAGTCGGTGAGCACCCGGAAGCGGTAGTCGTGCTGGTGCGCATCCACCGCGGTGTAGTGCACGCAGACGTCGGTGAGGCCGCCGACGAGCAGCAGGGTCTCGGCCTTGTAGCCCTTGAGCACGATCTCCAGCTCGGTGCCGAAGAACGCGGAGTAGCGGCGCTTCTTGATCAGGAATTCCTCGGGGCGCGGGTCGATGCCCGGGGCCAGCTCGGTCTCTTCCCAGCCCTCGAGGCAGTGCGGGCCCTCGGAGCCGTCGAGCTCACGGCCGATGTCGACGAGCGACGGCTTGTGCACCTCCTGGATGAACACCACCGGGATGCCCTTCTCCCGGCAGTGCCGGATCACTTCACGCACCCGCGGGGCCCGTTCGGTGCGGCCGCCCATGTAGGGGATCTCGGTGCGGGAGTCCTCGCGGGGAATCTCGCCGCCCTGGATGTCGACGACGATGAGCACGGTGTTTCCGACGATGTCTAGAGTCTCGGCGGCAGTCATGGTGGTTCCTTTCGTGGTGGCGGGCGCAGGGCCCGCCGGGGCAGTTCGAACAAGCCGGCAGCAGCGCCGGTCGGGGGTGAAGGTTGGGGGCGGATGCGACCCGGCCGGCCGCATCCGCGGGTCAGGTGAGGGAGATACGCCGGTCGGCCACGACCTGCAGCACGTCGACGATGGTGTTCAGCAGCACGTAGGTGATGCCGAGCAGCAGGGCGACGCCGGCGATGCCGGGGAAGTCGCTCACGTTGACCGACTTCTCCAGGTAGCTGCCGAGGCCCGGCCAGCCGGTGATCTTCTCCACCACCACGAGCCCGCCGAGCAGCAGCCCGGTCTGGATGCCGATCATCGAGAGGGTGGCGCCGAGGGAGTTGCGCAGCGCGTGCCGTACGAGCACGGCGGACTCCTTCATGCCGGCCGAGCGGGCGGTGCGGGCGTGGTCGGAGCCGAGGTTGACCTTGAGGCCGTCCACGAGCACCCGGCCGATGGCCACCGCCGGGCTGATCGCAGCGCAGGCGGCGGGCAAGAGCAGATGCCACACTGCGTCGCCGGCCACGTCCATGCGCCCGGCCAGCAGCGCGTCGAGCACGAGCAGGCCGGTGGGGCTGGATGAGCCGCCGCTGAAGCTGGACCGGCCGCCGGCGGGGATAAGGCCGAGCGACCCGTAGAACACGAGCAGCCCCACCATGGCGAGCAGGAAGGTGGGCGCTGCGGCTCCGGAGAGCAGCACGAACCGCACCACGGCGGCGCCCTTCCAGCGCACCACGGTGAGCAGGGCGAAGAACGCGCCGAGAATGAGCGCGAAGCCCAGGGTCCACAGCGCCAGTTCGAGCGTGGCCGGGAACGCCGCGGCCAGGCCGTCGGCGACCGGGGTGCGGGTGCGCAGCGAGTTCTGCAGGTCGCCGTGCAGCAGGCCGCCGAGGTAGTCGAAGTACCGCACGATGGCGCTCTGGTCGAGGCCCAGGCGTTCGCGGGCCCGTTCGAGGGCCTCGGCCGAGGCGTTGGCGCCCACGTAGGCCTTGGCCGGGTCGACCCCGCTGAGCTCCTGCAGGGTGAACAGGGCCACGGTGAGGGCCAGGAGCACGCCGGCCATGGCGACGATGCGCTTAAGGATGAACATCAGCATGTCGGCATCCGTTCTGAAGTTGGTGAGTGAAGGGCGGGGGCGGATGCGGGGGTCATCGGCGGGCCAGCAGGTCGCGGATGCCGTCGCCGGCGAGGTTGGCGCAGAGGGCCAGCAGCATCACGGCAAGTCCCGGCACCACGGGCACCCACCAGAACTGCAGCAGGTACTGCATGCCCTGGGCGGCCATGGCGCCGAGCTCGGGCGCCGGGGCCGGCGAGGAGAGGCCGATGAAGGACAGGCCCGACATGGCCACCACGAGGCCGCCCACGTCCAGGCTCGCCGCGATCACCACTGTGGAGGTGACGCCGGGCAGCAGGTGCCGGGCCACTCGGCGGCTCCAGCCCACGCCGGCCAGGGTCGCGGCCTCCAGGTGCGGCCGGGCCGCCCAGGAGCGCACCTCGCCGCGCACCAGCCGGGCGTACATCGGCCACCACACCACGGCCACGCCGATCAGCGAGCTGGTGAAGCTGGCGCCGAGGGCCGCAGCCACGACCATGGCGATGAGGATGCCCGGCAGGGCGAGGAACAGGTCGGTGACCCGCATGAGCAGGCCGTCCGCCCAGCCGCCGAGGGCGCCGGCGACGACACCGACGAGGCCGCCGATGATCACGCCGGAGGCGATCACGATGGCCGCGGCGGTGATGCTGGCGCGCAGGCCGAAGAGCAGACGGGAGAAGATGTCGTAGCCGAGGGCATCCGTGCCGAGCAGGAAGCCGGGGCTGAGCGGCGGCTGGAATGGGGTACCGGCGCGCAGGATCGGGCTGTAGGGCGCGAGCACCGGGGCGAGCAGGGCCAGGAGCACCAGCAGCACCAGGCCGGTGAGGCCGATGAGGTTCACGATCGTGGAGCGGTGCCGCAGCGCGGTGACCCGCTGGAACTTGCGGGCGCCACGGCCGGGCAGGGCTCGGGTGGGCGTGGGGGCGAAAACGCTCATGCGCGGGCCTCTCCGAGGTCGAGGTCGAGGTCGAGATCCAGGTCGATGTCGAAGGTGTCGGCAGTCGTGACCGTGGGGATGGTGCTGGTGGGCGGCCGTTGCGGCGCCACTCGCAGGTGCTGGCCGGGAATCGCCGCGAGCAGCGACCGGGTGTACGGCTTGATCGGGTTGGCGCACACCTCGGACGCGGCGCCGAGCTCCACGATCTCGCCGCGGTTCATCACGGCGATGCGGTCGGAGATGACGCGGGCGGCGGCGAGGTCGTGGGTGACGAAGAGCAGCGACATGTTCAGTTCCCGGCGCAGCCGACCGAGCAGGTTGAGCACGGTGGCGGCCAGGGACACGTCCAGGGCGCTGGTGGGTTCGTCGCAGAGCAGCACGGCGGGCGGCACGATCACGGCGCGGGCGATGGCCACGCGCTGGCGCTGGCCGCCGGAGAGGCTGTCGCCGCGCACCCGGGCCACGTCGGCGGGCAGGCCCACGCGCTCAAGGGCCTCCTCGATGCGGTCGCGCACCTGGGTGCGGGTGAGGCCCGGGGTGGTGGCGGTGAGGCGTTCGCGGAGCAGTTCGCCCACGCTCAGCCACGGGGTGAGCGAGGACCCTGCGTCCTGGAACACCATCTGCGGGCGGGTCGTGCCGGCTACGGTGACGGTGCCGGAGGTGGGGGTGTCGAGGCCTGCGACCATGCGCAGCAGGGTGGACTTGCCGCAGCCGCTCTCCCCCACGAGTGCGACCGACTCACCCTGCGCGATGGTGAGGCTGACGCCTCGGACGGCGTCGAGGCTGCGGCGCTTCCAGAGCGGGCCGCTGACGAAGCTGCGGCGCACATCCGTGATGGTCACGGCCGGGCCGCCGGGGATCACGGCGGGCCAGCGATCGGGCAGGTGGTCGGCCGCGCCGGCGCCGTGGGCGCTCACGATGGGCCGGTCGGTGGGGGTGTTCAGGTCGATGCGGGAGGCCAACAGACCCTTGGTGTAGTCGTGCTGGGGCGTGCCGAGCACGCTGGTGACCGTGCCGGATTCGACGATCTCGCCGCGGTACATCACGGCGATGCGGTCGCTGATCTGCGCGGCCACGCCGAGGTCGTGGGTGACGAAGATGACGCTGCAGCCGTGTTCGTCGCGCAGGGTGAGCAGCAGGTCGAGGATCTGCGCCTGCACCGTCACGTCGAGCGCCGTGGTGGGTTCGTCGGCGATGATCAGCGACGGGTTGCGGGCCAGGGCGAGGGCGATCATCACCCGTTGGCGGAGGCCCCCACTGAGCTGGTGCGGGTAGGCGCCGAGCCGGGTGGCCGGGTCGGGGATGCCCACATCCGCCAGCAGCGCGAGCACATGGGCCTTGTCGCGGGCGACCTCGGCGAGCTGGTGCCCGATGGTCATGGTGGGATCCAGGGACGTCATCGGGTCCTGGAAGACGGCGCCGATGTGTTCCTTGCGCACGAGCCGGTCGGCTTCGGCGGTGGTGCCCACGATGTCGGTGCCCTGAATCTGGATCGAGCCGGTGACCTTCGGCTTGGCGTAGTCGGGCAGCAGCCCCATCATGCTCAGGCCCAGCACGCTCTTGCCGGAGCCGGATTCGCCGACCAGGCCGAGGATCTCGCCGGGCATCACGTCGAAGCTCACGCCGCGCACGGCCTCGATGGCCGCGCCCTCACGGTGCAGGGTGATGCGCAGGTCGCGAACGCGGGCGACGGGGGAGGATGCGTCGGACGCGTCGGCGCCGGAGCCGGGCTGTGCTGTGCCGGGCTGGGCCGCTCCGGTCTGTGCAGTGGGGAAGGTCATGTTCGCCTCGGGGGTTCGGGGGCTGGAGAGGGGTGGCCGGCGGGGCTCGGGAGAGCCGCCGCCGGCCGGGTGGGTGCTACTACTCGTTGCCGAGCGCTGCGAAGTGCAGCACGTTGTACTCGAGCAGGTTGCGGGCGTCGTCCAGGCCGGTCAGACCGGTGCGGGCGATGGTCGTGGTCTGCAGCGAGCCGATCGAGAACCAGTACTTGGCCGCGATGATCTTCTGGGCGATGGCGGCGTACGCGTCGTTGCCCTCCGTGGCCAGGGCCGCGTCGAGGTCGTCGTTCAGGCCGGGCACCTCGGCGCCCAGCACGTCGAGGCCACCGGTGGGCGTGTAGATGATGCGGGCCCAGGCGTCCACGTGGCCGGCGTCGGGGAACGCGGCCATGATCACCAGGTCGGGGGCTGCGGCCAGGTCGTCGGTCAGGGAGTACACCGATCCGCTGCCGAGCGACACGGCCTCGGCGGGCAGGCCGGCGGAGCTGAGCGTGGCGCCCATCTCCTGGGCCACGGCCGCGGCGTCGGAGCTCGACGCCGGGTAGCCGATGCGGATGGTCTTTCCTGCGGCGATCCCGGAATCCACGATGCCCTGCAGGGCCGCGGGGTCATAGGTGACACCCTGGTCATCCGCTGCGGCGTCGAGCATGCCGGCCGGGAACAGCTGACTGGTGGGCACCTCGAGCTCGCCCATCGACGCGTCGATGATGGTCTCGGTGTCGAGGCCCGCGAACAGTGCGGTGCGGTCCTCCAGCGTGGTGAAGATGGCGGAGGCCGGGTTCACGTAGACCATCTGGGTGGTGAAGTTGGGGAACGTCGACGCGTCGAGCTCGTCGTTGCTCGCCAGCGACGCGAAGGTGGTCTTGTTCAGGTTGCCGAGGATCGCGTCGATCTCGCCGCGCTCCAGGCGCAGCTGGGCGGCCGAGGCGTTGTCGCTGATCTCGATGTTCACGGTGCTGAACTCGGGGGTGTCGCCCCAATAGTCGTCGGCGGCGGTGAGCGTGTATGAGACGCCGGTTTCGACATCCGTCAGTTCGTAGGGGCCGGTGCCGGCGTCGTGCGTGGTGAGGTAGGTCTGCGCGAAGTCGTCGCCGGCCTCCTCGGTGAGCACGGTGGGGCTGACCATCTTGAGGCCGAACGGCGAGGCGAGGTAGTCCACGAACGCCGAGTTCGGTGCGGCGAGGGTCACGTCGACCGTGTAGTCGTCGACCGGGGTGACGGCCGTGACGTCGCCGACCATGTAGGCCGGGCCGCCGTCGACGGCGGTGCGACGCTCGAACGAAGCCACCACGGCCTCGGCGGTGAATTCGGTGCCGTCGTGGAAGGTGACGCCCTCGCGCAGGGTGAAGGTGTAGGTGAGGCCGTCGTCGGAGAGAGTCCAGTCGGTGGCGAGTTCGGGCACGATCTCGGCGGTGTCCGAGCCGTCCTGGTAGGCGACGAGCCCCTCGTAGGTGCTCTCGATGATGTTCAGGCCCGGGCCGTCGTAGTTCGTGTCGGGGTCGGGCGGGGTGGTGTAGGTCTGGGTGATCACGACGGTGAGGCTGTCGGATGCGTCGGAGCCGAAGCTGTCGGTCGAGCTGGAGCTGGAGCAGCCGGCGAGCGCGATCGCGGTGACGGCGGCGAGGCCGGTGAGCAGAACGGATGTGCGGGGGCGGGAGAAGGCGGACCGCACGGGGCGGTGGAGGGGAGTTGGGGACATCGGGTCGAACCTCTCGGAACAGGGTGGGCCAGGGGGAACCTAAATATCTATCGCTGACAAAAACTATCCCGACCCTGTTTCGGCCTGATTGCCGCATGTTTCGATCACGTAAATTCGATCAGCGATAGGTATTCGGTAGACTGGGGCCATGACCCCGAGCCTGCTGCTGCGCAATGTCACCGTGATCGACGGCCTCGGCGGCGCCCCGCGGCCCGCCCTCGATGTGCTCGTCACCGACGGGGTCTTCGCGTCGATCTCCCCCACCGGCTCCCTGCCGCTGCCTCAGGTGATCAACCGGGATGCCCTCACGGTTCTCGACGGCACCGGCCACACCGTGCTGCCGGGCTTCTTCGACTGCCACGTGCACGTGAGCACCTCCCCCGCCACCGACACCCTCACGAGCATCACCGAACCGGAGAGCGCCAAGACCCTGCGGGCGGTGCCGGCCCTGCGCGCCACGCTCGACGCCGGAGTCACCAGCGCCCGAGACCTGGCCGGCGCGGACTCCGGCTTTCGCGATGCCCTCGCCGACGGCGTCATCGTCGGGCCGGCGCTGCAACTGGCCATCCGCATCCTCAGCGTCAGCGGCGGGCACGGCGACTGGCGCACGGTGGGCGGCACCCCGCTGGACACCGGCCCCGGCGCCGGAGTGGTGGGCGACTCCCCCGCCGACTTCGTGCGGCTCACCCGCGAGGTGATCCGCGAGGGCGCCGACTGGATCAAGGTGGCCGCCACGGGCGGCATGGGCAGCCCACGCAGCAACCCGGAGGGCGGCGGCCTGAGCGAGGCCGAGCTCCGTGCCGTCGTGGAGGAGGCCGCCCGGCACGGCCACATCGGCGTCGCCGCGCACTCCATCGGCACCGCGGGCATCGCCGCGGCCGTGCGCGCGGGCGTGCGCAGCATCGAGCACGGCTACCTCATCGACGACGCCACCATCGAGCTGATGGGCGAGCAGGGCACCTTCCTGGTACCCACCCTGTCCACGCTCACCCGCCCGGTCTCCCCCACCGCAGCCCCTTGGACCGTGGCCAAACGTCGCCGCACGGTGCAGAACGCCCGTGAACGGGTCGGCGCCGCCATCCGTGCCGGCGTGAATGTGGCGCTCGGCACCGACGCCGGCATCGTGGAGCACGGCGCCAATCTGCGCGAACTAGCCCTGCTCGTGGAGTTCGGCCTCACCCCGATGCAGGCGATCCTGGCCGGCACGTCGTCCGCCGCCCGCATGAGCGGCATACTGGACGAAGTCGGCACCATCGAGCCGGGTAAAAGGGCCGATCTGGTGGCAACTCTGGTCGATCCGCTTGCCCAGCTCAACGCCCTGGCCGAACCCGGCGCGATGCGGCTGATCGTGCAGTCCGGCCGCATCCACTCGTCCACCCTCCCCCTCGAGAGCACGGAGCCCCAGAGCGCATGACCTCGACACCCGACACCGACGCGAGTGGCACCTCTGGCACCACGGCGACCTCCCCGACGGATGCCCAGACGGATGCGCCGACCACGCCCAAGCGCACCGCCGGCCGCCCCCGCGCCGAGGGCAAGCAGCGCGCGGGCCTGAGCACCCGCGACGAGATCCTCGAGGCCGCCGCCACGCTGTTCACCGAGCAGGGCTACACCGACACCACCACCCGGCAGATCGCGTCGGTGGTGGGCATCCGCCAGGCCTCGCTGTACTACCACTTCGCCGACAAGGGCAGCATCCTGGGCGCCCTGCTCACCGGAACCGTCGAGCCGGCGGTGCACTTCGCCGAGTGGCTCGACACCCAGCCGCTCGACGCGCCCACCAAGCTCTACGCGCTGGCGAAGTACGACCTCGACGTGATCCTGCAGGACCGCTGGAACCTGCACGTGCTCTACCGTCTGCCCGACGCCAAGGCCGAGCGCGGCGACACCATGCAGGCCGCCCTGCAGGAGCACTACCTCCGCTTCGCCACGGCCGCCGCGGCTGCCGGCACCGACCCGCAGGCCGTGACCGACGACCTGCACCTGGTCTTCGGCCTGGTCGAGAGCATCCTCGTGCAGCGCGACTGGGGCGGCGGCGCGGCCCGACACGCCTACGCGGACTCGATCGCCCGCGGCTGCCTGCGCCTGGTGCGAGTGCCCGAATCGTCCTTCCCGACCATCTTCGACATCGCCCAGCGCGCCATCGCGGCCTACCCGGCGTGACCGAGGGGAGCCGGCCTGACCCGGCGGGAGTCGGCCTGACCCGGCGGGAGTCGGCCTGACCCGGCGGGAGCCGGCCTGACCCGGCGGGAGCTCCATACCCGTTCTCGGCCCCGGCACGGCCCCGTGCACGCCTGACTCACGGCGACGCGCTGGTCACACGCCGCTGCGCTCTCGGCGCGCCACCCGCGAATGGGCGCCGCCCCCGCGAACGGCGAAGCGCGGGCCGCAGGCCGCCACGCGGGATGCCCGCCAACCGCACGCCCCACCCGCGAAACGGCGCCACGCCCGCGGTCGGCGAAGCGCTGGTCACACGCCGCTGCGCCCTCGGCGCGCCACCCGCCAAGCGGCGCCGCACCCGCGCACCACCTCCCGCCGGCCAGGTGCGACGCATCCGCCGGCTCAAGCTTGCCGGGTAACCACTGGGCTCGGCGGCCGCCGAGGGGCTCGGCTCAGTGATCGACGAGAGTGGCGACCAGCGCTGCCGTGCGCTCCGGGTACGACAGGAACGGCGAGTGGTCGCTGTCGAGCACGAACACCTCGTCGGCCTGCGCGGCCATCGCCCGCTGCAGGTCCGGCGCGATGGCGTTGTCGTCTTCGCAGACTATGTAGGTGGCGGGGATGGTGTGCCACGCCGCGCCAGTCACCCCCTGCGTGAACGAGGCGAACGACTGCGGGGTGAGATCACGCATGGCGGCCTCCGCCACATCCGGCGTGCAGCGGTTGTAGAACAGGGTCGTCGGGTCCGGCGCGCCGATGGTGGCGCCGTCGGCCGACACCTGCCAGAGATCCTCGCCCTCAGGGTCGTCGCCCCCGTTGCCGGAGAGGTCGAGCAGCGACATGCCCGGGCGCGGCATCCAGGCCGTGAGGTACACGATGCGCTCCACGCTGGTGTTGCCCACCAACGCCTCGGTGGTGGGCATCCCGCCGTAGGAGTGACAGACCACGACGGTGGCGCTGTGCCGGGCCACCGCCCCGCGGATGACCTGAGCATCGGCATGCAGATCAGCCAGCGCGGGCGACGCGCTGGGCAGGTCGACCGTCACCGAGTGGATGCCGCGCCCGGCCAGTGCGCCCTGCAGCGCACGCCAGCTTGAACCCCGGTGGTTTGCCCCGTGGACGAGAAGAACGGTACCTGACACGTGGTGCTCCCAACCGGCCCGATGGGCGCAAATATCTATCGTCGATAGTAATGGACGGCCGGTCCCGCCCCGGACGTGATGTGAGGGGCCTGGATGCAATACAGTTCTGTCCCATGCCCACGAACGAAACCGAGTACGAACGAGCCGCCGACACCCTCCGGGCGTGGGCACTGGACGAAGACCTGAAGGCACGCGTCATGGCGAACCCCGCGCTGTCCCCACTCGCCCGCCAGGTCGCGAGTCGGTACACCGCCGGCGAGACCATCGACGAGGCGCTCGCCGCGGTCACCGGGGCGGCCGCCCGCGGTCATCTGGGCAGCATCGAATACGCGGGCGAGAGCGTGCGAGATGCCGACATCGCCCGAGCGGAGACTGACGTCTTCCTGAACCTCGCGGCCGCGCTGACCGATTTTCCGGTTCCGACCACGGTGTCCTTCGACCTCTCCCACATCGGCTCGACCGTGAGTTACGACCTGGGCCTCGCCCACGCGCGGGAGCTGGCCGCGGCCACCCGGGCGTCGGGCTCGGCGCTCATGATCTCCGCCGAGGGCTCGGACCGCACCGATCTGGTGCTCGATCTGTACGACGCGGTGGCGTCGTACTTCCCCCACGTCGGCATCACCCTCCAGGCGCGCCTGCACCGCAGTCCCCACGACCTCGACCGGCTCCTCCGCCACCCCGGTCCCATCCGTCTGGTCAAGGGCGCTTTTCTCGAAAGCGACGAGGTCGCCATCCGGCGCGGGCAGGCCGCGCTCCTCGAGAGCTATCTGACCCTGGCCGGGCGCATCCTCGATGCCGATCATGCGGTGTCGTTCGCCACCCATGATCCCGAGCTGATCGACCTGCTGAAAGAGCGTTACGGCAGCCGGCTGCTGCGTGCCGGCGTCGAGTTCGAGATGCTGCGCGGCCTTGCGCCCGCCCTCTTGGACACCCTGCACGACGAGGGGTACCGGACGCGGGAGTACGCGATTTTCGGTGGCGAGTGGTGGCTCTACGTCCTCAACCGAATCGCTGAACACCCCGAGCGGGCGATCACGGCGCTCGCCGACCTTCGGGCGCCGATCGTTCCTTAGCGCTCCGCGGCGTCGATCGACCGGCCCACCCACTCCGTGAGCAGACTCCGCTCGGCCGAGGTGAGCGCCGGCAGGGCGGGAATGTGCGCGGCGAAGGTGACGGCGATCGCCGCGCTGGAGCTGACGCCCTGGCTCCCGTCCGAGTGGAGCTCGAGGATCTGCTGCAACACGGCGTCGAGCAGAGCATCGGACAGCCCGGGATCGCGCTCCTCCGGCGCAGCCTCCAGGAGCGCCAGAACGACCCCGGCGCCGGCAGCGTGAATCAGATCGACCGCGCGCCGCTCGCTCACCCGGAGCAGCCCGGCTTCGGCGAGCGCCCGCACTCGCGCGCGCAGCACCTTGATGCCGGCCTCGATGGCGGGTGATCGCCCCGCCCGCCCCGGCGCGGTCAGCAGGGCGCCCAGATCGGGGTTCGCCAGCCCGAAGTCGATCTGCAGCTGCCAGCCCGACCGCAGGGCGGCCACAGGATCGCCGGGGTCGCCCACCGTCGACTTCGCGGCGACGTGTTCGGCCATGACGTGCTCGGCGACCGCCTCGATCAGGCCGTCCTTGTCGCCGAACAGCCTGTAGATGGCCGGCGGCTGCACATCCGCGGCATCCGCCACCCCGCGGGTGGTGAGCCCGGCGGCACCCCGTTCGCGCAGCAGCCGGGCGGCCACCTCGACGATGCGGGTGCGCTGATCGTCGCTGACGGATGCTGCGGCAAGTTCGGTCATGAGGTCAACGATATCGCGTAATTGTTTCCAACGGAACTTCGGTGCTAACCTCGAGCGAGAATCACTGGAAACGAATGGAGCGAATCAATGATAATCGTCACCGGTGCCACCGGGCACCTCGGAGCCCAAATCGTCGACCGCCTCCTGGAGCGGGTGCCGGCCGCCTCCGTTGGGGTCAGCGTGCGGGACCCGGCCAAGGCCCGCGGGCTGTCCGACCGCGGCGTGCGGGTGCGTGCCGGGGACTTCACCGACCCCGGGTCGCTCGCGCACGCCTTCGAGGGCGCGGACCAGGTGCTCGTGATCTCGGCGGCCATCCGCGGCGGCGGCGCGTTCGACGCCAACCGGGTCGCCATCGACGCGGCGAAGGCGGCCGGGGCGGGGCGGGTGCTCTACACGAGCCACCAGGCAGCCGCGCCCGACTCGCTTTTTCCTCCGCAGCTCGTGCACGCCGCCACCCAGACCCATCTGGCCGGGCAGGGCGTGCCGTTCACCGCGCTGCGCAACGGGTTCTACGCCACTGCGCTCGGCATCCACCTGGACAGCGCGCTGAGCACGGGCCGCATCGTGGTGCCCGAAGACGGTCCGGTGTCGTGGACCGCCCACCAGGACCTCGCCGAGGCGGCCGCGATCGCGCTCACCGACGGCGGCACTCTTGACGGCATCTCCGCCCCGCTCACCGCGTCGGTCGCCCTCGACCTCGGGCAGGTGGCGGGCATCCTGAGCACCCTCACCGGTCAGACCGTCACCCGTGTCACCGTGAGCGACGACGAGTGGCGGGCCTCGGCGATTGAGCGCGGGCTGCCGCCCATGGTGGCGGACTTCTCCCTGGGCATGTTCCAGGCCGCCCGGCGCGGTGAGTTCGCCGTCACCGACCCCACCTTGGAGACCGTCATCGGGCACGCCACAACCCCGGTCGAGCACACGCTGCGGCAGCTCCTCGCCGACCGCTGAGGCTGCTCGCCGCTCCGCCGGGGGACGGCACACATCGGGCCGCTCGCAAGGGCCGCGGGGCGCGCCACCGCGAAGCGGCGCCGCACCCGCGCACCACATCCACCCTCGGACACGCGCGGGCCAGGCGCCGCTGCGCTTGATGCGCGCCACCCGCGAAGCGGCGCCGCACCCGCGCTCGGGCAACTCACGCCGCTCAGGCCGGCGCCGGGGCCTCCATGGGGATGGCGGCGAACTCGCGCACCACCAGCCGAGGCTTCACCATGCGGTGCCGAGGCTCCACCGACTCCGGGGCGCCGTGCACCTTGCCGCCGAACTCGCCCGTCAGCAACTCGAGCACCCCGGCGGCCACCTCGTCCACGGACTGATCGACGCTGGAGAGCCCGATCGCCGCGGCGACGGGTGTGTTGTCGTAGCCGGTGACCGGAACCCGCTCGGGGTTGGCGATCATGGCACCCAGGGCGAGGGAGTCGCTCGCGCAGAGCACCGCGTCGAGCCGCCCGGCGGTGCGGCGCAACTCCTGCATGGCCGCGGTTCCCTCGGCCACGCCGTCCACGGTGACCACCTCGAGCTGGGCCAGTTCGTCCTCGGTGACGTCGCCGCGCTCGAGCATCGCGTCGCGCCAGCCGCGCCGGCGGTCGTCGCCCGTGCCGGACGGGCTCGGCCAGCCGATGTACCCGATGCGGCGGGCACCGGCATCCTGCTGCGCGCGGGTGGCCTCGTGCAGGCCGGTCCAGCCGTCCACGTCCACCCAGAGATGCTGCGGGTCGTCCATGTCGTCCACGCCCCACGGGCGGCCGAAGGTCACGAACGAGATCCCGTTCTCGAGCAGCCAGGTCGTGCGGGGGTCGCCGGCGAACGTCGAGGTGAGCACGAAGCCGTCCACATCAGCGCCGTCGTTGAGGCGTTTGAGCTGGGTGATCTCGTCCTCGGGGCCGGTCGCGGTGAACAACAGCACCCGCAGGCCCTGCCGGTCCGCCTGCTCGGTGAGGGCGTGCAGGAAGCTGTCGAGCACCGAGCCGGAGATGCCGTCGATCATGGGGTCGAGCCGGATGCCGATGGTGGAGCTCCGCCGGGTGCGGAGCCGCCTCGCCGACGCGTGCGGGCGGTAGCCCAGCTCGGCGATCGCGGCCTGCACCCGCTCCCGGGTGTCGGCGCGCACGATGTCGGGCGAGTTCATCACGTTCGAGACGGTCTGGCGGGAGACGCCGGCGGCCAGCGCGACATCCGTCACGGTCGGAAACGTAGTCATGGCCGCTCCTCCCCCGAGTCCCGCATCGGCCGGCACTTAGGTGCCCGCCAATGGATCGATCCAACACCGATCTCCCACAGAGTACCGCGTTTGCTCCCACAAAATACCCATTATTTGATCGATCCAAGAAAACATTTGATCGATCAAATTAATTCAGCTACTGTGACCACTACACAAGCAAGCGCGCACCGTAGCGCGACAGAAGGAGCATCAAGATGCAACGACGCAACTCCCGCTGGTTGATCGGCGCAGGCCTCACCGTGGTCGGCGCCCTCACTCTCAGCGCATGTGGTTCCGGGTCGGGTTTCGGCGACAGCGCCGGCTCCACCGACGGCGAACTCACCAGCGATTCCTCGAAGGGCCTCACGGTTTTGATCGGCTCGAGCGGCGACGCCGAGACCGCCGCAGTCAACGAGGCCGTCGCCGCCTGGTCCAAGGACTCGGGCACCGAGGCGAAGGTCAGTGTCGCCAGCGACCTCAACCAGCAGCTCGCCCAGGGCTTCGCCGCGCAGAAGCCGGCCGACGTCTTCTACCTTTCCACGGATGCCCTCGCCGGCTACGCGTCGAACGGCTCGCTGCTCCCCTACGGCGACGACCTGGCCAACAAGGACGACTTCTATCCGAGCCTGGTCAGCTCCTTCACCTACGACGGCGAGTTCTACTGCGCCCCGAAGGACTTCTCCACCCTGCAGCTGATCATCAACACCGACCTCTGGGCGGCGGCCGGCCTCACGGATGCCGACATCCCCACCACCTGGGATGAACTCGCCACCGTGGCCAAGACCCTCACCACCGACACCCAGGTGGGCCTGGGCATCGGCGGCGAATACGCCCGTCTCGGCGCCTTCATGGCCCAGGCCGGCGGCAACCTGATGAACGAGGACAGCACCGAGGCCACCGCGAACAGCCCGGAGAGCGTCGAAGGACTCGAGTACGCGCAGACCCTGCTCAAAGACGGCGTGATGAAGTACGCCACCGAGCTCGGCGCGGGCTGGGGCGGCGAGGCGTTCGGTAAGCAGCTGTCCGCCATGACCATCGAGGGCAATTGGATCACCGGGGCCATGACGAACGACTTCCCCGACGTGAACTACACGGTCGCCGAGCTCCCCGCGGGCCCGGAGGGCAAGGGCACCCTGCAGTTCACCAACTGCTGGGGCATCGCCGCCGACAGCCCCAACCAGGCCGCCGCGCTCGACCTCGTCGAACAGCTCACCAGCAAGGACGCCCAGCTGACCTTCTCCGAGGAGTTCGGCCCGATGCCGTCCATCCAGTCCGCCGCCGAGGAGTGGAAGAGCGCCAACCCCACCCTGGTGCCCTTCCTTGCCGGGGCCGACTACGCCAAGGGCGTGCCCAACCTGCAGGGTTCAGCGGATGTCGTGAGTGACCTCAACGCACAGCTCGAGTCGCTCAAGACCGGGGATGCGCAGACCATCCTCGACTCCACGCAGAAGAACCTCGAAGCACTGCTGAAGTAGTTCGCCATGACGACACCTGCTCGCACGTCTCGCCGCTCCGGAATCCGGGGCGGCGAGGCCGCCTCGGGGTGGCTGTTCACCGCCCCGATGATCATCCTCCTCGGCATGTTCCTGGTCATCCCGGTGCTGATGGCCCTCTGGGTGAGCTTCTCCGACTGGAACGGCCGCGGCAGCCCCTTCGCCGGCACGGTGTCGTTCGTGGGCATGGACAACTACTCCGCCCTGCTGGGCGGCGGCGGTCTGGCCGAGCAGGACTTCGGCACGGCCCTGCGTAACAACGCCTGGTACGTGCTCCTGGTCGTGCCGATCCAGACCATGCTCTCGTTGTTCCTGGCCGTGCTGGTGAACCGGGCGATCCTGCGCGGTCGCGGGTTCTTCCGCACCGCGTTCTATTTCCCGTCGGTCACCAGCTCGGTCGCCATCACCGTGCTCTGGCTGTTCCTGTTCAGCTCCACCGGCGCGGTGAACAAGCTGCTCTCCTTCATCGGCGTGAACGGGCCTAACTGGTTCAACGACCCCAGCGGCGTGCTGCACAACATCCTCCGGGTCTTCGGCGTGCAGACGGGCCCGGCGGCTCTCACCGGCAACTCCTTTCTCGGCATCTCCTTCTGGGAGTGGCTCGCCGGGCCATCCGTGGCCATGAGCGCGTTCATCCTGATGGCCGTGTTCACCACCAGCGGCACGTTCATGCTGCTCTTCATCGCGGCGCTGCAGAACCTCAGCGGCGACGTCGTGGAAGCGGCCATGATGGACGGTGCCAACGGCTGGCAGCGCTTCTGGCGGGTCACCCTCCCCCAGTTGCGTCCGACGCTGTTCACCGTGCTCACCCTGGGCCTGATCGGCGCCTGGCAGGTGTTCGACCAGATCTACACGGGCACCCAGGGTGGTCCGGGCAAGACCACGCTCACCCCGGCCTACCTCTCCTACCAAACCGCGTTCACCAACCAGGCGTGGGGCCAGGGCGCCGCCATCGCGTTCATCCTGTTCGTGATCATCGTGGTCTTCACCCTCTTCCAGCGCTGGCTGCTGGCCGAACGCGCCGTCTCCGCCCGCCGGATGCGCCTGTACGTGCAGACCCCCACTGACGGAGGTTCCAAATGAGCACCACCGCACGCGCCCGAGTGAAGCCCAGCTCCCCCTCCCAGCGGCTGCGCACCCTGAGCCGGCCGCAGCTGCCCACCTCCGCCGTCGCCGGCCGGTCGCTGCTCTACGCCATCCTGATCGTGCTCGCGATCATCTACATCGCCCCGTTCCTGGTGCAGGTCGCCACGTCGTTCAAGACGGATGCCGAAGCCGCGAGCAATCCGATGTCGCTGATTCCGGCCACCTGGTCGTCGGCCGCGTACGAGAAGTTGTTCCTCAACTCGGACTTCCCGGTCTGGTTCCAGAACTCCGCCATCGTCACGGTCTTCGTCACCCTCGGCCGGGTGTTCTTCAACTCCCTGGCCGGGTATGCGTTGGCCCGGCTGCACTTCCGGGGCCGCAACGTGATCTTCGCGCTGCTCATCGCCGTGATGAGCGTGCCCGGTGTGGTGCTGCTGATCCCCAAGTTCCTGGTGATCAACCAGCTGGGCATCTACGACACCTACGTGGCCATGATCGTGCCGCTGCTCACCGATGCCGCGGGCGTGTTCATCATGAAGAACTTCTTTGAGTCCATCCCCGCCAGCGTCGAGGAGCAGGCCCGCATCGACGGCGCCGGCACCTTCCGGGTGTTCTGGTCGATCGTGCTGCCGATGGCCCGGCCGGCGCTGGTGACCATCATCATCCTGTCGTTCCAGGGCTCCTGGAACGAGCTGTCGCACTTCATCGTGGCCACCCAATCGCCCGAACTCACCACGCTCACCAAGGGCGTCGCGTCGCTGGCCTCCGGGCAGCTGAGCCAGGGCACGCAGTACCCGCTCAAGCTGGCCGCGGCGGCGATCATGACCATCCCGGTGGCGGTGATGTTCTTCATCTTCCAGAAACGCATCATGAACACCACCGACGGGGCCGTGAAGGAGTAGCCGCTCCTCCCCACTTCGTTTCCCCGGATCCGCACCACAACACCACTGGAGTCGTACCTCACTCATGCTTTCCCACCCCGTCCAGCCCCTGCTCCACGATTCCGCCATCGTTCTGGCCGCGCCCACCCAGGCGTGGTCCGGCACCGACGGGCGCACGAGCCTGCCGATCCACGGCCTCTATCACGCCGACACCCGCATCCTCTCCGGGTGGACCGTGTCGGTCGGCGGCGCCGCCGGTGAGCCGATCGGCTCGGCCGCCCGCGGTGCCGGTGAGATGACGTTCACCGCGCTGCTCCGGCACCTCGACGACCGTACCGCCGACCCGCGGCTGCGACTGCACGTCACCCGCACGGTCACCGCCGGCCGGCTCACCGAGCAGGTCACCATCGAGTCCGGGCTGGCCGAACCGATCGACACCACCGTGGCCGTGCGGCTGTCGGCGGACTTCGCCGATATGCAGACCGTCAAGGCCGGTCTGGCCAGCGCGGCCGACCGGGCCGCGTTCCCGGCGGCCGAGCTGCCCGAGACCCCGGTGGTCGAGGTGCAGACCACGGATGCGGGCCTCCGCCTGACCACGCCCACCGTGGCGGCGCTCGTGCAGGTGAGCGGCGACGGCGTGCTGGGCACGGATGCCGCGGCGCTCGGCCGGCACTCGGCCGACCCGGTCGGCGCCCCCGGGCCCACCGAACTCGGCGCCAACTGGGCGGTCACCGTGCCGGCTCGCGGCAGCGTCACCGTCACCTGGACCGTCGACATCGACCACTCCGCCACCGTCGTGCAGGCGGCCCCCGGGCTGCCCGAGTGGGCGGGCGTGTCGGTGCAGTCCGGCGACGCCCGGCTGGGCCGCTGGGTGCAGAAGGCGTTGGAGGACCTCTCCGGCCTGCGGATGGCCACCACCGCCCGCCCGGAGGAACCGTTCCTGGCCGCCGGCGCCCCGTGGTTCTTCACCCTGTTCGGCCGCGACTCGATCTGGGCCGCCCGGTTCCTGCTGCCGCTGGGCACCGAGCTGGCCGCCTCCACGCTGCGCATCCTCGCCGAGCTGCAGGGCACCGAGGTCAACGACGAGACCGCCGAGCAGCCCGGCAAGATCATGCACGAACTGCGCCCGGCCGCGTTCACCATCCCCGGCGAAGACGTCTCACTGCCGCCGCTGTACTACGGCACCGTCGACGCCACCCCGCTGTGGATCTGCCTGCTCGCCGACGCCCACCGTTGGGGCATGGCCGACGCCGAGGTCGAGGCCCTGCTGCCGCACCTCGAGGCGGCCCTGGCCTGGATGCGTGACTTCGGCGACAGCGACGGCGACGGGTTCCTGGAGTACGTCGACAGCACCGGCCACGGCCTGGCCAACCAGGGCTGGAAGGACTCCGGCGACTCGATCCAGTGGCGTGACGGCAGCCTCGCCGACGGCCCCATCGCGCTCTGCGAGGTGCAGGCCTACGCCTACCAGGCCGCGATCGGCGGCGCCGCCCTGCTCGACGCGTTCGGCCGGCCCGGCGGCGACACCTGGCGCGCGTGGGCGGAGAACCTCAAGGCCCGGTTCCGGGAATCCTTCTGGATCGACTCGGCCGAGGGCCGCTACCCGGCCGTGGCACTGGATGCGTTCAAGCGCCCGGTCGACACCGTGACCAGCAATATCGGCCACCTGCTCGGCACCGGCCTGCTCTCCGCCGAGGAAGCCGCCCTCGTCGCCGCCCGGCTGGTCTCCCCCGAGCTCAACTCCGGGTACGGCCTGCGCACCATGTCCACCGACTCGGCCGGCTACTGGCCGGTGAGCTACCACGGCGGCTCGGTGTGGACCCACGACACCGCCATCGCGATCGCCGGCCTCGGCCGCGACGGCTTCGGCGCCGAGGCGGGCGCGCTGATCAGCGGGCTCCTCGCCGCCGCCGAGTCCTTCGACTACCGGATGCCCGAGCTGCACTCCGGCGACGCCGCATCCGCTGTCACCGCCGCTGGGGCTTATCCGGCCGCCTGCCGCCCGCAGGCCTGGTCCGCCGCCGCCGCGGTGGCGGTGCTCGGCACCGTGCTCGGCCTGGCCCCCGACCCGGCCACCGGCGAGGTGCTCTCCACCCCGATCACCCCGGCCGTGGTCGGCGAGGTCACCCTGCACCGCCCCGACGCCACTGTGCGGGTCGGCTAGCCCCCGCCACCGTCCTCCACGGGGAGGCGATGCATAACTCCTGCAATTCTCCAGAGCCCGGCAACGGATGCGCTGCGGTGACCCGGAATTCCGGGCCCGCGACCGTGGCGCCGGCAGAATTGCAGGGGTTGTGCGCACACCGCCACGGACACCTCCTCTGAACCGGCCACGCGCCCGCCAGCCGGGCTGTAAGGTGACTCTCAACAGCAGAGGAGCCACATGAACCGGGTCCACCTGACATTGCGCACCGTGCCCGCCATCGCCGCACTTCTCGCGTCGGCCGTTCTGCTCCTCGGTCAGATCCCGGTGTTCTCGGGTGTCGCGGCCTTGTTCTGGCTCCTGAGCCTCGCCCTCATCCTGGTCGGGCTGGTTACGAGCATCATGGTGGTCGTCCGAAAGCGCTCGCACACCTAGGTCTGCACCGCACTAAGCGTCCCGACGGTGCCCACGACGCCCGTACCTGCGCGTGTGCACCGAATGTCAGGCAATTCCGTGACGATTCGGCCGCTGCGCCCCTCTCAGTAGTGAGGGCGGGCCAATCACTGCGGCACTGCGGCGATCACGCCCGTCCTCGCCACACGCTTGCGTTGACACGTCCGCGTCCACCGCACCCAGAAAGCAGGCCACCATGACCGCTCTACGCCTCCTCTTCACCGCCGCCATCGCCTTCGCCGCGTACTTCATCGGAGCCAAGGCAGGCCGCGGCCGCTACAAGCAGATCCGTCGGAACGCCAAGAAGGCATGGAACGACCCGACCGTGAAGAAGGCTCGCGCCCGCACCCACAAGCTGGCCAGCCGCAACGCGAAGAAGATCACCAAGGCCGTTCACCGCTAAGCCGTTCGCCGCGTCGCCCTGAACCGCCCGATCCCGACCCCTCGCCCGAAAGGACACCCATGACTGACAACACCGCCCAGCAGGCCCAGCACCTCGCCGAGGACGCCGCCGACAAGGCCACCGACCTCGCCGAGCAGGCCCGCCACGCCATCGACGACACCGTCTCCACCGTCAAGTCGGCCGTCAGCGACCTCGACCTCGACAAGACCGCCGACACCGTCATCGCGACGGCGCACGAGACGCTCGACAAGATCACCGCGGCCTACAAGCGCAACCCGGCCCTGGTGCTCACCATCGCGTCGGTCGCCCTCGCGATCGTCGGCACGATCGTCTCGCGCCGCCGCTAGCCGGCCCAGGGCCGCCACCACGGCCCGTCACCGAACCGGGTGGCCTCATTCACTACACACGGATGCTGCCACCCGGTTTTTCTGTGCGCTCAGGTTCGGTGTGCGCTCAGTGTCCGAGCAACTCGGCGAGCGCCCCGAGCACCGCCACCTGCCCCTTCACCAGCTTCTCCCGCGCCTGCGGAATACTCACCCAGCGGGCATCGTCGATCTCGGGGAACTGCTTGATCGTGCCCGATCCCCTGGGCCACTCGAGGTCGAAGGTGTTGCTCGTCACCTTCTCCACGGCGAGGTCGGTACGGGCGGCGAACACCGTCACCACCTTCCCCGAGGGCTGCCGGAACACCCCCAGCTGCGCGTAGTCCGCGGCCGGAGCGGGAACGCCGATCTCCTCCTCGAACTCACGCCTGGCCACCGTGAACGGATCTTCCCCCGGCTCGTACTCCCCCTTGGGGATCGACCACGCTGCGGCATCCTTGCGCGCCCAGAATGGGCCACCCATGTGCGCGATCCACACTTGCAGCTCCCCGGCATCCGTCACCCGATACAACAGGATGCCCGCACTGAACACGGTCATTGCGCTCCTCCCCGTACCAGGGCCGCCACCGTGCCTGCCCGCGCACTCCAGCGCTTCGCTACGTCCATACTCCTAGTGTCACCCCGCGCTCCACGCGTTCGCGGCACAGGCCCTGGCGGTGCCTAAAGAGAGGCAATAGTGAGTTCAAGAGGACCCCCGCGGCCGGAAGGTCCTCAGAAACTCGCGAAGTCCTTCTAACCGTGCATCAGCGCGGCCGCGGAGAGCGATCAGGCCTGCGGCGGGTGCTCGGCCACGCAGAAGAGGTTGCCCTCGGGGTCGGCGAGCGTGGTCCACTGCACGTGGGCGAACTCCTTGAGCACATCCCACTTGAAGGCGGCCCCGAGGCCGATGAGGCGCTCGACCTCGCGTGCCCGGGACCCCCACGGCACCGTGAGGTCGAGGTGGGTCGTCTGGTGCGGCGGCCGCGGTGCGGTGCGCGGCTGGAAGAACATCGCGAACCCGTCCGGCCCGGCCTGCGGCAGGTACGAGCTCGCGCCTCCCGGCGACGGCGTAGCCCCGGTCACGGATGCCCAGAATCCGGCGAGCAGGGCCGGGTCGTCGGCTTCCAGGTTGATGGCACCGAGGCTGATCCGATGGGTCGTCATGCCCCGACGCTAACAGGCAGCTCAGACACCCGACCGGTTAGCCCCGAGCACCCGTGCGCTAAGCCAAAAAGGCAAAAGTGAGATTAAAAGGATGCCCGCGGCCATTTCGTCCTCACAACCTCGCGAAGTCCTTTTTATCGTGCGACGTCCACCCGTGGGCCGCACATCTGGGGTCGGACCGCGGATGTCTGCAACGCCCCATGGGCATACTGACACCACTCTCTCCGAAATTGACACCATAAATCCTTGCGGTGACACCACAGTGGTGTCACACTGAAGTCATGGAACTCGCACCGTACGTCACCGACCTTCAGCGGCAGCTTCTCGAGGTCGCGGAGACCGGCAGCGACGACACCCGCGCGGCGGCCGAACGGCTTGCCGCGGGGCTCGACGCGGCCGCTCGGCTGGTGCTGCTCGACGTGCTGTCGGCCGCGGCCGGCGAGATCACCCGTGACCTCGCCCCCGGGTCGGTGGACCTGCGGCTGCGCGGGCGCGAGGTGGAATTCGTTGTGACAGCGCCCACGGCCGAGCCGGAGGGTGACGACGGCTCCGCCGCATCCGTCGACCTGGACGATGTGAGCACCTCACGCACGACGCTGCGCCTGCCCGACGCCCTCAAGGCGCGGGTCGACGAGGCGGCCCTGGCCGACGGCCTGTCGGTCAACACCTGGTTGGTGCGCGCCATCGCGGCGGCGGTGCAGCCCAAACAACGACGCTCCGCGCAGCGCACCCTGCGCACCGGCGACAACTTCGCAGGCTGGGCGCGCTAAGCCCAGGCCCCGCCGTACCACCAGCTCCGCGCACCCGCGGGGCCGGTCCGTCATACCCACAATGCCCACGAAAGGCAGGCGTCAGCATGCCCAGCTTCCCCACCACTAGCCCGATCGACCTGGCCGTCAACCTGCAGGTCGGCGACCTCGAGATCGTCGCCGGCGACCGCACCGAGACCGTCGTGACCGTGTCGCCGAGCAACCCGGCCAAGGCCGTCGACCGTCGCGGCGCCGACGAGACCCGGGTCGACTTCGACGGGCAAAGGCTCACCGTGACCGGCCCGCGGCCCCGGCTCAGCTGGATCGGCCCCACCGAGTCCGTCGACGTGCGAGTGGAGCTGCCGTCGGGGTCACGGCTCACCGCGGAAATCGCGGTGGGCGGCGTGCACACCACCGGCCGGCTCGGCGCCACCCGCATCAAGTGCTCGATGGGCGCGGTGGACGTCGACGGCACGGGCGACCTCTGGCTGCGCGCCGGGCACGGCACCATCACCGTCAACGGCATCGGGGGCGGCGCGGAGATCACGGCCGATCACGGGCAGATCCGGGTCGGCAGCGTGGCCGGCGACGCGCTCCTCAAGGCCTCGCACGGCAGCATCGAGATCGGCCAGTCCGGCGGCGACCTGGACGCCAAGCTCTCCTACGGTGACCTCGAGATCGCCCGGGCGCTGGCCTCGGTGACCGCGAAGACCGCCTACGGCAGCATCCGGCTGAACGAGGTCTCGGGCGGATCCGTCCAGGTGGAGAGCGGCTACGGCCAGGTCACCATCGGTGTGCGGCCCGGCGTGGCCGCCTGGCTCGATCTCGCGTCGAAGGACGGCCGGGTGCGCAACCAGCTCGAGGCCGACCGCGCGCCCGCGGAGTCCGAGCCCACCGTCGCGGTGCGGGCACGCACCCAGTACGGCGACATCACCGTGCGGCACGCCCACTGACGGCCGCCCACCGATCCGGCACCTCGAGAAGACCACCACCACCACCCACAGAAGGGAACAACATCATGAGCGACACTCTCACCCGGCACCCGGCGATCCGGGTGCAGGACATCGAGAAGTCCTACAAGGAGCTGCACGTGCTGCGCGGCGTCAGCTTCGACGTCGCCCCGGGCAGCATCTTCGCCCTGCTCGGCTCCAACGGCGCCGGCAAGACCACCCTGTTGCGCATCCTGTCGACCCTGCTCCGGTTCGATGCCGGCACCGCCGCCGTGAACGGGTTCGACGTCGCCTCCGCGCCACTGAAGGTTCGCGAGTCGATCAGTCTCACCGGGCAATTCGCCGCGGTCGACGAGATCCTCTCTGGCAAGGAGAACCTCGTACTGATGGCCAAGCTGCGCCACCTCGCGAACCCCGGCCAGGTGGCGGATGCGCTGCTGGCGCGTTTCGACCTCGCCGACGCGGCCACCCGCCGGGTGTCGGCCTACTCGGGCGGTATGCGCCGGCGGCTGGACATCGCCATGAGCCTGATCGGGCACCCCGAGGTGATCTTCCTCGACGAACCGACCACCGGACTCGACCCGGAGGCCCGCCAAGAGGTGTGGCAGGTGGTGCGAGACCTCGCGGCGCAGGGCACCACGGTGCTGCTCACCACGCAGCACCTCGAAGAGGCCGAACAACTCGCCGACCGCATCGCGATCCTGCACGAGGGGCGCATCATCGCGAACGGCACCCTCGCCGAGCTCAAGCGGCTGCTGCCGCCCGCGAAGGTCGAGTACATCGAACGACAGCCCACCCTCGAGGAGATCTTCTTCGCGCTGGTGGGCACCACTCCCCACGAGCCCGGAAAGGACCCATCATGAGCACCCACTTCATCGCCGACACGAGCAGCCTGCTGGGCCGGTCGCTCCGCCACATTACCCGCAGCGCCGACACGATCATCACGACGGCGATCACACCGATCGCCATCCTGTTGCTCTTCGTCTACGTGCTCGGCGGCGCCATCAACACGGGCACCGGCAACTACGTCACCTACCTGCTGCCCGGGATCATGCTGATCGCGATCGCGTCCGGCATCGCCTACACGGCCGTACGGCTGTTCACCGATCTGCAGAGCGGCATCTTCGAACGCTTCCACTCCATGCCGATCAACCGGTCCTCGGTGCTGTGGGCACATGTGCTCACCTCGCTGGTGGCCAACGGGATCTCGGTCGTCATCATCGTGGCGGTCGGCCTGGCCATGGGTTTCCGCACCTCGGCGGGCCCGCTGGCCTGGCTCGCCGTGGCCGGCATCCTGGCCTTGTTCACCCTGGCGCTCACCTGGGTCGCGGTCATCGCGGGCCTCTCCGCTAAAACAGTGGATGGCGCGGCCGGGTTCTCCTACCCGCTGATCTTCCTGCCGTTCATCAGTTCGGCGTTCGTACCCACCGACACCATGCCGGGGCCGGTGCGGGTGTTCGCCGAGAATCAGCCGGTCACGGCGATCGTCAACACGATCCAGCAGCTGTTCGCCGGGGAGCCGGTCGGCAGCGACATCTGGGTGGCGCTGGCCTGGTGCGTGGGCATCCTGGTGCTTGCGTACGGGTTCGCGATGCGGGTCTACCGGCGCAAGGTGAGCTGAGCGACCCGGCGACCGCGGGCATCCGGGGGTGCGGCTCGCGCCGAAGCCTACGAGGCCAGGCGCTCCCGGGGCGCGCGGCCTCCGACAGGCTCATTATCGCGCTCGGGCTCGGAGATCTCGGCCCACACGGCGTCGAGGGAGAGGCCCACGACCTGGGCGATCGCCGCGATGGTCGGGAACGCGGGGGTGGCGACGCGGCCCGACTCGATCTTGCGCAAGGTCTCCGGCGAGACGCCGGCATCCAGGGCGATGTCGAGCATCGAGCGCGCTCCCCTGGCCCGGCGCAGCAGGGCGCCGAGGCGCGCTCCACGCTCGACTTCAGCGACTGTGAGCGGCAACCTGACCATGCCGCCCAGTCTAACCGGGATACTTAGACCGGTATAGTTATTGGTTCCAGACGAGAGGCGCGGCATGATCGAGATCCTGAACCCCACCGAGGTGGCCCGAGCGCGCGAAACCGGCGCGCTGGTCGCCACCATCCTGCAGACCATGAAGAGCCGCAGCGCCGTGGGCACCAACCTGCTCGACATCGACCGGTGGGCTCAGGCCATGATCCTCGAGGCCGGTGCCGAGTCCTGCTACGTCGACTACGCGCCGTCGTTCGGCCGTGGGCCGTTCGGCCACTACATCTGCACCTCCGTCAACGAGGCCGTGCTGCACGGCCTGCCGCACGACTACGCCCTGGCCGACGGCGACCTGGTGTCGCTCGACCTCGCCGTGCTGCTGGGTGGCATCGCCGCCGACTCGGCCATCAGCTTCATCGTGGGTGACACCCGGCCGCCGGAGAGCGTCGCACTGATCGACGCAACCGAGCGCGCCCTGCAGGCCGGCATCGCCGCCGCCGGGCCCGGCGCCCGCATCGGCGACATCTCGCACGCCATCGGCACGGTGCTCGACGCCGCCGGCTACCCCGTCAACGTCGAGTTCGGCGGTCACGGCATCGGCTCAACGATGCACCAGGACCCGCACGTGTCCAACACCGGCCGCCCCGGCCGCGGCTACACGTTGCGCCCCGGGCTGCTGCTGGCCCTCGAGCCCTGGGTGATGGTCGACACCGACAAGCTCGTGACGGATGCCGACGGCTGGACCCTCCGCAGCGCCACCGGCTGCCGCACGGCCCACAGCGAGCACACCATCGCGATCACCGACGACGGCGCCGAGATCCTCACCCTGGCCCGCTGACCTTCCCGGCAGCACTCCCCCGCCGCCGTCCCCTTTCATAGCTCCTGCATTTCGTCGGAACTGGCCGCCGGAATTGCCGGCTGACCGGGTTCGGGGCGGATTCTGCAGGAGCTGTGCTCGCGGCGCGCCCGCTGGGGTGCCGGATGGGGTGCCACTAACCTGCCGGGATGGACAACACAACCGTCGTATACGAGAACAGTGGCTGGTGGCTCGCTCTCGCGATCGTCACCGCCGGCCTGGCCGAGATGAAGGGACGCAGGCGCTGGATCTGGTTCGTGCTCGGACTCCTGCTCGGCCCGCTCGCCACGGCGCTCGTCGTCGTCTGGGCCAGACCGGATTCCGCCCCGCTCCGCTGAGACCCGTGCGGGTGTTTAGCCGGCGACGACGTCGAGCAGCACCTCGTTGCGCCGCAGGAACGCAGGCTTGAAGGGCGGGTCGAACCGGGCGAACCGCGGCGTGCCCGTCGCGGTGAGCCCGGCGGCGCCGACGGCAGTTCGCAGCTCCTCCAGGTGCGTGCGATAGCCGTCTTCGGTCCAGCGCCCCCGGTAGCGGATGGCGGCCACGAGACTCTCGGGCACGGTGCGCAGGTGCACCTGCGGGCTGGTCGGGCGCGGGGCGGTGGCCTCGGTGAGCCCGGCGGGCAGCACGAACGCGACCCGGTGGCTGCCATCGGCGGTGCCGCCGGGCTGTTGCACGACGGGAGCCGTCATCGCGATCTTCGTCGACGCCGCATCTTGCACCACCGGGGCGGTCATCGCGACCTTGGCCCGGAAGACGTTCTCGCCGCTGATGTAGTTGAACAGGTACCGGAAGGCGCGGTTGCCGGCATCCTCGAACGCGCCGTCCACTACGACTTCGGCCAGAACGTGCTCGGGGTAGCGGCGCACCTCAAAGTCGTCGTAGCTCCGCACCACGTCATAGGGCTGCTGCTCGGTCATCTCTCAACGGTACTCCGCGCGGCGTGAATCCTGCCCGAGAGGGTCCCGCGCGCGTTGCGCGGGCAACGCGCCGCTCCGCCCCGGGCACGCCACCCGCGCAGCGGCGCCACCCCAGCGCAACGCGCGGCCCGGCCAACTCACCCGCGCAACGGCGCCACACCCGCGTAACGGCGCGGCTCCCGCGCAAACCGACATGCGGGCCACGCGCCGCTCCGCCCCGGGCACGCCACCCGCGCAGCGGCGCCGCTCCCGCGCAACCCGACGCGCGGGCCACGCGCCGCTCCGCCCCGGGCACGCCACCCGCGCAGCGGCGCCGCTCCCGCGCAACCCGGCGCGAGGGCCTGCCGGCTCCGGCGCGGATGCCTGCGCTCTCCCCCGGCGCGGATGCCCGGTCAGGCGTGTACCGCCGCCGACGCCACCTTGGCCGGCACCGGTTCGTGGCGCAGGTAGCGGCGCCGGAAGGTGCCGCTTCCCGCGGTGAGGGCCCGCAGCTCGATGGCGTAGCGGAGCAGTTCAGCATCCGGGATCTCGGCGTTGATCTCGGTGCGCTCGTCGGCGCCCGTGTTCGTGCGTTCCTCGGCCACCGAGGTGGTGCCGGTCATGTGACCGCGGCGCGTGGAGAGGTCGGTCATCACCGGGCCCACGAAGGCGTCAGGCACGGTGATCGTGACCATCGAGACGGGCTCCAACAGCTGGATCCGGCCCGCCGCGGCAGCCTCCCGCAACGCGAGGGCGCCGGCGGACTGGAACGCCGCATCCGACGAGTCCACGCTGTGCGCCTTGCCGCCCACCAGGTTCACCCGGATGTCGACCACGGGGAACCCCGCCGCGACGCCCCGGGCCATCTGCGCGCGCACGCCCTTCTCCACCGACTCGATGTAGTGGCCAGGCACCACCCCGCCGACCACCCTGTTCACGAACTCGAAGCCGGCGCCGCGCTCGAGCGGCTCCACCTCGATGTCGCAGATGCCGAACTGACCGTGTCCGCCGGACTGCTTCACGTACCGGCCGCGGGCGGCGACCGGCGTGGCGAAGGTCTCGCGCAGCGGCGTGATCACGTCCACGGTCTGCACGTGCACGCCCTGCGCACGCAGCCGGTCGAGCACCACCTCTGCGTGTGCCTCGCCCATGCACCAGAGCACCAGCTGATGGGTTTCGGCGTTCCGCTCCACGCGCAGGGTGGGGTCGACGGCGGCGACCTTGCCGAGATTCTTGGCCAGCGCATCGTCGTCGCTGTGCGCCTCACCTTGCACGGCCACGGGCATCAGCGGCTCCGGCATCTCCCACGCTGCCACCAGCAGGGGGTTGTCCCGGTCGGAGACGGTGTCTCCGGTCTCGGCGTCGGCGAGCCGGGTCAGCGCGCAGATGTCCCCCGCCACGCTAAACGGCACCGGCCGCAGGGTCGCGCCAAGCGGGGACTGCAGGTGGGTGACGCGTTCGTCGCTGTCGTGGTCCTGATGGCCCCGGTCGGCGAGCCCGTGCCCGCCGATGTGCACGATGCTGTCCTCCCGCAGGGTGCCGGAGAAGAGCCGCACGAGGCAGACCCGGCCGAGGAACGAGTCGATGGTGGTGCGCACCACCTCGCCCACCAGCGGCCCGGCGGGGTCGCAGCTGAGCGTCGTCACCGGCCGACCGGCCAGGTCGGTCACCGACGGCAGCGCCCGCTCGAGCGGCGAGGGGAACGCGCCGGTGAGCAGGTCCAGCAGTTCGGCCAAGCCCATCCCGGTCTCGGCGGAGGTCGCCAACACCGGATAGAACGAGCCGCGGGCCACCGCGATCTCCAGGTCGGCGGTGAGGGTGTCCAGGGCGATTTCGGCGCCGCCGAGGTACCGGTCGAGCAAGGTCTCGTCTTCGCTCTCGGCAATGATGCCCTCGATCAGGGTCGACCGCGCCGGTTCCGAGTCGAGGAGTTCAGCCTCCGTCGCCGGGCGCAGGGCGGCCCCGGCCTCCGACACCGTGCCGGTCAGCAACCCCAGCAGCCCGGTGATGGCGCCGCCGCGCCACACCGGCACATACACGGGCAGCACCCCGGCGCCGAAGCTCTCCCGGCAGGCCGCGAGCACCGCATCGTACCCGGCCCGCGGATGGTCGACCCGGCTTATCACGACGGCCCGCGGCATCCCGATCCGCTCACACTCCAACCAGAGCGCCGTGGTGGCCGCGTCGACACCGTCCACGGCGGAGACCACGAACAGCGCCGCATCCGCCGCCCGCAACCCCGCCCGCATCTCGCCGATGAAGTCGGCGTAACCCGGGGTGTCGAGCAGGTTCACCTTCACGTCGCCCACCGTCAGCGGCACGACCGACAGGGCCACCGAGCGTTGCTGGTGCACCTCGGACGGGTCCGAGTCGCTCACCGTGCTGCCGGCTTCGATCGAGCCCAGCCGGGTGATGGCGCCCGTGGCCATGAGCAGCGCTTCGGTGAGCAGGGTCTTGCCGGCCCCCGACCGGCCCACCAGGGCCACGTTGCGGATCTTCGCCGGGTCGCTCGCGGGTGCACCCGACGCGGAGGCCCGGCGTTGTTCCGCGCCGCCGCGACCCTTCGACGCATCCTGTGTGCCTTTTCCCACCATGTGCAGCTCCCGACCTCGTCGTCCCGGCGCCAACCGCACCGTCACAACCGATTGATACCCAGTCCGGCCCAGTCGGCAAGGGCAGCGGCCCAGGCCGCGCCTCGGCTTCCGAACGAGCGGCGCAATGCCCCCCATACACGGCACGCGAGCCGGGAAGATTGTGCCAGTATTGACCTCAAATCAGCGAAACGTTGGGTTCGCGCGAGAGGGCGTGATGACAACGGGGACCGCGGCTTCGCCGGACCAGGGCAACCACATGCGATGGCTCGGCACGGTCCCTGACGCGCTGCTCGCCCAGCTGCCTACGGTGCCGGTCGGCACCGCGATCGCGGTGCACCGCGCGTCCGACGGCGCAGTCATCGGGTCCAACGCGGATGCGGCCCGGCTGCTGCACCTGAGTTGGGACCAGTTGCTCGGGCGTCTGCCCGGCGACCAGCGGTGGGCGCCGATCGACGAATGGGGTGTGCCCATGTCGCCCGAGCGAGAACCGGCGCTACTGACCCTGGCCTCCGGGCGGCCGACGACCGACACCTTGCTGGGCATCTCGCTGCCCGGCGAGGGGGACGGGCCCGAATATCTCATGTGGCTCAACGTGTCGGCGCGCCTTGCCATCGACGCCCCCGGCGCCGCCCTCGCAGTGATCGCCGTGTTCGCTGATGTCACCGAAACCGACCGGGGGCGTGCAGCAACCCGGCTCGTCTTCGCCGGCTACCGTGCCCTGTCCGACAGCGTCACCGACTTCGTGCTTCGCACTTCCCCCGACGGAACCGTGCTGTGGGCCTCAGCTTCGGTGATTGCGGCGACCGGCTGGACACCCGAGTCCCTGATCGGGCGGCCAGGGGCCGAGTTCTCCGATCCGGCCGAACCCTGGCAGGGCCTGGCCGCCACCGCCCTCCTGGCGGCAGGGAAGGGCTCCGCGGGCCGCTGCCGGTTCCGTTCACACGAGGGCTCCTACCGGTGGTTCTTCCATTCCTCCCGGCCGCTGCTGACGCACTCCGGTGCCGTGACCGGGGGCGTGCACGGCTTCACCAGCATCGACTCGCTCGTCGACGCTGAGCGCACCGCCGAGGCCGAACGCGCCCGGCTGCGCGCGTCGCTGGACAGCCTGGCCGATCCGTACGTTCTCGTCGAGGCCCTGCGGGACGCGCAGGGCGGCATCCTGGACTTCATCATCACGGAAGCCAATCCGGCTGCCTGCCGGTTCCACCGGATGTCACGGGAGCAGATTCTGGGCGGGTCACTGCTCAATCCCATGCCGGCGGCGATCTCGCGTTCCCTCGCCGAGCTGTGCACCGGGGTGCTGGACACAGGCGAGCCGCGCACCATCGACGGGTTCCACTACGCGTCGCCGCGGGAGGGCGGGGCCGACCGCTGGTACGACTTCCGTGGGGCCCCGCTGGGCGACGGAGTCTCAATGGTCTGGCGGGACGTGACCAGCCGGCACCTCGCCGATCGGGCGGTGCGCGATTCCGAGCAGCGCTATCGGCTGCTAGCCGAGAACGCGTCCGACATCGTGATCATGGTCGACCCGCACGATCAGCAGATCTGGGCGTCGCCGTCGCTGGAGGAAGCACTGGGCTGGACTCCCGAGCAGGTGGTGATGCGAGCCGCGAGCGAGTTCGTGCATCCTGACGACCTGATCGAGTTGGACGCCATGGGCACTCCGGATGGTCACGACGCCCCCGGTCGGGGCGTGCAGAGGCTGCCCCCGTTTCGCGTTCAGCACCGCAATGGGCAGTACCGCTGGATCTCGGCCCGCACCCGCGACGTCCTGGACGACGACGGCACCCTCACCGGCCGGGTCATTGCGGTGCGCGATGTCCATGAGGAGACCCTCGCGGCGCAGGCCCTCGAACGGTCCGAACAGATGTTCCGCAGCGTGCTCGTGTCGGCGGCCAACGGTGTCATCATCTGCGACTTCAGTGGGCGCATCCAACTGGTCAACGAGGCGATGTGCCGGATGGTGCAGCGTGACGAGGCGTGGCTGCTGGGCCGGTTCACCCACGACCTGGTGCACCCCGACGACGAAGCATCCTTGATCCAGGCGCGCTCGGTGACGATCTCAGATACGCCAGGACAGGTCCTGGAAGTACGGCTGGTGCGGGCTGACGGCGCCATCATCTGGGCCAGGCGCACGGCCTCCCTGATCCGCAGCACGGATGCCCCGCCGACGCTCCTGGTGGTGCAACTGGAGGATGTCACGGCGGAGCATCTGGCGCGCGAGGAGCTGCTGTTCCTGGCGTTCAACGACCGGCTCACCGGCATGCGCAACCGGGAGTGGATTCTCTCCCAGCTGGAAGCCGACCTCGCGGCCGCCCGGCTCGACCCGGGCACGGTCGGAGTGCTCTTCATCGACCTCGACAACTTCAAGCTCGTCAACGATTCCCTCGGCCACGAGGCCGGCGACGAGGTGCTCGCCGAGATCGCCCGGCGCCTGCAAACCGCTATGCGCCCCACCGACAGGGTCGCCCGGTTCGGCGGCGACGAGTTCGTGGTCGTGGTTCCCTCGGTGAACGACACCGCCGAGATCGAGCGGATGGCCCAGCGCATCGCCGCCGCAGTCGGCACCGAACTGCGCGTGCACGGGCACCGCATCATCCCGACCGTGTCGATCGGCATCGCCCTGTCGACCGCGGAGTCCAGCTCCGCCAGTCTGCTGCGCGACACCGACTCCGCCCTGTTCCACGCCAAGCGCGAGGGCCGGGCCCGGTGGCGGTTGTTCGACGCCACCATGCACTCGCAGGCCATGACCCGGCTGACCGTGGAGGATGAGATCCGAACCGGACTTCTGCACGGCGAGTTCGTGGTGCACTACCAACCGATCGTGGCGCTGGCGGACCGCAGCGTCGTGGGGTACGAGGCCCTCGTGCGCTGGCAGCATCCACAACGCGACCTGCTCTCCCCCGCCGCGTTCATGCCGACCGCCGAGGACAGCGGCCTGATCGTGGGCATCGGCGCATCCGTTCTCGAACAGGTGTGTGGGATGCTGGCCCGCCACCCGGAAGCACCTCCCGTGAGCATCAACGTGTCGGCGGTGGAACTGGTCTGCGACGACTGGGCCGAGCGATTCCTGGCGACCCTCACCCGGCACACGGTGGAACCTTCCCGGCTCATCGTGGAGATCACCGAGACAGCCGTGCTCTCCCTGGGGGCGCACACCGTCGACAGTCTCATCGCCCTCCGCGACCTCGGCGCTGGGCTGCATGTGGACGACTTCGGCACCGGGTTCTCCTCGATTGCGCTCTTGCGCGACCTTCCGGTGACGGGCCTCAAACTCGACGCCAGCTTCGTCTCCGGTCTCGACGGCAGTGAGGACAGCGCCGACACCCTCGCCACCGGGCTGGCGGGCCTGGTCACCCATCTCGGGCTCACCGGTGTCGCAGAGGGCGTGGAAACCGAGATTCAGGCGGCTGCCCTTACTCGCCAGGGTTGGCAGCATGGGCAGGGATATCTCTTCGGCCGCCCAGCCCCCTGGCCCGGCTGAGTACCGCGGCCGGCAACGGTTACGATCGAGCCATGCCTTCCCGGACCCAGCGCGACCACTCCGCTCGGGCGCACCCCTCTGGGCGGATGCCCACCCCGGGTCGCCGGCCGGTGCCACGCCGCAGAGCGGGCGTCACCCCCTACCTGCCGATCCTGCTCTTCGTGATCGGCTACCTCGTGGTCAACGCGCTCTGGCCGATCCCGCTCTGGGTGGCCGGGCTGTACCTCGTCACCAGCGTCGTCTGCTTCGTCGTGTATGCGGCCGACAAATCCGCCGCCCGGGCCGACCGGCGGCGGGTGCCGGAGCGGACGTTGCTCGGCTTGGGCATCGTGGGCGGCTGGCCGGGCGCCATCGTCGCCCAGCAGACCCTGCGCCACAAGACCCAGAAGGTCAGCTTCCGGCGGGCGTTCTGGGGCAGCGTGGTCGTGAACCTCATGGTGTTCGCGGTGTTCGCGACGCCGGCGTTCGCCCTGTTCGTGGAGTGGACCAAGCGCTCGGTGCTCTGACCTCGGCGGCCTCGGCGCCCGGCGATCGCCGGCTGCGTCGTGGTTACTCGGGCGGGCGGGCTGCCCCGGTTTGCATCCACTTGGCGTGATCCCGCAGACCGTAGCGCACACCGAGCCTGATCACCCAGAACAAGGCGAACGCGGCGAGCGCGACGATGAGCAGGTAGATAAGAAGTCCCAATGCGCTGGTCATCGCGCAAATCTACCGTTGGAGCGGCCGAAGCCGAAATTCCGGCGCGCCGAAGACCGGCCCGGTACGAGCCGGCCGGATGCGCTCAGCTGTCGAACCGGGCGCGGCTCGCTTCGATCTCGGACCGGTGCCGCTGCGTCCAGTCGATGAACGCCCGCACGGGTTCGCTCAGGGTGGTACCCAGCGTGGTGAGCTCGTACTCCACCCGCGGCGGAGACTCGGGATAGCTCGTCCGCGAGACCAGACCGTCGCGTTCCAGCGCGCGCAGCGTACGCGTGAGCATCCGATGGGAGATGCCCGGAATGTCGACCATGAGATGGGTGAACCGCACCGGCCCCGCGTTGAGGGCGCGGATGACGCTCATCGACCACTTGTCGCTGGTCAGGGAGAAGACATCGCGCACCAGGGCGCGGGAACTCGGTTCCCGGCACAGGGCATCCGAATCAGGGTCGAGCGTGAAATCGGTTTCAGCGGGCAGCGCTGTCATCCCGGGTTTCTTCCCTTCGTGTGCGTCACGCACCTCAAAGTGCGCGACCAGGTGCGGGACTAAAACGGCGTCGGAACCGCTTCCCAGTACTGCCAACGTGCATTACGCACAATTAGTTCCCAAGGAGAAGAACCCGTGACCAAGATCGCCATCATTCTCGGCAGCACTCGCCCCGGACGCAACGGTGAGGCCGTCGCCAAGTGGGTGCAGGGCATCGCTGCACGCCGCAGCGACGCCAAATTCGAGCTCGTCGACCTCGCCGATTTCCCGCTGCCGCACTTCGACGAACCGGGGTCGCCGGCGATGGGCGTCTACTCGAACGACCACACCAAGGCCTGGTCGGCCAAGATCGCCGAGTTCGACGGTTACGTCTTCGTCACTCCCGAGTACAACCACTCCACCTCCGGAGTGCTGAAGAACGCGCTCGACTACCTCTACACCGAGTGGAACAACAAGGCTGCCGCGTTCGTGAGCTACGGTGGCGTCGGCGGGGCCCGGGCCGTCGAGCACCTGCGGCTCGTCGCCTCCGAGCTGCAGCTGGCCACCGTGCGCGGCCAGGTCGCCATTTCCCTGGCCACGGAGTTCGAGAACTACTCGGTCTTCAAGCCGAGCGACTACCTGCTTCCCCAGGTCGACACCATGCTCGACCAGGTCGTCGCCTGGTCGAAGGCGCTCGAGCCGCTGCGCGCCACGGATGACCAGGATCAGGCTGCCGCGTAGCCCGCGTTTCCAGGGCGCGCGGGTCGGGCGCCGCTGAGCAGGTGGCGTGCCACCGGCGCAGCGGCGGCCTGCCCGCGTATCCCGCCCACGGGCCCCGACCCGTGCGTGCAGCGCGGACCCCGGCCGGGCCGGGGTACGCCCGCACGAGCCGGACTAGACGGCGGCCTTCTCGGGCTCGGTGTAGTCCTGCCGGGCCTGCGCCGCGGCGGCGTCGAACTCGGTCTCGATCTCCGTGGACGGCTTGTAGGTGAACAGCGAGACCACCACGGCCACGAGCAGGCTGGCGGCGAAGCCGGGCACGATCTCGTACATTGTGGCGCTGAGCGGCGAGTTGCCCCAGATGAACACGACGACCGCACCGGTGACCATGCCGGCCAGTGCGCCCCAGGTGGAGAGCTTCTTCCAGTACAGCGAGAGCAGTACGACGGGGCCGAAGGCCGCGCCGAAGCCAGCCCAGGCGAAGCCGACGAGCTCGAGGATGGTCGCGTCGCGGTTGAGCGCGATCAGCCCGGCGACGAGGGCCACGAGCAGCACGCCGAGGCGGCCGAGCATCACCATCTGCTTGGGGCTCGCATCCTTCTTACCCACGATCTTGTAGAGGTCCTCCACCAGCGCCGAAGAGCAGACGATCAGCTGCGACGAGATGGTGCTCATGATCGCGGCGAGCACCGCGGCGAGCACCAGTCCGGCAACGAACGGGTGGAAGAGGATCTGCGAGAGCAGCAGGAAGACGGTCTCCGGGTTGTTCAGGGTGACGTCGGGGTTCTGCTGGAAGTACGCGATGCCGATCAGCGCGGTGGCGACGGCGCCGAGCGCGGTGAGGATCATCCAGCCGATGCCGATGCGGCGGCCGGCCTTGGCGTCCTGCGGGCTGCGCAGCGCCATGAAGCGCACGAGGATGTGCGGCTGGCCCACGTAGCCCAGGCCCCACGCGGCGGCGGAGATGACACCGAGTACGGAGCCGCCGGCGGTGAGTGAGAGCAGGTCGGGGTTGACCTCGCGGATCGAGTCGATGGTGGCGCCGAGGCCGCCGGTCTTGGTGAGGGCGACCACGGGCACCACGATGAGCGCGGCGAGCATGAGCAGGCCCTGGGCGACATCGGTGAGGGTGGCGCCGAGGAAGCCGCCGAAGAGTGTGTAGAGCAGGGTGACGCCGGCGACGATGAGCATGCCGACGAGGAAGGTGGAGCCGAAGGAGTTCTCGAAGAACACCCCACCGGCGACCATGCCGGAGGAGACGTAGAACGTGAAGAACACCAGGATGATCAGGCCGGAGACCACGCGCAGCAGCCGCGACGAGTCCTTGAGCCGGTTCTCGAAGAAGCTGGGCAGGGTGATGGAGTTGTTCGACACGTGGGTGTACGAGCGCAGGCGCGGGGCCACGAACTTCCAGTTCAGCCAGGCGCCGATGGTCAGGCCGATGGCGATCCAGGCCTCCACGAGGCCGGACACGTAGATGGCGCCGGGCAGCCCCAGCAGGAGCCAGCCGGACATGTCGGAGGCGCCGGCGCTCAGCGCCGCGGTGCCGGGTTTGAGGCCGCGGCCGGCGAGCATGTAGTCGTCGAGATCCTTGGTCTGCCGGAAGGCGAAGTAGCCGATGGCGAGCATCCCGGCGAAGTACAAAACAATCGCGGCAAGCTGAAAAGTCTGATCAGTCATTGAGTCCTTAAGGTCGGATTCCCGGCACTCGGGCACAGCTATGCCCCCAAATGGGGGACGAGAGGTCGCCCAGTCTGGCACAGTTGGGGTTTCCTGTGAAGTCTCACAGCCCCGCCGACGGCCTCCGGCACCCGGCCGATCCCGCTCACAGCCCCGGTCAGGGCATAACTCTTGCAATTTTCAGATCGCGAGCAGCGGATGCCCGGAATCGCGCGGCATCCGCCCGGCCCGGCCTGCAAAATGCAGGAGCGGTGGACCCCCTTGGGGCACTGTGGGTACAGAAAATACGTCTGTGGTCGCGTTTGTGAGTCTGGCTTGCGGGGGCGATGTGGCGGATGATGTCGGTGTCTGTCACGGCGACGCCGATCTTAACTTGGTGCTGTTTTGTGAGCCTGCGCAGGAGCGTGGTGTGGAGGACTCCCACGGGAACCGTGGATTGTTGCTACGAGCACGAGTGTTAGATTCCGTTTTTTGCCCCTGTCCTCCCCGTGACAGATCCGAATATTGGGTTGAACGGTGAGGAGTTGAATCATGGATGTTGTTCACGACCGGGCCGCGGGAATCGATGTGTCCAAGCGCGACGCGAAGGTCTGTGTTCGAGTGCCGGAGGGCAGGCCGGGACGGTTCACCACCACGGTGACAACGTGGGGGTCCACAACGAATTTATGCGCGCTACCGCACCCCGTCCATCAGCCGCAGGATCGGCTTGGCGAAGACCGCCAGGACCAGCCCGAGCACGATGGCGATGCCGCCGAGCACGCCGAAGTACAGCTGCTCTGGGGCGACGGCATACCACTGGGCCAGGAGGCCGGAGATGGCGCTGCCGAGGGCCACGGAGAGGAAGAACAGCGCCACCATCTGGGTCTTGAAGAGCTCGGGCGCCAGCTTGGTGGACACCGACAGCCCCACCGGCGAGAGCAGCAGCTCGGCCACGGTGAAGACCAGCAGAATCGCCACCATCGCCAGCAGCGGCGTCGAGTTCGCCGCTCCCCCGGCGAACGGCAGGAACGCCAGGAAGGCGAGGCCCATGATCGCGGTGCCGAACGCGAACTTCACCGGGGTGGAGGGCTGCTTGGCGCCCCACTTGGTCCAGAGCATGGCGAACACGCCCGACAGCACGATGATGAAGATCGGGTTGATCGACTGCACCCAGGACACCGGCATCTCCCAGCCGAAGAGTCCCCGGTCCAGGCGCACGTCGGAGTAGATCGTCACAACCGTGAACTGCTGCTGGTAGAGCGACCAGAACGCCACACTGGCGATGAACAGGGGGATGAACGCGTAGACGCGCTTGCGTTCCACCGTGGAGATCTGCCGGTTGCGGAGAATCACGATGAAGTAGGCCACGGATGCCACGATCGTCACGCCGATGACGATGGTCACCAGGTTCGATGCGGTGATGACCCCGGTGAGTACCAGCACCACGATGAGCACGATGGCCGCGGCGGCGATCAGCAGGTAACGCCGGTACTCGCTGCGCGGCAGCGGGTCGGGCACCTCGCGGGACGAGTCGGGCAACCCCTTGCGCCCGAACGAGTACTGCACGAGGCCGATGGCCATGCCGACGGCGGCGAGGCCGAATCCGAAGTGGAAGCCGATGGTGGACTGCAGCAGCCCGGTGAGGATCGGGCCGAAGAAAGCGCCCAGGTTGATACCGAGGTAGAACAGCGAGAAGCCGGCGTCGCGCCGGGGATCGTCCTTGCGGTACAGCGAGCCGACCACGGAGGTGGCGTTGGCCTTGAGGCCACCGCTGCCGAGCGCGATGAGGATCAGGCCGACCACAACCCCGGCGACGCCGGGGATCAGCGCGAGGGCGATGTGCCCGATCATGATGATCACCGCGCTGGCGTAGAGCACCCGCTCGGAGCCGGCCAGGCGGTCGGCGACCCAGGCGCCCAGGATGGTGGAGAGGTACACCGCGCCGCCGTACGCGCCGACGATGCCCGCCGCGGTGGTCTGCGGGATGTCCAGGCCGCCATCCGCTGCCGAGTAGTACAAGTACAACAGCAGGATGCCCTGCATCCCGTAGAAGGAGAAGCGCTCCCACATCTCCACGCCGAAGATGCTGGCCAACGCCCGAGGTTGTCCGAAGAAGCGGTGGTCGTCCTGGATTTTGCCCGGATCAGGCACCGCGATCTTTGTCATTGTTTCGACGTTACTCCGCTGGGCTCCCTTCGAATTGCACTCGCCCACCGCCGAGACGCCCGATCGCGTCTACCGAACCCCGCTCATCAGTCGCAGGATCGGCCGGGTGAACAGGGCCAGGATGACGCCCAGCACGATGGCGATGCCGCCCAGAACCCCGAAGTACAGCTGCTCGGGTGCGGTGGCGTACCACTCGGCCAGCACCCCGGAGACCGCGGTGCCGAGGGCCACGGAGAGGAAGAACAACGCCACCATCTGCGTCTTGAACAGCTCGGGCGCGAGCTTGGTCGACACGGACAGCCCCACGGGTGAGAGCAGCAGCTCGGCGATCGTGAAGACCAGCAGGATGCCGATCAGCGCGAGCAACGGGGTGGAATTGGCCGCTCCCCCGGCGAACGGGAGGAACAGGAGGAACGCCACGCCCATGATGCCCGTGCCGAACGCGAACTTCACCGGTGTGGACGGCTGCTTCGCACCCCAACGGGTCCAGAGCGCGGCGAACACGCCCGACAGCACGATGATGAAGACGGGGTTGATCGACTGCACCCACGGCACCGGCATCTCCCAGCCGAACAGGTTGCGGTTCAGCCGCTCGTCCGAGTAGATCGTTACCACGGTGAACTGCTGCTGGTACAGCGACCAGAACGCCGCACTCGCGATGAACAGCGGGATGAACGCGTACACCCGGTGCCGCTCCACTGTGGAGATGTGGCGGTTGCTTAGGATCACGACGAAGTACGTGACGGAGGCCACGATCGTCACCCCGATCACTATGGTCACCAGGTTCGACGCGGTGATCACCCCGGTGGCCACGAGCACCACGATGAGCAGGATGCCGCCGGCCGCGATGGCGGAGTAGGGCAGGTACCGGCGGCGCGGCAGCGGGTCGGGCACCTCGCGGGCCACGGCGGGCAGCCGTTTGCGGCCGAAGGAGTACTGGGTGAGGCCGATCGCCATGCCGACGGCGGCCAGGCCGAAGCCGTAGTGGAAGCCGAGGGTGGTCTGCAGCAGCCCGGTGAGCAGCGGGCCGAAGAACGCGCCGAGGTTGATGCCGAGGTAGAACAGCGAGAACCCGGCGTCGCGCCGCGGATCTTCCTTCCGGTACAGCGTGCCCACCACGGAGGTGGCATTGGCCTTGAGACCGCCGCTGCCGAACGCCACCAGGATGAGGCCCACCACGACGCCCGCGACATCCGGGATCAGTGCCAGGGCGATGTGCCCGCACATGATGACCACCGCGCTATAGAAGAGCACCCGCTCGGACCCGGCCAGCCGGTCGGCGATCCACGCGCCCAGAATCGTGGAGAGGTATACCGCTCCCCCGTACGCGCCCACGATGCCCGCCGCCGTGGCCTGCGGGATACCCAGGCCGCCCTCTTCGGCCGAGTAGTACAGGTAGAGCAGCAGGATGCCCTGCATCCCGTAGAAGGAGAAGCGCTCCCACATCTCGACACCGAAGATGCTGGCCAGCGCCCGCGGCTGACCGAAGAATCGGTGGTCGTCCTGTGCGATCTCTACCCCAGGCTCGGCGATCTTAGCCATGTCTCCACGGTACGCCTGAGGCGTGCGGAGCACGACCTCTATCTCCTCGCTCTCGAAAGCCCAACCATCTCGCCGGTCGGGGCGCGACATGCACGCACGTCCCGAGGGGGCCCAGAGCCGCTTCTTTACGCGATGCCCAGTTGCACCAGCAGCCTGGGAAAGTCCGCGACGAGGGCGTTCCACACGATCTGGTAATCCGTGTTCGCGTAGTCATGCGCAAGGTAGTTGCGCATGGCGCGCAACTCGGTCCAGGCCACCTCGGGGTGCAAGTCCCGGTACCCCTCTGGCAACCGGTCGACGGCGGTCTGCAGATCGATCACAATTGCCTTTGCGGCCAGCTGTTGGGTGCGGTCGCCGCGGTCGAAGAACGCGTCCCGGCCCCGAGCGGTGATCAGGTTGGCGTGGCGGATAAGATCCCGAATGTCCGCCAGCAGCGCATCCGTACGGTCGAATTCGTGAGTCATTCGGTGTCGCTCCCCTGCCTCCGGACGCTCACAACGGCACGGCCTCGGCCACGGCCCGGTCCCGGATGGCGCCCTCTGCCCGGTCGCTCATGACGTCGACGTGCACTCCCAGAAGGTTCTCGAGGTCGAGCACAAGCCCCGCCGCATCGAGGAGGGAGGCATCGGGGGCAAAGGTGACAAGTAGGTCGACGTCGCTGCCGACCGCATCCGTTCCGCGGGCGATGCTGCCGAAGACTCGCACCGTGACCGCCTTGCGGTGGCGGGCCAGCTCAAGCACACGATCCCGCTTGCGCCCCAGCACGACCGACGGTCGCTCTGCGGTCGCGGCGAGAATGCGGGCGAGGGTCTCGGGCCGTGGCTGCACCCGACCCGTCTCGTAGGCGGAGAGATTGGGCTGCGGAACACCGGCACGCCGAGCCAGCTGACTCTGCGAGAGACCGGCTCGCGCCCGCGCGTCGAGAATGCTGCCTGACGAACTCATGACGAGATTATAGCTCCGGGCTATGAGCGCGGGGCGGGGCTAGCTGCAAGACTTGTCGCCATGTGCCCACCAGACAGCGACCGGTTCGCGGATGCGCCCCCGGTGCCATCCAACGGCTCCCGCACCGACGCATCCGCCGAGACCCTCGCCAAGGCCCGCACCCGCATCCTGGCGATGTTTCGCACCCGGCGGGAACTCATCCGGTGGAACGCCGTCTCGGAGTACGTCGACGACGCCTACGCTGGGGTGCACGAACTCCGCGCCGCAGCAGGGAACTTCGGTAGCGCCGCGCTCATCCCCACGACGGAGAAGGCCATCGCCATTGTCGTGAAGTTGCTGCTCCACGCCGATGACTCCAACGGTGAGATCCAGGGTGTGGTCGGCGCTCTTCTTCACCTCCACGCCGAGCTGTGCAAGGCGACACCGCCCAAGCCCGCGGTGCTCGCCGAATGGCTCATCGATTTCCGCTTCGGCGGCGCCCAGGGCTTCTTTGAACCCGATATCGCCCAGTACCGGGACGCGCTGGGTGAGCCCGGCCTCGCCGTGCTCAGCGAACGCCTGGACGCGCTGGAAGCGGAGCTCCCGCCACCCACCGACGCCTACGACTCGAAGCGCCGGTTGATCGCCAGCTACCGGCAACGGGTGGCCGTGGCGAGCGGTGATCCCGAGAAAGTCATCGCCAGCTTCGGCGACCTCACCCGGTCGTATCTCCTGCATGATCTGGCCCAAGCTCTGATGGAAATCGGCGCCATCGACCAGGCGATCGCATACGCCGAACGCGCCGCCCTGCTCGAGGAGAGCTGGCAGGCCGAGCGTGCCGGCCACTATTGGGCCGAGCTTCTGCACGAGTACCGCGCGCACGACGCAGAACTGGCTGCCCGACAAATGCTCTTTGATCGTCGGCCGTCCGCGAAGAACGCCCTGGCTCTCGCCCAGGCCGCGGGCGCCCCGAACAGCGCCGTAACCTGGGACTCGTTCGCCGAGGCCGTGTTCGAGCGGCTTGAGACGCAGCATCCGCGCGAATTGATCGGCACCCTGCTAGAGCTGGACCTCACCGAGCGCGCCTGGGAGGCGGGCGAGCGGCTCACCACCGATGTGGGGCTCTGGACCGAGTTGGTGGCCGCGCGGGAGAAAGCCGACCCGGCCGCCGTCGTTCCGGTACTGATCCAACTCATTCAGTCCGACCTCGCTGTGTCCAAACCCCAGAACTACAAGTCCGCGGTCGGCCGGTTGCGGCAACTGCGCCGAGCCCTCAAGGCGACGAATGACGCGCACCGGTTCGCGTTGCTCATGGTGGAGCTGCGCGACGAGAACAGTCGCCGGCCGACGCTGCTCCAGGCGTTCGACCGCGCAGGGTTCTAGCCGCGCGCTGTTCTAGCGGCGCGCTGTTCTAGCGGCGCGCGGTCAGAGCTCGCGGTTCACGCGGTGCGCGGGCACGGCACCCGGTTCCAGCGGTGCGCGGGCAACGCGCCCCTGCGCGCCTGGCACGCCACGCGCGCAGGGGCGCCTGACCCGCGCGTCGCAACCGCAGCCCGTCAAGTTTGGTCAGGCCCACGTGGCCGTAGCCGGATGCGCCCTAGCGTGGCCGGCGCAACCGGATCGGGCCCTTGGCTGTCGAGGGGTCGACGACCGAGCCGCCCTGGGTGATCTGCAGGTCACCTCGGGCGACCATTCGGCGGGCGGCGCGGCGGGCCGGCTCCATCAGGTCGCGCCACTCCTCTCCGCCGATCGCTCGGGCGGCGTCGGACGGGCAGATCGTGGCATCCGCTGCCCGCTTGTCGAGCAGGGTCGTGATGGTCTCTTCGAGCCGCCGGTCGGTGTCGTCCACCCGGTGGGCGCGGCAAGTGTCGGAGCAGTACTTCACGGCCGCCCAGTTCTTGGCCCATTTGGCGCGCCACTCGATGCGCCGGCCGCACGAGGCGCAGGTCTTATCGGCCCGGTCGCCGTCGGGGCCAGATGAGGCGGATGCGTGTTGACGGTGAGCCATGCCTTCTATCTTGCGTGACTGGGCCGACGTCGTGGGGTTGTCGTTCCGCAGAGGGAGCTCCAACCGAACGTTTCGGGCGTTCCGCGGGCAAGGCGCCCCTTCGCCGGCGGCGCGCCACCGGCGAAGCGGCGCCTGACCCGCGCATCGCCATGCCAAGCCCGAGCGCCGCGCCGGAGTGCCGAGACCACGGAAATGCCCCGGATGCGCGAACCGCGCGACCGGGGCACCTCGTCGTGGCGTTACTACTTCTTGGCCTCGAACCACACCTGGGTGAACCCGCCAGCGGCGATGAACACCTTGCCGCTGCGGGCATCGCCCTTGCCCTTGTGCGAATCCGCGACCGGCTGGCCGGTGGCGTCGAACGCCTGCTGCACGAGCTGCTGCCCGCGCGGCACGTCGATGCGGCGCTGCGCGTCGGCCGTATCGGCGCTCACGAAGAGCGTCGAGTCACCGGCGGGCCCGGTCACCGCCACCGTGGAGATCAGGGGCTGGATGAGCAGCGCGTCGACCTGCGCCGCGGCATCCGTCGTGCCGACGACCTGGGTCGCCTTGCCCGGCAGGGTGTTCGTCAGCGGCAGCGGCAGCAGCTGGCCGGGCGCCTCGGTGACGCCCTGCTCGCCGGCGCCGCCGTTGGCGGTGGCGCCGAGCGTGAGCGTGCCATGGCCGGGCTTACCGGTGTCGTGCTTGCCCGGGCCCTTGCCCGGCTTGCCGGTGTCGCTGGTCCAAGTGGTGGTCCCGGACGGGTCGACGACCTGGTTCACAATCGGATGCACCCGGCGAGCCTGGTCATCGGCCGGCACAGTGATGCGGAGCGTGCCACCCGCGGCCAGGTCGACGTACGCACCGCCGGACCAGTTGGCCTCGCCGGTCCACGAGGACTCCGGCGTGACGACCGTTCCACCGGTCAGAGCGCCGGACTCAGCCTCGACCACGCTCAGGCCGTGGGTGGCCACGGTGCTGGTGACGCCCAGGGCCGCTGCCTTGAGGTCGGGGTGCGCGTCGAGGGTGATCATCGACAACAGCGCGTGGATGGTCGACTCGGCGCCGGAGTTGGTGTTCACCCGGCCGTCGCGTTCGATGCCGTCGATCGCCGTACCGGTGGCCGGGTCGTAGGCGGGCAGGCCGCTGCGGTTGGCGCCGAAGTACCAGCCGGCGGTGATCGCCGCCACGTTGAGCAGCCCGGGGGCGTCGGCCGCGTCGGCGGTGGCCACCAGGCTCTGCAGCCGGGAGTCGACGCCATAGGCGATCTGCGCCTCACCCGGAGTCGGCGACCACGCGTTGTCCGGCCCACCCGCGGCGAGCAGCTGCGGGGTGAACTGGGCGGTGTCCTGCACCGCGGCCGTGAGCAGGGCCGGGTCGTCGAGAACCTCGGATGCGACGGCGACAGCCGCCGGGGCCATCCCGCCCCAGGCGTGCCACAGGCTGGGCGAGTGCGTCCAGGGCATGATCGCGCCGAACGGCCAGTCGCCGCTGGCACCCTCGACCGTGGACATCGCCGAGATGCCCTCGCTGAGCTGAGCCAGCGCGGTGCTAGCCGTGTCAGCGGTGGGTCCTGTCGGGCCGGCCTGCAGGTACGCGGCGAGGCCGAGCACGGCCTCGGCGGACGCATCCGCCCCGTCGGCGATCAGCCAGGCCGGCACCTCATCGCCGTCGGCGATGTCGTAGGCGGGGTAGTCGCCGAGCGAGCCGCGGTTCACGGCGGCCAAGCTGAGGTTCAGGCGCTCCTCGAGGAACGCGGCGAATTCCGGGTCTTCGTCGGCGAACGCGGCGTAGCCCTCACCGAGCGCCCACACCGTGCGGGCCAGCCAGTAGGACTCGTCCGAGTCGCTCGGGTCGGGCAGTTCCACCGGCTCGGCGCTCGGGTTGAGCGTGCCGTCGACCTGCTGCCAGAGCACCACGTTGCCGGCGTTGGGTCCGTCGGTGGTCTGCAGGTAGGCGAGTGAGCGCAGCGTCTGGAACGCGTGGTCGCGGCTCGAGGTATCACCGGTCTGCTGCCAGTGCCGCAGATAGACCACCGCCGCACGGGAGGTGTCGTCGGCATTGAACGCGCCCTGCGTGTAGTACCCGGTGGCCGGGTCGAGGTCGCCGCCACCGATCGGCGTGTACGAGCCGTCATCGTTCTTGTCCGCGTAGGTCCAGGGCGCTTCCACCACCGGCTTCTCCGCGGCCTGGTAGGTAGTGTGCCCGTCGAGCACCGGCAGCGGTACCTCATCGAGCAGAAAATTGAGGTGGCTGAGATTGGTGAGCGGGGCGGATGCGTCGGCCGCCGGCACCGCCGACGCGGGCGTGCTCGCGGTGCTGGTGACCGCCGACGCGGGGGCCAACCCCAGCGCGCCGGTGCCCACCAGGGCGACCGACAGGGTCGCGGCCAGGGCGAGCCGCCCCGCCCGCGAGTGAGTGGATGGACAGGGACTTGATCGGACATCGTTGTTCGTCATGCCTCAACTAAACCGGTTAAGGTTCGGGGAGTCAAGAGGAATGCTCATTCTTGGACCGGGTTCTGGCGGGGTACAGCCGTCGCCGATGCGCTCAGCGTGCCCGGACGCACTCACTGCACCCCGGGCGGCTGGATGAGCCCCGTATAGGTGGCTCATCCAGCCAGACAAGGTGCGGTGAGGGCGCGCAGGACTCTCCGCAGCAGCTCACCGCACCTCGTAGCGGCGACCGCGCCCGCTCTAGCGGTAGCGGTCGCCCACTCGAGCTGCAGTGACGGCGCACACGGCCGGCGTTGGTGGCCCTACTGGGCGGACGACACGTCGATCAGCACCTTGCCCACCACACCGCTCTCCACCAGAGCATGCGCATCCGCCGTGTGCTCGAGGTCGGTGCGATGCAGCGGCAGCCCGGCCGACTCCCCCACGGCGAGCGCACCATCGGCCAGGGCCGCGTTGATGTCCTCGGCCGCGGCCCGGATCTCGTCGATACCCACGGTGTAGAGCAGCACGAACTGGTAGCGCACGTTGAGACTGAAGTGTTTGCGCACGTCGAGGGTCATCTCGTCGCCGCCGTTGTTGGCGTAGACCGCGATCGAACCGCGGTTGCGGATGACGGCCAGGTCGAGCTCGGCGTTCTGGGCGGGCGCGACCTCCACGATCTGGTCCACGCCGTCCGGGGCGATCGCCCGAATCTGCGCCACGATGTCTTCGTCGGTGTACGTCAGCACATGCTGCGCCCCAGCGGCCGCGGCGAGCGCCGCCTTCTCCGGCGAGCTCACGGTCGTGATGACGGATGCCCCGGCCCACCGGGCCAGCTGAATCGCGGCGTGCCCCACCGCACCGGCCCCGCCCGCCACGAGCACCGTCGTGCCGGCCAGCGCCCCGGGGTGCAGCCGGCGCGGGCCGTCCTCGGCCACGGTCAGCGCGCGGTGTGCCGTGATCGCCGGCACGCCCATGCTCGCGCCCTGGTCGAAGCTGGCGTTGTCCGGCAGCGGGAACACCCGCTCCGCCGGCAGCACGGCCAGCTCCTGCGCGGACCCACTGCTCGCCCGCTGGTAGGCGGCGAGCGCCAGCCACACCCGGTCACCCACCGTGACATTCTGCACGTCGGCGCCGACCGCATCCACGATGCCCGCGCCATCCTGGTTGGGCACCACCTCGTCGAACGCCAGCTTCTCGCCCGGGGCGGAGCCGCGGCGGGATTTCCAGTCGGTGGGGTTCACCCCGCTCACCACGACGCGCACGCGCACCTCGCCGGCGCCGGGTTCAACCTTCGGCCGATCGACGAGCTGAAGCACGGACGGGTCACCGGTCTGGCTGTACACAATGGTCTTCATATCCACAACAACACTGGCGGGGCCGGAATGGTTCCCACCTGGCCCCGTTTCACCGCACGGGTCCGGGGCGACCAGCCACGTTCGATACTAGGTGGCCGCCGGCTACCCCTAGAGCCCACGCGTCCCACGACATCCCGGGCTGGCGGCGCTCACCGGGACTCCGCCGGGGAGCAACCAGCCGGCGGAGCGTTCCCGCTGATCGAGAAGTCCTCGCAGGTGAGGAACCGCGCCTGGTTCAGGCCCAGCACGTACGACGCGATCACGACGGCGAGCACCACGACCACGATGAGCCACTTCGAGCGGCGTGGGGTGCCGACGGCGAAGTCGGGCCACACGATCTGCACCAACACCCACAGCGTGAACGGGATGCCGATGAGCACGGCCACAAACGCCGCCAAGTCGAGCAGGGCGATGCCGAGATCGGTCACGGCGTCCTGGGCGACGAAGCTCAGCAGCAGCCAGACCGACGGGAGCAGCAACAACAGCCCTCGCCCCAGCCTCCCTCGCAGGGGACGCCGCTCGACGAGCACAAAGACCAGGGCGGCGACGGATGCGGCCCACAACGCGAGGATGTCGTCGAAGAAGATCTCGCCCCAGGCGCCGAGGGTGAACGCCGGCCACCAGGCGATCGCCGCCATACCCACCATGACCACGCCCGTGGGCACGTCCCGTCGCCGACGGTCTTCCGCCGCTGCCGCATCCGGGGTCTCGCGCACGTCTGCACCGTATCCGGGGCTGGGAAGGCTCCGATAGGCCGCATAACCGGACCATTTCCCGTTCGGGGGACATATTTTCCCCAAATGGGGTACAAAAAGTTGCGAATGACTGGGCCGCTCCGCCACACTCAGGTTCGGCGCCTAACTCGATGAAGTGTCGTTGTTCTCGTTTTTGTTGCGTCGGGTCTCGACGCGGCCTTATTTGCTCTCACCCAAAGGGGAACCCATGCGTCATTCAACTCGCCTCGCAATATCGGCCGTGGGCGCAATTGCGCTCGCCGGAGCATTCGCTTCGCCGGCATTCGCCACCGTCATCAGCCCGAGCGACGACACCGAAGCCACCGTCACTGTTGCGGGCGGCAGCCTGTCAATCACCGTGCCGGACTCGGTCGACTTCGGCGAGGTGGCTCCGATTCAGACCAACGACCCCGATTCCTTGGCGTCGTCCCAGGTTGCCCTGAGGGGCACGGCCATCACCGACACGAGGGCGGGAACCGAGGGCTGGGAAGTCACCTATTCAGTCACACCCTTCGTCAACACCACGACCGGGGAAGCACTCCCGATCGACAATTTCTTTGTGAACCCGAACACCACCGACGGCGTGCCGAACGGCGTCCTCACCGTTCAGCCGGGCAACCCGTCGACCGGAGCCACCGGCACGATCTACTCGGCTTACAACGTGCACGGTAACAACGACGCCGCGTGGACCACGTATTTGACGCTCAAGATCCCGGCCAACGCTCTGGCCGGCGAGTACACGGGAACTTTCACTCAGTCGATCACGACAGCCGGATAGTCCGGAGTCTTCACCGACTTTTTCGTAGCGCAACCAAATCGGTCGCACGGGCGGCCCAACCGCCGCCCGTGTGACCCGATGACGATGATCGTCGTCTGAGAAGAGAATACGTTTTGCTCCAACCCGTGGCCATCGCTCTGGCCCTTGTGACCCTTCTTTCCGCGGCATCGCCGAGCCCCACCCCCATCCCCGAGGGCACTGCGGGCGCCGGGGTTGGGATCCAGCTTCTGGATATTCCTGTCGAGAGCCAGGATGATTCCCGCGCCCGTGCGAATATCGTCGATAACCTCACGCCCGGTACCACGATCCAGCGGCGGGTCACGATCTCCAACTTCGATGACGTCTCACGGGACGCGCAGGTGTATGCCGCGGCCTCCACGATCGTCGACGGCAAGTTCAGCCCCGACGATGGCAACCCCACCGAGCTCACGACCTGGATCAGCGTCGACCAGCCGACCGTGTCCCTCCCCGCACACCACTCAACGGAAGTGACCGTCACGATCGCGGTCCCCGAAGACGCCGCCGAGTCCGAGCAATATGCCACCATTTGGGCGCAGGTCAATTCCGCCACGACCGGCGATGTCAACACGGCCAGCCGCACCGGCATCCGGGTCTATCTCTCTGTCGGCCCAGGTAACGGGCCGCCGGCCGACTTCAGCATCCAAGAACTCACAACGTCCCGAACAGCCGACGGCACACCGCAGGTCCACGCTCTCGTCGAGAACACCGGCGGTCGTGCCGTGGATATCTCCGGGGCGGTCTCGCTCACTGGCGGACCCGGGACAACGTCAGCCGGTCCCTTCACCACCAGTCTCGCCACCACGATTCTTCCCGGGAAGACGGGAACCGTCACGGTCCCGCTCGCCCACGGGCTGATTGCCGGGCCATGGGATGCCGCGGTGACGCTGACGAGCGGGGTTCTGGTGAAGGAGACGACCGCTAAGATCACGTTCCCGGAGTCGGGAGAGACCAGTGTGGTCGAGACCGCGGGTTTTCCAGGCTGGGCCGTGATTCTCATCGCGGTACTCGCCCTGCTCATCATCGCAGCCGTCATCGTCATTCTCCGCCGACGCACAAGAGGCGCGACCCGGGTCACCGTTCCGTCAGGGTGACAGCCCGCCGCAACTGAGCCCTCACCCGAGGGTCACGCGGAGAGCTGGGCCGCCAAGGGGAACTCGGAGAACGCATCGTCACCGTGCGGCGCGAGTTCGAGATAGCTCAACCGGTCATTGTCGACGAAGAGCAGAAGCGTGGCATCCGGATGGGCCGCAGACAGCACGACCCGACGACCGGATGCCCCATCAGTGCGTGGGCTCGGCGGCAGCCTCAGCCGCGCTGACGAAGCGCGGGTCGCGGGCGTAGTTCCGGCGTCGGCTGTCCAGGGCTGCGACGACCTGTGCGGGTGCGTCGTCTCCGACGAGCAGACGCAACCGGGTGTCGGCGGTGTCCGCCACATGCCGCAGAATCGCGGCCGCCGCATCCGGTGCGGGCGTGCCGCCGCCCCCACGCGTCCATCGCGGGGTCGGATCTCGTCGTGATCGAGGGCGCCCCGCACGGGGTGACCGTGAGCCACGCCGATCAGTGGAACGCGGCAGTTCTCCAGTTCCTGGCGCGATAGCGACGGATGCCCCGTGCGCCGGGATTGTTTCCGGGGCACTGGTCTGTGCGCCGGCGTGTGGAGCACGAGGGACGGCCGCTGCTGCGATCCGCGGGCGCCGCGCCGTTCCGCCCGTGGCGCGCCGCCGGCGAAGCGGCGCCGTGCCCGCGTAACGCGCAGACCGCGGCAGCCTTTGCGCTCGAGGATGCCCGCACGCACGACCAGGCATCACGGCCGGCACGTCGGCGCTACACTCGCTGCGCAACCACCGGCACCATGCGCCCCGCGCCTCACCGCCTTCTCTCCCCCAGAAAGCAGGCCGCTATGACCGTCCCTCGCCTTCTCGCCCTCGCCGCCATCGCGGCCGTCTTCTACCTACTCGGCACCCGGCACGACAAACACCGGCTCGAACGGATGCGCATCCGAGCCCAGCAGGCCTGGCACGACCCCAAGCTCAAGAAGGCGCGCAGCAAGTTGTTCAAGCTGAGCAAGAAGAACGCGAAGAAGATCGACAAGGCCGTGCACCACTAGCTCGCGGGAGTACATCTCTGCGCCGCAATCTCATTCTTAGTCACTGCTAGCCAGCAGAGCTTCGTTCATTTCACCGCCGGAAATAAACACACAAACTGAAATCAGCGAGCACCACTATTTGGTGAACAACATGCCGACTGCCCCGTGCCGAGTTAGTTGATCTTGATTCCGCAGACCGGGCATTTGGTGAAGCTGGACGGCGTCGTGATCGACGTGCCGCAACTGCGACAAATATAGGCCGTGCCCCAGATCAGTTTTGGTCCGCTCATGCTAGGCATTCTGCCACCGACTGCGCAAGGATGACTAGGAGAAATTGAACAACGACCACTTGGCTCCAACTAGACACGACGATCGTGCGCGCTGCGCCTGGGGATGTGAAAAGTGACTCCGGACTACTACGAGCTACTGGGCGTCAAGAAGAGCGCGTCAGCTGAAGAGATTCGGTCCGCCTACAAACGTCTCTTGAGGCAGGCTCATCCTGATACCGGAGGAACGTCTGGACTCTTCATAGTGATCGAGCAGGCGTGGGAAACACTGAGTGATCCCGCAAGGCGAGCCTCATATGACAAGGAAAGATCGCGTCCGGGGCAGTCATCCTCAGGCAGCGGCAGCAGTGATAGTGCGCCCAGCAACCACAGTGACGACTTCACGCGAGGCTATGCAGAGGAGGCCGGCCGCAGTCGGTTCAGGGAAGAGCAGGCTCAACGTGAACGAGAGGAGGCTCGCCAACGTCAGTACGAGCACGACAGGGCCGCGGCGCGTGAGAGAGCACGGCAAAAGAAGCAGTACGCCAGCGAAGCCGCAAGAACAGAGCGTTTACGCCCCTACTACGATGCCGTACGGAAGCTCTCGGAGAAAGAAAAGCAACTCCACTTCCTTGGCAATGTTCGATTGACCTACGTCCTGGCGCTGCACAGGGCCGAATCGAGCCAGTACGTCGTCATCTTCGTCATCGCCGCACTCATTGCCCTGAACGCGGCGTTCATGATCATGGGCACGGCCACTCTCACCGGATTCTCCTACTGGTTTGCATTGGTATTCAATATGGTCGTGATCTTTCTCGGTTCCGGCGTCATCCTTGTCTTTGTTTCGGCCGCCCTGCTCTGGCTCGCGAAGGTGGCTGCGCCACGGCGCAGAAACGTCTCGGACACGGAGCTACAGGATGAGTATCTCTCGGCGCAGTCGAACGGATGAGTCTCAGGCGTTCCCAACGGTGGGTCCGCCGGCGAGCTAGCGCTCCTCGGCGTCGAACCGTTCCCGCGCCCGCCGCACCTCGGGCATGTTCTCGGTGGTCCAGCGCAGCAGTGCATCGACGAGTCCGTTGAGGGTGTTGCCCACCGGGGCGATCCGGTATTCCACCGCCACCGGGCGGGCATGCAGCACCACGCGCTCGATCATGCCGTTGCGCTCGAGCCGGCGCAACGACGCGGTGAGCGACTTCTGCCCGATCGCGGGAATCGCACGGCGCAACTCATTGAAGCGCAGATTCGTGCCGCAGAGCACGTCGAGCACCTGCAGCGACCACTTGTCGAGCACCTGGTCGAGCAGTTCGCGGTGCGGCGCATCCACCTGAAGGAGCGCGGAGCCGGCCTGGGAGGTGTCATTCATGACACCTAGTCCCGTTGAAGTTTCTTTCGTGCACTAGGTAGACAGGGGATACCACCAACCGACTTCAACGAAAGCAACCTCACATGAGCGTCGAAACCTTTTCCCCCGCCAACATGTTCCAGCCGACGCCGTACCACCACGTCGCCGTCGGCACGGGCACCCGCCACGTGCATGTCGCCGGGCAGATCTCCCGCGACGGCGACGCCACCCGCATCGCCACGGGCGACCTCACCGGGCAGGTCGCCCAGGTGCTCCGCAACACCGCGCTCGGCCTGGCCGGCGCGGGCGCCACCTTCGCGGATGTCGTACGGTTGCGTTTCTTCCTCACCGATGCATCCGCCCCGGGTCGGGTCGAGGCCTTCATGGCCGGCATCGACCTCGTCGCCGACGAGCTGGGCCTGCCGCAGCCGCTGCCGCCGGTGTCGGTGATCGGCATCGACTTCCTCTTCGAACCCGACGTGCTCGTCGAGCTCGAGGCGTACGCCGTGCTCGACTAGGGCGAGTTCGGCATTTCGCGGGTCCGGCGCCCATCCGGAGGCGGTTCGACAAACCTTAGCCGCGAGCGCTGACTGTTCGTGCCCTTGGATGGCAACGTCTTCGCTGAGCCGTTGGTCACCCGATCCGCTCTCAAAGGGCTCGCCGAGTTCGAGGAATTCGAACTATTCACGATGCCCAACCGCCCGAACGCGTTCGCGGTCAGCCCCACTCAATGGTCGATCATTCTCGACTGCCTCACCCGAACCGACTGATCCACCGCAGATCCACGTCATGAAAGGAAGATCATGCAGCTCGGTGCGGCCGAGGTCGTGCTCGTGGAGGCAACAGTTCGTTCACGTCCGAGCGACGACATCCCCTGTGAGATGGCCGTCCCAGTCGAGTACGCGCCGGATGGGCGAAGCGTCATTTCGTTCCGTCCCTGTGTCATCCCGGCCAAGTGGCGCCTTGTTCTCCGCTAGCACCATCTCGTCGACACGCACGACGAGCACGTGCTCTGCGAAAGGCATCTCAGTCTCTGGCAGACGTTTCGAGCGGTCGAGGATCCACCATGGGACATCACGGGGCTGGCAGGCGATCAGTCAGGGGACAAGCACGCGTCGCCCTCTCGTGTGCCCTGCCTGGCTGTCTGCCTGTGCCGCGGCCGCTTCGGCTAGGGGGTACACCGTGTCGATGGGAATGACGAGTCGGCCGTCGCGAATGAGATCGCCGGCCACCGCAAGCGCGCTGAACATGTCTCCGCCGACGCCCAAGAACCGCACCCCGTGCTCGGGCGCGGCGAGGTCGGCTATCGTGACGACTTTGTTCGCGTCACCGGTCAATTCCACGAGGTCGGCGATCACGCCTGAACCCGCAATATCGATCGCAGCGTCGACGCGGCCGATCTGACGGACCCGGTTCACCCACCCGTCGCCGTACGTGGTCGGCACAGCACCTAGATCTCGCAAATAGTCCTGGTTGCTAGACCCGGCCGTCGCGATGACAGTGATGCCCCGCGCCCGGGCGATCTGTACGGCCGCGGATCCGACACCACCAGAACCACCACTGATCAGGAGGGTCTCACCCGGCTGCACCCGGACTTCGTGGATGGCACGAAGGGCCGTCTCGACGACGGACGGGTAGCCGGCTGCTTCCTCAAAGCTCAGCCCGTCGGAAATCGGAGCCCAGGACGTCAGAAGCGCGTACTCCGCATACGTCTCGAACCCCCGCCCGAAAACGAGGTCACCCACAGCGACGCCCTCCACCCCCTCACCTATCTCATCCACAACGCCCGATGCGTCCTGGCCGATGCCGGACGGAAGCGCGATCGGATGCGTCGCCTGGCGTTGCCCCTCCCGGATCCTCCAATCGACAGGGTTCACCCCAGCTGCTTTGACGACTATGCGGATCTGACCCGAGCCCGGCTGGGGCTTGTCGGTAGTGATCAGCGTTAGGACCTCAGGGGCGCCGAAAGCGGCGAAACTTACTTTTCTCATGTACCGAAGCTAGCACTAACCGTTAGCGTTTCGTATCCGTAAGTGTTTTGCTAGGATGGGTCCATGACCATAGAAAGCGTCCCCGTGGGCCGCCGCGAGCGCAAGAAGGCGGAGACCCGCCGCAGGATCGCCGAGTCTGCTCGACGCCTTTTTCTTACCCACGGCTATGACGAGGTGGGCATTCGCGACGTGGCGGCTGATGCTGACGTGGCTGTGACGACATTGTTCTCTCACTTCGCCTCGAAAGAAGCGCTTGTCTTCGAACTTGATGACGTCTTCGAGCAACGCTTCGTCCGTGCGGTCACCGACCGGCGCGAGGACGAAATGGTGCTCCAAGCTCTGCGCCGGGAGCTCGAGGTCATGCTCCGGCACTGCGGCTCCGACGCCGCGCGCCCGATCTGGAGCATGATCGACGAGTCCGCGACTCTGCACAGCTACGAGGAGTCGATGCTGACGCGCCACGCGGCATCCTTAGCGGATGCTCTGAAAGCCGATCCTGAGCTGGGGCTCACCCCGACTGCAGCTCAAACCATGTCCCGCTTCATCGTCTCCGTTTATTCCGTCGCGCGCGCAACTTCACAACCGCTCAACACCCTCGATGAGATCTTTCCCATGATCGAGGCCTCCTGGCACGCGACCGCGGCGACACGAGTCCCGCCCCTTTCTCAATTCACGCAATAACGAGGAGCCCGAGCCGCAAAGTCCACAGACGTGCGCGCCCGGCACCCGAAGTCAATGCGGATCCGATGAGCAGGTCCAGGCCACGCGTGGAGCGCCCCAATCTCGCGGATGTCGTGCGGTTGCGCTTCTTCCTCACCGACGCATCCGCCCCGGGCCGGTTCGAGGCTTTCATGGCCGGCATCGACCTCGTCGCCGACGAGCTGGGCCTGCCGCAGCCACTGCCGCCGGTGTCGGTGCTCGGCATCGACTTCCTCTTCGAACCCGACGTCCTCGTGGAGCTCGAGGCGTACGCCGTGCTCGAGTAGCCCGACCGACGACAACAGCCCTCAACAGAGGCCGTGGTCGCGTCCCGACGAACGTCCGCGCCCGCGTGGGCCACCTCTCGACGGGGCTCCGCCGCGGTCCGCGGGGATGGCGCCGTTTCGCGGGTGGCACGCCGCCCACGAACCGGCGCCCGACCCGCGCACAGCCCAGACCGTGGCCCGCCCACTCGAGCACACCCGTACATTCACCATGCGCGCGGATCCCGCCCACTCCAGTGCCGCACAACACCAGAGGGCGACCCCGCACCGCGGAGCCGCCCTCTGGCGAGACAGGCTGGAGCTAAACGGCCTCGGCCGCCGCTTCCTTCTCCGCCTTGCGACGGGCCTTCTCGGCGTCGAGCACAGCCTTCTCGGCCGCCTTCTCCTCGGCGATCCACAGGTCACGCTTGGCTCCGGGCACCCAGCCCTTGTCCACAACGCGGATCTGGTAGACGATCGCGACGCTGACGAGCACCACGGCGATGAGGATCGCGAGAACTACCGCGAGGCCACCGCCGACGCCGACGCTCACACCCACGAGGGTGCCGAACCAGCCGAAGTCCGCGTCGCCGAAGGTGCTGTTGGCGAAGCCGAAGTCGCCGAGAACCAGCAGCAGAATCGCGGGCAGGATGGTGATGATCACGCCGTTGACGAAACCACCGATCATCGCGCCCAGGCGTCCGCCGGTCGCGTTCCCGTAGACACCGGCTCCACCACCGGTGAAGAAGTGCGGCACCATACCGGGCAGGATCAGCGCGAGACCGAACACCGGGTTCAGCCACACCGCGAGCACACCGAGGGCGATGAGGCCACCGGCGAACGAGCTCAGGAAGCCGATCAGCACGGCGTTGGCGCCGAACGGGAACACGATCGGGATGTCCAGGGCCGGGCGGGCTCCGGGCACGACCTTCTCGGCGATGCCCTGGAAGGCGGGAACGAGCTCACCGAGCACGGTGCGCACACCGTAGAGGATGACCGCGACGCCCACACCGAACTGCAGCGCCTGCGCGAACGCGGCCATGATGAACGCGCCGGCGTCGGCGGACCCGAAGATGTCGAGCGCATCCTGCAGCGGCAGGGCGATCAGGCCCCACACGGCGAAGACCATATAGATGAGCACCATCGACAGTGACGTGGCCACCATCGAGTCGCGCAGGAACTTCAGGCCCTGCGGAAACTTGATGTCTTCGGTGGACTTGCTGTTGCGGCCCACGACCTGGCCGGCGGCACCGGCGGCGATGTAGCCGAGGGTGCCGAAGTGGCCGATGGCGATGGTGTCGTTGCCGGTGATCTTCTTGGTCCACGGGTGCACGAACGCTGGCATCACGACCATGATCACGCCGAGCAGCAGCGCACCGATGAGCACGACGAGCCAGCTGGCGCCGTCGCCGAAGCCGACGGAGAGAACCACGGTGAGCATGGTGGCCATGAAGACCATGTGGTGCCCAGTGAGGAATACATATTTAAGGGGAGTGAAGCGAGCCAGTGCGAGCATCACCAGGAAGCCGAGCGTGAGCACATAGGCGCTCTGCGCACCGAACTGCTCCTGCGCGATGGCGGTGATGACCTCGTTGGTGGGGATGACGCCCTGGGCGCCGGTCACCGCGAGAATCAGGTTGCCGAGCGGGTCGAGCGAGCCCACCACCACGTTGGCGCCGGCCCCGAGGATCAGGAAGCCGAGGGCCGCCTTGAGGGCACCGCCGATCACCTGCCCGGAGTTGCGCTTGAGCGCCATCAGCCCGATCGCGGTGATGATGCCGATCAGATACGCGGGCACGTTGAGAATCTGCTGCCCGATGAAATTCAGTACGACGACAAGCCACTCCATTGTGGGAGCTCCTAATTCTGTGAGAGAGAGACGGTGACGGGGTTACTCGACGGCGGCGGTGAGCTTCTCGGTGATCTCCTCGAGATCGAAGAAGTTGTTGATGATGATGACCTCGGCGGGCACGTCGCCGAGCTCCTCGGCCAGCTCCTCCGAGGTGAGCACGATCTCGGCGGTCTGCGCGGCGCCACGGGCCACGCCCATGTCGGCGGCTTCAACATCCGCGTCTATGCCGAGCTTGGCGAGAACCTTCTCGGCGTTCATTTTGAGCAGCACTGAGGTTCCAATGCCCATTCCACAGACGGCGACGATCTTCATGGGGTGCCTTTCGATTGGGTGAGACGAGTGTGAGAAAAACGGATGCGTACGGGCCGCGTTACGCGGCAGCCGCGGCGAGGTCGCCGAGCACGGCGCGCACCTCGTCGGCGGTGTCGGCCACGGCCAGACGCTTCATCGCGGGGCCGTCGGAGAGCACGCCGGCCAGGGCCCGCATCACCTGGAGGTGTGCGTCGTGGTCCTTGGCGGCCAGGCCGATCACGAGGGTGACGGGGTCGTTGGCCTTATTGCCGAACTCCACGGGGGTGGCCAGGCTAACCCAGCTCAGTCCCCCGGTGAGAACCGCGGGCGACGGGCGGGAGTGCGCGAGAGCGACACCGGGAGCGATGACGATGTACGGTCCGTGCTTCTCGACCGCGTCGATCATCTCGTCGGTGTAGGCATCCGTCGTGGCTCCACCGGCCACCAGGCCTGCGCCCGCGAGACGGATGGCGGCCCGCCAGTCGGCGGCTTCCGCCTGGGTCTCGATCGACGAGAGGGCTTCGGCCAGGTTCAGTGCCACGAATGAACTCCTTTGTTGTTTCCGGTGCAGCCGGCCCGCGAGGGCGACTGGCTTGACTGTATAAGCCTAAGCGACCTTTTGTCTACAAGTGCACCAAAGTAAATTCGGATCGGTCGCCGGGGTCGCCGGCCGCGGGCGCACCAGATCAGGCGGCCGGGAGTGCCGCCGCGGGGCAAAGCCGAGCTGAGCCGTTAGCCAGCCGCGCCGGAGCGGGCAGGGCCGTGCCGGTCGTGGCGGACTGCGCCGATTCGGCTCAGGCCGGCTGGGTGTGCAGTGAGACGCCGATGCCGCCGCCGCGGGTGAGCCGGCTGATGCGGTCGGCCTCAAACAGGGCGTCCTGGGCGATGAGCGAGGCTCCGGTGACGCCGGCGATGTGGCCGAGCCGGGACTTCTCCACGACGAGGCCCTGCAGGGCGAAGTCGCGGGCGCCGGCGAAGATGGCCTGCCGGATCGCGCCGAGGAACGGTTCGCCGGCCTGGGCCAGGTTGCCGCCGACCACCACGGCCTGCGGGTTGAGCAGCCCCACCACGTGGGCCAGGCTCTGGCCGATCTCGGTGCCGGTCTCGGCGAGCAGCCGCAGCACGGCGGGGTCGCCGTCGTTGGCCAGGCCCACGATGTCGCTGCTGGTGCGAACCCGGCGACCCAGGCTGAGCAGTTCACTGCGGATGACCGCGCCGCTGGCGATCGACTCCAACCGCACGGTACGCTCCCCGCCGACGCGCACGGCGCTGAGCTCGCCGGCACCGCCGCGGGAGCCGTGGTAGATCGAACCGTCCAGCACGAATGCCAGACCCACGCCAATGCCGGCCTTGAGCACCACCACGTCGCGGTACTCGGTCCAGCCGCGGCGGGCCTCGGCGAGCGCCATGATGTTCACGTCCCGGTCCACGGCGAAGACGGCGTGGTCGTAGCGGCCGTCGAAGTACTCCTTCACCAGCACGTCGTTCCACTGGGTGTCCACCTGCGGGCTGGCCAGCCGGCCGGTCACGAAGTCGACCGGGCCGGGCACGCCCACCCCGATGCCCACCACGTCGGCGCGCGTCTTGCCGAGCCGGTCGAGCATGTGGTCGAACACCTGGCCGGCCCACTCGAAGATCTCGGCGGGCCCCTCGCTCAGACCGATGTCGGCCTCGTCTTCGCTGAGGATGGTGGACACCAGGTCGGTGATGGCCAGGCGGGTGTGCGAACCGCCGATGTCCACGGCCAGCAGCAGGCCGGCATCCGGGTTCACGGCGAATTCTTCGGGCGGGCGGCCGCCGCGGGAGTCGAGCTGCCCCACGCTCATCACGATGGAGGCGTGCAGCAGTTCATCGAGCCGGCGGGCCAGGGTGATGCGCGACCAGCCGAGCTGCTCGATGAGGTCGGTGCGAGTGGTGGCACGGCCGGAGCGGATGAGGTCAAGCACCACACCCGAGCCGGTGGACAGAGCGTGTGCCATGGGATTCCCGTCTTCCGAACGCATCCGCCCGGTCTGCGGGAGGTGCCGAACCAATTGTTTGACTTAAGTACATTTGTATACCAAAGTATCTCGCATGGCTACTGAAACGAAGAAGTTCCCGTCACCGATGACGTCCGCCGAGCTGGACGCCCGCGCCGTCGCAAGCGCCCAGGCCCTGGCCGCACACGTGGTGCAGGCCAAAGGACATGGGCACGGCGGCACCGCCATGGCATTGGCACCAGTGTCCCACGTGTTGTTCTCCCGAGTGCTGCGGCACTCCCCCGCCCATCCCGACTGGCCCGCCCGCGACCGCTTCGTTCTTTCGGCCGGTCACGCTAGCCTTCTGCTCTACACCCAGCTGTTCCTCACCGGCTACGGCCTCACCCTCGACGACCTGGCCAAGAGCCGCACCCTGGGCTCGAAGACGCCCGGCCACCCCGAGGTGCACCACACCGTGGGCGTGGAGATGAGCACCGGCCCGCTCGGCCAGGGCGTCGCCTCCGCGGTGGGCATGGCCATGGCCGCCCGGCACGAGAGCGCCGTGTTCACCCCCGGCTCCGCCCTGCTCGACCACACCACCTGGGTGCTCGCCGGCGACGGCTGCCTGCAGGAGGGCGTCTCCGGTGAGGCGAGCAGCCTGGCCGGCACCCTCGGCCTCGACAACCTCGTGCTGATCTGGGACGACAATCACATCACCATCGACTCCGGCACCGACGAGACCTTCAGCGAAGACGTGCGCGCCCGGTACCGGGCCTACGGATGGCGGGTGCTCGAGATCGACACCCCCGCCGATCTCGACGCCCTCGAGGCCACCCTGCGCGAGGCCGCCGAGCGCACCGGCCGGCCCACCCTGGTGGCCCTCCGCACCGTGATCGGCGCCCCGTCGGCCAAGTTCGCCGGTACCTCCGCCGCACACTCCGGCGGCTTCGGCGCCGACGAGCTCGCGCTCGTGAAGACAATGCTGGGCTTCGCCCCCGACGCTCCCCTGCACGACCTCGTCTCCCCCGAGACCCTCGAGTACACCCGCGGCGCGCTCACCCGCGGCGAGCGGATGCACACCGCCTGGGAGGCCGACCTCGACGCCTGGGCCGCCCGCGAGCCCGAGGCCGCGGCGCGCTGGCAGGCCTTCCGCGGCGGCGAATTCTCCACCGCCGCCCTCGACACCGTGAAGCTCGGCGAGCCCGGCGACCCGATGGCCACCCGCAAGACCAACGGCGCCGTGCTCCGCGCGCTGCAGGGCTCCGCTCCGCTCTGGGGCGGCTCGGCCGACCTCGCTGGTTCCACCACCGTGGAGGTCGACGGCGCCCGGTTCTCCGCCGCCAACCCGGCCGGCGAATTCATCCGCTTCGGCATCCGTGAGCACGCCATGGCCGCCATCCTCAACGGCATTGCCCTGCAGGGCCCGTGGCGACCGTTCGCCTCCACCTACCTGGTGTTCAGCGACTACATGCGCCCGAGCATCCGCCTCGGCGCGCTCATGGGTCTCGGCGCGGTCTACGTCTACACCCACGACTCCGTCGCCGTCGGCGAAGACGGCCCCACCCACCAGCCGGTCGAGCAGATCGCGTCGCTGCGCACAGTCCCCGGCCTGGACATCGTGCGCCCCGCCGACTCCGTGGAGGTCGTCGCCGCCTGGCGCCGCATCCTCGCCACCCCCGACCGCCCGGTCGCGCTGATCCTCAGCCGGCAAGACCTGCCCGTGCTGGCCAGCACTGAGCTCACGCCCGCCGGGGTCACGGCCGGCGGTTACGTGCGGTGGCAACACGGCGACGGCACCGACCTGGCCATCCTCGCCACCGGCAGCGAGGTGCACCTCGCCATCGACGCCGCCACCCGGCTCGCCGAGGAAGGCATCAACGCCCGCGTGGTTTCGATGCCCTGCGTCGAGTGGTTCGCCGAGCAGACCGCCGACTACCGCGAGTCCGTGCTGCCGGCCGCGCTGCGCGCCCGAGTCGCCGTCGAAGCCGGCCGCGGCGACGCCTGGTACCGCTGGGTGGGCCTGGACGGCCAAGTGGTCTCGGTCGAGGAGTTCGGCGAGTCCGGTAGCGGCCCGGAGGTGCTGCGCCTCCGCGGCATCCACCTCGACGCCGTCCTCACCGCCGCACACGCCACCCTCGCCACCACCGCCGGCACCCCCGCCGCCGCGCATGGCACCCCCGAGCTCGTCACCAACTAAGGACACACCCCATGACTTCCATCTCCCCCGACGCCGCCAGCGTCGCCCGCACGATCGACCACACCCTGCTCAAGCCCGAGGCCACTGCCGCCGACGTCACCGCCCTCATCGCCGAAGCCATCGAGCTGGGCACCTACTCGGTCTGCGTCTCCCCCTCGATGCTGCCACTCACCATCCCCGCCGGCGCCGACCTCAAGGTCGCCGTGGCCTGCGGCTTCCCCAGCGGCAAGCACCACACCAGCGTCAAGGCCGCCGAGGCCGCCCTGCCCATCATTCGTGGGTCGCTTGCGCGTTAGATAGGACGTAACCGTGATGCCCGGACGCCCATGCGATCAAGACGCGAAGTCCACAAAGGAGTACTGATAGACCTCTGCGCCTGTGCCACGACTCACCACATTTGGTCCGTGTTCCGTAGCCGCTCGATTTAGAACCGACATAAATCGGGCGACTGACGGCACTCGAAGATCGACCGCAGCTCCCTTTGACGTGAGCGATGACGCCACGAGCAGCTCTGCCTTGGACAGTCCGTGGGGCATTGGAAGGACCGAGATTCCCGCGGCCCTAGCGAGTCGTGCACGCTTACGCAACGCCTGATAGAGAGTGTCTGCCAACCAGCCATCGAGGTCTTGCATCTGTTGCGCGTCGTTTGCAAGAGGAAAGTAAGACAAAATACCCGGAAAGCGGATTCTTTTGACAGCCCCCCGCTCGAGTTCTCGGAGCTTGCTCTCTGAAAAATTCCCGTACAAGTACCGTCGGATCTGTCCCAGGAGAACAGCATAATCGCGATCAAAGCGCGGGGCGATTCTCGCCCGATTCAAGGTTCCCTGATCAAGCGGTTGCAGCAGGTTGGCCCACACGAGCTGATGGACACGGCCCTTAATCCGCCTAATGACGCTGTCGTTAACCCCCACCACGCCGCGAGCGAAACGGTAGCCCACAAAATTAACGGTGTCTGTGCTTGCAATTTCTGAGGGTTCAGCTGGTGGCGTGAAAAGACGAATGCCTTTGGACTTGTGAGGATTCAGATCTGCGCCAATTTCAGCGCTCTGTGCCTTGAGCACGTTAACGGCGTCAGTGATCTGGCCGTAGTCACGAGACCAGACCAGAGTGTCATCTGCATATCTTACGAAGCCAACCCCAATTCGCTCTAACGACCGGTCCATCTGCCATGCGGCGACATTCGCCAGAAAAAGTGAGATCGAGGTGCCTTGCGGGATCCCGACCTGGCTGAGTCTCGGTAGGGCTCTGGAATTATAGGTGGCTTCCTCTTCGAGCGGGGTGGCCAGGAAGGCGTCGATCACGTCGCGTTCGCGTCCCGTCATCAGGAATCCGTGGCGGTCCAGTGACTGTCGCAGGTGCTCATGACTGATTGAGTCAAAATATGTCGAGAAATCGTACTCAGCAACGAATATACGTTCAACCGTGCGGAACTCGCTTGCCACATACTGAATGGCGTCATGCGTAGAGAGATCGTCCCGATAGGCGTACGATCGCGCGCTTACTAAAGCGCGATTTTTAGTCATCAAAGACTTGTACGCAATCCGAGAAACCAAAGAGTCGACGATTTGGAAGACTGAAACTACGCGATTTCCTCCGCTCGACTTTGGAACGGAGTGGGCAATCGGCGGACGTGGGCGGTAATCACGGTTCGCCAGCGCCAAGTTGACTGCACGTACGATCGAACTGGCGTTTCGCCGTACTTTATACGGGTCGAATCCCGCATCCACGTCCCAGTAGGTCGGCCGACGGACTTGCGCGTTAGCGGGGGACGTACGTCTTCGAGACCTCCTGACGTCGTCGATTCGCAACTCCCTCATGTAACGTTCATGCTTGCGAATCAGCTTCGCGCATGCCTCGTCCAGCTCAAGCTCAGAAACGCGCAACAATGTTTCTCCCTAGGGGGCGGCTGGGCCGGGTTGAAAGTACGCTCCCACAACTGCGATCTTTGGTGATCTCAGCCTCAATACACATTGCTGTGCAAAAGCCCGGCACCTAGCCTGACCAACCCTGTTGGCTAATAGCCAATATATAGGCCCCTACCGAGGCGGCATTACCGTCCAGTTCGATCGAACCCGCCCGTTTCCCTAAGCGACATGGGTTGAGCGCCGCCGATTCACTGCACTCCACGGCTGAGCCATGGCGGTCGATCACACCGCTTTTGGCCCCTGAAGTGGGTGCTATAGATTAAAGCCGCCAGCGTCGATGCCGCCATTTAGCTCAGGATCGCGGATCAGGGGCGGGGTCGCTCAGGGTACTCGAGCCGAGAGCCAGTTGATCTCGAACGTCGGCCATGGTTTGCGTGTACCCGGCATCAATTGTCCAGAAGCTCCAGCCCGCTACAGCACCACCGCCCGAGAGATGACGAGCCGCGCCACTCAGAGTTCCAAAAGAGATACCGTCCATGGCAATAGTGCCGTCCGCGTTTACAGATGCGGTCTTCCCTCTATGCGCAGCTGGCTTTGCATACAGCGTTGTTCCCGCCTTGATCAGGCCAGCGCGCACGAGGTCGATGACCTCGGTTCGGTACTGGGCGCGCTCAACGGCTCGGTCACTCGAAACGCGATGTCCGTCCGGCACCGGCCACGTGGAGGTCAACGCTTCGAGGAGGCCTTCAGTGCGTTCTCGAATATCCGCGTCCGCCCATGACTCAGGGTGCTCGTGCACGACGTCTCGCGTGAGAAGTAACGTGTCGTGTCGGATGAGCGCAGCACGCTTGCCATTCGCGGCAGACCAAGCTGCATTCGACATTCTCGCGTTGAGACTCTGCGTGACCAAGGTCAGGTTTCCGAGGGTTTGAACCAGGCTGTCTCGCTCCCCCTCGGTCTCAGGATCCTCGCCTCCACTCCAGTTTGCGCGCCATTCCTGGGGCATGATGTGCTCGATAGTGCATACGCCCCTAGACACCGGCGACACGGAGAAGGAGCCGCCGTCAGGGAAGCCTCGTAGACGGTCTTCGATCGCTTCGAGCACCATTCGAAGGCGCCCTTTCCGGAACTTCTTGTAGGCCTGAAAATCAGTTAGTTCACGGCGCAGTTCCGCATCGTCTGGCCAGTAACCAATGCTCGACGTCTGGGTGGAGAGAAACGTCCGGGCAACCGCATCAACTCCGGTCCCAGCGGGCCGTTTTGTCAGCTGGGTGAGAAGATCAAGCATCAGCTTGTTGGTCCCCTGCGATTGTGCCCGAACGAGCGCCCGACGCACGAACCAACTCTCCAGACTATCTAGCAGACCGTTTCTCTCCTCAACGGAGATCGCCGCTTGGTTCGATTCACCTAGCCAGATGAGCAGAGGCTTAACGATTTCGGAGTCGAGGGTACTCGTCCGGTAGACGAAGAGGTCAAGGCGGCTTAGGGCCCCATCGCGAGCAGCGGCTCCCAAGGTGAACGCCTTGTAGCGATTGGCAGCGGCGCTGAGTGACTGCACCAGAGATAGTACGTCCGTGCCAGACTCGCTCACGTAGCGCTTGAACTGCATGAAGACCTCTCTCGCAGGGATTTCCTTCAAGGTCTTAGCAGTTAGCCATTGGGTGAGAAACAACGAACTTCTGGCGTACTTGATTCGTCCGGCAGAGACCTCGGTCTCCCAGAACGCCGTTTCGAAGTCCGCCCAATAGGCGTGGTAGGCGCGCTCAGTAGCCTCCGCATCCTTCTCCAGGCGTTGAAAGAGGAAGTTCTTGATCAGGTCAGCCGCCGTCAGCGGTGTTCCCCGAGCGTTCAGGGTTTCAAAGATTTCCTGTGCGTCCTCGTGTGAAAGCAACTGAATCGAGACGATCTGGAGCCTCGTCATGATGGCTGGTACAAGGAGTCCAGCGCGTCTATCGACTTGTTCCGGCTCGGCATCCAACCATTCCCCGATCGCCACGAAAAAGTACTCGTGTGCATCGACCAGCCGGCCCGCCGGCAGGTTGGAATGGTCAATCGGTGCCACTGCGGACATCGCTGCCGCGAATGCCAGTCTGTCCCGGTTCGTCGGCCAGACCTTGAATCGGTCGGCAGGCTTCTGCCTAAAGGACTCCGGGTTCTCAACGAGAGCGAGGACCTGCCCGGCCAGTGCGACATAGCCGCGCGCATCTAACTGAGCATGAAGCGCGTCAAGCAAAATCTGCAGAGTCGTCAACCGTTGCTGTCCGTCGATGATGGTGTATTGCGGGAGTTCTCCGAGAGCGGTTGTTTGCGCCTGAAGGACGACTGCGCCGAGAAAGTGCGTCGCCTCGCTGTCACCAGTCGCTATGGCATCCACAAGTCGCGTCACGTCGCTCCACAGCGGCTCCCATTGATTCTCGCGCGACCACACATATGGTCGCTGAAACAGCGGTACGACCAAGCGCTGCGGGGAGAAGAAAACCTGCTGTGGGGACGTTACCTGCGTGAGCACTATGACCGATCTTTGTAGAGACCCGGGACTGATGTCCCTGAGCGATGAATCTTCGGTGGATGGACTAGCTTCCTGGAAGCTACTTCCACGGAGACCGGGTGAGGCTTAGAAAATCCCGCCCGTCGCGTTCGACAACTCGGCGGCGTCGGCGGGTTCATCGTCACCTATCGACTCCAATTGGACCGAGGTTGCAAGCCTTTGAAAGCGCTCCGAGAATCGGCCACAGATGGACCTACGCCGTCACGAGCTGCATCAGCTCTGTGTAGTCGGTAACGACGTCATAGGAGACGTCTTGGCCGTTCTTCTCACTGATGGAGGCGAAGAACTTGCGCGCACACTCGATCTTGGCGTCCTCCACTCCTTTGAGCTGGAGCGTTGAAAGAGAGCCCTTGGTTTCAGCTACGAAGTAGACATGCTTGACGCTGCCTTCTGTGAACGCGATCGCCCAGTCTGGGTTGTAATTACCGACCGGAGTGGGGATGAAGAACCCGCGCGGGAGTTTCGCGTAAACAGCGACTTCCGTACTTGTGTCGAGTTCGGTGACGAACGCGCGCTCGATTTTCGAATCGGTCACTGCGAAGTCGTAAACGTGCTTCTTGAGCTTGGCGCCCGCCTTACTGAAGTCCTGTGCCGTTTGATTCTCAGTGAAGATCGCTGAGTCGAACCGGTCTTCCAGAGTGTCGTACGCCAAGTGCTCGACGATGACAGTCGCCTTCTGCTCGTTGATCAACCTCGCGGCCTCGGTGATGAACTGCTCCGGATTGAGCCGGAACTTTCCAAACGTGCCCGGCGCCACGCCTCGCAAGATCGCGGCAACCGTACGACGGGTGAGCTGGGTCTTCTCGGCGATCTCACCAAGCAAGTCGTACTTCACTTGCGATCCCGCACTAACGGTCTCAGTGTGAGTCTGTGTGGACGACACCGCGAACCCCGAGCCGCCGGCGAGGTCGTCAGCCTCCAACTTCTCGCGCTGCTGCCCTGCCCGGATGACGTACTGCATCGCGGCGACCTTCAGGTGCTTATCCAGGTACCTAATCGACTCGAGGATGAGCTCGTCTGAGTCAAACTCGACTTGGTAGACCGCCTTACGGTTAATCCGGCCCCACAGCGTCTGGAACTCCTTCCGCGCGAAGTTCGCCTCGTTGAGCGGGATCCTCTTTGGCTTGCGGCCATCGGTGATCTCCGGCATCGCGACGTGGAGAGCGTCGATTAGTTCGCCAACCTGATAAAAATACGGCTGCAGCGAGGCTGGTAGCTCGGGCATCTCAGTCAATTCGGCGCGACCGAGCCACTTGTCGGTGAGGTGCTGCTCGTAGTCGATAAACGCATTAATTGTCAACCAGTGCTGAAGTTGTTTTGCCTCATCTAGCGTGATCGCGTGAATGGTTCCGGTTGGAAGATCCTCAAGAGTCTTGCCAACGAAGTACTCGGGGGTTGCCTTGCGTGGTCGGCCAGCAAGGGACTCCGAAATCTCCCTCTGAAGACCGGCAACAAAGTTGGTGTACGACTCATCAGTCACCACCGTCAGCTCGTTAATATCGTGTACAGTCGCGGGGTTGTCCATGCGGATGCCGTGCTGGTCTACGGAGAGTCGCAGGCCACGGCCGATCTCTTGGCGCCGGGAGATAGAGTTATCACTCTTCTTGAGCATGCCCATAACGAACACGTTGGGATTGTCCCAGCCCTCGCGTAGCGCGGAGTGGGAGAAGATGAATCGGACTGGCTCTGTGAGCGAGAGCAGTCGCTCTTTGTCCTTCAATATCAAGTCGTACGCATCAATGTCGTTCGACTGGCCCTTGTCGTCGCCACGGCCGGAGACGTTGCCGTCCACTTGATGCTTGGATTTCTTGTCGATCGAGAAGTAGCCTTCGTGTATCCGTCGAATCTCATCGCGCCGTAAATACTGCTGGAATTCCCCAGTTACGTCATCGATCGCCAGCTCGCCGAGCACCTCGTCGCGAATCGCGGCAAATTCCACCTCGAATATGCGGGCGTAGTCGCCGAGGGTGTCTTCGCGGCCGTAGTCACGGTATTTGGCGACCTCATCAATGAAGAATAGCGAAAGTACCTTGATGCCTTGGCTGAACAGCGCACGCTCTTTATCGAGGTGGGCGCGAATGACTTCGCGAATTTGGATGCGCCGCTTCGTCTCCTCCGTGACGTCGCGGTCGGCAAGCTGTCCGGCGATCACAACGTCACCGTTACTCAGCTCGATCACGTCACGGCTCGCGTCGATCTCCGTGATGAACAAGCCCTTGTAGGCTTCAATGCCGTTCGACACATCGTGCAGGTTCGCACCGACGTCGAGGCGCTTGAACTGACGTTTGATGCCAGTCTGGGTTTGAACTTCGAGCTCAATCCGAGCACGCGGCTTGGCACCCTTGGCGATCTCGATCGCAACCAGGTATAGGTACGCGGTGGATCCGGCTAGCCCCTTTACTGTGATGCCTCGCACCGCAATTCTCTTCACAAGCCTCTGGTTGTATGCATCCAAGGCATCGAGGCGGTGCACCCTTGTGTGCTCAACTTTGTGAGTGGCCGAGTAGCGCAACATCATGAGGCCGTGGAAGCGCGAGAGAGCATCGAGGGACTTCGCAGCGCCGATCTTCTGCGGCTCGTCAATGATGACGATAGGTCGATTCGCCGCTATTACGTCGATCGGGCGCCGCGACTGGAAGTCATCGAGCACATCGTAGATACGGCGGTTGTCTTTACCTGTCGCGTTGAATGCCTGAATGTTGATGATCATCACCTGCACCCCAGCATCGGAGCTGAACCGCTCGATCTCGTGCAATTGGGAGGAGTTGTAGATGAACGACCGTGGCTTCGTCCCATAGTGCTGCTGAAAGTGTTCCGCTGTCACATCGAGGGATTTCTTGATGCCCTCACGGATCGCAACTGAGGGCACAACAATGATGTACTTCGACCAGCCGTACCGCTTGTGCAGTTCCAGGATCGTCTTGATGTACACGTATGTCTTGCCCGTTCCCGTCTCCATCTCAACGTCCAGGTTCGGAGCCCCGGGGGCCGCCTTGCTGTCGATAAGTGTCGTTGAAAGCGGGAGGTTACGAGACCGCTGAACTTTATGAACGTTCTCCAACAGTTGAGCAGAGGAGAGCGCAATGTCTGCATTCCGAAGACCAGATTCCGGCGTATCGTTCGTCTCGAACAGCGTCGGGTTCGAAGCAGGCATCACCTTGCCTGGGTCGATTCGATAGGACATGCCGTCGCGCTTGGGTTGACCCTCGAAAACCTCGACGACCGAGTCAACAGCGTCGGTCTGGTACTTCTGGACCTTGAACTGTAGTTTCATCCCGATCAGATCGCCTTCACGTCGGTCGCCGGAGACACCTCACGGAAGACCTGCTCCGCGTTGATCCGCGCGTCATCCGAGGCGAAGCCGGAATCGCGAAACACAGCGCGCAGCGGCTGACGCTTCGCGATCGAATGAACGACCCCTGGACTGACCTGCTCGTCGAAGCAGGCGATCAGGGCACCATCCTCGACGACGAACACCTCGTTCCGCTCAATCTGCTCGACGCTTATGGGCGCCGTGAGCTCAAGGCCCCAGTCCAGCAAAACTTGGAACAACAAATCCTCGCCACGGCGACCTGGCTTTATGCTGCCCTCAAGCGAGTCGAGCGCGAGCTGGTTCGTGTCATCAGGCACGCGCAATACATCTGCCATGTTCGTCGTGTCCACACGTGCCAATCGGTACCCGAGGTCACCGACGGAAATCCCCGTGGCGAGTTCAGCAGCGACGTTCTTGATACGTTCAAGACTCATCCCGAGAATCGAGTTGAACGTAGGCTCAGGAACCGGAAGCGGCTCATCGATCTGCACAGAGATGAATCGGCGGTTCCCTCCATCTGCAGCGTTCTGAGCGAATACAGCGTGAGGTGTTGTGCCGCTGCCATTGAAGAAGTCGAGAACGATATCGTGCGTGTCAGGTGACGTAGCAAGTTGAAGGATGCGCTGGATCAGTCGGACGGGCTTCACCGAGTTCAGCACATTCTCCGTGTGCTCAAACGGCACATACTTGAGAAGCGTCTTCTTGGCTTCTTGAGTATGCCCAACCTCAGAGTAGGGCCAGAGAGTCTGCGGGGTACGTCCGCCCGACATCTCTGAAAGGAACCGCTTCAATCGCGGCATATTGTCTTCTGCCTCGCCCCACCAAATGCGACCATCAGCATCAAGTTCTTTGAACCGTGCCGCCGAGATACCCCAGTATCGTCCGCGTGGAGGACCATCAATGACCCGTCCGCTTGGCGTCGTGATCGGATACAGTCCGGCAGCGTAGGCGTTGCGAGCAGCAAGGTCTGACGAGGTCCATGGCCCTCTGTGGTCCTCGTCAGGATTCTTATACCGGGCGTCCATCTCGTCGGTTCTTGGGAGCGAGTTGGGCACCCACCGAGACTTGTCTCTGGAGAACACCAGAATGTAGTCGTGGTCCTCTGAGAACCACTGCGCTGAGTTCTTTGGAGAGAAAACTTTCTGCCAGATGATTTGTGCCACGAAGTTTTGTGCTCCGAACACTTCCGCGCAGACCTTTCGCAGATTGTCGACTTCGTGATCGTCGATCGAGATGAAAATGACACCGTCTTCGCGAAGCAGATTGCGCGCGAGCTTGAGCCGGGGATACATCATGCTCAGCCAGTCAGAGTGATATCTACCATCGCTGTCGGTCAGCGCAACCAGTCTTTGTCCTTCTTCGTCTGCTTGGCCAGAACGAAGGAGATATTCACTTGTTGTCTCCGCGAAATCGTCGTCGTATATGAAGTCGCGTCCAGTGTTGTATGGCGGGTCGATGTAGATTAACTTGACCTTGCCGAGGTAAGACTCCTGGAGCAGCTTGAGCACATCCAGATTGTCACCCTCAATGAACAGATTCTTAGTGGAGTCGAAGTCGACGGACTCCTCACGGGCCGGACGTAGAGTCTTGGCGATGGGCGCGTTGGCAGCGAACGCGGCTGCTCGCTTGCCCGGCCAATCGAGCCGATAACGCTCCTGAGGCCCCTCAACAACGTGGTCGGAGAGCTCCTGGCGCAACAGATCAAAATCGACGGCCATCTGGACGTTACCGTCAGCGTCAATCGACTCAGTCACGACGGTCGGGAACAGGACGGCGAGCCTGTCGATATTGGCGTCGGTCAAGTCTGCCGACGTCATGCGTAGTTTCTCCACGGGTTACCTCTGCTGTTCGAGTTCTTGTTGTCTAGTTTTGAGGGCGCGGCGCAGCTCAATTTTGCGGTTGAGCTGCGGCTCGGTTCGGAGCTTGCGCTCTAGGACGGTGATCTCGCGTTCGAGCTTCCGCACGGTTACCAGCCTGTTGGCCAGCTCTGGCATCTCCTCATCGTGCCGTACCGTCACCGGCGTCAGCGACACCAGGATCGCCGAGTAAAGGGCAGGCAAGCTAATTGCTGCAGGGAGCGACTGCCGTTCTGCATCGGCGGGGTGCCAACCGGTCGAGTAGTAGGCGCTAAGTTTCAAAGCACCCGCGCTGAGCTGCTTGTATGCTGCGACCATCCGGACCTGCCGTTCCCCGGAGGTTGCTCGCGTGATCTCGAAGATAATCGGGTATTGAATCGCCCTGTCGATCGCGGACAGGACCTGATCGGCGACATCGCCGATCTTGGTGTCAATTTGAAAGACCTGTAACTCAGGCACGCTCGTGCTGCCGTGGAGGTTGATAGTAGATTCGGCAAGCTTGTAGGCCCAGGTAATGCGCTGAACCTCGGACACGAATTTCTCACGCACAGCGGAGCTCACATTGCCGTACTCGTAGAACTTGTCCTTGGGCACACGGCCGCCGAATTTGGCTGCGGCAGGCCACCTATACAGCAGATCAACCATTGACTTCCATCGCTTGGACGGGGTCGACGACAACGACAAACGCCGTCAATTCGAAGTCATCGAGTCCCGTGATCGTTTGGGTCAGGGCCGAGGTTTGACCTCCGGTAAAGAGGCTATCGATATCGCGTTCCTCGGTAACGTCGATCATCGAATGGATCGCCTTGGTGAGCAGATAAGAGTACTGCCCCATTTGGGAGCCCTCGCCAGTCGCGACGTTGAAGGTTTGAACAACGCCGGCGACGGGCTCATCGAAGGGGCGGCACCCTGCCCGGATCAGATCAAGTAGGTGCTTGGCTTCCGTGTGGTCGGCGACAACTTGTCCCTGATCATCGAGGTAGACAAGGTAGTGCGGGTGGAGTCGGTTGCCTCGGTTGAATTTCTCATCGGCGTTTACGTTGCGCAGCGCGAAGATCACCCCCGGCACGAGACCTGCACCCGGGTCGGCCGGCACGACGGCGTGTAGTCCTTTGGGAGCCGTGGCGAGGTCACCATATACCTTGACGTAGCCGAGCAGATCCATTCGAAAGTCGTTTAGCCCAAGGTCCGTAATGGAGACCCCGGCTCGCACGTCCTCCAGCTCGATGACGTCGTCTTGGAGTTTGCGGAGCTGCTCTCTACGGAACGCCGCATCGGGGTTTTCGAGGGTGAGAAGATTGTCATCTGCGGTGCTGGCGAGGTCTGCGATCACCATGCGGTTCTCGACGCGCTCCTTGAGATTGATGTATTCATCGAGGGAGATGTCGGGCCAGAAATTCACGAGCTGTATCTGAGCATTGTGAGAACCGATGCGATCAATGCGGCCGAAGCGTTGGATAATACGGACCGGGTTCCAGTGGATGTCGTAGTTGATCAGGTAGTCGCAGTCCTGGAGGTTCTGGCCCTCGCTGATCACGTCGGTGCCAATGAGCACGTCGAGGTCACGAGTCTCGTCTTGCATGGTTAGGTGTCGCTGTTTCGATCGTGGTGAAAACATCGCCATGACCTGCTGGAAGTCGAACCCGGTTCCGAGCGTGGTCTTTGCCCCATGGCTGCCACCTGTAATAACGGCCGCCTCCAGCCCTACTGCAACGAGCACGTCGGCAAGCTCGCGATAGAGATAGTTGGCGGTGTCAGCGAACGCCGAGAACACTAGGACTTTGCGGTTGCCATCGTTGATTGGCTGACGCGCCTTGTTCTCAATGAGCTGCTTGAGCTTGCTGAGCTTGCGGTCGTTGTCTGGGGTGACCTTGCGCATCTCATCGAGCAGCTCTCGAAGCGTCTCCCGGTCATTCCAGAGGTCGCGTTGCCAGGATTCGATGTCAATGTCGTTGAGGTCGATCTTGATCTTCTCACCGAAAGAAATCGCTTCAATATTGGCGTCATCTTCATCGTCGACATCAAAATCGAAGTCAGTCAGATCGAGGTCATCGGTCAAGTGACCGTTGTGAGCCGACAAACGCCGGAGCTTTGTATCCACCGCCTGCTCAATCTTCACGAGCGTCAGACGGAAGGCCTCGACTGAGCTTTCCAACCGTTTGAGCAGGTTAACCGTCATGAGCTTCTTGAGACCCTGCTCGCGGCCGGCCTGTCCGAGGTTGGACCGGGCGTTTCCGGTAGTGACGTTGTAGAGGTCCTCGTATTTGAAAAGCCTGCTCGGGAACACATACGCCAGCGGCGTGTAGACGGCTAGCGTGAGTTCTTGCAGCTGCGCGAAAATCTCGTTGAACCCCGGGACATCTGGTAGATCAGTGAGCGGTTCACGGATCGACAACGGAGGGCGGCGCTCCGGGAACGCGCCGATCTCGGATGTGTCGTAGAACGCTTGGATGTGCTTGCGGGAGCGAGCGATGGTAACTGCGTCAAGTAGTTCGAAGAAGTCGAAGTCGAGCATCTGAAGGATGCGATCGGCCGTACGCTGCTCGGGTCCCAGCTTTGACCACTCGTTGAATACCCGCTGTGCGTCAGAGAAGACCTTCTCCACGGTTGTGGACAGATTAAGGTGCTGAGCTAGGTTCTCCGACTCACCCTCGTAGGCGAGCTGGAGCTGGTTCTTCAGATCGTTAAACCGGTTGTTCACCGGAGTTGCCGAGAGCATCAGCACCTTCGTCTTTACGCCCTCGCGCATGACTTTCCTCATGAGGCGCTGGTAACGCGATTCCTTCTCCTCGGCGTAGTCGGCATTTCGGAAGTTGTGCGATTCATCGATCACAACTAGGTCGTAGTTGCCCCAATTGACTCGATCCAATCGCAAGCCAAGCGACTCGCCGCTCGTACGCGACAGGTCTGTGTGAGCCAGGACGTCGTAGTTGAATCGATCGGACGCGAAAACGTTGGTGGTGAGGTTGGCGTTGTAGTTGGTCCAGTTCTCGGCAAGCTTCTTTGGGCAAAGGACCAGCACCGACTTGTTGCGCAGCTCGTAATACTTGATCACTGCCAATGCGGTGAAAGTCTTTCCAAGACCCACCGAGTCGGCAAGTATGCAACCGTTGTAAGTCTCTAGCTTGTTGATGATGCCGGTGGCGCCATCGCGCTGGAAGTTGTAGAGGCTCTGCCAAATTTTCGTCTCCTGGTAACCAGTACGGTCGTTCGGCAATACATCTTCGCTGATGTCCTCAAGGAAATCAGCGAACACGTTGTAGAGAATTAGGAAATAGATACGCGCGGGTGAGTTCTCCGCGTACACGCTCGCTATGTGCTCGTAGACCGCTTGAGTGACGTTGCGGACTTGGCCGGTGTTGTTCCAGATTTGGTCAAACAAGTCGAGGAACTGCTGTGTCTCGGCCGGCCCTTCGAACTTGGTAACAACATTTGAGACGGCGGGGCCACTTTCGTACCCCAAATCGGTCGTTGTGAAACCCTGGATCGGGAAGTACGCCGCACCATCGTCGACCGCTGCGAAGGGCTGCATCGGGTTTCCTGTTGCGTTGGATCTAAAGGTCACCTTGCGGCGCACCCAATCGGCGCACTCTTTGGCGATAGCGCGCTGGGTGAGCTTGTTGCGGAGTCTTATCTCGAACTCACTGCCATACAGGCTAGATTCTGCATTCCCCTCCGGGATGAAGAACTCTCGTCGGTCTTTGCGCAGTTTATCCGTGACTTCCTGCGTCGCGAAGGAGGGCGAGGTGAAAATGAACTGCAACTCAGATACGTGCTCAAGTTCTTTGCGGAGCGCCTCGAACGCGAAAATCGAGAAGGTGGATGCGGCGATGCGAACTTTGGAGGCCGAGGTGATCTCGGCCTTGAGGTCGTCTCCGAGCAGATCGGTAACGTTGTTGATGATGCGCAAGCTGTCAGACCCCTGCCTCGTCACGGCCCGACTTGGTGGCGCAGTCGGCGCCTACCCAGTCGTCCGACGTGGCGGTCTGGAACTCGCGCCGGCGGGCGCTTCTCCGAACTAGTTGGCTTTTCTTGGCGACACAGGTGCGGGCGGTGCGACTATGGGCTTCATTACGGGCAGCAGAGTCATCTGCGGATAGCCACGGCTTGGTCACGACGCCCCCGTCTGCTTCGCTTGGCCCGAGTAGGCCAGCCTTCCCGATGCTACCGGAGCGAACCAGCACAATGCCGAGGTCAGCGCCCTACGCGTGTCGACCCACCTGAGACGCGGGCGCTCACTGAGCTTTCACGTTTCGCCCGGCCGCGATTGCGATTGTCCTCAGACGGTGCCCGTGCAGTCGTGAATGGTCGGCGGTCTCTTCACCAAACCGTCGCTTTAGGGGAGTCCGTTTCAATGTTTCCTGCGAGCCTCACGAGCACCGCGGGGCCACTTCGACTTGGGCGCGAAGGCGCGCAACAGCCTGCTAGGTTCAGGGTGCTAACAAGGGGGAACAGTGGACGAGGTTGTTTCATGGATTGGAGCAGCAACTCCGGTCGCAATAGCCGTCGTCGCAGGCTTTTACATGCTAGGCACTCGCAAGCGAGAAAAGCAGAAAGCGCTTGCGGATATCCACCGAGAGCTAACAACAGGCGAAGTGGCCGAAGCACGCGACACGATCGCCACTGCCCTATATTCGTGTTCGGTGCCCGACGTTTCGCACAGGGCCACATTGATCCGCGCGTACTTTCAGCTTTATTGGTGCGTGGAACGGGTAGACAATGTGGCGCAAGTGCACGCCAAACCGGACAGCCCTAGGAAGGTTGATAGAAAAATCAGTCGCGACGCCAGAAAGCCTCTGTCGAGCCGCCATCGCGAACCATGGAGATGGCAATGGGAGACAAAGAAATCCGGCTTCCTTACGTGGAATCTCGATGAGATCGTCGGAAACGTAATTCAGTTTCGCAACGCATACGGCGAGAGTCTAGGCATCGACGACGGCGGCGCGTGGAAGTCGTTCGTTCTTCGTCTGCACACACGGCAGTACCTCCTCTTCCTGAAGCACGAGGACAAGCTCGGGTCTACGTGGTCGGAGATAGCAACACCGCCTGACTTCGCGAACAGAGACGCGCAGAATCCAAGTCAGGTGGTAGCGTCCGAGACGGATCGTCTCACTCTGCAGAGAAGGTATCCATACACAGGGATTAAGCGCCTCGCCTTCAAGCACAGGCTCTGGCTACTCGCGGCTGTCATCTTATTAGCCCTCGTCGGCGCAACAAATGTGATGATCAGCCTTGATATTTCGGGTCTAGTCACCGCGAGTCTTGCATTGTGGGCTGCCACCGTTTCTCTCGTGGGATTCTTTCTACACGCCGTTGCCGACTCTTACCAGGGCCAGCGACACCAAGACACCTATGTTCGGTGGGGACATAGTCTCTCCATTTTTGGTGGGCTGTGCGCGGTCCTGCTCACCTACGTGACGCTCCACTCAATTTTCTAACGCAATCATCGAGGTGACGGCAGTATGAAAGCGACATCGACGAGCTCGAGAACCAGCTCCTAAGGGGCCAGAACTCGGTGGCGAGCCACCCCTTCGTCTTGAGAGGCACGGCACTGGCTGTGGCGAAGGCTTCGGTCCAGAGCTGCACCTGGGTGGAAGTGAGGCTAGATTTTTCGATTCGCGGCAGCACCCGCAGCGCCTGAGCCGCATGAGTCTGCGTCATGGAGAGCGACGGCCTCGCTCCTGGTGAGGAGATGCTCCTTCGCTTCGGCAGTTTCGCCCGGGTCGACCATCAGTTCTCCAAGGTCACATTCGACGCCAACTCCACGGATTCGACGGCTGCCCGCTATACCTCAGGCTGACTGGCCACGTATGCGGCAAGAACATCGCGCACGGTCGTCCACTCATGGTCGCCGTACCGGTCGTTATCGACGTGGTGTAACTGGGCTTGCCCGCTGAACATGCTCACGAAGTACTGCATGCCCTGCCAGACGGGGAAGGGCGCATCCGTGGTCTTGGAGAAGCGGCGCACGGCCTTGGCGAGCAGCGACAGGGTGCCGGTGGTGCCGGCGAACTGCAGCTTGAACGGGGTGCCGGTCAGCTCCGACATGGTCTGGGCCACGCCGCGGGCGGTGACCCGGTCGCCGGCGATCTCCACGACGCGGGGCGCGTCGGCGTCGAGGGCCACGAGGGCGACCACCCGGGCGACGTCGTCTTTGGTGGTGAAGTCGAGGATCTGGTCGGCGGAGGACCAGTACATGACCTTGTGGCGGCCGAACGCGATCATCGGCGCGGTGCCGGTGAGCATGTCGGCGAAGGCACCGTTGAGCACGGAGGTGACCTGGATCGGGGCCGCATCGAGGTCGGCGGCGAACTCGCGGCGCAGCTCGAAGTTGCGGTTGCTGCCCAGCGCGATCTGGCGGTAGTCCGACGAGTAATCAGAGGGGATGAAGCGGGGCACCCCGGCCGCGACGGCCGCGGCGAGCAGGGCACGCTGCGCGTCGACGATCACCGGGCGGGTGCCGCTCACGGCCGAGACGACCACATCCGTGCCGGAGACGGCGGCGGTGAGGGCGGCGGGGTCGGTGTACGCGGCGGTGACGATGTCGATGCGGTCGTTGGCGCCGTAGAGGGCGGCGGCGGTGCCACTGCCCGGGCGGGTGAGCACGCGGATGCGGGTGTCGTGGGTGAGTAGGTCGCGCACGATGCGCTGGCCGAGGTCGCCGGTGGCGCCGGCGACGAGAACTGAAGTGGTCATGAGGGGGTCTCTGTTTCTGTGGGAGGTGTGGGGCGGCGACGGGATCGCTCGGGGGCGGGCACCGGAACGTTCGAGTCGTGCGGGGCAGCGGGGAGGGTGGCCGCGGTGGCGCCGGCGCCGAGGGCAGCCTTGGCCAGCAGCCGCCGCAACTGGGTCTGCTCGTCGGTGGACAGTCCGCCCATGAGCGTGCTCTCGACTGCACGAAGGGCGACGCGGGCGGTGCCGAGCCGGGCCCGACCGGCCTCCGTGGGGTACACCTGGCGGATTCGCCGGTCGCGCGGGTCGGGGCGGCGCTCGACGAGCGCATCCGTCTCGAGCGCATCGATGATGTAGGTCATGGCGGTCTTGTCGATGCCGAGCCGGTTCGCCAACGCGAGCTGCGAGGTGGGCTCCTCGGTGGTGATCGCCACGAGCACCTGGTAGCCGCGCGGGCCGCCGGGCACCTTGGCCACGGCGACACTGCCGGCCCGGGAGTGGCCCTGGTACATCGCGGTGAGCGACCAGCCCAGCTCGGTCTCGATGCCGTCGGAGGTCCAGTCGATTTCGGGGGTGGTGTCTGCGGGCGGGGTGGGGTGTGGAGCGGGCATGGGTAGACCGTATCAGAGTGAGATCATCTGTTTTCTATATTGTTTGCGATATGCACCCTCGGCGCTGGGTGTCGCAGTGACGGGTCCGTCTAAGTGTTGCTGACGAACTTCCACACCGGCGCCGCCGTAGATCCGCGTCTCTATTGAAAGGAGATGTGCTCATTCAGGATGCGGACGGTGTCTGGGGCTCCGCCGAGGACCAAGCGACCGTCGGCGCATGCACCGAACCGATGTCGACGGTCGCACTGTCGGTGCCCCCTGCGACACTCGGTCTCGACGGCATCGACGAAGGGGACCCGAATGACCGACACCGCACCAACTCACACCACTGACGAGCTCTTCCGGGTGATCGACAAGTCCGCCAGCACCCCGATCATCCTGCACGCGCCCCACGGTGGGCGAGCAATCCCGGCCGAGTACCTGAGCGACTTCCTGATCTCGGCAGATGAGCTCGAGGTGGAAAAGGATGCGATGACCGACCACTTCACCGACACCCTCGTCGCCGGCACGACCGGCGCGAGCGCGGTCATCAATGGGCTCTCCCGATTTGCCGTGGACGTGGAGCGGTTTCCCGACGAGTCCGAGGAGATGAACCAGGTGGGCATGGGCGTGCTGTACACCCACGGCTCCCACAGGCAGGAGATCCGCCGGGTCTCCCCCGGCAACACCGCACCGCTCCTCGAACGTTTCGCCGCCTACTCGGCGCGGTTCACGGAGCTGGTCGACGCGACCCTGGCTGCGCACGGGCACGCGGTGATCATCGACGTGCACTCCTACCCGCAACACGAGCTTGCCTATGAGCTTCACGGTGGTGGCTACCGGGCGCCGCTGTGCGTGGGGTTCGACTCGTTCCATGCATCCGATGACCTGCTGGGCGCCGTCACGGAAAGCTTCGGCCACCTCGCCACGAATTCGAACGCGCCGTTCGCGGGCGCCTATGTGCCGCTCAAGCACTACCACCGCGACACCCGAGTGAGCTCGGTCATGCTCGAGATTCGGCGGGATACCTACATGGATGAGGCGAGCGTCACGTTGCAGCCCGGATCTTTTCGACGGCTCCAAGATTCGCTGCAACGGCTCGTCGACCGGGTGGCGGAAGCAGGATCGCGCCGGCACGGCTCGCGCTGACTCGTGCCCCAACGAAACATTGTTCCGATGGAATGGGGCGGCTGGGGGTACCGAGTGCTGCCCGGCCGGTCGGCCATCGTCGTGGCCGACGGCCCCGGCCTCATCGTGGAGCGCACCAACGGCACCCTGTTCGCGGTGACGCTGCCCGAATCATCCACGACCGCGCGGGGCGGATGTCGGTGGCCGCAACGAGACTGCCCCCGTGAACATCGTTCTGATCCCACCGCTGCTCTGCTCTCCCCTCGCGTACGCGCCCGTGCTCGACACGGTCTGGAGGCACGGGCAGGTCACCCTCGCCGACACCCGTCGAGACGACACGATCGCGGAGATGGCAGCCCGCATCCTGCAGGAGAACGCCGGTGAGATCGCCGTTCTCGGCACGAGCATGGGCGGGTATGTGGCCCTCGAGGTCATTCGCCAGGCGCCCGAGCGGGTCACCGCGCTGGCCCTGGTGAGCACCTCCGCCCGCGCCGATACCGCCGAACAGGTGCAGGCGCGCGCACGGCAGTCCGCGCTGGTCGAAGACGGCCAGTTCTCCGCCTTGGTGGATGCTGCCTTCGCCGGCGTTGTCGCCGCGGAGAACATATCGAACGACTCTCTTCTGGCTACCTGGCGTGCGATGACCGAGCCGGTCGGACCATCGGCGTTCCTCCGTCAGCAACGGGCCGTGGTGCAGCGCGCCGACCTGCGCTCGATGCTGCCGTCTATCACCTGCCCGACCGCCATCATCCACGGAGCCCAGGACCGGCTCATCCCGCTCGACAGCGCCGAAGAAATGGCCGCCGCGATGCCCACGGCCCGGTTCACCGTCATCGAAGGTGCCGGCCATTTGCTCTTCCACGAGCAACCTGCGGCCGCCCGTGCCGCCGTCGCCGCCTGGCTCGAGTCCGCCGCCTAACCTGAAGCGGACCGGACAAGAGGCATCCTGGGCCGCTGCCGGACTGTCGTGTGAGAATGACCGGAGAATGATCTTTCGGGGCGCCGAGCTGGTCGCCGGCGGCCGGATGTCGCGGCGTCAGACGTTGTCCTACTCCTCTGCGGCATCGCTCACTCCGCTCGTGCCGCGCGTGCAGGGGCAGACAGTCCGCAGAGCCGATTCCTTCTGCGCATCATGCTTGACGGACTTCAAGCTCCTGTCGCGGGTGGGCGCTGACGCCGACAACTGAATTTCCCAGTGTTGTGCCGGCAGGAGGGCGTCACGGAACCCGCGACGATCCACGCCGCGTCGCCGAGCATCCTCGCCGTGATGGACGGACTGCAGCTGCAGTGGCTGCTGCATCCGACGGAGATCGAGCTGGCCGAGGCCAGCGAGTTGGCCGTCCGTGCCATCGTCAATGCCGTGTTGCATCCGGGGCCCGACCTCACGGTCTCCTCCCGAGGCTGACCAGGACTCGCCTAGCGCGAGGGCTGAATCACGCTGAGTGGACACACGGCTCCTCAGAGGGTCTGGACCGGCACGGGCACAGCGCCTGCACCAAAGCCAGACACCGCCCGCGGGGTTGAAGGCCCAGATCATCGGGGATCACACCCCCACACTGGGGGGCTCGGGGTCGCGGCTGCAGCGGCGGCATCCGCAGCTGATCGGCAGCGTGATGCAGGGCGCACGGAGCAACCCGAGGCGCCCTTCGATCAGCGGATGGCGCGGCGCCGGCGGGCCAGCATCAGCACCAGGAGTCCGAGGAGCACGGACGCCCCACCGGCCAGAAGCCACGTCAGCGGGTCCGTTCCCGTCTTGGCGAGACCAGCCTTGGCGGGTGCCGCCGTCGCTGAGGTCGGCGTGGGCGAGGGTGTCACTACACCGGGCGCGGAAGCGGTCGGTGTGGGCTCCGGGGTCGGCGCGGTGGTGGGCGTGGGCTCGGGGGTCGGCGGCGTGGTCGGTGTGGGGTCGGGGGTCGGCGGCGTGGCCGGCGTGGGGTCCGGGGTCGGCGGCGTGGTGGGCGTGGGCGTGACCGCGGTCGGCACCACCTCCACCGTGACGCTGCTCGTGAGAGTGCCGAGCGTGGCCGTGATCACGTGCGGGGACGCGTGCGGGAAGGTGATCGTGGCGCCGTCGATGACGTCGACATCCCAATCGCTGCTGAACACGGCCTGGCCGGTGAGGTCGCCGACGTCGTTCCCGTAGGCATCCGCCCCGGAGACGGCGAGGGTGATGGAGCCGCCCTGCTTCACCGTGAGCGTGCTGGGCACGAGCGTCACCTCGGCGGGCGGGCCGGCGGCCACGACCACCTCGATGGTGGTGCTGGCCGTGCCGACCGTCACCGTGATGGTGTGCGTGCCCGCCTTGATGAAGGTGATGGTGTTGCCGCTGACGATGCCGGGGAACACACTGCCGGCAGCAACACTGAAGGTCGCGACCTGGCCCGGCAACGGATTGCCGTTGGCATCCTGCCCGTCGATGACGAAGGTGAACGGGTCCCCCGCCGTAACGGGATACCCGGCGCCGCCGGTGGCCGGCGGAGCCACGATCACCGTGTCGAGTTCCCCCGGGTTGACCAGCAGCGCCGGAACCACCCAAACCGCGTCGGCGCCCACCCCGTTGCTGGCGGTGATGGTGAACGACGGCGACTCGGCCGCCGTGGGGGTGCCCGAAAGCACCCCGTCGGGAGTGAGGGTGAGGCCGGCCGGCAGGGTGCCGGCGGTCAGCGCGAAGGTGGGCGCCGGGCTGCCGGTGGCGGCGAAGGCGTACGAGTAGGGCTCGCCGGCGATCGCGGACGGCGGCGTCACCGCGGTGAACAGCGGGGCGTCGGTGACGCTGATCGTCAGCGTACGGCTGGACGCGACCGGCGCGACACCGTTGTCAGCGGTCACCGTGAACTCGAACTCACCGCCCTTGACGGGCGTGCCGGTGAGCAGTCCCCCGTCGCTGAGGGTGAGCCCGGCGGGCAGCTTTCCCGTGCTGAGGGCGAAGGTGGGCGCCGGGGTGCCCGTGGCCGTGAACGCGTAGAAGTACGGGGCTCCTAGCGTGGCGTCGGGCGGGGTCGCGGCGGTGAGTGCGGGCGCTTCATCTACCGTGACGGTGACCTCCGTGGAGGCGGGGGCGCCGATGCCGTTGCTCGCGGACACCGTGAACGTGCTCACGCCGCCGGTGGAGGGCGTGCCGCTGAGGCCTCCGGCAAGCGTGAGGGTGAGGCCGTCAGGCAGGGTGCCCGCCGTCAGGCTGAACGTGGGCTTCGGAGTGCCGGATGCCGCGAACGTGTAGTCGTAGGCCGTGCCGGCGGTTGCGCGGGGCGGCGCATCCGAGGCAAAGACCGGCGGGGCGGTGACCACGAGGGTGTGCGAGGCGCCCACCGCAGGGCTGCCGATGCTGTTGGCGGCGGCCACGGCGAACGTGAAGCTGCCCTGCTCGGTGGGCGTGCCGCTGAGCACGCCCTCGGGGGTGAGGGTCATGCCGGTGGGCGGCACACCGCTGGACACGCTGAAGGTGGGCGTGGGCGTGCCGGTGGCGGCGAAGGTGTAACTGTACGGCTGGCCGGCGGCTGCGGTGGCGGGCGGTGCATCCGCGGTGAGGACGGGGGCCGCGCCGGGGGCGGGGCTGACAGTTAATGTGTACCTCGCGTAGGAAGTGACCGTGCCATTACCACTGCCATCGTCGTCCAGCCGGTAGACGAAATACCCCAAGTCGTACTTTCCCGGGACCGTGAACGTTCCCGAGAGTGTGCCGTCCGAAGCGAACCAATACCCCTCAGGAAAGTCTCCCCACGATTGCATCAGCAGGTTGGGCGTGGGATAGCCGCTGATCTGAGGCGTGAATGAAAAGGGAACGCCCACTGTGGCGAACTGGTCGGCGACCGGCTCAATGTAGCCGGGAGCGAAAACCTCGATAACCTGCGGAGATTCAGCCTGGGGCGGGGCGTTATTCGCGGCCGCGACGGTGAAGGTGAACTTGCCGCCACGGGTGGGCGTGCCGGCCAGCACTCCGGCGGGGGTGAGGCTGAGACCGTCGGGCAGGCTCCCGGCGGAGAGCGAGAAGGTGGGCGCCGGTGTGCCGGTCGCGGCGAAGGCGTAACTGTAGGGCGTTTTCACGTCCACCGTGGCAGGTGGCGCCGCCGCGGTGAAGATAGGGGCAGCCATTGTGGGATCCGAGCCGCCCGAGCCGTCGTCGCCGGGCGCCGGCACCCCGGTCTGCATTGCGGATGCTTGGTTCAGCGAGCCCGGAAGGCCGGCGAGGCCCAGCGTGACCAGCAACATCGACGCGATGGTGGTCTGCGCAAGGAGGCGGCGCATCCGGTGCTGAGCACGCGCTGGCGGAGAGGCTGGGCGCATCGATGACTGTGACCGACCGAACCGTGTTGCACGCATTAGCGACTCCCGAGATAGTGGAGTTTTGCGGCTCCGTGCTCGACGTTAGGGGGTGGGGTGCAGATCGATGGCAGGGTAAAACCCTTCCTTTTGGGCGGATTGGTGCGTGCGTTCGCTCAGTTGCACCCGAGCTTGCCGAACCCCCGTTGATCAAGCGCGTCGAAACCCAGTAAGACGACAAGCGAATCGCGACCGCACCGCTGGTTGAGCCTGCCGAAACCTACTGACAGAACAGACGAATTGCGGGCGCCGCGGGACCAGTATTCAGACACCCCGCGGGGTCTCGACAGGCTCGACCAACGCAGTGCGCCCGCCTAACGAAAGGAACCTGGCACTCTCCACCCAAGTCGATCAAGGTGTACCGCGACATCCGGCTGCAGCAGGAGCGGGTGTGATCGACCACGGTGGGTCACACCCTCTTCGTCTGCCCGGCTGGATCTAGCCGGCGATCTGAAGACCCAAGCCCACCACGACCACGCCAGCGTTGAGAACCAAGGTCACCGTGACCACGATCTGCAACCACCGATACTGCTCGACCAACACCGACATCCCACTCAGCGCGGCCGTCACGGGCACCCCCAGTAGGAACAGGACCATAATGCCCAGAAACACTGCGCCTGAGGTGTCGGAGGGGATGCTGATCGCAGCGAGCACTGCAATGGCGAGCACCACCACGCCGAGGTCGCCCAGCACCACCCGGGACGCCGAGGTCGACGAGCGCAGCACCGAGCTGCTCAGGATTCTGCAGACGGCGCCGAGGCCGACGAAGCCAGGGCCTGCATCGAGCCGGTACAGAGATTCTCGGGCGCACTGCTCCAGCGCCCGAAACCGGGGATGCTGATCAGAAACAACAGGAACGCACCACAGTGGAACGTCAGCGCCGCGGAGACCACGCTCGAAGACCATGTGGTGCCGACATTGAGTTCGGTCTGTGGTTTCTCTCTCACAGGGGCAAGCCTTGCACGACGACCGGGCGGCGAGCGCGCCGAGAACCCGCATCGCTGGCTGGCGCGCCGGCGCAATCAACGTCGGATGCGATGGGCTCGCACGCGACGGCACAGTTTGGGTCGCATCCGTGGCCTTCGGCTTGGTTATGGCCGTAGCCGTCGGAGCCGGCGACGAGTTCGAGATGGTGTCCAGCGCGGCAGCGGAGCCGGTTGCCGCCTGCCGCCTGCCGCGGGCGCCCCACTGTCTCTGCTACCGGGAAGGACCGAGTCCGAAGACCGGGACTCGGGAACACCTGAGGGCGATGCCCGCCGGAGTGAGCCAGGGCTTCACTACTGAGCACTGCTCCCGAGATGCGTCCCAGCACACCCCTAAGCTGCAGGCATGACCACACGGATGAGTACGCTGCTGTCGCGTGACGGCGGCCGGTCGACCCGTAGGCTGGCCGTCGCCGTGCTGCTGGGCCTGGTGGCGGCGGGAATCCTGACCGGCTGCTCCGTCGCCGGCAATGAGGCGAACTCCTGGCTGGCGAGCAAGCCGATCGTGGAGTCCACCGAGCTCAGGTTGACGGGCTGCGAGGCGTTGTGTGATCCGCGCGTTGAGGGGACCATCGCGGACGACGCCACCGAGGGCGACGTGCGAGCGCTCGTGCAGGACGCCACCTCCTACCTGGCCGACTCCACGGCCGATGGCCTGCGCATCTCTCTGAACTACCACAACGTCACCCTGTCGGTGGGCACGGATGCTCAGCAGGCCGAGCAGGACGCCGATCTGGTGTTCACCGTGCTCCACGACGACCGTGTGGAGTCCGCCGGGCTGGGCTGGGACGTCCCGTTGGTGTATACGGCACCCGCCACGATGACCGCCGTCTTCCGGGATTACGGCACGGAGGTGCCCGTGGCGGTGATGGCTACCGAGAGCGACGAGCACGGTGCCTTCATGCTGGTCACTGACGACGGGCGGCCGTGCGCCTCGACCGGTCTGCTGCTCGCGGCGTTCGATACGCTCATCACCGATCCCGCGGTGGCCGGGGTTGACCTGAGTGTGTGCAGGTCCCTGGCAGTCACCATCGGCGACTCGACCGGTCGAGAACCGATGCTCGCCCACCTGCAACCACTCGCCGCCGACCCTGCTCTGACCGGCATCACGGTCGAGATTCTCCAGGACTACCAGGCGAAAATCGTCCTCACCGGAGGGGCCGTCGCGCCGACGCCCTGACCCCAGTGGGCCCAGAGCCGCCGTGCCACACACGTTCCCACCGGCTTCGCCTCACGAGAATAGACCGCCCGGTCAGACCGCTATTCGCGGCCGTGACTGCGCGGGGCACCTAGAGTGAACAACATGGGGCGGAAACGGGTACTTCGGTGGGTTGGCGTAGTCGGGATTCCGGTCTGCGTGCTGTTAGGTGGATGCACCGTGGCCGCGGGTCCAGTCCCGTCGCCGACAGCCATCACCCGATGAAGTGGCCGACGGTTTGCTTCGCGCCCAGAGGGACTCAGTTCTAGCCGACATGGTCGGAGTGGACCAACAACGTCTTTGAACTTAACCGTTAGCAGCAGCAAGATTCGGCTTGCTGGTTTCAAAATCGTCAAGGGGGAAAAAGTGAACGATGTAAATGACAGCACGAATCGCGCGACTGTCCGGGAGCCTGAATTCCAGGGTGAGGGACGCCAAGCCATCGTGGACGGGATACTCGCGGCGTTCGACGAGATCTCCACAGGCGCAGCACCGATCTGGATCAGCATCGAGGCACCGCAAGGCACTGGAAAGACCCGCATCGCACGCGAGTTCTACGCAGCCCTGGCCGGACGGCAAACTGAACCCGCTTACTGGCCGAGAACGATGCTCAGTTTGCATCACGAAACGGGTGGTGTGGCGGCGCGACGCAAAGTCGTCAACCCAGTCGTGACCCACCAAAGCGGGAGCTTACCCACTTACATGTGGTGGGGGGTATCGACAAGCATCCGCAATAGTGTTCCGACGGTAGCCCTCAGCCAGGACCTCAGCTACCTCCAGGCTCACGCAGCGTACCTCGATCTTGCCTGGCTCGAAAAATCTCGGGGCCATGCCTTCAAGCAGCTGCTGCGCGAGTTCGGGGTGGCCGGCTTCCGGGAAGCGGGCGACGAGCTCAAGACCCAGATACTCGCAGCTGCAGGTGCGACCATCCCGGGTCTCGGCCTGGTGGAGTGGCTGGCATCGCGCGCCTATCAAGCGGGGCGCAACCAGGTCGCCCGAACGGGGCAACTCCGCAGGGAAGACGCTATCGCCCCGGACCATGGCGACCTCATCACCGAAACTGTCGCGACAGTAGGCCGTTTCGCGGTTCCGGCATTGCCGTTTGTGCTGTTCGTTGAAGACCTACACACCGCTGACGAGACATTGATCGAGTTGCTTGACCACCTCGCCGGCGGGAACGCTTCCGTTCTCATCGTAACGACGGCCTGGAACGGCCATATCGACCCCGGGTCATCGACCGGAGCGGCAATGGCCGGCGCCCGAACCATCCGGATCACGCCCGACGGGGTGCTGGGCGACGACGACGGTCTCTTCCCCCTCAACGCCGACTTGGGCCCACTTCCGGAGGCCGGGCTGGCCGAGATCCTCAAGTTCTACTTTCCTCGGGTCACCAGCGCGACCAGCGCGAGAATCCTCGCGAAGTACCCCAATCCGCTCGCGCTCGAGCTGTTCTGCGAGATCCCGAAGCTCAAGCGGTTTCAGGCTCGCGAGCTTGAGCTCACGGAGAACGACCTGCTGGGCATGCCCGACACGCTGCATGGTCTGTATAAAGAGCAATGGGACGACCTCGACGAGCCAGTTCGGCGCGGCCTGGTGATCGCAGCTCTGGGTATTCCGGAACTCATCAACCACGAGCATGGGCGCGCGACGGAGTGGAGCTCGTCGTTGCTGCTCGATGTGATCGAGAAATTTGATGCCGGTGAAATCGACGAATCGGCCGGAGTTCTCGATGGACGGGTCTCCAGCAGGGCGTGGGCGAGACCAGCCGCCGGACTCGACCTCTGGCAGTTCGCCGCGGCAGAGCAGAGGCAGATTGCCGCCGCGGACGATGCCTTGCTCTGGGAGTCGGACCGCAGGGAAGTGCGCAAGCTGCTGACTACCGAAGTCACGCGGGCTCTCGACCCCCGGAATGACGATCCCGAACCCAACTCGCCGCGTTCCCCCGACAGTTTTGTGGCGCGACTCGCCATCGCGTTGCACGCTGCAGGCTACGAGATTCCGCCCTCCACGTTGCAGACCGCAATCTTCATGCTGCTGGTCGAGCTCGACTCCTACCGCGAGTTTCCAGAGCGTCTCAAGCTCATCACGTACGCATTAGAGGCCGGAATCGAGTCGCGCGAACTACTGCGCAGCTACATGAGCGCGCTGGCAGACAGCCATCGCACCGACGAGGCTGTCGCCGTTGGTGAAGAACTGATCGGGCGATGGGGTTCGGATGACGCCGATACCGCGCATGACCGGATGCTCTTGGCCGACGTGCTAACCAACGGCGCATTGGGCGATAACCTGCGAAGCCCCAGACCAGAACTGGCTCGGCGGGCCGTTCTCGAATATCGCACGACGTTATCCTTCTACGCTGCTCTCGTTCCCTTCGAGGACTACCTGATATTCAGAATTCGGGCCGCCATCGCCCGTGCGCTGTGGTTTAGTGGCGACATCGATCAGGCGAGAGAGGACTATTCGGTCCTTCTCGAGGATGCTCGCCGAGTCCTTGGTGACGACCATCCATTGACCCGAGATATCGCCACCAAGTCCGCTGGACTCTCGCCTGACGGCCTACGGGTCATGCTCGCGCTGTGGGCGCAGGAGCTCGCAACCCTGCCCGCCAGCTCGGAGGAAGCTCTGAAGTTGCGAGCCGATATGGCAGTCGCGGTTTGGGAGGAGGACATCTTCGAAGAGGCGATCACGCGCTTTGAAGAGGTCGTTCAGGATCAGATTCGAATACTCGGACCCAAGCACAATCTGACGCTTCAGACCCAGGGGTATCTCGCGCAAGCGCTCGGCATGGCTGAGCGCTACCCGGAATCCCTGCGGGTACACCTGCAGGTTCTCGGAGGACTCCGCGAGACGCTCCCGCCAGACCACACCGACGTGCTGAGCGCCAGAGCCTACATCGCAGATGTGCTGGAAGAACTCGGTGATGACAGCGCGCTCTCGGCCAGACTGCACCTCATCGACGACCAGTCGCGCGTGCTGGGCGCCGACCACCGAGAGACTGTGGAGTCGGCGGACGCCATCGCGCGGCTGCAGGGCGTACGTTCTGATCCTCCACGGTGAAGAACCTGGCGAGCGCCCGGCTCCGGCGAGCGGGAGGCTCGCCGGGGCTCCGGGTGGAAATGCCGGGACGGCCGCTGTGGCTGCGATTCAAGCGGCGGAGGTGATTGCAGGCCGACTTGGGCCGAGGGCCCACCTCGCGAAGGGTCACGTCACGCCGTGGGTACCGACTGCACCCCGGCGCCAGGACCGCGCCGGGTCAGGGACTCTCACGAGGTCGCGTGGATGGAACAGCCTTCATGATGCCGCGCGCCGCGACTTCCAGAGCAGTCTTGCCGTGCGGCTGACGAATGCGATCAGCGCTAGGCCCGTCGAGAAGGTCAACAGCATCTGCGCGATCGTTCCCATGCTCTCAAGCGTTGACGGGGCAAGGGCGGCATTGGTACTGCCGTACTGCCAGAGCAGGTAGCCGACCAGGGCGACCAACACGGACAAACCCAGGGCGCCCAAGAAGAGTCTCAAGCCGTTGTTCCGAACGACTTGAACGACGCCGTCCAAGAGGAAGGACGCTGCAAATGGTAGGCCAACCGTTGTGACCAGGATCCCGCCGTACGCGGCGAGCAGTGCTCCGAATCCATCCGGGCTCATTACGTTAGTCCCCCAACTATTGTCGGTGATTCCTGTTGTCAGCCTAAGTGCGGCAAACCAGGCGCGGCGGGCGGCGGGTTTGCCGCACTTACCCCAGTTAGGGGCTGTTACGGCGGTTGGCACCTAGGGTGAACAGCATGGGGCGGAGACGAGTACTTCGGTGGGTTGGCGCAGTCGGGATTCCGGTCGCCGTGTTGTTGGGCGGATGCACCGTGGCCGCGGACCCTGTCCCGTCACCGACCGCCACCTCCAGCAGCTCTCCGACAACTTCCGGGGACGCCCAAGCCTCAGAGCTCAGCGCGTTCGAACAGCAACTCCCGCTCAGCGGCACGTTCGTCTCGCAAGGAGCAACCACCGAGGGCACCGTCGACATTGAGCGCCGCAGTGACGGGTCGGTCTGGGTCCTGCTCGACAACTTTCACACCGGAGACGCAGCAGATCTGCGTCTCTATCTCAACGAGGATGCGCTCGTTCAGGATGCAGACGGGTACTGGGGCTCCGCCGCGGGCGGTTACGAAATCGCCGTGATCGACCCGAGTGCCAGCACGCAGGAGATCGAGGTACCCGGCGCGTGGGACATGTCGGCGATCCAGTCGCTCACGGTCAGCGATTACACACCGCCGGACTTCCCCGCTCTGGGTTCTGTCGCGCTCGACTGAGCGCTGCAGGCCAGCGGCACGCGCGGCAGGAGCGGCCGGAGTACCGTTGAGATGTGCCCTCTCCCCGCAAATTCCCGACCAAGGTGTCGGCGGCAGCGAGCGCACGATATGCGAAGCGCCGGCGCGGACGACTCGCCCGCGTCGACAACGACCTCACCGCCTCAGAATGGGCCGACCTCCTCACGGCCTGGGGAGGGTGCGCCTATTGCCAGGCCCAGGGTCCGGCGCTCCAGCGTGACTGCGTCATGCCGATTTCCCGGGGCGGCCGGTACACCCTCGAGAACGTTGTTCCCGCCTGCCCGTCGTGCAACGCGAGCAAACACAACAACGAGGTCACAGGATGGCTGCGCCGCAAGCACCTCGACGAGCCCACGTTCCTGCTCCGCTACGCGACGATCCTGTCGGCTCTACGCCCGGCACAGTAGCCGCACCGCACATCGAGTACTGAACAGACCGGCGCCATCCGAGCGTGGCACCGGCCTTGCCCCACACCCCGACGTCTCTCGAGCTCGACCGACGAGAGCCATGCGACCCGTCATCGCTGAAGCTCGACCGACCAGAGCCAGGCGTCCCGCAGACACGAACCGTCATCTCCGCAGACTCGAACCGTCATCTCCGCGCGGCTCCAGCGACCGCTGACCTAGTGTCCTTCCCATGACCACGCTCACCTCCTCCCCCGTTGCCGCCGTTGAGTACGCCGACCTGGCCGCGAGATTCCGGCCGATCTTCGCCCGGATCGCCGCCGGCGCATCCGCTCGCGAACAAGACCACCAGCTGCCGTACGAGCAGATCAAGGAGCTCACGGCAGCCGGGTTCGGTGCCCTGCGGGTGCCCGTCGCCGCGGGCGGCCTCGGCGCAAGCCTGCCGCAGCTGTTTCGGCTGCTGACCGAACTCGCCGCCGCGGACTCGAACATTCCGCAGGCACTGCGGGGGCACTTCGCCTTCGTCGAGGACCGCCTGGTGTCGTCCGGCACCCAACGCGACCGGTGGCTGGCCCGGTTCGTGAACGGCGAGATCGTCGGCAACTCCTGGACCGAGGTGGGCACCGTCACCATCGGTGACGTCATCACGCGGGTGCGCCCGAAGGTGGGCGGCCGGCCCGGCGAGCTGGTGGTGAACGGCACCAAGTACTACTCCACCGGCAGCATCTTCGCGGACTGGATCGACACCTTCGCCCAGGTGGGCGACAGCGGCAAGAACGTAATCGCCGTGGTGAACGCACACCAGCCCGGCGTCACGCACAGCGACGACTGGGATGGCTTCGGCCAGCGCACCACCGGCAGCGGCACCAGCACGTTCGTGGATGCCGTCGTGACGGAAGAGAACGTGATCGACTTCGACACCAGGTTCACCTACCAGACCGCGTTCTACCAGGCGGTGTTGTTGGCGGTGCTGGCCGGCACGGTCAAGGCCGCCGAGGTGGAGATCGCGGCCGAGGTGAAGGCCCGCACCCGCATCTTCTCGCACGGCAACGCGCCATCTTTCGCCACCGACCCACAGATTCTGCAGGTGGTCGGCGAGGTGTCCGCGCAGGCGTTCGCGGCCGAGGCGATCATGGAGAAGGCGGCCTGGGCGTTGCAAGGGGTCTATGAGGGTGCGTTCCTAGACGATGTGGTCGAGGAGGAACGGCTCAACGACCTCGCCGAGCTCGCAACCGCGCAGGCGCAGGTGGTGTTGGTGGCGCTGGCGACCCGGGCCACCTCCGACATCTTCGACGCGCTGGCGGCGTCCGGGGTGTCCCGGTCGAGAAACCTGGACCGGCACTGGCGCAACGCCCGCACCGCGGCCAGCCACAACCCGTGGGTGTTCAAGGCGCGGATCGTGGGCGACTACGCCGTGAACGGTACGCCGCCCACCCGGATCTGGTCGATCGGGGCGGCGCCGAAGTAGAACCGGCGGCAGGCCCGCCCGGGCTTCGCTGCACCTCGTGTGGCTGGATGATCCCGCTATAGCGGACTCATCCAGCCACACAGGGTGCACTGAGTCACCCGAGGCGCCCTTCGATCAGCGGATGGCGCGGCGCCGGCGGGCCAGCATCAGCACCAGGAGTCCGAGGAGCACGGATGCCCCACCGGCGATGATCCCGGGCAGCGGGTCCGTTCCCGTCTTGGCGAGCCCGGAATCGTGGGGTGCCGCTGACGTCGGCGTGGGCGAGGAAGTCGCTACACCGGGCGCGGATGCGGTCGGTGTCGGCTGCGGGGTCGGCGCCGGGGTCGGCGTGGGCTCGGGGGTCGGCGCCGTGGTCGGCGTGGGCTCCGGGGTCGGCGGCGTGGTGGGCGTGGGCGTGGGCGTGACCGCGGTCGGCACCACCTCCACCGTGACGCTGCTCGTGAGGGTGCCGAGCGTGGCCGTGATCACGTGCGGGGACGCGTGCGGGAAGGTGATCGTGGCGCCGTCGATGACGTCGACATCCCAGTCGCTGGTGAAGACGGCCTGGCCGGTGAGGTCACCGGTGTCGTTCGCGTAGGCATCCGCCCCGGAGACGGCGAGGGTGATGGAGCCGCCCTGCTTCACCGTGAGCGTGCTGGGCACGAGCGTCACCTCGGCGGGCGGGCCGGCGGCCACGACCACCTCGATGGTCGTGCTGACCGTGCCGACAGTCACCGTGATGGTGTGCGTGCCGGCCTTGATGAAGGTGATGGTGTTGCCGCTGACGACGCCGGGGAACACACTGCCGGCAGCAACGCTGAAGGTGGCGACCTGGCCTGGCAACGGGTTGCCGTTGGCGTCTTGCCCGTCGACCCCGAAGGTGAACGGCGCGCCCGCTACGACGGGGTAGCCGGTTCCGCCGGTGGCCGGCGGGGCCACGATCACCGTGTCGAGCTCGCCCGGGTTGACCAGCAGCGCCGGAACCACCCAAACCGCGTCGGCGCCCACCCCGTTGCTGGCGGTGATGGTGAACGACGGCGACTCGGCCGCCGTGGGGGTGCCCGAGAGTACCCCGTCGGGAGTGAGGGTGAGGCCGGCCGGCAGGGTGCCGGCGGTCAGCGCGAAGGTGGGCGCCGGGCTGCCGGTGGCGGCGAAGGCGTACGAGTATGGCTCGCCGGCCACCGCGGACGGCGGCGTCACCGCGGTGAACAGCGGGGCATCGGTGACGCTGATCGTGAGCGTACGGCTGGACGCGACCGGGGTGACGCCGTTGTCAGCGGTCACCGTGAACTCGAACTCACCGCCCTTGACGGGCGTGCCGGTGAGCAGTCCCCCGTCGCTGAGGGTGAGCCCGGCGGGCAGCTTTCCCGTGCTGAGGGCGAAGGTGGGCGCCGGGGTGCCCGTGGCCGTGAACGCATAGGAGTACGGCGCGTTCAGGGTGGCGTCGGGCGGGGTCGCGGTGGTGAGCACCGGGGCCTGCTCCACGGTGAAGGTGACCTCCGCGGTGGCGGGTGCGCCGATGCCGTTGCCGGCGGACACCGTGAAGGTGCTCACGCCACCGGTGGTGGGCGTGCCGCTGAGGCGTCCGTCAGCTGTGAGGGTGAGGCCAGCGGGCGGGGTGCCCGCGGTCACGCTGAACCGGGGTGCCGGGGTGCCGGATGCCGCGAAGCTGTAGTCGTAAGCCGTGCCGGCTGTCGCGTGCGGCGGCGCATCCGCGGTGAAGAGCGGTGCCGCGGTGACGACAAGCGTGCGCGGGCCGGCCAGCACCGGAGAACCGATGCTGTTGTCGGCGGACACCGTGAACTCAAAGGTGCCCTGCTCGGTGGGCGTTCCCGAAAGCACCCCGTTGGTCAGGGTCAGCCCGGCCGGCAGCGTGCCGGAGGACAAATTGAGGTCTGGTCGAGGCGTGCCGGTGGCCAGGTACGAGTAGGAGTAGGCCTGGCCGAGCTCGGCGTTCGGCGGAGTATCGGCGGTGAACACCGGCGGCGCGCTGACGACAAATCGGTGCGTGCTGGATGCGGGCAGGTCGACGGTGTTGTCAGCGGTGATAGTGAAGAAGGAGATGCCACCGGCCGTGGGGGTGCCCGAGAGCACACCGTCCGCGCTGAGGGTGAGGCCGGCCGGCAGGGTGCCGGAGGACTTCGCGAAGGTGGGTGCCGGATGCCCGGATGCCGTGAAGGTATACGAGTAGGCCTGGTTGATGGTTGCGGTCGGCGGGGTGTCCGCGGTGAAGACGGCGGCCTCGCTGACCTGGAGGACGTGTTCCTTGCTCACGGCGGGTGTTGCCGTGCCATTGTCCGCGGTGACGGTGAAGCGCCAGTCACCGCTCACCTGGGGAGTTCCGCTGAGCACGCCTTGGGCGCTGAGGGTGAGGCCCTTCGGCAGAGCGCCGGCCGTGCGGGTGAACGTGGGCGCCGGGCTGCCGGAGGCGGTGAACGTGTAGGAGTAGGGCACGCCGAGCGCGGCCGCCGGGGGCTCATCCGCCGTGAACACGGGCGGTGCGGTAAAGCGGATGCTGACCTTGGCGGGCACGCCGTCGGGAGTGATGCTGTTGCTGGCCGTGACGGTTAAGGAGTAGTCGCCGGCGGCGGTGGGCGTTCCGCTGAGCAGGCCCTCGGGGCTCAGGGTCAGGCCCGGCGGCAGGTCGCTGGACGGGACCGTGAAGGTGGGTGCGGGGTAGCCGGTAGCCGTGAACTGATACGAATAGGCGGTGCCCACCGAGGCATCCGTCGGGGTGAACGCAGTGAAAGCCGGCGGGTCGTCAACGGTGATGGTGACAGGGGCTTCGGCCGGGGAGGCCACCCCGTTGGACGCCGTCACGGTGACGTCGAATGAGCCGCCCGTGGTGGGTGTGCCCGACAGCACGCCCTCGGGGCTGAGGGTGAGGCCGGCCGGCAGGACTCCCGTGTTTGAGAAAGTGGGCGTGGGGGTGCCCGTGGCGGTGAAGGTGTAGGAGTAGGGCGTGCCGGTGTGGCCTGCCGTCGGTGGTGTGGCGGCAGTGAACGCCGGGGCCGCGCGCCCGATAAGTGCGTTGCTGGCGTAGTACTCGGGGCTGACCGCGATGACATTGGCCAGATTCTTAGGAAGCGGTGGCCCGGAGCCCCACACGTGGAGAACACCGCCCGTGGTGATCGCGAAAGAAACCTGATCATTGCCGGCGAGTGCCACAACGCCATTCAGCGCCGGTGCCCCCTTCGGTGCCTCGGTGCCCACCGTCTCCACAGTGCCGTCGCGATGCAACACGAGAGTGTAGAGACCTGCGGCCGTGATCTTCACGACGTCGGTGAGTCCTTGATTCAGTTGACCGAACTGGTCGTCGCCCCACATCACAACCGACCCATCGGCCTTCAACGCCACGGCGTGAAACTCCCCCACGGAGATGGCCGTCACGGAAGAAAGGCCGGCGGGCATTGGTTGCCGAGTTCCAGCCCAACTGCCTATCTGCTCGACGACCGTTCCGTCGTTCTTGAGGGCAAGAACACGGTCGTCCCCCACTGCGATCGCCGCCACCCCGCTCAAGCCTGCCGCGAAGCTCATCACGGCGAGGTCCGACCCCCAGGCTACGACGGTGCCGTCCCTCTTCAATGCCAGCGAAGAAAAAATCCCGGCAGATATCGCAGTCACCCCGGTGAGACCGCTCGGAACATCTAGTCCTCCGTCGGCGTTATCACCCCACCCGATCACGGTGCCGGCGTTGGTGAGCGCCAGGGCAGTCGAGTACGACGAGCTAATCGCGGTGATATCGGAGCGCGCGGGGACGCCACTGACCTGACCAAAGAAGTCATTGCCCCAGCCGACGACATAGCCTGGCTCGGCTGCGGACACCGTGATGGTGTGCGGCCCTCCCGTGACGGTGCCGACGCTGTTGGTGGCGCTCACAGTGAAGTCCCAGGCGCCGCCGCTGGGCGGCGACCCGGACAGCAGGCCATCCGCGGTGAGGGTCATGCCGGTGGGCAGCAGCCCGCTGGACAGGTGGAAGGTGGGCGCGGGCACTCCGGTCGCGGTGAAGGTATAGCTGTAGGGCTGGCCGGCGTCCGCGGTGGCGGGCGGGGCATCCGCGGTGAGAATCGGGGCGGCGTCAGGCGCGAGCGCGGCGTTGACGACGAACTCCAACATGATGAGCGAGCTGCCGCTAACCAGCTGGGCGGCATTGAAGGTAACCACTCGGCTGCCCGCTGCGGTGGGGGTGCCGGAGACCACGCCTTCCGCGGAGAGCGTCAGCCCGGGTGGGAGCACCTCGGAGGTGGTGAAGGTGGGAGCCGGGTATCCGGTGTATTGAATGGCGAAGGAGTACGGCACGCCCACCGTGGCCGGAGGTGGAGCGTCCCACGAGACGGTGCCGGGCCCGGCGACGTCGATCGTGCGCGTCACGGTGGCTGGTTGGCCGACTCCGTTGTCGGCTGCGACGGTGAACGTGAACGCGCCACTCTGAGTGGGCACGCCGGAAAGCACCCCGGCGGAGGTGAGGGTGAGGCCGTCGGGCAGAGTTCCCGAGGAAAAGGTGGGCGACGGCGTGCCGGTCGCACTGAACGAGTAGGACAACGCCGTCCCCACAGTGGCGGTGGTGGGCGGCGAGTCGGCGGTGAAGGTGGGCGGCACCAGTAGTGGCGCCGTCGGGGGCCCCTCGCCACCGCCCGAGCCGTCGTCGTCGTGCTGCCCGAGCCCGGTCTGCGCCGCGGATGCCTGACTGCCCGGGTCTGGCAGGCCGGCGAGGCCCAGCGTGACCAGGAGCAGCGACGCGACGGTCACCTGCGCGAGGAGGCGGCGCATCCGGTGTTTGCCGAGCGCTGATGGTGCTGACGCCTGTGACTGACCGAACCATGCTGCGCGCATTGAGACTCCCGAGATTGTGGAGACAATTCGGCTCCGTCCCTGAGAGTAGGGAGGTGCGGGCAGATCGATGGCAGGGTTAAACCCTGCCTTTTTCTTACCCGGTGTGGTCGAGTGCTCTCAGTGCGTGCGGTGGCGGCGCTGCGCGGCTCACTCGCCGCGCGCGTGTACCGGTCTGGCGTTCGCCGGGGGCTCGCCAACCTCCTGGAGGGTATGGCCGCTGCAGGCCGTCTTGGTGACGCTGGCGCGCTCGATGCGCGACACGGTGAACCAGCGGATTGCGTCGCGCAGCTGGCACCAGCCGACCAGGTACCACTGGCCGTTCGTGGAGGCGAAGAGCAGGGGTTCGACGTCACGCGTGCTGGTGGCACCGTCTGCCGCCGTGTAGCGAAGCCGGATGACGCGCTGCTCGGCCATCGCCTGCTCCAGAGCCGACCTGATTGCTCGCGACGAGGAGGGAGGCGGGTTGACCCAGACCCGTTCGGCCAGCTCGTCGGCTCGTGCTCGGGTGCGGGGGTCGAGCACGTCCAGGATCTTCTGGATGCCGGCCGAGGCCAGATCGGCGTAGGGGGCATCGGGCGCGGCCGACACGGCCGCCAGGAGCGCGACGGCCTGGGCCGGGGACAGACTGACCGGTGGCAAGGATGCGCCCACGGCCATCCCGAAGCCGCCGCCCGGACCGGGGCGGGACCAGAGCGGCGCGCCGCTGCGCTCGAGCGCGGCGAGGTCTCTCTTGACCGTGCGAACGGAGACGTCGAACTCTCTCGCCAGCCTGTCGGCGGAGCAGCCCCGTGAGCCGTTGCGGCGTAGCATCTCGGACAACGCGTGGAGCCGTTCAGTTCGCTTCACCGTTCGACTCGCAGCAAATTCATGACACAAATAGTGACACACACCTGCCGGTAGCGCCTACGAGAGTAGTGACATGACACCTACAACGAGCAGTCCCACCATCGTTCTCATCGCCGGCCACTGGCTCGGCGCGTGGGCGTGGGATGACGTCCTTGACCATCTGACAACCGACCATGCCCGGGCCGTCGCGATGACCCTGCCCGGTCTCGACGGCGACGACCCCGATCGTGCGACGAAGACCCTCGACGATCAAGCCGCCTCGATCCTGGAGCTCTTCGCTCGACTCGGGGTCTCCGCGGAGCAGCCCGCGATCATCGTCGCTCACAGCGGGGCGAACTTTCCCGTCAGCCTCGTGCTCGACCGGCACCCGGAGCTTGTGCGGCGAGTGGTGTGGGTCGACTCCGGGCCGGTCGCCGCCGGAAGCGTCTTCGCCCCCGACCTTCCAGAGGGAATGGAAGAGCTTCCGCTGCCGCCCTTCGACGCATTCCCCCCGCAGGCGAGCCTCGACGGGCTGAGCGCGGAGGCCCTCGGGCGCTTCCGGGCCCGGGCGGTCCCCGAGCCCGGCCCCGTGCTGCGTCAGCCCCTCGGGCTCACGAACGATGCCCGGCGCGCGGTTCCGACCACCCTGGTGTGCTGCTCGATCCCGAGCGCGCAGATGCTGGAGCTGGCCCGATCAGGCCATCCCATGTTCGCCGAGGTCGCGACCCTCGAGCACCTCGACGTCGTCGACCTCCCGACCGGCCACTGGCCGATGTGGAGCCGCCCCGGCGACCTGGCCCAGGCCATTCGGTCGGCGGCGTCTCGCACCGACTGAACCCGGGTGGGCCGGCCGCGGGGTGCCACGCATCCGTTTGGGCTTCGCTGCACCCCGTGTGGCTGGATGCGCCAGCTATAGGTGGCGCATCCAGCCACACGGGGCGCACCGAGTAGGCCGGGGAGCACCACCGATGCAGTGGTCCAGCACTCTCGCCGCCAAGTGGCCTTGGGGGCGGCCTCGGAAGCTGGGAGGGTTGTCAGGGCCGAGCATCCGACATCCGTCATTCGATCGGCGAAACGATGACCCGGCCCGGCACATCGCGCATCGAGCAAAGGACAGTCTTATGTCGACGAACGGCCCACAGGCACCCGGCGACTTCGATTTCATCCTCGGCGACTGGACGGTTCGGCACGAAAAGCTGGACGGTATCTTCAGCGGCGCCGATACCTGGACCACCTTCGAGGGGCTCTCCTCCACGCGCAGCATTCTGGGCGGGTTGGGCAACCTCGAAGACAACCTCCTCCGGCATCCGGCGGGCGACTATCGGGCCGTCGCCCTCCGCTCGTATTCCACGGCGGATGCCGAGTGGTCGATCTGGTGGCTCGACGGCCGCAACCCGACTGCGCTCGATACACCCGTGCGCGGGGCGTTCGCCGACGGGATCGGCACCTTCCTGGCCGAGGACGTGCTGCACGGCGTGCCCATCCGCGTGCGCTTCATCTGGGATGCGACCGGACCAGAGCCCACCTGGCAACAGGCGTTCTCGAACGATGCAGGGCTGTCGTGGGAGACGAACTGGCGGATGACGTTCCGGCGCGCGTAGCCCACCTCGGCGGACGAGAAGCGCCCTGACGACCAGGCGATCAGACGCGAAGGGCGCGGCGCGACACCAGTGTCGGTGGTCGCGTGTAACGTCGTCCACCTTGGCGGCGATGCCACCCGGGCGCGCCCAGCCAGCCGACTAGCGAGGTAACGCACATGCGACTCCCCACTTCCCGAGGCCCGGTCAGCGGTGCCCTGCTCGAACTTCTCGACACCTCCCCCACCGCCCCCGACACCGGTCTTGCCTCAGCGCTACGCGAGCGCACCGCCGCCGCCCTGGCCGACACGGCCGACATCGTGCAGGACGACGATCTGCAGACTGCCCTGTTCCTGGCCTACGAGCTGCGATACAGCGGCCTGCACGGCGTCGACGACGACTGGGAATGGCACCCAGAGGTGCTCGCGCTCTGCGCGGCGATCGAAGCCCCGTTTGAACAGGCACTGCGCGAACGCGCATCCGTGCCCGACCTGCCCGAACCCGGACTGGAGAGCGTCGCCGCGGCGCTGTTCGAGCTGACCGGCTCGGACACCGGCCCGAGCGTCTCCCGCTACCTGGCGAAGAAGGCCACCGACGAGCAGGCGCGGGAGTTCCTCATCCTGCGCTCGATCTACCAGCTCAAGGAGGCCGACCCGCACACCTGGGCGATCCCGCGCCTGCGCCGGCACGCCAAGGCGGCGCTCGTGGAGATCCAGGCCGACGAGTACGGCGGCGGCCGGTTCGACCGCATGCACGCCGAGCTGTTCGCCCGCACCCTGCGCGGCGTGGGCCTGGACGCCACCAACGGACACTACGTCGACGTGGTGCCGGCGATCACACTGGCCTCGAGCAACATGATGACCATGTTCGGCACCCACCGCCGGCTGCGCGGCGCCATCGCCGGGCACCTCGCCGCCTTCGAGATGACCTCGTCGCTGCCCAACCGCCTCTACGGCAACGGGTTTAGGCGGCTGGGCTACGACGCCGACGTCACCTTCTACTTCGACGAGCACGTCGAAGCGGATGCGGTGCACGAGCAGATCGCCGCGCGCGACCTGGCCGGGTCCCTCGCCACCGACGAACCGGAGCTGCTCGAGGACGTCTTCTTCGGGGCCGCGGCCGGACTCTACGTGGACGGCCTGGCCGGTGCGCAGCAGATCGACGCCTGGACGGCCGGCACCTCGGCCCTGCGGGTGCCGCAGAGTGCCGCGGTGCCCGCGTGACCGAGCCCGACGCCCAGCCCACTGCTCGGCCCTCCACCCGGTTTGACGACCAGTGGGACGACGAGCCCGACACCGGTGCCACCGAGCCGGTGAGCATCACCGCGTACCCGAACGGTCCGCTGCTGGTGCGCGGACCGTTCGAGATCCTCACGCCCACGGGCAAGGTGATTCCGCCGCGGCGGAAGACCGTGGCTCTCTGCCGCTGCGGGGTCTCCTCGCTCAAGCCGTTCTGCGACGGCAGCCACAAGGCCATCGGGTTCCGCACGGAACAGGAGCCGCCGGCGCCGCAGCCCCCGCTGTCCTGATCTCGGGAGGGGTGAGGACACGGAACGCCGTCCGTCACTGCACCTCGTACGGGCGACCGCGCCCGCTATAGCGGGCGCGGCCAACGGTACGAGGAGCAGTGACGCTGGCACGGCGTAGTGAGCGCCCGCCGCGGATGCCGGTGTGCCCTAGCGGGTCAACACAGGCGGCATTGTTCTAGTAACATTGCAAACATGTTGTTTCGGGTTGATCAGGCGTCGTCGGTGTCCATCGCCGACCAATTGGCCGTGCAGGTGCGCGCGTCGGTGGTCGACGGCACCCTGGCGCCGGGCACCCGGCTGCCGCCGGCCCGCGAGCTGGCCAGCGCCCTCGACATCAACATGCACACCGTGCTGCGCGCCTATCAGCAGCTGCGCGACGACGGCATTCTCGAGATGCGTCAGGGCCGCGGCGCCTCGGTGCGAGCGGATGCCGACGCCGGAACGGTGCGCCTGACCGAGCTGGCCGACGCGCTGCTCGCCGAGGCCCGCAAGCTCGGCGTGACCCTGCCGGACGTGCTGACCCTGATCCAAACGAGAGGCTGAGCCATGCCAGACCAGACCACCATCGACGCCGCCCCGGCACTCGACCCGCGCGCCACCAGTCGCGACCGGCTTGCGGTCGGGTTGCTGTGGCTGCCGGTTGTCACCGTCGTGGTGACGGCGCTGCAGTGGCACGACCGGCTTCCGGCGGAGCTGCCTCGGCAGTGGAACGGCACCGAGGTGACGTCCACCTCGCCGACCGCGCTAATGCTGGCGATCACCGGTGGCATCGCCCTGCTCGCCGCGCTGGCGGGGCTGGCCGCTCTGTCCCGCCGCACCGCCGACATCCGTCGCACGTTGCTGCTCGTCGCGGGTTGTGCCGCCGGACTGGGCACGGGCATCTGGCTGGTGACCGCCGGGCTCGTCCTGGTGACAGGGTCGTCGAAACCCGACGCGGGCGGCTGGCCGTTGCTCGGTGTGCTGGCCGGCGCCTTCGGCCTGATTCCCTTCGTGCTGTCGCCGCGGCGCCCGTTTGAGCCGCAGCCGTACTCCCCCGTCTCGGTGCCGTTGGCGGCGAGCGAGACCGGCGCCTGGTTCACCACCGTCCGGGTGCCGCTGCTCCTCTGGCTCGCCGGCGTTCTGGGCCTGGCCACCGTGGCGCTCGCGGTGCTGAGTGCGGTTCTCGGTGGGCCGGGGTCCGGCGGCGCGGTGACAGTGGGGTTGGTGGCGCTGTCGTGCCTGGCCTTCGGCCGGTTGCGGGTGAGCGTGGACCGCCGCGGACTGCGGGTGATGTCGGCGCTGCTTGGGCTGCCGTTGCGACGGTTGCGGCTCGACCAGATCGTGTCGGCGCGCGCCGAGACCATCGCGCCGATGGAGTGGGGCGGCTGGGGCTACCGGATCCGCCCCGGCCGCTCGGCCATCGTGGTGGCGAGCGGTCCCGCGCTCGTCGTGGAGCGCACCAACGGCACCCTGTTCGCGGTGACGCTGCCCGAGCCGGAGCTGCCGGCCGCGCTGCTCACGACCCTCGCGGCGCGTTAGGCCCGCCGACAAGCTCGACCGCCGAGACCAACGCGCCCCTTCGCTGGTTGAGCTTGTCGAAACCTGGTGAGACAACCTGCGAACCGTGGAACCAGTGAACCCGGTACGCAGACACCTCGCGGGGTCTCGACACGCTCGACCAACGAGACCAACGAGACCAACGCGCCCCCACCCGTGAGCGCCGTGACTCTCTAGGCTCGGAAGCATGACAGCCGACATCACTGCCGCGTATGCCCGCCGTGCCATGGAGTACACGGAGCAGCTCGGCTCGATGGCGTCGGTGCACCCGGCGGACCTGCAGTTTGTCACCGGATGGGCCGCCCAGCTTGATGGTCCTCTGATCGATGCCGGCTGCGGCCCGGGGCAGTGGAGCGGGCACCTTGCATCTCGTGGTGTCGATGTGCGGGGCGTGGACGGTGTCTCGAGCTTTGTCGACCATGCCCGACGGGCCCATCCTGGGGTGTCCTTCGAGGTCGGCGACATCGGCGAGCTGCCCAACCCGCCCGGTACTGTCGCGGGCATCCTCGCCTGGTACTCGCTCATCCACCACGAACCAGGCTCCCTCCGGGCTGCGCTGACCGAGTTCGCCCGCATTCTGCGGCCAGGCGGCAAACTCCTGCTCGGATTCTTCGAGGGCCCGGTGCTCGAGCAGTTCGAGCATGCCGTCACGACCGCCTATCGCTGGCCCGTCGACGCCCTGAGCAACGAGCTGCGCTCCGCTCACTTCGAGATCGTCGAGACCTACACGCGCACGGGACCTGGGCACCGCCCGCACGGCGCGATTGTGGCGCGCGTCTCCGCCTGAACGCATGCCTGCGGCCACTTCGCTGGTTGAGCGTGTCGACACCCGGTGACGTGCCTGCGTGGCGCGCCCATCTCGTAGGTCGGCTCACGGGGTCTCGACAGGCTCGACCAGCGCGAACCGCTCACGGGTCGACAGGCCGCTGACGGTAGTGGATTCCCCGACCTGCATTCCGCTCCTCTGGCGCGCACACGGTGAGGGTCTGGGTCTCGCAGGCTACGCCGCTCTGCGCGCCAAGGCGAGGCCAGCATTCCCGCGCTGGCTAGATCCAGCCCTGCTCCCACGCGGCCGCCGCGGCCGCGGTGCGCGAGTCGGCGGCGAGCTTGGCCATGGCGGCGGAGATGTGGTTGCGCACCGTCCCGTGCGCCAGGCCGAGCTGCTTCGCGATGTGCCGGGTGGCCAGGCCGTCCCGGGCCAGCCGGAGCACGTCCACCTCCCGGGGCGTGAGCGGGTTCTCTTCCTCAGTGAGCGCCGCGGTGGCCAGGCGCGCGTCGATGTACCGCTCGCCGACGGCGACCGAGCGGATGATCGTGGCCAGCTCTGACGCGGGGGTGGACTTGGGCACGAAGCCGCGCACCCCGGCGGCGAGGGCCCGTTTCAGGGTGCCGGGCCGTGCGTGCCGGGTGACGATGATGACCTGGGTGTCCACCAGCCCCAGCAGCCGCTGGGCGGCGTCGATGCCGTCGAGCCGGGGCATCTCCAGGTCGAGCAGCATGATTGCCGGGCGATGCGCGATCGCCGCGGCCACCGCTTGCTCCCCATCGGCGACATCCGCGACGACCTCGAGGTCGGGTTCGAGCGAGAGCAGGGCCACGAGGGCGCCGCGGATGAGCTCCTCGTCGTCGGCGATCACGATTCGAATCATCGGCCGGCCTCCCGTCGAGTCGGTGCGGAGGCCGGGACTCGGCCGTCGGCGGGCATGCCATCGTCGGCCGCACCGACCTGCGCCGGGTTGGGGACGGCGGCATCCGTGGTGGGCACCCGCACGACCAGCGTGAAGATGTCGTCGGTGCGGGTGGTCACGACCGTGCCGTTCTGCGCGGCGACGCGGTGGGCGAGGCCTGACAGGCCCGTTCCGCCGAGCCGCGCCGCACCGGCGGCGTTGTTGCTCACCGTCAACCGGTACTCGCCGGCATCCGCGAGCACGAGCTCGATCGTGGCCTCGGTGGCCCGGCTGTGCCGGAGCACGTTCGTGGCCGCCTCCCGGATCGCGACCGCGAACACGGCGCCGATCGTGGTGGGCATGCCAGGCGTGTCGATGCGCGCCTCACACCGGATGCCCGCGGAGCGCAGCACCGCCGCCGCGTTCCGCACCTCCACGGCCACGGTGACCGTGCGGTAGTCGTTCACCACCGCGCGAGTGTCGTCGAGCGCCGCTTGCGCGATAACCCGGATGTCGGCGATCTCGCGGGCGGCCTGCTCGGGACGCGCGGCCAGCAGCCGTTCGGCCAGTTCGCTCTTGAGGGCGATCACCTGCAGGTTGTGGCCCTGGATGTCGTGCAGGTCGGTGGCGAACCGCAGCCGCTCCTTCGCCACCGCGAGCTCGGCCGCGGTCTGCCGGGCGTGCTCCAGGCGCAGCACCACCTGCAACGCCCAGACCGCGCTCAACGGCATGAGCGTGAACAAGGCGAGGGTGCCGAGAACAATGAGATCGGCCGTGTCGTCGGCGCCGGCCGGGGCGACGACCGCGGGCGGAGAGGTGAGGATGCCGATCACACCCCCTCCGACGACGACCGCGTTGGTGCCGAGCACCACCGCGGCCTTCCACCATCCGGTCACCAGGCAGCCGAGCACCCCGCCGGCCAGCGCGAACAGGAACGCCCAACCCCAGCCGGCGAACGGCGCCGGCACGGCGAGCAGCCATGCCGCACCGCTCGTGCCGAGCAGGGCGAGCGCGACCGGATGCGTGGGTGCGGCCTCCCCCGACCCCCGGAGTAACAGCGGAATGGTGGCAAGCGCGCCGGCGACGGCGGCCAGCGTGAGCGCCGCAAGGACGATCATCCGCGGGGTCAGGGGCAGGTCGACCCCCAACAGGAGCTGCACGAAGCCGCCCACGAGCACCACCAGCCCGAGCGTCAGCACGGTGGAGCGGCGCATCATCCGCAGGTCGGCGGTGGGCGCGGCCTGCTCGGTGTGCGACATGACCTCAGCGTATCGACAGCGCTGCGAGGAAGTCCGTGGTGCCCTGGGCGATCTGGGGCGAGAGGGTGTGGTGCAGATAGTGGTCGCCGGTGAGGGTGATCACCTGGCCGGTGTCGACGCTGGCGGCCTGTTTGTCGTGCAGGGCGACCCAGCCGTCCACATCGGTGTCGGTGGAGCGCACGAAGAGCAGCACCGGGAGGTCGGCGGGGAACGTGGCACCGCTGACGGACGCGAAGTTGGCGGGGGTGTTGTCCATCTCGTTCACCAGCGTCGGAGCCGCCGCGTTCTTGCTGCCGAGCAGCTTCATCTGCTCGATGGTCTCTTCGTCGTAGGGCAGGCCCAGGTACGGGTCGGGGGCCAGGGCGGTGAGGGCGCGGGTGATGCCCAGGGTGCTCATGGTCGAGATCAGGCCGGCCGGAATCGGCTCGTCCGCGCCGGGCTGGTCGGGCACGCTGCTGTCGATGCCGACGAAGGCGACGAGCTCGTCCGCGTAGGCGGCACTGTAGCTGAGGGCGTAGATGCCGGCGATGGAGTGGCCCATCAGCACGTACCGGTCCACGTCGAGGTACTGCAGCGCCTCGTGCACCTCCCGGGTGATGTTCGCGGCGGTGCGCGGGGTGTCGGTTTGGTCGCTCAGTCCGGTGCCGAAGGGCTCGACGGCCACGACCCGGTACGTGTCGTCGAGTTCGTCGATCAGGGGCTGGAAGTCGAGGCCGGGTGCGGCGGTGCCAAGTCCGGGCAGCAGCACGATGGTCTGGTCGCCGTCGCCGCTCTGCACCACGTTCATCTGCTTGCCGTCGACGGGCACCCGCTGCCCATAGTCGGTGATCGCGGAGGCCTCTGAGGCCGTGGCGACGGCGTTGACCACTGCCGTCGTGGCGACGAACAGCACCGGAATCGCCACGAGCACGCCGAGGGTAGTAAGCGCGATGCGCAGGGGCTTCTTCATGGGACTCGTCTCGGTTGGCCGGGCGGTGGGATCGCTCCGGCGGTGTGAGACCAGCCAATCAATCCCGGCTGGGGCCCGGAAGTACCCGGGTGTCATCGGTGTCCGTGACAGGTGTCACGAGTGGGCGCGCTTGGTTCTGAGGCAAAAGTGAGCTTAGAAGGACGAAATCCGGGATTCGGTCCTAATTTGCGCACTTTCCGCCGCTAGACGTGCGTCGCCTGGATCGCTGACACGGCGTACTCAGACTTGGTGGCGCGTGCCGTGGTCGCGGCCTTGCCTGAGGTAGTTCCTCTGGGCCTTGCCGATCCTCGACCCACCCAATCCGGGCAAAAGGTTGACGAATCCTCGCGCGCCCTCTAGCTTTGGTTTACGGTAAACCGTTATCGGTTAGCAAGAGGAGTCAATGATGACGAGCGTGTCTTTCGTGAATGGACGGAGCCCCGTGCCCCAGGCACTGGCGCTCGGCGACCACGTCGTCACCCAGCTACGCCACGCCATCGTCGCCGGCGAGATCCCGCCGAACACCCACCTCGTCGAATCCCAGCTGTCGATCCGGTTCGACGTGAGCCGCGGCCCCATCCGCGACGCCCTGCGCCAACTGGAGTCCGAAGGCCTGGTCGAGAGCCACCGCCGCGGCGTGTTCGCTGTGGGGCTGCGTGCCAGTGACGTGGACGAGCTGTACATGCTCCGCGAGATCCTCGAGGTCAAGGCCCTCGAACTGACCCGCGCGCACTCGACCGACGCCAGCTGGGACCTGGTGGAGGGCAACCTCAACATCATGCGCGACCGGGTGGCAGCCAACGACTCCCTGGGCTTCTCCCGGGCCGACCTCAACTTCCACTCCGCGTTCTACTCGGTGGCCGGCGGCAAGCGGCTCGAGAGCATGTGGAAGATGTACGAGCCCACCTTCGCGGTGATGCTCGAGCTCACCAACGCCGAAGACCGCGATCTCGGTCCCACCTATCAGGACCACCTCGACCTGTACACGACGTTGCGCAACGGCGACATCCCCACCGCCGTCGAGATGCTCCGCGTGCACCTGCAGGGCTCCCGCGACCGACTCACCAACGCCTTCAAGCGGCTGCACGCCGAGGCCTGACCCTCCCCCAATCCGTCCCGCTGATTCCTAGCGTCGTCCCGCAATCCGTTATGCCCGTTTCACCCCCCGCAGTACCCCCGCACTGCACCGCACTGCCCCGTTTCCAACAAGGAAGTTGAAAAATGACAATGCCACGTACCCTCAAGCTGACCGGTGTTCTGGCGGCCGCCGCCCTCACCCTCACGGCGTGCTCCTCCTCCCCCGGCGCCGATGGCGCCGAGGACGTCTCGGCCTACCCCGAGGGTGATATCACCTTCATCGTGCAGGCCGCCGCCGGCGGCGGCTCCGACCTCACCTCCCGCGCCCTGGCCAGCGAGCTGGAAACGGAACTCGGTGTGTCGGTGATCGTCGAGAACCGGCCCGGCGCATCGGGTTCAACGGCCATGCAGTACATCGCCGACTCCGACCCGGATGGCTACACCATCGGCTTCGTCCCCGTGGAGATCTCGATGCTGGCCCACCAGGGCTTCGACATCGAACCGGACAACTACGACTTCCTCGGCCAGATCATGCTCGCCCCCGGAGTGATCTCGGTGCCCAACGACAGCCCCTTCAAGACCCTCGACGACCTCGTCGCCGCGGGCAAGTCGGGCTCGGTCACCATGGCAAACGCCGGTGCCGGTTCCATCTGGGAAGCCGCCGAGCTGGGCCTGGCCGACCTCACCGGTGCAACGGTTGTTCCCGTGCCCTTCGACGGCGGCGGCCCCGCCGTGGCCGCTGTGATGGGCAACCAGGTCGACGCCGCCGTGGGCGGCACCGCCGAGACCGCCGCGGCGCACAACGGCGGCCAGCTGCGCGCCCTCGCCGTGCTCCACGACGAGCGCCACCCGCTGCTGCCCGACGTGGAAACCGCTGAGGAACTCGGCTACGACCTCAAGTTCGGTGGCTGGGGCGGTGTCTACGCACCGGCCGGACTGCCCGATGACGTGCGCGAAGCCCTCGCCGACGCGATCGCCACCTCCGCCCAGTCGGACACGTTCGTCGACACCATCACCAAGAGCGGCGCCCTGTCGGTCTACAAGACTCCGGCGGACTTCACCGAGTTCATCGACAGCGAGTACACCCGCTTCGCCGGCCTGCTCGAAGTCAAGTAATCATGACGCCCAGTTCGTCCACGACGAGTGGCCGTGAGGGTGAGGTGGATGCGGGCGGCGAGCGCCCGACCACGGCGCCCCGATGGCCCGAAATCACCATCGCACTCACCGCAGTGGCCCTGACCGGCTCGGTACTCCTCCTGGCCAATGCCATCGAGTTGCGGCTGGAACTGCCGGGCCTGACGCCCCGGTCCTGGCCCACCTTCCTGGGCGCACTGGGCCTCGGCTTGTCCCTCATCCTGCTGGTCACCGCCCTCGTGAAGGCACCTCACCCGAACACCGACAACGAGGCAACGACCCGGCCGGGCTGGATCAAGCTGCTGCTCGCGGTGGCCGCCACGATCGCCTTCATCGTCGTATGGCCGCTGACGGCATTCGTCGTGGCCGCACCGGTGTTCGTCTCGGCGGTCACCGCGATCGGCGGTGGCCGCGGCATCCGTGCCCTCATCATCTACCCGGTCGTGATGACCGGCGCCCTCTACGCCATGTTCAACCTCCTTTTGAGAGTGCCCCTATGAACCCCCTGGAATCCGGGCTGAGCGCGGTCCTCGACCCGGTCACCCTGCTGTGCCTCATGATCGGCCTGCTCGTGGGCACCCTGGTCGGCGTGTTCCCCGGCATCACCGGATCGATGGCGGTGGCCCTGGCCGCCGGCTTCACCCTCACCCTCGAACCCGTTCAGGGTCTGGCCGTGCTGCTGAGCATCTACGTCGGCGCCAACTACGGCGACCGCATCCCCGCCATCCTGGTCAACACGCCAGGCACTCCCGCCGCCATCGCCACCACCTTCGACGGCTACCCGATGGCCAAACAAGGCAAGGCCGGCCTTGCGCTGGTGGTCTCGGCGCTGGCCTCGACGGTGGGCATCCTGGTGTCGATGGTGGTCTTCATCATCGCTGCCCAGCCCGTGGCCAAGCTGGCGCTCAACTTCGGGCCGCCCGAGATGTTCGCCCTCGTCGTGTTCGGCCTCACCATCATGATCTCGATCTCGTCGAAGTCGATCGTGAAGGGTGTGCTCGCCGGGGCCGTGGGCCTGACGCTGGGCACCATCGGCCGCGACCCGATCACCGGCGACCAGCGGTTCACCTTCGGACTGAACGACCTGTCCGGCGGTTTGGACTTCATTGCGGTGATCATCGGGCTCTTCGGCATCGCCGAACTGTTCGACCAGCTGCTGACCCACCGCGAGCAGAAGACCAAGCCGATCTCCTCCCTGGGCCGCTGGTGGCCCACCAAGAAGGAGTACAAGGAGATGGGCAAACCCATGGCGCTCAGCACCGGGGTCGGCATCGTCGTCGGCATCGTTCCCGCCGCCGGCGGCGACATCGCCGGACTGATCGGCTGGGACCGCGCCCGAGCGGTGTCCAAGAACAAGGACAAGTTCGGCAAGGGCTCCATCGAGGGCATCACGGCCGCCGACGGTGCGTCCAGCGCCACGCTCGGCGGATCGCTGATCACCACCATGGCGCTGGGCATCCCCGGCGACTCGGTGATGGCCGTGATGATCGGCTCCATGATCATCTGGGGGCTGCAGCCCGGTCCGCAGCTGTTCACCAACAACCCCGACCTGGTCGTCTCCATCGCAGCGATCATGATCGTCGCCACGGTCGTGTCGCTCGGCATCAGCCTGGTGCGGATGCGCGGCATGGTGAAACTGATGGACCTGCCCAACTACTACATCTGGTCGGCCATCCTCATCTTCTGCGTGGTCGGCACGTACACCGTGACCAACAACATGTACACCGTCATCGTCATGCTCATCTCCGGCGTGGTCGGGCTCGTGATGAAGCGCACGGGCTTCCCCGCCGGTCCGGTGGTGCTCGGGCTGTTGCTCGGCCCGCTGGCCGAGGCCAACCTGCGCCGGGCGCTGCTGATCGACGGGCCGACGATCTTCTTCACCCAGCCGATCTCGGCCGTCATGCTCGCGCTGGCCGCCGTGGCGATCCTGGTGCCGATCATCGCCAAGGTGCGTGCCGCCCGGCGCGGCACGGTCGACCCGGGCTCGCTCGAGGACCGCCTCGCCGACCGCACCCAGCGTGAGGCCGCCGAGTCGAAGTCCGAGCGCTGATGCGTGCCACCAGCGTCTCCGCTGACATCCCCACCGACATCCCTCTCCACATCACGGCCGGCGTCACCCGCGACTGGGTGGCCCGGCCCGGCACAACCGGCGGCGTGCAGTGCCACGCCTCCACGGTGCTGGCCGTGGGCGACTCCCTCGTGTGCGCCTGGTTCGCGGGCACCGCGGAAGGCACCCCCGACAACGGCATCCTCGTGGCCGTGCGGCAGCCCGGCGGCACCTGGAGCGAGCCGCGGCGGGTCACCGGCAGCGGTGGCCCAGGGGACGCCGTCGCGCACTGGAACCCGGTGCTCGCCCAGGCCCCGGACGGAGCGGTGTGGCTGTTCTTCAAGCGTGGCCCGCGCATCTCGGAATGGTCGACCTGGCTGTGCACCAGCGACGACCACGGTTCTACCTGGTCGGCACCGCGGGAACTCGTTCCCGGCGACGTCGGTGGGCGCGGACCGGTGAAGAATCCGCCGGTGCGCACGATCGACGGCGCCTGGCTCGCTCCGGCCTCCACCGAGACCTGGGCGTCCGGCGGGCCGGTCTGGGAGAGCTTCGTCGACCGCTCCCCCGACAACGGTCGCACCTGGAACCGCGTCGCCATCCCGCTGGACCGGTCGACGCTAGCGGGCGCGGGCGTCATCCAGCCGGCCCTGTGGGTCACCGGCAACACCGTCGGCGCCCTGTTGCGGTCGTCGGAAGGACACGCCTTCGTCGCGTTCTCGACCGACAACGGCCGGAGCTTCGCCCCCGCCGTGCCGAGCGACCTGCCGAATAACAACAGCGGCCTCACCGTGGCGCAGCTGCCCGACGGCACCCTCGCCGGCGTGCACAATCCCACCGGTACCAGCTGGGGCGCCCGCTGCCCGTTGGCCCTGGCGGTCTCGCGCGATGGAAGGCACTGGCAGACCGTGGCGATCATCGACAACGGGCGGATGCCGCTCGGCGCGTTCACGCCCAGCCTGCCCGCCGCATCCGAGACCGGATTCGACCCCCGCGACGACGGAGTGCGCACCGACGGCACCGGCGAGTACTCGTACCCCGCCGCGATCGTGCATGGCGACGATCTTGTCATCACCTACACCTGGCAGCGCCGCGGGATCGCCAGCGCCACCGTGCCCCTCTCCCTGCTCACCTGCCCCTCACTGCTCGCCCACTCAGAACCGAACCGAAAGGTGCAACCATGACCGCACAAATCGTCAGCGCCCTCCCCATCCCCTTCAGCGCCGACGGCGCCGTGCAGTGGGACACCTTTGACGCGCTGCTCACCCGGGTCGAGCCGCACGTGCACGCCGCCCTCGTCGCCGGCACCACCGGTGAGTTCCCGGCGCTGGACGACGACGAACGGCAGGAAGCGTTCCGCCGCGCCTGCCTCGTGCTCGGCGCCGACCGGGTGATCGCGCACATCGGCCACGCGAGCCAACACCAGGTGGTGCGCCTCGGCCGTGCTGCCGCCACGCTCGGCATCACCCGGATGGCCACCCTCACGCCCTACTACCTGCCCGCCGACGACGCCGCGGTGATCGAGTTCTACCGGGGTGTCACGGCAGCCCTGCCCGGCATCGAACACTACGTCTACCTGTTCCCCGAGCGCACCGGCATCGTCGTGTCGCCGGCCGCATTCCGCGAGATCATGAGCCTGCCCGGGGTGCGCGGCGCGAAACTGTCCGGCGCGGCCACCGACCTGCTCGTGCAGTACATCGCCGAGCTGCAGCCCGGCCAGGAGCTGTACTCCGGCGACGACTCCACCCTGCCCACGGTGCTCAGCGAAGGCGGAACCGGGGTCGTGTCCGGAGTGTCGGCCGCCTACCCCGAGACCTTCGGTCGCCTCGCCGCGGCTCTCGACGACGACCACAACGGCGCCGCCGCCGCCGGGCTGCAGGCCACCGTCGTGCAGCTGGTGGCCCTCACCGGACCGTCGATCATCCGCTTGAAGGCTGCCGTGTCCGCCAACGTGCCCGGCCAGTGGGATTCCCGTATGTCGATGGCCGCCATCGACGACACGCTCCACGGCGACCTGCTCGACATGGCCGCCAACAACCGCTGACCTGCACCCTCACTCGCACCCGTACCCAAGGAGCCTTCTTATGACCGATTACGCCTTTCCGCCAACCCTCCAACGCCCCGCCGTCGCCCCGAAGACCGTGTACGTGGTGGCCAGCGGCGACCTCCGCCTGAGCGCCAACACCGCCGGCTGGCTCACCCAGCAGCAGCTCGAAGCGGACTTCGCCCGCGCCGTGGCGGGCTTCGGGTACGAGGTGCACCGCGCGCACGACGTGAACCCCGAGACCGGCCACGGTTTCATCGACAGCCAGCGCGCCGGGCTGGATGTTTTCCGCGGCATCCCCCTGGATGCCCCGCTCGTGGTGGTCGACGCCGTGTGGCAGTACAGCCACCATCTGCTCGCCGGCCTCCGCTCGCACCACGGCCCGATCCTGGCCGTGGCCAACTGGGCGGGTGATTTTCCCGGCCTGGTGGGGCTGCTCAACCTCACCGGTTCGCTCACCAAGGCCGGCATCGGCTATTCCTCGTTGTGGAGCAAGGACTTCAGCGATGACTGGGCCGTGGACAAGGTGGGCGAATGGCTCGCCACCGGCAGCATCGTGCACGATCTCAGCCACGTCCGTGACCTCGGTACCCTCCCCGACACCGCCGAGGTGGCCCTCGGCCGCAGCCTCGCCCGGCAGCTGCAGGAGGAGAAGGCCATCATCGGCGTCTTCGACGAGGGCTGCATGGGCATGTACAACGCCATCATCGACGACGAACTGCTCAACGCACTCGGCATCTACAAGGAGCGGCTCTCCCAATCGGCCCTGCTCGCCGAGATGTACACGGTGACGGATGCCGAGGCGCAGGCCGTGCGGTCCTGGCTCGACGGGGTGGGCTTCACCTTCCACTTCGGCCCGGACGACACCGCCGACCTCACCGAGGCGCAGGTGCACGAGCAGCTGAAGATGTACGTGGCCGCGCTGCGCATCGCCGACGACTTCGGCGCCGATGCGATCGGCATCCAGTACCAGCAGGGCCTGAAAGACATGGTGCCGGCCTCCGATCTGGTGGAGGGTCTGCTCAACAACGTGGAGCGTCCGCCGGTGTTCTCCCGGGACGGCGCCCGCGAGCTGTATGCCGGCGCCGCCCTGCCGCACTTCAACGAGGTGGACGAGGGGGTGGCCGTTGACGCCCTCGTGACCAACCGCATCTGGGTGGCCATGGGGCTGGACCCGGCCAACACCCTGCACGACATCCGCTGGGGTGAGCAGTACGGCGACGAGTTCGTCTGGGTCTTCGAGATCTCCGGCGCCGTTCCGGCCTCGCACAACGGCGGCTACGACAAGTCCCACGGCAACCGGCAGCCCGCCGTGTTCTTCCCCAAGGGCGGCTCGACCCTCTCCGGCACCTCGAAGCCGGGCGAGATCGTGTGGTCGCGGGTGTTCATCATGGACGGCATCCTGCACGTCGACCTCGGACGCGGACACGTGGCCGACCTGCCCGAGGAAGAAACGCAGCGGCGCCTGAACGCCACCGACAAGCAGTGGCCGATCATGCACGGCGTGCTGCACGGTGTCAGTCGCGACCAGCTGATGGCCCGGCACAAGGCCAACCACCTGCAGGTGGTCTACGCGCCCGACGCCGAGACTGCAGACCGCGCCCTCATGGCCAAGGCCGCGCTGTTCGCCGAGCTGGGTGTGCAGGTGCACCTCTGCGGCGAGGTCGATCTGTAGGGCGCTGCCTGCGGAAGGACACTTCCGTGCAGGAGTAGCGTGATGGGATGCCGCGCACCCGCACCTTCGACGAGGACGCCCTCCTCGACGCCGCCATCGAGCTGTTCTGGGTGCACGGCTACCAGAGGGCGTCCCTGGCCGATCTCACCGCCGAAACCGGCGTCACGAACGGCCTGACTTTCCCACGTCAAGGGGATGTGGAGGCATCGCTCTACGACGTACGGTGGACCTATCCGAACGGTAGGAGCGCATATGTCTGCGGGGTTGATCGTGTTGGGCGAGTTCCTACGGGCTCGCCGCCATGTCTGCCAGCCGGAGGACGCGGGGATCGTGCGGGATACGGGTCGCCGGGTGCCTGGGCTGCGACGGGACGAGGTCGCCCGGCTCGCCGGGATCAGCGCCGAGTACTACCTGCGATTGGAGAAGGGCCGCGGCGGCCGGCCATCCGATCAGGTGCTGAACGCCCTCGCTCGAGCACTCGGGCTTGACGCCGATTCGCGGCAGTACCTGTTGCGGGTCGCCAGCGGTGAGCTGCCCCAGCCCGTGCAACCCGACGCGGAATCGGCCGAGCGGATCACGCGCGTGCTCGGCCACTGGACCCACACCCCCGCATACGTGTCCGACAGCCACCGCGACATCGTGGCGGCCAACCCGCTCGCCCACGTGTTCGGCAATGGCGGGCTCTCGGCCGGATCCAACGTTGTGCTCCGCCTCTTCGTGGACCGGATGAAGCACTCCCTCGTGGAGTGGGAGGAAATGACCCGCTCCAGCCTGGCGGGCCTGCGGCGGGATGCCGATCCGCGCTCACCACGGCTGAAGGAGATCGTCGACGCACTCTCCGACGATCCCGACTTCGAGCGGATGTGGGCGCGGTACGACGTGTCTGGTTCGGAGGACGCCCGGATCAATATGGTGGTGGAGGCCGTGGGCGCCATCGAGATCGACGTGCAGAACTTCGCGGTGCGCAGCATGCCCGGGTACCAGTTGACCGTGCTGTCCGCGCCGCCGCAGAGCATCACGGCCATGGTGTTCTCTCGCCTGGCCGCCTCCCTCGACCCATCCGTCACCACCCTCTCCGCGACAGGGGTACCAGCAGGGACACGCACACCAGGAGCATCGACCGTACCGTGAAGGGAGTTCTCCCCGAGCCGGGGAGGGAACCCTAGGGAGCGTGCGCCATGACCACGATCACCGATCGCCTGGATGAACTCGGGATCACACTGCCGCAGCAGGCCGCAGCGCCCGCTGGCACGTACGTTCCTGCCGTCATCAGCGGCCACCAGGTCTACACGGCCGGGCAGCTCCCCTTCGTCGACGGCGTGCTGCCTGCCACCGGCAAGGTCGGCGCTGCCGTCACGGCCGATGAGGCACGGGGCTATGCCCGCCTCAGCGCCCTGAATGCCTTGGCCGCCGTGGCGAGTGTGCTCGGCTCCCTCGACCGGGTCACCCGGGTGATCAAGGTCGTGGGGTTTGTGGCGTCGGACCCCGGATTCACCGATCAGCCTGCAGTGCTGAACGGTGCCTCAGAGGTGCTCGGAGAGATCTTCGGCGACGCCGGCGTGCACGCCCGCAGCGCCGTGGGCGTCGCCGTACTGCCGCTGAATTCCCCGGTCGAAGTCGAGCTCATCGTCGAATTCAGCTAACCGTCCACCCGTAGACCACAACCGGAAGAGAGCACTCATGTCTGACTCCCCCACCGTCGTTCTCGTGCACGGCGCCTTCGCCGAATCCGCCAGCTGGAGCGGCGTCCTGGCGAATCTCCTTGACCGCGGAATCGCCGCCTTCGCTACCCCGAACCCACTCCGCAGCGTCAGCACCGACGCCGACAACGTGCGCCGCGCCGTCGAGTCGGTCGGCGGCCCGGTGCTCCTGGTCGGCCATTCCTACGGCGGCGCCGTTATCACCGAGGCGGCCGTTGGCAGCGAAGCTGTGGCCGGACTGGTCTACGTCGCCGCCTTCGCGCCCGACCACGGCGAAACCTCGCTCGGGCTCACCGGCCAATTCCCTGGCAGCACTCTGGGCGAGACGGTGCGCCCGTATGCCCTGGGCGATGGGACGAATGACCTCATCGTGGACCGTGAGCTCTTCCCGAATCAGTTCGCCGGTGACGTTCCCCTCGCAGAGGCGAAGATCGCCGCCGCGACGCAGCGGGCCATTCGCGACTTCGCCCTCGGCGAACCACAGCCCGCCGAAACCCCCGCGTGGAAGACGCTGCCGTCCTGGTTCATCTTCGGCACCGCCGACAAGAACATCCCGGTGGAGGGCCTGCGCTTCATGGCGGAGCGCGCCGGTTCCCTGAAGACCGTCGAGATCCCGGACGCCTCGCACTCGGTCATGGTGTCCAACCCCAACGCTGTCGCCGACCTCATCGTGGGCGCCCTGGCGTATCTGGCGTAACCAGCTCCCCTCCCGAAGAAGTCCGCATCAACCCCGAAAGAGAGAGAACAATGCCTTACTTCACCACCTCAGACGGAACCGAGATCTACTACACCGAGCAGGGCACCGGCCGGCCCGTGCTGCTCAGCCACGGTTGGCCGCTGTCGTCGGACGCCTGGCAGGTCGAGCTCAAGCTGCTGGCGGATGCCGGCTACCGCGCCATCGCGCACGACCGCCGCGGTCACGGGCGCTCGTCGAAGACCTACACGGGCAACGACATGGACACCTACGCCAAGGACCTCGCCGAGCTGGTGGAATCGCTCGACCTCACCGACCTCGTGGTCGTGGGCCACTCCACCGGTGGCGGAGAAGTGGTGCGCTACGCCGCCCAGTACGGCAAGGGACGGGTTGCCAAGGTCATCACCGCCGGGGCCGTTCCGCCGCTGATGGTGAAGACCGACAGCAACCCAGAGGGCACTCCGATCGAGGCGTTCGACGGCATCCGCGCCGGTGTGCTCAAGGACCGCTCGCAGTTCTACCAAGACCTCAGCGAGGCGTTCTTCGGCGCCAACCGCGAGGGGTCGAACGTGTCGCAGGGCGCCAAGGACGACTTCTGGCGCCAGGGCATGCTGTTGAACCTCGCCGCAGCGTACGACTGCGTGAAGGCGTTCTCGGAGACCGATTTCACCGAGGACCTCCAGGCGCTGGAGGTGCCGATCTTCATCGCGCACGGTGATGACGACCAGATCGTGCCGATCGCCGCAGCCGCGCTGAAGTCGGCCGAACTGGTGAAGCACGGCACGCTCAAGATCTACGGGGGCGCCCCGCACGGTGTCTACGGCGACTACCAGGACGAGTTCGACGAGGACATGCTCGCGTTCATCGCGAAGTAGGCCGCGCGTCGCACCCACTCCGTCGGTCGAGCCCACTCCGTCGGTCGAGCCCGTCGAGACCCCGTGAGCCGGTCTCGAGGCTTGCCACGAGGTCTACTTCGACAGGCTCAGCACGGCGTCGACAAGCTCGACCGGCGATGGGCTGGCTCGATGACGGAAGGACGGGTCGACCGGCGAGGGGACGGTTAGGCGCTCAGACCCAGTTCGTCGAGTCGGTCGAGGATCTCGTTCGTGCCTCCGAAGACGCTCCAGGCACCCGCGTCGGTGAGCAGGTCGCCGGCGATCCCGCCGGAGAGAACTCCGAGCGACCGCACCCGGGCGCGCCCCGCGGCCTCGATATCCCAGACCGAGTCGCCGATGAAGAGCGCCTCGGCGGGCTCGACGCCTGCACGGTCCAGCGCCACCCGCACGATGTCGGGGTCGGGCTTGGCCACATCCACGTCGTCGGAGTTGGTCGTGGCGTGGATAGCGTCATCGGAGTCGAGCAGCTCGAGCAGGATGTTCAGCTCCTCCGCGGGAGCGGAGGTGGCGAGCACCACCGTGATTCCCCTCCCGGCCAGGGCGGCGAGCAGTTCCCGCGCCTGCGGGAAGACGCGCAACCGGGGAGCGAGTTCCCTGTAATTCTCGGCGTGCAGCTCCTTCGCACGGCTCACCCAGTCGTCCGGCCGCTCCCCCACCAGAGACGACAGCAACTGGCCGGCATCCTGCCCGATCGACCGGTGGATGCGCCACGCCTCGACGTCGGTGTCGAGCGTCTGGAAGGCGCGCTGCCAGGCGTCGACGTGCAGGTAATTGGAGTCGACCAGGGTGCCGTCGATGTCGAAGAGAACCGCTCTCGCCGCGGTCATCGGGTGCTCTCGGCGAGCAGCCGGGGCCGCAGCTCCTGCTCGAAGAAGTCGAAGAAGCCGTCTTGGTCGGGACCGGCGTTCATGAGGGCCACGTGGTCGAAGCCGGCATCCGTGAACTGGCCGATCACCTCGAGGTGCCGCTCCACGTCCGGGCCGCAGGCGAACTGCTCGCGGATGTCGTCCTCTCGGACCGTGGCGGCTGCGGCCTCGAAGTTCACCGGGTTCGGGAGCTCGCTCATCACCTTCCAGCCGCTCAGCGCCCAGGCGTTGGTCGTGTGCGCGGCGGTCACGGCCTCCTGTTCGGTGCGAGCCCAGGCCAGCGGGGCCTCGGCGTATAGCGGGCCGGTGCCGCCGGCGCCGCGGTAGCCGGTAACCAGCTGGGCGTTCGGCTCGGTAGCGAAGAGGCCGTCGCCGTGCTCGGCTGCCAGCGCCACGGAGCTCGGGCCACTGGCGGCCACGGCCAGGGTGGGCGGCACGTCGGGCAGGTCGAAGATGCGGGCGTCCTCGAGCTTGAGGTAACGGCCGTCGTAGTTCTGGTAGCCGCCCTTCCAGAGCAGCCGGATGATCTCGAGCGCCTCGTTGAAGGTGGCGTGCCGCTCATGGATACCGGGGAACCCGCGCCCGACGATGTGCTCGTTGAGGCGCTCGCCCGCGCCCACACCGAGGGTGAAGCGGCCGTCGGAGAGCAGCGCGAGCGTGGCGGCGGCCTGGGCGATGATGGCCGGGTGATACCGCACGCTGGGGCAGGTGACCCCGGTGGCCAGCTCCAACGTGCTGGTCTTCGCGGCGATCACACTGAGCACGTTCCACACGAACGGCGAGTGACCCTGGGCCTCCACCCAGGGGTGGAAGTGATCGCTCATCTCCACAAAATCAAAGCCGGCCTGTTCGGCGCGCACGGCTTGACGGACGAGTTCCTGGGGGCCGAATCCCTCAGCGATCAGCTTGTATCCGATTTTCATCCTTCGACGCTACGCAGCCGGATGCGCCCGTGCAAGCCATTGCGGCGGGAGCGGCGGGTGCGATACGGGTGTGCGACTGGACCCTCTGCAGCGCGATGCCGGGACGCCCGGGGGCCTCGCGGCCGGAGGCCCGAGGCGCCACCGGCCGCAGTGAGGCTAACGCGGGGTCTCGGCGAATTTGGCGATCGCGGCCGGCGTGACCGGCGTGAACAGATTCACGAGGGTGCCGTCAGGGTCGCGGACCAACAGCGACCGATTGCCCCACGGCATGTCCCGAGGTTCACCGAGCGGCTCGACGCCGTCGGCCCTGAGAGAGGCGTAGACCGCATCGACATCGTGAACCAGGAATTCGATGATGGCGGTGTGGTTGGCGGCCGGGCGTGCGGAGCCGGGACCGAAGACGGCCACCGTGCGGGTGCTTCCGATGGCGAGGGTGCCGTTCGGTGTGCGCAGTTCCGCAAAATCGTCATTCGGGCGTTCGGCGGCGACTCCAGTGATGCGTTCGTAGAAAGTGGCGAGTCGGGTCACATCGTCAGTGATCAGGCGAAGGGAGACAAGGTTCATGGCAGCTCTTTCGGGGCAGACGTCGTCGCGGACCATCCGCGACACCGACCATGCTGACAACCCCGGGCGACACCCCTATGTCGGTGTTTCGACATCCGTTCTCACAGCAGCGCGAGGGTGAGCAGATCCCCGCCCGGCACCTGGATCTCGTCGGGGTGTACGGTGCGTCGAGGCACTCGCTCGGCGGTGGCCGTCACCTGATCCACCCTGTCGAGCTTGAACGCGCGGATGCCGCCGCGCAGCCGGCACCATCCGAGCAGGTACCAGGCCGTAGTGGACCCGACGTATCCCAGGGGCTCGACATCCCGCAGCGTGCTGCGCCCGTCACGGTCGGTGTACCGGAGTCGGAGAACACGCCGTTCGGAGACGGCCTGCGTCAGCACCGATGGGATCGGCGGCGGCTCGGGGCTGTGCCCGATGAAATGGACCCGGCCCGCGAGATCGTCCGCGTCGCCCGCGTCGCCCGTAGCCATGGCCGCGAGCAGCTTGCGCAGGGCCGTTCGGCCGGCGCCGTGGAACGGCGTCCCCTCGACGCTGCGCAGGGCGACCGCGACGGCCACCGCCTCGTCGGCGCTGAAGTTCACCGGCGGCAGGGTCATCGAGGGGTCGAGGCAGTACCCGCCGGTTCGACCGGGTTGCGCCCAGATCGGTGCCCCGGTTTGCTGGAGCGCACTGATATCGCGCTCAACGGTGCGCCGACTCACCTCGAACCGGTCGGCCAGCCAGGTCGTGCTGCGAGGGCGCGGAGCGATTGCGCGGAGTTCCTCAACGATGCCGTACAGGCGGTCAGTTCGGTTCATATCCCTGACGATACGTGCTCGGGACGTGCGCCCACGCTCGGAGCGCGCCGTGACTTGCGGAGGGGCCGCGGCGTGCTGGTAAGGTTAGGCAACCCTTACGGATGCGCCGGGCTGGACCCCTGCGCGCGACGGCGGGGCGCGGCATCACAGCGCCGTCGGTCCACTCCCTGACCCCCTGCACCACGATCACGAGGAAAACCATGCCCCGCGCATCCGCACTTCTAGCCTTCTCGGCCGCCGCCGTTCTCACCCTGGGCCTCGCCGCCTGCTCGTCCCCCGCGGCCGACACCGACTCCGCCGCCGCATCCGGCGATTTCACCCCGATCACCATCGAACACGCCTTCGGCGAGACCGTGATCGACGCCAAGCCCGAGCGCGTGGCCACCGTCAACTGGGCCAACCAGGAGGTGCCGCTGGCGCTCGGCGTCGTGCCCGTGGGCATGGCCGCCGCCACCTGGGGCGACGATGACGACGACGGAATGCTGCCCTGGGTGAAGGCCAAGCTCGACGAGCTCGACGCCGAGACCCCGGTGCTGTTCGACGAGACCGACGGCATCGACTTCGAAGCCGTGGCCGACACCAATCCCGACGTGATCCTCGCCGCGTACTCCGGTCTCACCCAGGAGGACTACGACACCCTCAGCGCCATCGCGCCCGTCGTGGCCTACCCGGAGAACGCCTGGGGCACCTCCTGGCGCGACATGATCAAGCAGAACGCCGCCGGCCTGGGCATGGTCGCCGAGGGCGACGACCTCATCGCCGAACTCGAGACCGAGATCGCCGACACCGCAGCGAAGTACCCGTCGCTCGAGGGCAAGACCGTGATGTTCCTCACCCACGTCGACGAGGCCGACCTCAGCGAGGTCAGCTTCTACACGACGCACGACACCCGCACCATGTTCTTCGACGACCTCGGTATGGTCAGTGCGCCGAGCATCATCACGGCCTCCGCCACCACCGACCAGTACTCCCTCACCCAGAGCGCTGAACAGGCGGATGCGTTCAACGACGTCGACGTGATCGTCACCTACGGCGGCGCCGACCTGGTCGCCACCCTCGAGGGTGACCCGCTGCTGTCGCAGATCCCCGCGGTGGCCAACAAGTCCATCGTCAACCTCTCCGGCGACGGCCCCATGGGCACCGCCGCGAACCCCACCCCGCTGTCGATCTCGTACATCCTCGACGACTACGCGGCGCTGCTCGCCGCTGCGGCCGACAACGCGAAGTGACCCTTCTTTCCCCTGTTTCATCAGCCGCTTCGAGCGTCGCCCGTGTGCGACGCCCGAAGCGGCTGCGGTCGTTGTGGCTGCTCGCCGCGCTCGGGGTGCTCACCCTCCTGATGCTGGTCTCGATCACCATCGGCTCCCGCGAGGTCGGCTGGGATGACATCTTTGCGGCGCTCGGCGGGGCAGCGGATGGCTTCGACCGCGCCGCCGTCGCCACCCGCATCCCCCGCACACTGTTGGCCGTGGTGGCCGGGGCTGCCCTGGGCATGTCGGGCGCGGTGATGCAGGGGGTGACCCGCAACCCGTTGGCCGACCCGGGCATCCTGGGCGTGAACGTGGGCGCGGCCCTCGCCGTGGTGAGCGGCATGGCCTACTTCGGACTCAGCAGCGCCACCTCGATGATCTGGGTGGCCATCGTGGGCGCCGGCGCCACCGCCCTGTTCGTCTACACGATCGGGTCGTTGGGTCGCGGCGGCTCCACCCCTTTGAAGCTCGCCCTGGCCGGGGCCGCGACCTCGGCGGCACTGGCCTCGTTCGTCACCGCCGTGGTGCTGCCCCGCAACGACATCGCCGGCAGCGTGCGCTCCTGGCAGATCGGCGGCGTCGGCGGGGCGACGATGGAGAACATCCGCGTGGTCGCGCCGTTCCTGATCGTGGGTTTCGTGCTCAGTTTCCTCTCCGCCCGGGCGCTCAACGCGCTGGCGCTCGGTGACGATCTCGCCGCGGGCCTGGGCGAACGGGTGGCCGTGGCCCGCGGCGCCGCGGCGATCGGCGCCGTCGTGCTCTGCGGCGCGGTCACGGCCGTGGCCGGGCCGATCGGCTTCGTCGGCCTCGTCGTTCCGCACGCCTGCCGGCTGCTCGTCGGCGTAGACCACCGGTGGCTGCTGCCGTTCTCCGCCGTGCTCGGCGCCGCCCTCCTCACCGGCGCCGACGTGATCGGCCGCATCATCGCCCGACCCGCGGAGATCGACGTGGGAATCCTCACCGCGCTGATCGGAGCCCCCGTGTTCATCTACATCGTGCGCCGCCGCAAGGTGCGTGAACTGTGAGCCTCCTTGCGACCCACCCGACCGGGTCGACCGCGCAGGCCGTGGCCGAGAGCCGAGCGCGCCGCCGCATCCGTCGCCGCACCGTGATCACCGTGCTGGCGCTGCTCATCGTGGCCGGCTACCTCGTGAGCCTGATGGTCGGCCAGACCAACTACTCCCCCGCCGATGTGTTGCGCGTGGTGTTCGGCCAGGACGTGCCCGGCGCCGGTTTCACGGTGGGCCGGCTGCGGCTGCCCCGCGCCACGCTCGCCGTGCTCGCCGGGCTGTGCTTCGGCCTGGGCGGCGTGACCTTCCAGACCATGCTGCGCAACCCCCTGGCCAGCCCCGACATCATCGGCATCAGCTCCGGCGCCAGTGCCGCCGCCGCGTTCTCGATCATCGTGCTGGGCTACGGGTCCACCGCGGTCTCCATCGTCGCCATCGTCTCGGGCCTCGTCGTGGCGCTGGCCATCTACGCTCTGGCGTACAAGGGCGGTGTGGCCGGCACCCGGTTGATCCTGATCGGCATCGGTGTGGCCGCGATGCTCGACAGCATGACCGCGTACGTGCTCTCCCAGGCCGCCGAATGGGACCTGCAGGTGGCCATGCGCTGGCTCACCGGCAGCCTGAACGGCAGCAGCTGGACGCAGACCCTGCCGGTGTTCGTGGCCCTGCTGGTGCTCGCGCCGGTGCTGCTCGGGCAGTCCCGCAACCTGTCGATGAGCCAGCTCGGCGACGACACCGCATCCGCCCTGGGCGTGCGCGTGGAACGCTCCCGGGTGATCATGATCATCGCTGCCGTGGGGCTCATCGCGTTCGCCACCGCCGCAGCCGGGCCCATCGCGTTCGTCGCCTTCCTGGCCGGGCCCATCGCCTCCCGCATCGTGGGCCCCGGCGTCTCGCTGCTCGTGCCGGCCGCGCTCGTGGGCGCGCTGCTCGTGCTGGTGGGCGACTTCGCCGGCCAGTACGCGTTCGGCACCCGGTTTCCCGTCGGCGTCGTCACCGGCGTGCTCGGGGCGCCGTACCTGATCTACCTCATCATCCGCACCAACCGCGCCGGAGGCTCCCTGTGACAGTCATTCATACCCTGGCGGTGGAGAACCTCACCCTCGGCTACGGCGACCGCACCGTGATCGAGGGCCTCGACCTGGTCGTGCCGGCCGGGCGCATCACCGCGATCGTGGGCGCCAACGCCTGCGGCAAGTCCACCCTGCTGCGCTCGATGTCGCGGCTGCTGCCGCCTCGGGCCGGCCAGGTGCTGCTCGACGGCAAGCAGGTGCACCGGATGCCCGCCAAGGAGTTGGCCCGCACGCTGGGGCTGCTGCCACAATCGCCGATCGCGCCGGAGGGCATCACGGTCGCCGACCTCGTGGGCCGCGGCCGCAACCCCCACCAGCGCATGTTCTCCCGCTGGAGCGCTGCGGACGACGAGGCCGTCGCGGCGGCGCTCGACGCCACCTCGATCGCAGTGCTGGCGGACCGGGCCGTGGACGAGCTCTCCGGCGGGCAACGCCAGCGGGTGTGGATCGCCATGGCGCTGGCCCAGCAGACCGACTTGCTGCTGCTTGACGAGCCCACGACGTTCCTCGACGTGAGCCACCAGATCGAGGTGCTCGACCTGCTCACCGACCTCAATCAGGCCCGCGGCACCACCATCGTGATGGTGCTGCACGACCTCAACCTCGCCGCCCGGTACGCCGACCACCTCATCGCCCTGGCGGATGGCCGCGTGCACGCCGTCGGCACCCCGCACGAGGTGCTCACCGAGGAGACCGTGCAGGCGGTGTTCGGGCTTTCGAGCCGGGTGCTCGAGGACCCGACGTCGGGCCGCCCGATGATGCTGCCCATCGGCCGGCACAACGTGGTTGCGCCGGTCTAGCGGGTCGCGAGGTCTCGGCAGGCTCGACCAGCGGATGGGTCGCCTCTGTGAAGGGATCGTGCGAGGCTGGCCGGTGCACCCCCTGTGCAGCGAAGCCCCGCGGATGCTCACCGCACCACCTCCCGGCGATAGCGCCCGCTATAGGGGGCGCATCCAGCCATACGAGGTGCGGTGAAGCGCGACGCATCCGTCATTTTCGGGTGGTACGGTATTCGAGGCCCAGGCAGGGCCACGACACACTTCGATCGAAGGCGGGTGAGCGGCCATGGCTGGTGATAGTCCGCGCTCCATCTCCGCTGCGGGTGTCGTCTTCGTCCTGTCTCTCTGATTCGTCGGGAGCGGCCCGCGCTGAGATGGTGCGCCTCCTGAACCTCCCTGTGCGGGGTGGCTCTCCGTCCGTCGATCTCTGACGCGCGGTTCCTCCCCCGGCTTGCTTGCGCGCTCTCGTCGACCGACCGACGGAGTACGACCATGGCACTCATCGACAACGGCATCTACGTGACCGGGCGACGCACCGCGAGCCCGCACAGCCTCGACGAGACGTACGCGCAGTTACATGCGCATGCCGGCATGGCATGGATCGGCCTGTACCGCCCGGATGCAAGCGAGATCCGCAGCGTTGCCGACGAGTTCTCGTTGCATCCGCTGGCCGTGGAAGACGCTCTGACAGGCCACCAGCGGGCCAAGCTCGAGCGCTTCGGTGAGACGTTGTTCGTGGTGCTGCGGCCGGCCTGGTACCTCGACGCCGAGGAGACCGTGGAGTTCGGCGAGGTGCACGTCTTCATCGGCCCGGGCTTCGTGGTGACCGTGCGGCACGCCGAGAACCCCGACTTGGCGAACGTGCGCCGGCGGATGGAGTCAAACCCGGCACTGCTGGCCCGTGGACCCGAAGCCGTGCTGCACGCCGTGCTCGACGAGGTCGTGGATGGCTACGGGCCGGTGATCGCCGGCCTGGAGAACGACATCGACGAGATCGAGGACCAGCTCTTCGGCGGAGACCCCTCGGTGTCCCGGCGCATCTACGAGCTGCTCAGTGAGGTCATCGCGTTCCAGCGCGCCACCCGGCCCCTGCGCGGCATGCTCGAGGGGCTGCTGCGCGGCTCGGAGAAGTATCAGGTGGACGTGGAACTGCAGCGCTCATTCCGCGACGTGCTCGACCACGTGCTGCGGGTCACCGAGCAGGCCGACTCATTCCGGGCCTTGCTGGAGAACGCCCTCACCGTGCACGCCACCCTGGTGACCCAGCAGCAGAACGACGAGATGCGCCGGATCTCCGAGGCCGGCCTGGCCCAGAACGAAGAAACCCGACGGCTCACCGAAGTGAGTTTGGCGCAGAACGAGGAGGTGAAGAAGATCTCCGCGTGGGCGGCGATCTTGTTCGCCCCCACCCTGGTGGGCACGATCTACGGGATGAACTTCGACACCATGCCCGAGCTGCACTGGCAGTACGGCTACCCGCTGGCCGTGGCCGCGATGGCGCTGATGGGGTTCGGGCTCTGGGGCATCTTCAAGCAGCGCCGCTGGCTGTAGCCCGGCCGGCGTCTCGGCCTGGCGCCGCCGCCGGGTGCCGCGCCGGGCGCGGCCGCCGACGGATGCGTCCACGCGCGCAGACCGTCCGGGTCGGCCGCGCTTCGGCCTCAGACGGGGCTGACCAGCTGGATCAGGTTGCCGCAGGTGTCGTCGAACACCGCGGTGGTCACCGGACCCATCACGGTCGGCGGCTGGGTGAAGCGCACCCCCAGCGCCAGCATCCGTTCGTATTCGGCGGCGACATCGTCGACCGTGAATTGGGTGAACGGGATGCCGTCGGCCACGAGCGCTTCGGTGAACGGCTTCACCGCGGGGTGCCCGCTGGGTTCGAGCAGCAGCTCGGTGCCGTCGGGGTTCTCCGGCGACACCACCGTGAGCCAGCGGTCATCCCCCAGGGGGATGTCGTTCTTCGTGGTGAACCCGAGTACCTCGGTATAGAACTGCTGCGCCTTCGCCTGGTCGTCGACGAACACACTCGCCATCTGGATTCTCATGTCGTTTCCTCTCTCAATTCGGTGTCGGCTCTCGCATCGTCCGGGGCGGCCTCTGCCGGCAGCCACCGGTCCGCCATCGATTCGAGCGGCCCGGTCTGGATGTAGAGGTACCGGTAGCGGCCCTCCCGCCGGGTTTCGACGAGACCAGCGCCCTCGAGCACGTCGAGGTGCTGCGAAATCGCCTGCCGGGATGACGCCAGCCCGTGGTTGGTCAGCAGGCGTGAGCACAGCTCGAAAAGCGTCTGGCCGTTTCGGGCGGTCAGCTCGTCGAGGATGATGCGGCGGGTGGGGTCCGCCAGCGCCTTGAAGATGTCAGCCACGGTGCCCACGATAGGCAAGTTATGACTTGCGTGTCAATGCTCTAGTGCCGCAGTCGCTCGAGCGGAGCGGTTGCAAAGGCTCAGATTCCCGCGAATCGCCGCATCCGCCGCCCGCGGTACCGGCGTGTGGCGAAAGTCTCCACCTCAACGGCGGGCGCGCCCAGTGCTGGTGCTGACGGCGCCGGGGCGCTAGCGTCAGCACCATGGCCGTTGAGATCACCCCCGTAACGACCCCGGCCGGGGTCGCGCCCCGATACTCGGGCAAGGCCGTGCTGGCGTTGCCGGCGGGGCTGCTCGCCGTCTTCGTTCCGGCGCCGTTCGGGACGATCGTCGCAGTGTTCGCGATCGTCGTGGCGATACTGTCCCGACGCGAGCTGAAACGGGACGACACCCTGCGCGGTGCGAGGTTGTCGCTGCTGGGCTTCCTGCTCGGAGCGGGGGTCGTTCTGTTCCAATTGCTGCCGTGGCTGATGACGGCCTGGTTCCTTACGTGGGCCGCCTGACCTCGTAGTGAATGGACGCGGGCATCGACCGTCGAGCTCGTCGAAGCCCGCAACGCCGACCCGCAAGAGGTCGTAGATTGGGCACCATGACCGTCCAGGACAGCACCGCAACGTCAGCCGGAGCTTCCGTGCCCCGCTACTCAGGCAAGGCGGTCCTCGCGTTCCCGGTCGGGCTGATCGCGGTGTTCCTGCCGGCGCCGTTCAACATGCTCCTCGGCGGTATCGCGGTGCTCATCGCCGGTGCCGCGCGGCGGGAGCTGCGACGCGACAAGACGCTGCGCGGCACGGCGTTCGCGCTGCTGGGCTTGTTGCTCGGCGCGGGCGTGTTTCTCGTGCAGATCGCCCCGCTGGTGATGGCCTACGGGATTCTCGCGCTCAGCAACCTGGTGCCCTGAGCCGGCACCCGCCGAATACGCCCGAAACGATCGCGTCCTCTCAAATCCACTATCTCCTCAGAACGAGACGCGGTGCCGCCCCGGACGGGGTTCTGGCGCGGCTTGGCACGCGCCACTAGCCTCGGCGGGTGTCGACCACGCCCATTGCGCAGACCGCTGCCGAGCACCTGCCGCTGGTCTTTCACGGTCCACCCGGCTGGCCCACACCCACCCTCGAGTGGGTGAACACCCACCTGGGCTGGCAGCCGCCGCCGGGCTGGGTGCCCGTACCGGGCTGCCCGCACTCGCCCCCGCGCTGGACATTCTGGAGCCGCAACGATGCGGCCTGGCGGCGGATGGCGCGCCCCTCCCTGCGCCGAGCGCGCTGGAACCTGTACGCCGGTGTGGTGCTCTGTGTGCTCTTCGCCGGCTACACCGTCTTCGGGATAGTCGAGGGCACTCAGCCGAGCTGGCGCATCCTGCTTCACCTGGCCGCCCTGATCACCGTGGGAATCAAGACCTGGCAGGCCCGCGCCCGGGTACGGCAGATCGAGGCCGCCCTGGTGACCAGCATCCGGGACACGGCCGAACAGCTGAAGGCCGCGTCGGACCGGGCCCACTACGCGCGATACCTGCGTTCGACCGGAGAGCGCTGATGGCGCGGGTACCGATGTCGCCGACCGCCGCCTCGGCCGTGCTCACTGTGGGCATGGCGGCTTCGCGGCAGGAGGTGGACCGGGCCTTTCGGGCGCGGGCGCGCCTCTGCCACCCGGACCGGTTCGCGGGGGCGTCGGCCGCCGAGCAGGCTGCCGCGAGCGCGGAGTTCATCCGGGCGTGCGACGCCCGGGATGTGCTGCACAACAGGTTGACTGCGGCGGCAGCGGAGGAAGCACGGCGTCCGGCCGGTCCGGGGCGGCACGCCGGCAGCAGCACGCCGTCGCCCGGCTCGGCGGCGCCGTCCGGCGCGACGCGGCCCACGCCGCCGGGCGCACCACCGACGCCGCCCGACGGGACACGACCCGCAGCGCCAGGCGGGACCCGGCCGGCACCGGGCGCGACCCGGCCGCCACCGTCGGGCGGGCGCCCCCGGTCCGGCACCTCGACACCGCAGACGCTCACCTTCGCCGACTACGTTCGGGCCCGGGACGCCGCATCCTGGACATACGCGAGTCAGACGGGCCCACCACGTGACTGGCCTCCCCCGCCGCACGCCGCCCCGCAGCCGGGCGGCCGGGCCGACGGCGGCCGCGCGCAGACTACCCGGCCACCGGACCCCCGATCGCCGGCGGCCGGGGCACAGAACGGCCGGCCCGGCGGACCGCGAGACTGGGCTCCCCCGGCTCCGTCCGGAGCCACGGGCGGCCCCTGGCGCCCTGTGCCCCGGCGTTCCCGCACGCCGTGGCGGGTGTTCCTCACGGTTCTGGGGGTGCTCGTGGTGGGCGCGTACCTGGCGATGCTGCTGAGCAACCAACTCTCCCCCGGCATCACCCAGGTGCTGGTTCCACCGCCGGGAGAGGCATCTACCAACACCGACCTGCTGGTGCAGGCATCCGTTCTGCCGGTGGTGGACGACGCCACCCTGATGGCGAACTGCACCTCGGAGTTCGGCTGCTGGGTCTGGTCGGTCACGACCCAGACGAACTGCCCCGTCGCGACCGTGACCGTGGGCTTCTCCGACACCCCCGACGGGGCGTCCACCCGCACGACCACCAGGCAGGTGGCCGCACAAGCGGAGGTCCCGTTCCTGATCGTGGAGGAGGGCCTCAGCGCGGCGCCTGAGTTCGCGGGCATTCAGACCATCACCTGTTGATTTGCCACGCCCCACACTGGGGTGAGCGCCCCGGCGCTCACGGCGGCCACTCTGAAGTGGTGGGCAGATGCCCGATCGGGGGATCACGTGGACGAGCATCCGGGATACGTGGCCCCGGCCGGCTGGTACGTCGACCCTGGCGACGACGTCCAATTGCGTTGGTGGAGCGGGCTGGACTGGACCGAGCACTGCGCGCCCATGGTCGAACACCGGCCGGAGCCCGACGCCCGGCCGGCGACCGACACCGACCGGCAGCGGCCGCCCGGGCGCGACATCGGCGACGCTGACGCGCAGCCCGGCTCCCCGGATGTGTCCCCCGACCCGGCCGCCCGGCCCGGCGCCCCGGATGCGTCCCCTGTCGCAGACGCGCAGCCGGGCACCTCTGACACACCACCCGGCACCCCGGACGCCGCCCAGGCCCCTGACCGCCCGCTGACCCGGCGGGAGCGTCGTCTGCTGGACGAGCAGGCGGATGCGACGCGGGCGCTGCCGCCGCCGGTGCCGCGGATCGCCCCGATCACCAGCTACGGCTGGGACCGGGAGTCGGAGCCGGCCCAGGACAGTTTCGAACACACGGTGTCCCTGCAGCCGGCCGGCCGCGACCACCCCGCCGACCGTTACGTGGACATCCCGAGCCGCTGGAGCAGCGCATCCGTGTGGGTGATCGCGTTCATGCCCTGGATCTCGGTGGTGGCCGGGTATGCGGCGCTGGTCGTGGCCTTGACCGCACCGCGGGCCTGGTGGTGGCAGCTCGGGGCATTGCTGCTGCCATACCTGCTCACGCTGGCGGCGGCGCAGCGGGACGTGTTGCGGCTGCGCATCTGGCGGCATCGCACGGTGGCGCACTGGGCCTGGTCGTTGCTCGGCGCGCCGGTGTACCTCATCGCCCGCACCGTGGTGCTGCGCCGCCATGCCGGACTCGGGTCCGCTCCGTTGTGGGTGTGGCTGGTGAACCTGCTCCTCGTGACGGGAGCCGTCGTCGTTGTGCTGGCGCTGGTGGGCCTCAGCTATCGCGGGTACTAGGACGCTGTGCGGGGCGCTTGCGCTGCCACAGCTGCAGCACGGGCCAGCGCGGCGACGAAGGCCATCTTCGCTGAGCCGCGCCACGGACCCTCGAACCGAGCTCTCGACGCACCTCACCGGGTTTCGACAGGCTCAACCAGCGCACCAGGCGGCGGTCGTGACCGGGTCGCGCGCTAGTCGGGCGGGAGCACCTCGTAGGTGGACTGCGTGAAACCTGCGCCGAGGTCCCGGCTTCCCACGTGGTGCAGGTGCACATCGGTGCCCAGGGGGCCGAACAGCGGGATACCCGACCCGAGCAACACGGGTGCCCGGGTGATGGTGATCTCGCGGATCAGGCCCGCGCGCAGGAAGCTCTGAATGGTGCGGCCACCGTCGACGTAGACCCGGCGGCGCCCCTCTTGCTGCAACGTCGAGATCACCTCGGCGAGGGTGGCGTGCACGGTCGTGTCGGGCTCCTGCTCGGCATCGACCCGGCGCAACAGGGTGCGGCTGAGCACCAACACCCGCTTGCCGGCGTAGGGCCAATCGGGAAAACCGCGCACGGTGTCGAAGGTGGCGCGGCCCACCACCATGGCGTCGACCCCGGCGAAGAATTCGTCGTAGCCGGTCTCGCCCAGGGCGTCGCCGGCGGCGGTGAGCCAGTCGAAATCACCGTTCTCACGGGCGATGAATCCGTCGAGACTGGTGCCGACGAAGACGCAGCCGACCACGGGCGCGTCGGAGCTGGAGGAGTCGGTGTTGCTCATGCCAGCACGGTAGCAGCGGCCGCCGACATGGTCGAGGGGTGCGCCAGGGGGTGCCGATGCCGGCGGATGGTTCTACCGTCGTGTCCACGGTTGTGCAGAGACGACCGCCCGGCTGCGTGGGGGCCGGACCGTTGCGGACAGGGAGAATGCCATGGGCGGCGACCACGGACAAACGTTGAGTTTCGGTACCTTCATCACGCCGGCCGCGGCCGACCCGGTCGGCACGGTGGCGCTGGCCGTGGCCGCCGAGCGGGCCGGGCTCGACCTCGTCACGTTCCAGGACCATCCGTACCAGCCCCGGTTTCTCGACACCTGGACCCTGCTGAGCTGGGTCGGCGCCCGCACCGAACGCGTGCACCTGGCCGGGGATGTGCACAATCTTCCGCTCCGGCCGCCCGCGGTGCTCGCGCGGGCGGCAGCGTCGCTCGACCTGCTCACCGGCGGCCGGGTGGCCATGGGTCTGGGCACCGGCGGGTTCTGGGACGCCATCGTGGCCATGGGTGCCGACCGGCGCAGCCCCGGCGAGGCGGTGTCGGCCCTGGCGGAGGCGATCGGGGTGATCCGTGAGATCTGGAACACCGACGCCCGCGACGGCATCTTCCGTGACGGCGAGTTCTACCGGCTCAGCGGTGCCAAGCGGGGACCGGCGCCGGCGCATCCGATTCCGATCTGGCTCGGCGCCTACGGCCCGCGGATGCTGCGGCTCGTCGGCACCGCGGCCGACGGCTGGCTGCCCTCGCTCGGGCGCCTCGCCGCGCCGGAGCTGCTCGGCGAGGGGAATGCCCGCATCGATGACGCCGCACGGGCGGCCGGGCGTGAGCCGACGAGCATCCGCCGCCTGCTGAACGTGGCCGTCGCCGACGCCGAACCGGAGCGGTTGGCGCAGCTGGCGCTCGGCTACGGAATCGACACGTTCATCGTCGCCACCGACGACTCGAGTGCCATCGCCCGGCTCGGAGACACCGTGGCGCCGGCCACCAGGGCGCTTGTGGATGCGGCCCGCCCCTGAGCGGGAAACGGAGGATATACCGCCGGCCAGAGGCTACTTTCGCGTGGAAGGGCTGCGGCCGCGGGGGCGCACGGCCTGGAGCGGACAGGGCCCGGCGGAGGCGCCGTGCGCGTGGCCCCGCCGGGGTCGCTCGCACCGGAGCGCAACACATTCGTAACCCGAAGCGGTGTCTGGCGGGCCCCTGCGCACGATACGGTTTGGCTATGGGACGCAAGATCGGCACGTCGGACCTCGACAGCGTGAGACCGATCTTCGGCATGGGCGACGAGCACGACAATCGCCTGCTCGAGGTCGTGCCGACCGTGGCCAGCCGGGAGCAGCTCATCCTGCGCCGACGCCTGTCCTTGGCTGCGGCGGCGGTCATGATCGTCATCACCGGACTCGTCGTGACCTACGCGACCGTGGGTTTGGTGGGCGATCTCGTCGGCGACGCGCTCTACGCGGTGCTCGTGTTCCTGTTGGCCTCCTTCATCCTCGTGCGGATGAACAGCTGGCGAGTCGCCGTCATCGCGATCCTGTTCTGCACGGGTATTGAGCTCTTCCAGCTCACGGGTCTGCCGGTCAGCATCGCCGCGGTGTTTCCCCCGGCGCGCTTCGTGCTCGGCACATCCTTCGACGTCATCGACCTGATTGCGTACACCGGTGGGGTTCTCATCGCCGCGGCCGTGACCACCTGGCGTCGGCTGGACTGAGTCAGCCGCCCAGCATCGCCTGTTCGATCAGCAGGGCCGCGGTCACCGCGCCGCCGCACAGCGAGAGCGAGGCGACGACCGACCAACCCACCCGGCGGATGCGCGCCCGCCGCACCTGGCCGTCGAGCGCGGCGAACCGGGCCATGACGTCGGCGGGTGCCGGGCTGGGATGCTGCCGCCAGGTGGCCGGGCTGTCCAGGATCACCACGGCCTCGGCGATCTCGTCGTCGCTGAGCACCGGCTGCAGCTTGAGCAGCCAACGGCGCAGCACCCGGGCGTCGAGCACCTTCACCTGCACGGGCTTGTCGCGGAAGGTGATCTGCTTGGGGTCGACCAGCGCGATCACGGGTTGCACAGGCGCGAGCAGCGGCATCCGTTCACGCAGCACGGTCGTGACCCGCTCGGCCTCGTGCTCGGCGGCGGGCAGGTAGGCCTTCTTGTGCCCGGAGACCATGACGGTGCGCGCGCCCACCCAGATGTGCTTGCCGCAGTGATGTTTGGTGTTGATGGTGAAGATGCCGCCGGGGCCCACCAGGATGTGGTCGATGTCGGTGTCGTTCTTGCCGATCGGCACCGCGTGGAAGGCGGTCCAGTCCGGCGGCAGCGTGGCGAGCACCTTGCCCACGGTGATCTCGCCCTGCGCGCCGAGGTACCAGCTCACGCTCTCCGGGCAGAGCGGCGACTTGCCGAACAGCCGGGCCACCGGGGTGCGCGGCGGTACCGCGGTCTGGCGGGAAAGGAGGTGTTCGATGACCAGCTGGGCGGCGATGCGATTACGCATGGCGGGGGGATGCAGGGTCACAGTGCTCCTTCGGGCGTGCCCGGACACGGCTGCGCCCGGGGTGTGCGCGTGGACGGGGCAGTCGTGCCGGGACTGCCTCCAGAATGTGCGCCGCTTCGGGGCGTGCAAACCATCCGGGAGCAGTGCGGGCGGAGCGCCCACCGCGTTCGGTGGTCTGAGGTTAGCGAGAGCGGAGGCTTCGGCGGCACCCCCATAACGAGGTACGCCACACAGCGGATGGTCGTGGTCGCGGCCCCCGCGCGGCAAACCCGCGCCGCCACGCACGACTGTTGCCCGATCGGACATATGGGGCCGGTACGCCGGGCGCACATGTCCGTTCCGGAACCAGTTACACCGGGCCGGACGGGGCCCGATCACGCGGCCAGATGGAAGGTGCTCGCGAACCGCGTGAGCAGTGCGCTGCGGCCGCGCAGCACCTCGACCACGCCGGTCTCGATCGCGCGCTCCGGGGCGAGCTCGCCCGAGATCAGCAGACGGATGCCCGGCCCGGCCGCGAAGGCGAGGTCGACCGGTCCGCCGCCAGGCGTCACGTCAAGGCTCCCGCGGGTCACGTCGAGGGCGGAGCCATCCACCCGGATCAGCAGCTCGGCGCCGCCGAACCGCGCCGCGTAGGCGGTCGCCGGCAGGCCCTCGGCCACGTGCGCCCGAAACGCGGTGCGCAGATCCATCGTCATCGAATCGGGCGTGATGACCTGCTCGGCGCGCGGATCGCCCAGGGCCTTGAAGCCCCAGGCCCCGAGCGCGAGCACCACCGGCTCGAGCTCGCGGCCGTACGGGGTGAGCTCGTAGACGATCACGCGTGAGTGCGGCACCCGGCGGATGATGCCCGCCGCCTGCAGTTCCTTGAGCCGGGCCGCCAGGATGTTGCTCGGGATCCGGGCGAGTCCGGAAGCGAGTTCGCCGTAGCGGCGCGGCCCAACGAGCAGGTCCCGCACGATGAGCAGCGCCCAGCGCTCGCCAACGAGCTCGAGTCCTCGCGTGACGCCGCCGTACTGTCCGTAGTCGCGTGCGGCCATGGACCTCAGTCCTGCGCAGTCGCCTGTTGCGCCGCGAAGGCCTCGGGGCCTTGGGCGGCGGCCACCGGATCCATCCAGCCGAATTCGAGGAAGTTGCCGTCGGGGTCGGTGAGCTGGCGCTGGTACATGAAGCCGTAGTCCGTCGCCGGCTGCGGCTCGGAGCCGCCGGCCGCGATGCCGTGGGCGATCGAGGTGTCGACCGCCTCCCGACTGTCGAGGAAGATCGCCGTCGACGCCGTGGGGTGCACCGCCGGGTCGCCGATGGGCAGCTCGGTGAAGGTCTGGAAGTACTCGCGCACCAGGATCATGAAGTAGCTGTGGTCCTCCTCGACGACGACGCAGGCCGCGTTGTGGTCCGAGAAAGCCGGGTTGATGGTGAAGCCGACCGCCGTATAGAACGCCTTCGCGCGCTCCAGGTCGGTCACGGGCAGGTTGACGAACATTGAGGGCATGGTGGTCTCCTTAGTCGGTGTCCCATTGGGGTGTCCGTTGATGCAGGCGATACTTGCAAAAAGCAAGTGAACTGTCAAGGGCCGCAGAGCCCAGCCGGATGCATCAGCAGCCGACTAGAGGACCGTCGCGGCCGGTGCATCCGCCACGATCGACAGGCCGTGCCCGCGCAGCCGGCGGCTGTCGGCGGCGAGGGCGGCGAGCAGCCGGTCGTTGGTCCCGCGGATGTGGTCGGCGAGCAACCGGGCAGCCGTGTCGGCGTCGCGGGACTCGAGGGCATCGAGCACCGCGCGGTGCTCGCGCCAGGCCTGGTCGCGGGCGGCGGGTGTGCGTACCTCGAGCCACCGGGTGCGGGCCAGCCGCGTCATGGCGCCGCGCACGGCATCGACCATGACGGGGTTGCCCGAGAGCCGGCTGAGCTCCACATGGAAGTCGCCGCCGGCGCGTACCCCTTCTTCCGCGTCGCCGTGCCCGGCGGCCGGTGCATCCGCTTCGTCGTCGGTGGACGCCCACGGGGCGGGACGCGCGGCATCGAGCACCGCGGCGAGAACGGCGATGTCGTCGTCGGATGCCCGCGCGACCGCCAGGCGCACGGCGGCGGCCTCCACGGCCTCGCGCAATTCGGCCAGAGCCCCGATCTCCGCGAGGTCGATGGGCGAGACGATCCAGCCACGGCCGTCACGCTGCACGAGCCCCTCGGCGTCGAGCCGGCCCAGGGCGGCGCGCACTGGCGTGCGGGATGCGTCGAAACTCGCCTCCAGGCCGCGCTCGGTCAGCCGCTCCCCCGGCGCGAGCTGCAGCGAGAGAATGGCCGCCCGCAGCCGGTCGTACAGCTGCACGGTCTGCGAGCTGGGCACGTTCGTCGTCATCATCATTCCCTTCCTCACACGCCCGACCCGTCCCGCGAACTATCACTCGAGCACCAGAAATCCGGAGATTCTGGGACTTCACTCGCGGTTCGCGGATGCGTGGGGCTCACGCTGGCGGCTCCGCGCGATTTGGTATACCAAGCTGGTGTACCAGAAGATTAGCAGGAACCCCCGAGGAGCCACCATGACCGCCAGCCCGCCCACCGACACGCAGACCGTGAGCGCCCGCGCCTGGGTCGTGCTCGCCCTCGGTGTGGCCGCGCAGACCGCCGGCACGGTTTTCGTCAGCGCTCCGGCGTTCCTCATCCCGCTGCTGCACACCGAACGTGGGCTCACCCTGGCGCAGGCCGGACTGCTCGCAGCCATCCCCACCTTCGGCATGGTGCTCACCCTCATCCTCTGGGGAGCCCTGGCCGACCGCATCGGCGAGAAGTGGGTGATCGCCGGCGGGTTGCTGCTCACGGCGCTCGCGGCCGGCGGGGCGATCCTGTCCGAAGGCTACCTCGCGCTCGGCGTCTTCCTACTGCTGGGCGGCATGGCCTCCGCCAGCACCAACTCCGCCAGCGGACGCATCGTGGTGGGCTGGTTCCCCAAGCACAAGCGCGGACTCGCCATGGGCATCCGCCAGATGTCTCAGCCGCTCGGCGTCACCGTCGCGGCCGTCACCATCCCGGTGATCGCCGCCGCCTCCGGGGTGGGCGCCGCCCTGGTCGTGCCGTTCGCGCTCACCGCGGTGCTGGCTCTCGCCTGCGCCATCGGCCTGGCCAACCCGCCCCGCGTCGCCCCGCCGGTGGGCGCCCCCGTCGCGCCGGCACGCAACCCGTATCGCACGAGCGGTTTCCTCTGGCGCATCCACGCGGCATCCGTTCTGCTGGTGGTGCCGCAATTCACCATCTCCACCTTCGGGCTGGTCTGGCTGGTGAGCGACCAGGGCTGGGATGCGCTGGCCGCAGGTGTGCTCGTGGGCGCCGCGCAGTTCGTGGGCGCGATCGGGCGCATCGTGATCGGCGTGGTCAGCGACCGAGTCGGCAGCCGGGTGCGGCCGCTGCGCTGGGTGGCGGTGAGCGTGGCGAGCGTGCTGCTCGTGCTGGCCGCGGTGGATGCCGCGCACTGGGGCGCCGCCGCCGTGGTGTTCGTACTCGCGACGACGGTGACCGTGGCGCCGAACGGGCTGGCGTTCACCTCGGTCGCGGAGATGGCCGGCCCGGGCTGGTCGGGCAAGGCGCTGGGTGTGCAGAACACCGGCCAGTTCATCGCGGCGTCCCTGGTGGGGCCGCTGATGGGAGCCCTGATCGGGGTGGTCGGCTACCCGCTCACCTTCGCCGCTGCGGCAATCTTCCCCGCGCTGGCGGTGCCGGTCGTGCCCCGCGCCCACGCCGAGCACGATCACCTCTAGCCCACTCCAGCGAGCGCCTCAGCTACCGCCTGGGGCTGGGACGCTTGAGCGAACGCACCCCGGTCCAGACCGTGCAGCACGACCACTTCGAGAGCACCGGCGGCGACAGCCCGACACGGCCGTCGCGAGCCGGATGCGCGTTGCCGGCGCGCTGGCCGCATCCGCGACTTGCCGGAAAGTGCCCCTTCAGCGCCCGCGAAAGGGCGTTATGCGGCAACTCGGCGAAAAGTCACTTGCTGACTTGCCGCAAAGTGCCCTCTCGGCGCCCGCGAAGGGGCGTTACGCGGCAAGTCGGCGCAGCGGCGGCGAGCAGGCATCCGCGCCGGCACTGAATCCGCGACGTCGTCGTCGGCGCGGCGCTGGCAACGGCACCGGCGCGGAAGAAGAACCGGCGTGGCACGAGGTGTGAGGTGCCACGCCGGCCGATGAGGGCCGAAGCCGGCTACGCGGCCTTGGGCTCCGCGGGAACCAGGCTGCGGAACGCCGCGGAGTGGTAGATCAGCGGGTCGCGGTCATCGCTCACCTTGAGCGATTTCACCTCGAGCAGCACGATCGTATGATCGCCGGCTGGGGTCTCCGAGTAGATCTCGCAGTCGAGCCAGAGCGACGAGCCCTCCACGAACAGCGCACCGAGGTCGGTGGTGCGGGTGTCGATGTTGGCGAACCGGTCGCCCTTACGGGAGGCCAGCTGGTAGCACTCGCGGCCGTGGTCGCTGCCCAGGATCGAGACGCCGATGCGTCCGCCGCGGCGCAGCACGGGCCAGGTCGTGGAGCTGTTCTGCACCGAGAAGAGCACCAGCGGCGGCTCGTACGAGACGCCCACCGAGAACGACGACGCCACGAGGCCGGTCGGCTCACCGTCGATCACGGCACAGAGCGCAGCAACCCCGGAGGGGAACTTGCCGAACGCCCCGCGGATGGCGCTCGGGTCGCTGCTGATGGTCTCCAGGCCGTGCTGGTCGGTCGGTTCGAGGGCCGTGGCCAGGTCGAGGTCGGCCGGGCCGTCGGTGCGGTCGCGGGGGCTCATGCGCTCGCTCCGGTCGACACGGGGGCGGATGCGTCGGAGGCGCTTTCGACATCCGTTTCGGGATTCTTGCCCAGCATGCCCAGCACCAGGGGCTGCAACAGACGGAGCACGGCGAGGTTCTCGGCGGCCCAGGCGGCCACGATCTCCTCCATCTTCTCCATCTGGCCGGTGACGAAGTAGAGGCCCTTGGTGGGCACGCTCGCGCCGAGCTCGACGAGCAGCGGACGCAGGTTGACGTCCGGGCCCATCGAGTGACTGAGGTCGGCGCCGGTCATCACCGGGATCGCCGTCACCCCGCGCAGACCGTTGGCCGCATACCGGTCGAGGAAGCCCTTGAGCAGGCCCGTGTAGGTGGCCTTGTAGGTGGGGGTGGCGACGACGAGCAGGTCGCTGTCGGCGACGGCCTGGTTGAGCTCGGCCATCTCGGCGGAAGGCCACTCGAAGATGTGGCTCGAGTACTCGGCCAGGTCGATGACCCGCAGGTCGTAGGTACCGGCGACGAGCAGCTCGTCGACCAGCGTTTCCGCAAGTTTGAGGGTGCGGCTCTGGGGCTTGGGGTTGCCCACCAGAATGGTAATTTTCAGCATCGTGTTCCTCCATCGAACCACTGGATCAGGTCTCGAACTCGATGCCGGCTACCAATCCGGGTGCTCAGGCGTGCGCGGAACGCACACATCAAGCACCGACGTGCATAGCTTCGTCATCGAATTCGATGAGTGAGCCACTGAGGATTGGTGTCTCAGATGGTGAGCAACGGCTTACGTCGCACTCATAGTCTGCGGTCGCCGGGTTGCCGTGACGTGTCCCGTTCATTACATCTGTGTTTCGCCGTCGACCGGTGGGTTCGGGGGCCTCCTGACCGGCCATTTTGCGGCCTCACGCCGGGGCCGGCGGCCATAAAGGCGGGCACATTGGCGAAACGCCCCGGTGCGCGGGCCGCTGCGACGGCGTGTCACGAGATCCTCCGCCTGTACCGGCCACCCCGGCTGCGGGCGCGGGCGGATGGGTGGGCATCCGTTGCCGCCGCACCGCACCCACCGCGCACGCCGTCGCTGCGGGCACCGGACCCGCGCCATGTGGTGCAATAGAGCCGATGCATACTCCCCCAGCCCCGCCCGCCCGCACTGTCATCTCCCCCGACAACGTGCAGATCGCCACCTACGAATTCGGCGACCCCGATGCCCCCACCGTGCTCGCGGTGCACGGTTTCGCCTCGAGCGCGCTGGCCAACTTCCATGCCACGGGCTGGATCCGCGACCTCGTGCGCGAGGGGTACCACGTCATCGCGATCGACCAGCGCGGCCACGGCCAGAGCGACAAGCCGCACTCCTCCGATGCGTACTCGATGGACCTGCTCGTCACCGACGTGCTCACCGTGCTCGACACCTTCATGCTCGACGAGGTCGACTACGTGGGCTACTCGCTCGGCGCCCGGGTCGGCTGGCACGCCGCCCGGTTCATGCCCACGCGCATCAACCGCGCGGTCTTCGGCGGCATCCCCGACGGCGACCCGCTCACCCGGTTCCGAGTCGACGAGGCGCTCGCGTTCGTGCGCGAAGGCACCCCGGTGACGGATGCGCTCACCGCCGCGTACCTGAAAATGGCCGGCGCCATCCGCGACAACGACCTCGAGGCGCTCATCGCCCTCGTGGAGGGCATGCGCGACGGCCCGCAGCCGCACGCCGCGAACGCACCCGAACAGCGGGTGCTCTTCGCCACCGGCAGCGAGGACCGCATCCTCGAGGCCTCGCGCGCCCTGGCCGAAGCCACCCCGCGCGCGGCGTTCTTCGAGATCCCCGGCCGCAATCACTTCAACGCGCCCACCTCCCGGGCGTTCCGGGATGCGGCGATCAAGTTCCTGGGGCTGCCAGGCTCGTACTGAGCGCGGTCGCGGGGCCGCTCAGCCCCGCAGGAGGCGGCCCGACGCGTGGGCGCGTCGCGCACGCAGGTCACGGGGTCTCGACACGCTCGACCAACGCGTGGGCGCGACCATCCCGCACCTCACGAGGTCTCGACCAACGTGTGGGCGCGACCATTTCGTCGGTCGAGCCTGTCGAGACCACGCGAGACGACCTGCAGGCGTGGGCTCGGCAGCTAGATCGGCTTGACGGCCTTGATGATGGCGCCGTGCATCTGGGCGGCCACCTCGTGGGTGAACTCCACGCTGATGTCGGTGAACCCCACGGCGGTCAGCGCCACCCGGTATTCCTCGTCGGAGAGCGCCCCGGCGATGCAGCCCGCGTAGGAGCCCCGCTCGATACGCTCGGCCTCGCTGAGTTGGTTCTCGGCCACCACGTCAGAGAGCCCGAGGCGTCCGCCCGGTGCGAGCACCCGGAACATCTCGCGGGCGACGGCGCTCTTGTCGGCCGAGAGGTTGATCACGCAATTGGAGATGATCACGTTGACCGTGGCATCCGGCAGCGGGATCTCCTCGATGAAGCCCTTGAGAAACTCGACGTTCGTGGCGCCGGCCTTGGCGGCGTTCGCGCGGGCCAGGGCCAGCATCTCGTCGGTCATGTCGAGGCCGTAGGCGAAACCCGTTGGGCCTACCCGCCGGGCCGAGAGCAGCACGTCGATGCCGCCGCCGGAGCCGAGGTCGAGCACGGTCTCACCCGCACGCAGGTCGGCCACCGCGGTGGGGTTGCCGCAGCCGATGCTGGCCAGCATCGCCGCATCCGGCACCTCGGTCTGCTCTGAGACCGTGTACAGCGCCGAGCCGAAGACGTCGCTGGTCTCCAACGGCGTACCGCAGCAGGAACCGTTACTCACGTCCGTGATCTGCAGCGCCTGCGCGGCGTATCGCTCGCGCACCAGCTCGGTGATGGCCGACTTCTCAGTTACGCTCTTCTCGGTCATCTGCGGTCCTACCTCCAGCACATATCGACGGACGTCAATATTGCCCAGTATGGCGGGAACATCGACGAAGGTCAATGGGCTTACGCCGGCACCGCAGCGCGGAACAGGCAAGCCCGCCGGTCGGTCGGCGGTGCAACTGTTCCCCGTTCGGACAAATGGTGCCGGCACACCGGACGCAATTGTCCGCTTGGGGAACAGTTAGCGGACCAGGGCTGAACGGACCCCGTTGCTGAGGGCTCCGGGGCTGCGGGCCCCGCCGCTAGAGCGACTGCCAGTAGGCCAGCACCAGCGCGGTGGAGTAGATCTCGCCGGTCTTCATGCCGAGGTCGAAGATGTTGGCGGCGTGTACCTCGGGCAGCCGGTCGCCCACGGCGTCTTCCACGATGATCGGGATGAAACCGTTCTGCATGGCGTCGATCGCGGATGCGCGCACGCATCCGCTGGTGCTCAGCCCCGCGATCACGGCGGTGTCGATGCCGCGCGCCACGAGGTTCGACGCCAGCGAGGTGCCGAAGAACGCGCTCGGGTACTGCTTGGTGATCAGGGTGTCGCCGGGCAGCGGGGCCAGGCCGTCGATGAACGCGGAGTACGGGCTGTCGGGCAGGAACGCGGCCAGGGCCGGCACCTTGCGGAAGAAGACCCCGGCGTCCGACCCGTCCGCGGCGAGCAGAACTGTGGTGATGAAGACGGGCACGCCGGCGGCGCGGGCGCCCTCGGCGAGCACCTTCATCTGCTCGACGGGTTTCTCCACCCCCGCGTAGAGGCCGCAGGTCGTGTCGATGTAGGCCACGACCGGGTCGACGATGATCAGCGCCGGCCGGGCACCCGGTTCCAGGCCCCCGGTGTAGCCGGCGGCGGCGTAGTCGGCCGCGGCATCCGGGGTCGCTGCGCCTACTGTGGCGGTGGTGTCTGGGGTGGTGCTCATGGCTGCTCCTGATGTCGGTTCGCGTTGGTCGGGGGTCGAGGGTCGAGGGTCGAGGGCCGGATCATGGATCGGTGATCACGATGATAGGCAGGGTTCGGGCGCGGCCCGGGCGCGGGCCGATCACGCTGAGGATGCCGCCGATGAGCGCGAGCACCGCGAAGAGCACCAGCGCCCACTGCACTCCGGTGACGAAAGCGTTCAGGCCGCCGGGGTCCATGCCGAACAGGGTGCCGTTGTAGGCGGCGAGCCGCTCCGAGGCGCTGAGCCCGCCGGTGGCGATGGCCAGCGCGATCGCGGTGCTGAACAGGTAGCCGGCGTTCTGCAGGGTCGACCGGATGGCGTTGGCGATGCCGCGCCGGGTGGCCGGCACCCGCGACATCAGCGCCGAGGTGTTCGGCGTCATGAACAGCCCCACGCCGAGCCCCACCAGGAACAGCGCCGCGGCGATGAACGGATACGCGGTGTGCGCACCGAGGGTGGCGGCGAACAGCAGCGCCCCGGCGCAGATCAGCAGCATGCCGCCTGAGGTGAGCCAGCGGGGGTTCACCGTGCGCACCAACCGGCCGGCGAACCCGGCGGCGAGCATGGTGCCCACCGGGGCGGGCAGGATCATCACGCCGGCGTCGATGGCGCTGAGCCCCTGCACCCCCTGCAGGTACAGCGAGGCCAGCAGCACGATTGCGAAGTTGCTGATCGCATTGAAGAACGCAGCCAGGTAGATGAACGAGATAGTTCGACTTTTGAACAGGTTCACATCGATCAGCGGATGCTCGCGGCGTTTCTGCAGCAGGACGAACCAGGTCCACACCACGACCGCTGCCACCACCATGGCCAGGATCGCCGGGCTGCTCCAGCCGAGCTCGCCGCCGAAGGAGACCACCATCACGAGCAAGGCGATGCCCAGCACCGAGAGCACACTGCCGAGGTAGTCCATGCTCTCGTGCCGCACCCGGGGCCCGGACCGGGGGATGAGCTTCATCGAGAAGAGCAGCCCGATCAGGCTGATCGGCAGGCCGCCGAGGAAGATCCAGCGCCAGCCGACGACATCGGTGACGACCCCGCCGAGCAGCGGGCCGAGCACCTGCCCGACCGCGGCGACGGTGGCGTTGAGCCCTAAGCCGCTGGAGAGGATGTGGCCGGGGAAGACATCCGTGAGCAGGGCGGTGGTGTTGGTGATGATCGCCGCGGCGCCCACGCCCTGCACGAGACGCATGGCGATGAGGAAGGCGGGGTCGGCGGCGAGACCGCAGCCCAGGGTGGCGAGCATGAAGATCACGATGCCGGCCAGGTAGAGCCGGCGGCGGCCGAGGATGTCGGCGACCCGGCCGAAGACCAGGATCAGCGTGGTCGTGGCGAGCATGTAGACCAGCAGCACCCAGGTGACCTGGATCGTGGACGCCCCGAGGTCGCGGGTGAGGCTGGGCAGCGCGATGGACAGGCCGCTGGAGTTGATGAAGACGAGGATGACGCTGAGGCTGGTGGCGAAGAGGATCTGCCAGGCCCTGCGCGCGTCGGTGCCGGCGCTCATGAAACCGGGCGCTCGGGCGCCCCGGTGCCGGCCACGCCCGGGAGCCGGCGGTGGTGGTCGGTGGCGTCCTGGAACGCCATCGCGGCGGCCAGGCAGAGCTCATCCTGCCAGGGCCGGGCGATGACCTGGATGCCCACGGGCAGGCCGTCCGGGGCCAGCCCGGCGGGTGCCATCAGGGCCGGGAAGCCCGTGTAGTCCCAGAGCCGGGTGTTGCGCGGCACCACGTCGTGCAGGTTGAACACCTCACCGTCCACGGTCATGGTGAGGTCGTCGAGCCGCGGGGCGGTGGCGCCGATGCCGGGCGTGAGCAGCAGGTCGACGTGGGCGGCGTCCATCCGGTCGAGCACATGCTGTTGCACGAGCGGCCGACGGCGCAGCGCCCGCAGGTAGTCCACCGCGAGCGGTACAAAACCGCAGTCCAGCCGGGCGTTGGTGCCCGCGTCGAAGAGGTCGCGTCGGTCGTTGTTGGCCTCCTGGTTGGAGGCGAGTTCGCCGTAGAACACGTTCCAGGACTCGTCGTGCACGGCCTCGAGGCCATCGAATTCGATCGGCACGATCTGGGCCCCGAGCCCGGCGAATATCGCGATCGCGTCTTCGTACGCGGTGAGCACGGCGGCGTCGCAGCGGTCGGTGAACCAGCCGCGCGGCACGCCGATGCGCATCCCGGCGACCAGGACCGGGTCGGCGGCGAGGCGGGGCACGGTGGCGCCGGCAGTCGGGTCGACACCGTCGGGGCCGGCCATGAGCGGCAGCAGCAGGGCCAGGTCGGCGGCGGAGCGGGCCATCGGGCCCACGTGGTCCATGGTCCACGACAGCGAGGCCACTCCGGTGCGCGGCACGAGCCCGTAGGTGGGCTTGATGCCGGTGAGGCCGCAGAGCGCGGACGGCACCCGGATCGACCCGCCGGTGTCGCTGCCGAGCGCGAACGGCACGAGTCCGGCGGCCAGCGCGGCGGCCGACCCGGTGGAGGAGCCGCCGGTCCAGCGGGTCTCGTCCCAGGGGTTGGGCACCGGGCCGTAGCGGTCGTTGTGCGGGGAGCCACAGGCGAACTCGGTGGTGGCCGACATGAACACCGGGATCGCCCCGGCGGCCCGCAGCCGGCTGACCACGGTGGCATCGGCCGGGGCGATGCGGTCGCCGGTCTGGTTCGAACCGGCCGTCACCGGGGTGCCGGCCACGTCGATGATGTCCTTGATGGTGAACGGGATGCCCTCCAACGGGCGCTCGGTACCGGTGCGGTAGCGCTCGTCGCTGGCCGCGGCGGCCTGCCGGATGCCCGCGATCCCGGCCAGCACCGCGGCCGGAGCCGGACCGTCGGCGGCCCACCGTGGCTCGAGCAGCGCCATGGCCGCGGATGGCGTGAGCGTTCCGGCGCGATAGGCGGCGAGCAGTTCGGTGACGGTAAGGGTGGGAACGTGGAGGGGTGCCGCACCCGGCATGGTGGCCGCGCCCGCAGCCAGGATGGCAGGCGCGGCGGCGGTCGTGACGGCGGGCACCACGGCACCAACGGCCTCACCGGCCGGCTCCCCCGCCGGCTGACCGACCACCACACCGGTCGCGCCTGGCCCCGCCGGATCTGCGGCGGCGAGCAATCTCCGGAACAGCAGGTCTGCGTGGCCGGGCTCGTTGGCGTCGGCGGAGGGCGACGCCGGCATCGGGTGGCGGCGGCTCTCCTCCAGCCCAGCCTGCAGCAGGGGCGTGATGGTGAGGCGCGCCTGCTCGTTGCCGAAGACGGTGTTCGTGCCGGTGGTGGTGCTCATGGGGTACCCGTTCTGCTGACAGCGCCGAAGGCGGCGCGGTCTAGTGGTTGGTCGCGTGCAGCAGGTCGGCCTGCTCGGCGAGATAGTGGAACAGTTGCGGGCGGCGGTCGCGACTGAGCGGGAAGGCGGCGCGCACCCGCTCGACCTCGGCGAGGTCGAGCCCGGCGTGCAGCAGCACCGGATTGGTGTGCGCAGGGGCCGCGGCGACGACCACGCCGTCGGGGGCGACGACACAGGAGAGCCCGAAGTAGCTCGTGGTGACCCCGGCCAGGGTCTCAGGTCCGCCGCGGTTGGGGGCGACGATCCAGACCTGGGATTCCAGCGCCCGCACCTGCAGTTCCGCCGTGAAGAGGGCCTCGCGGGTGCCCAAAGAGCTCACCAGCGCCACCACAACCTCCGCCCCTGCGGCCCGGGCGGCCAGCCAGTGCTCCGGGAAGGTGCGGTCGTAACAGATCAGGCAGGCGATGCGGGTGCCGAAGGCCTCGAAGACCACGGTGCCCTCGCCGGGCTCGAAGAACCGCTTCTCGTTGATCGCCACGTCGCCGACCTGGTTCATCGGGATCGACGCCTTGCGGTAGGCCGGCACGGTATCACCGCGAAAACTCGTGCCGGGCACGAGGGCGCCCTGCGCGTCGATCACGACGGCCGAGTTGTACAGCGTGCCGTCCGCGGCCCGTTCGTAGAGCCCGAAGATCACCCCGGTGCCCAGCCGCCGGGCGGCCGCGGCGAACGCATCCGTGTCGGGGCCGGGGATGGTCTGGGCCCAGTCCGTGAAGGCGTCGTCGGTGCTGCCGCCGAAATACGGCGTGGTCGCCAGTTCGGGGAACACCACCACGTCCACGCCGGGCGCGGCGGCCTGCTCGAACAGGTCGAGCAGGCCGGCCACGGCCGTGGCACGGTCGGGCGAGCATCCGCCCGACTGCACCACGGCGACGTTCAGGATGCGGTGCAGGCTGTCGGCGGAGCCGCTCACGACACCGACAGGTCGGCCACCACGTCGGCGCGGGAGGTCATCAGCGGCTGGATCTTGGTGCCGAAGTCGTCCATTCCCTTGATAAAGTCGTCGAAGACCAGCATGATGCCCTTGGTGCCGTGCACCTCTGCGGCCTCGTCGAGCAGCTTCGCGACGGTCTCGTAGGAGCCCACCAGGGTGCCCATGTTGAGGTTGACGGCGCCCTCTGGCGCGGCGATGGTCTTGGCGGTGCTGGTCTCGTCGCCGGTGTCGCTGGCGGCCTGGCCGATCATCCAGCCGATGGCGGTGAGGTCGATGCCGTCGTTGTAGTTCTGCCAGAGGGCCTGGGCCTCGGCGTCGGTCTCGCCGGAGATGATCATGAACAGCACGTAGGCGCCCACGTCACGGCCGGTCTTCTCGGCGGCCACGGCCAGCGCGGTGACCCCGGAGGCGTGTGCGGTGGGGGTGTTGACGCCCAGGCCCATCACGAAGTTGTAGTCGGCGTACTTGGCGGCGAATTCGATGCCCACGGCGCTCTGGCCGGCTGAGACCACGGGGATGTGGGTTTCGGGCATCGGCAGCATCTTGCAGTCTTCCATGGTGAAGAACTCACCCTTGAAGTCGCTGACGCCCGTGGTCCAGAGGTCCTGCATGACGCGCACGTACTCTTCGGTGTACCGGTAGCGGCGTTCGAAGTGCACATCGCCGGGCCAGATGCCCATCTGGGCATATTCGTCCTTCGCCCAGCCGGAGACCAGGTTGACGCCGAACCGGCCGTGCGAGATGGAGTCGACTGTGGTGGCCATCCGGGCGGCGACCGCGGGCGGCAGGGCCAGCACGGCGGCGGATGCGTAGAGCTTGATCCGCTCGGTGGCGGCGGCGAGCCCGGCCATCAGGGTGAACGACTCGAGGTTGTAGTCCCAGAATTCGCTGTCGCCGCCGAACCCGCGGAACTTGATCATCGAGAGCGCGAACTCGAAACCGTAGTCCTCGGCCTTCTTGACGATCTCGAGGTTGAAGTCGTAGCTGGGCTTGTACTGCGGCGAGGTGTTGGAGATGAGCCAGCCGTTGTTGCCGATCGGGATGAATACGCCGATGTCCATGAGAGGTCCTTTTCTGGGGTGAGGGGCGGTTGGTGGAGCCGGAAAAGCTGTGGGTCAGGCGTGCGCTTTGGCGGATTGCCGCCGGATCGCCTGGGAGAGGGCGACGGCCACGATCAGGGCGCCGCCGTAGAAAAGCTGCTGCACGAAGCTCTGCGCGCCGAGCATCTGCAGGCCGACGACCCCGGTGAAGAGGAAGAAGACCGCGATGAAGGTGCCCACGGCGTTGAACCGGCCGGGCACGATGGCGGTGGCGCCGAGGTAGCAGGCCGCGAATGCCGGCAGCAGGAACGACTGGCCGCTGGACGGGTCCGCGCCGCCGAGGCTGCCCGCGTAGACGATGCCGGCGATGCTGGCGACCAGGCCGGAGCCGACGAACGCGCCGATCCGGAGCCGGTTGACGTTGAGGCCGCTGAGTTCGGCGACCTGGCGGCCCCGGCCCACGAACAGCAGCCGGCGGCCGATCGGGGTGGAGGTCAGGATCACGAGGATGATCGCGGCGGCGATGAGGCCGTAGAAGAACTGCAAGGGCATGCCGAGCAGCCCGCGGAACCCGACGGTGGCCTGCACGAGCGCCGAGTCGACACCGGTGACCGAGGAGGAGTTGCTCATCCACTGCACCAGGCCGAGCATCACGGTGGCCGAGCCGAGGGTGACGATGAAGGAGTCGATCTTGAACACCACCACGAGCACCCCGTTGATCAGGCCCACGGCCAGACCCACCACGAGCGCGGCGGCCAGGCTGGGCAGCAGCGGCACCCCGAACTGGGCGTTGAGCACGGCCACGGTCATCGACGACATCGACAGGGTCGACGCCACCGACAGGTCGAACTCGCCGGCGGTGAGCGGGAACAGCAGGCCGAGGGCGAGGATCAGGAGCACGGCCTGGGAGCCGAGCACATTCTGCAGGTTGCCGAGGGTGAAGAAGGTGTTCGGCAACGCCAGGCTGAAGACCACGATCACGGCGAGCCAGGCGATCAGAAGGGCGTAGCGCTCGGTGTGCAGCCAGAAGCTGCGGGCGGGCACGGCCGGGCGGCCGCGCTTGGCGGGGGTGCCGGGGCCGGGCGGGGTGCCGGGTGCGGCATCCGTGGTGCTGACGGGTGCTGTCGTGACGGTCATGAAACACTCTCCTTCGGCCGGGCCGGGGTCTCGGTCAGGCTGGTGATGACGGATGCGGCGATCAGTTCATGGGTGAGGTCGTCGCCGGTCAGTTCGGCGTGCGGGCGCCCATGGGCGAGCACGATGACGCGGTCGCAGACCGCGGCGAGCTGGTCGTAGTCGCTGGAGGCGCAGATGATGGGCACTCCCCCGGCGGCGGTGGAGCGGAGCAAGTCGAAGATGATGCTGCGGGCGCCGATGTCGACACCCTGGGTGGGTTCCTGGAGCAGGATCAGCTGCGGGTCGTCTTGCAGCCACTTGCCCAGCACGGCCTTCTGCTGGTTGCCGCCGCTGAGGGTGCTGAACAGGGCCTCGGGGTTGCGCGGGCGGATGTCGTAGCTCTCGGCGATCTCGTCGGCGCGGCCGCTGAGACCGGCGGTGTTCAGGCCGAACCAGGAGCGGAACCTGCCGATCACGGGCAGGGTGACGTTCTGTTCCACGGTGAGCTCGCCGACGCCGCCCTGGGTCTTGCGGTCGGCCGGCACGAAGACGATGCCGGCGGTGAGGGAGGTGCGGGGCGACGCATCCGCCAGGTTGCTGCGGGTGCCGCGGAGGGTGAGCTGGCCGGTGGCGGCGTGGGCGCCGTAGATGCCGGCGAGGGCGTCTTCGAAGCCGGAGCCGGCCAGGCCGGTCAGGCCCACGATCTCGCCGGCGGCGACGTCGAAGCTGAGCTTGTCGACGTGTCCGGTGGCGAGGTCGTCGACCCGGGCGACGGCGCCGGCATGGTGGGTGGCGGCGGGTGCGCCCTGTTTGGCGGGGCGGAGGGTGCGGCCCACGATCAGCTGCACGAGGTGCTCGTCGGTGGTGTCGGCGGTGTTCAGGTGTGCCTGCACCTCGCCGGCGCGCAGCACGGTGACCCGGTCGGTGTGTTCGAGCACCTCGGTCATGTCGTGCGACACGAGCAGCGCGCTCATACCGCCGTCGGCGACCAGTTCCTTGACCACGCGGAAGAGCAGGTCGGTGTCTTCCTTGGGCAGGAACACGGTGGGTTCGTCGAGCACCAACAGGGAGCGGTGATCGCCGAGTTCGCTGACGGCGCGGAGGATGGCGATGAGGGCCCGGTCGGTGTCGCCGAGCCGGTCGACGGTCTCACCCGGGTCGATGGTGAGGCCGAACCGGGCGAAGGTCTCGGCCGCTGTGGCCCGTTCCTTCTTCCAGTTGATCAGCGGTCCGCGGCCGGCGACGATGCTGCTGATCCGCAGGTTCTCCACCACGCTGAGCTCGGGTACCAGACCGAGGTCCTGGTGCACGAAGCTGATGCCGAGGGTGCGGAAGTAGCCGGGGGCGATCGGGAGCGTGATCGGGGTGCCGCGCAGCCAGGCGCGGGCACCCGCATCCGGGGTGTAGAAGCCGCTGAGGATCTTGATCAGCGTCGACTTGCCCGAGCCGTTCTCCCCGAGCAGACCATGGATCTGCCCGGGGAGAACGTCGAGGTCGACGTGAGAGAGCGCGGTGAGGCCGCCGAAGGTCTTCGACAGGTTCTCAATTTTCAGCAGGGGCGCGAGCGCCTCGGGGGTGCGCTCTGACGGTGTCGACGTGGAGGGAATCACTACGGCTGGCCCCACAGCGCTTCGTAGCCGGTGATGTAGGCGTCGCCGTAGCCTTCGGTCGAGCCCGGCGGGGTGCCGGTCTCGTCGACGTTCTCCTTGGTGAACACCTTGAGCGGGGTCTGCGCGAAGCCGTCTTCAACGACCGGGGCGCCGGTCAGCACGCGACCGACCTGGTCCATGGTGGCCCAGCCGAGCCAGGGCATCGACTCGCCGACGTCCATGGCGAGCACCTCGCCCTCTTGCATGATCTTGAGCACGGCGGGGGTGCCGTTGAACGACGCTGCCTTCACCTGGCCGACCTTGCCGGCGGCGACGACTCCGGCCTCGACGAACAGGGCCATCGAGTCGAAGACCGGCAGCACGTAGTCGAGTTCGGGGTTGATCTGGATCTCGGACTGCACGCTGGTGGAGATCTTGGTGGCCCAGTCGGCCAGCGGAACGTTGACCTCCTTGACGGTGCACTCGGGGCAGTTCGTAGCGATCTCGTCTTTCATCGCGTCGATGATGCCGCCGGCGACGGGCACCTCCGCGGTGTTGACGAGGAGGATGTTGCCCGTGCCCTCGGTCTCCTGGATGGCCCAGTCGGCGCTGAGCCGGCCGGACTCGTTGAATGGGGCGGTGACCTGTGCGGCGACGAGGTCTTTGATCGAGTCGGGGATCGGCTCGCCGTCCTGGATGGTGTGGGTGACGACCACGGGGATGCCGGCGGCCTTGGCCCGCTCGAGGGCGGGGACCAGCAGTTCACCGTTGATGCCCTGGGAGAGCAGGATGACGTCGGCCTTCTGGCTGATCGCCTGGTCGATGCCGGCGGTGTGCTCGGTGGGGCTGCCCTGGTTGGTGTACTCCACCCAGGTGGCCCCGTAGCGCTCGGCCACCTTCTGGGTCTCCTCGCTCACCGTGACGATGAACGGGATGGCGCTGGTGTTGGGGATGTTGAAGATGGTCTTGCCGGCGATGTCGGCCATGGCGAACGGCTCGGCGTCGAAGGTGAACTCCGGGTCGGCGCTGAACTTCTCGATCTGCGAGGTGGCGTAGGCGAGGCCATCGGCGGTGCCGCTTGAGTCGGTGGTGCTGCTGGCGGCCGTGGTGGCGGCGCAGCCGGTGAGCATCAGGGCGGCGCTCACCCCGAGTGCGGACCAGGTGAGGAATTGCCGGGAACGAGTATGCATGTGGTTCTCCTAGGTGCGGGCACGTCTTGAGGATGCTTGGGGGAAGGCGGTGCGGGACTGGAAAAGCAGGGTTCCTGTTGACGGTGGGTGTCGCCGGTCGGAAGGCTGTGCATTCGAATGGATACCGAATGCATTCGAATGTAGCCGACGTAAATTACGCGAAAACGCACAAACGGGCCCCCGGCGTAACGGTCTCTGGTCGGTACTGTTACGGCCGCGTTAAAGCGGCGGCGTGTCGGCTCTGCGGGCTACGCGGCGGGGACGGGCCAGGGCGCGGTGGTGCCGCGTTCCACGAGGTGCACGGGGAAGACCGTGCGTTCGGGCGCATCCGTGAAGGTGCCCTCGATGCGGTCGAGCAGCCGGTTGGTGCCGGCGGTGGCGATCTCCAGCAGCGGCTGGCGCACCGTGGTGAGGTCGAACATCGACCAGCTCGACATCCGCAGGTCGTCGTAGCCGATCACCTGCACGTCGTGGGGAATGGACAGGCCCAGCCGGTTCGCCGCGTCGATGACCCCGTAGGCGATGTAGTCGGTGCCGCAGTAGACCACGCTGGGGCGCTCGGCCAGGGAGAGCAACTCGGTGCCCATGCTGAGGCCGGTCTCGTGTTCGATCAGGCCGCGGCGCACGAGGCCGGGCTGCAGTGGGATGCCCAGATCGCCCAGCCGGGCGCGGAAGGCGACCTCCCGGAAGTTGATGCTCGGGTTGTTCTCCGGGCCGCCGATCATGGCGACGCGGCGGTGGCCGAGCCCGTAGAGGTAGTCGGCGATGAGCACACCGCCGTGGCTGCCGTCGGCCACGAACCGGTCGATGGCGCCAGCGTTGGGCGAGGTCACGTCGCGGCCGATCACCACGAGGGGCAGTCCGCGGGCCACGAGGTCTTCGGCGAGGGTGGAGCCCACCCGGGCCTGCATGAACATCGCCCCGGCCACGAGCCCGCCGCGCAGGGCGTCGACGTCGCGTTCGCGCTCGCCCTCCGAGCGGTCGCTGAGCAGCAGCATCCGGTAGCCGCGCTCATTGAGGGTCGTCTGCACCGCGTCGACCAGCTGCGGGTAGACCGGGTTCTGCAGGTCGGCCACGAGCACCGCGATCGAGCGGCTCACCCCGGTGATCAGGCTCTGCGCCATGAGGTTGGGCGAGTAGTTGATGGTGCGGGCGATCTCCCGGATGTGCTCCCGCGTGGCCGGCGACACCCGCGGGTCGTCGCGCAGGGCGCGGGACACCGTGGACTGCGAGACGCCTGCCGCACGGGCCACGTCGTAGCTCGTCGAATGGCCAGCGCTCATGAGTCTCAGACTATGTCACCGGATGCCGCGCGGCCGGTCTTGCGGGCGGGTGTCCGCCGCCGGGTTCCTCGGGCCGCGGGCGCACCGGAGCCCGGCGCATCCGGCCCGGCATGGTCTCGCGGTGCAGCGGGCACAGCTGTTGCTCGAACGGACATTTGCGCCCGGTGCGCCGGCCGCAATTGTCCGCTTCTGAAACAGTCCGGCCGCGGAGCCGGCACCGGTCGCAGCGGAGGCCCGCAGCGCGGGCCGTACACTGAGCCATCGAGAACAGCCACGATCGCGAACATCCGGGCTTGCGAACGGCCGGGCTCGAGAACAGCAGCGGCGAGAGGACCAGCGGTATGACGGACATCGGAGCCACCGGGCGTATCCAGCCCGAGTCGACCGAGCACGCCATGCTGCGCGCCCTCGGCGAGCGCCTCGGCGTCGCGCTCGAGTCGCGTACCCTCACGGTTCCCGGCGGACTGCGCGTGGAGGTCGAGGGCATCGACCCCGCCGCGAGCGTGCTCGTGCAGCTCGTGGCCAATACCGGCACTCCCAAGTCGTCGCACCGCAACAAGGCCATCGCCGACATGCTCAAGCTGGTGTGGCTGCGCGGCGTGCTGCCCACCCGGCCCCGACTGGTGATCTGCATCAGCGAGCCGCTGGCCCGTTTCTTCACCCCGGCATCCTGGCCCAGCGCCGCCGCGGCCGATATGCACGTGGATGTCTACATCTTCCGTCCGGATGCGCCGCTGGAGCTCCTCACCCGCTGAACCCTGGCCTCCGGAACACCATCCGGGCGCTGAGTTGGGAACTTCGCACGATTGACGGGCCGCCGCACTGTGCAAAGTTCCGAACTGAGCGGACAACGCACGGTCGGAGACGCTCAGCGGGGCGGGATGCGGCGATGACCGTCCGTGACGGTGGCCCTGAGCGTGAAGACGATGCCGACAGCAGCCAGGGCGACCAGGCCCGCGCAGAAGACGACGATCATCCGGCCGCGCGTCCGGACCCGGACGCCACGGACGCGAGGCTGGCTGCGTAGGCCAACGCGGCGGCCGACACCGGGGTGCCGGCCGGGGTGAGCGCGGAGGTCTCCGGCGCCAGGGCCGCCACCCGCAGCGGCAACACCCCGGCCCAGATCGACCGGTCGTCGCCGTCATCCGCTGTCTCGGAGGCGCCGTGGGCGCGCACCTTCACGCTGGCCTCGTCCAAGGGGAGCCGCAGCACGAGGGTTGCGGCGAGTTCGCGCTTGGTCATGTCGCGCACCTCGGTCCAGCGCCCGGGCATCAGGTGTTCGGAGACGACGCGCATGGCCTCCTCCTTGTCGGCGGCGGCAACAACCGTCGGCACGCCGAACACGACGGCGCTGCGATAGTTCATCGAGCTGTCGAACAGCGAGCGGGCGTACACGAGTCCGTCGAGGTGGGTCACCGTGACCGAGATCGGGGTGCCGGCTGCCATGGCCCGGAAGATACCGCTGCCGGTGGAGCCGTGCAGATAGATGGCATCCCCGCCGCGGCCGAAGCCCATCGGCAGCACCAGCGGCAGGCCGTCGCGCACGATCGCGACGTGAGCGACGAGCGCGTCGTCCAGGATGCCGTAGAGCTCGGTCCGGTCGGTGCGCTGGCGCTCGGGCGCCCGGGTGATGCGGGTTCGGTCGGTGACGGGGAGGGGGCCGGATGCGGCGCCGTGCGCGGTGGCTCGGGGCCGGGCGGTGGGTGCTTCGGTCGCGTTTTCGGCGCCGGGCGTGTGGGCTCGGGGGTGTGTGGAGTGGGGCATGCTACTAGGATCGAGCGCGGACTGGATCGGCGACAGGGCCAGTTCTGACCACTTCAACTAGACCGGTTGCCCGGCGCGAGCCCACCGCAGGAGGAACCAGCATGAACGTTCACGAGCTGCCGATTGTGCTCGATCGGGCGTCGGAACTGCCGCTCGCCGCCCAACTCGCCACGGCACTGCGACGCGCGATCCTCGACGGGATCCTGCGTCACGACGAGGCTCTACCGTCGACACGCACGCTCGCCAGCTCGGTGCGGGTGTCGCGTGGAACGGTGGTCGCCGCTTACGACCAACTCGCCGGCGAGGGGTACCTGCTGGCACGTCCGGGCTCGGCGACGCGGGTGATGGTGGAGCGTCCCGACACTCTCACCGGCGCCGTTGTCGGCAGCCGCGGCCCGCTCTCCTCCGACGTGGCCCGTATCTCGGTTCCCCACCCGAGTGCAGCGGGTGCTGTCGGGCCCGGCGCTACCCGCAGGTCGGCACCGCGCCAGGTTCCGGCGGCGAACCAGCGCCGGGCTCCCGGCGATAGGACACAGGACACCCCAGCTCCCCACCTCACTCACCCGGCGATGATCGATCTGGCTCCTGGGCATCCGTCGACCCAGGGGCTCGTCGACCCCGCGTGGACCGCGGCCTGGCGGTCCGCCGTCGCCGCATCGGGGCGCAGCGACTCGCCGCCACCCAGCGGCACGCTCGAGCTGCGCACCTCGATCGCCGACCATGTGCGGCGTGCGCGGGGCCTGGCCTGCCGGGCAGAAGACGTGATCGTCACGGCCGGCACCAGCGACGCCCTGGCCAGCATCGGGCTTGCCCTCGCGACTCTCGTCGGCGAGCACCAGCCCCACCCCGCCCCGCGGATCGCGGTGGAGGACCCCGGCTACCCCACCGCACGCCGGGTGCTGCGCCGGGTGGGCGCCCACCTGCAACCCGTGCGCACCGATGAGAACGGCATCGACCTGACCGCGCTCGCCGCGCTCGCCCCGGCGCCGCATGCCGTGCTGGTCACGCCGAGCCACCAGTACCCGCTCGGCAGCAGCCTCTCGGTGCAGGCGCGGCTCGACCTGCTCGAGTGGGCCCGGGCATCCGGCGCCGCGGTCATCGAGGACGATTACGACAGCGAGTTCCGCTTCGGCACCTCGCCGCTGCCGGCCCTCGCCACCCTCGACACGTCCGGCCGGGTCGCCCTCGTCGGCAGCTTCTCCAAGACCGTCACCCCGTGGATCCGGTGCGGCTACATCGTGGCCACCGGCGACCTCGGGGCGGCGCTGAACGAGGTGCGGAACGACCTCGGCCCGTCGGTGTCCGGAGTGCAGCAGGCGGCGCTCGCACACTACCTCGGCAGCGGCGGCCTGGCCCGCAATGTCACCCGGGTGCGCCGCGAGTACGCCCACCGTCGCGCCCTGGTGATCGGCGCCCTCGGCGCGCTGCCCGGAGTGAGGCTGTCCGGCCTCGACGGCGGGCTGCACGTTGTGGTGCATCTCTCGCCGGCCACCGAGGCGGGCACCACCGGTACGGATGTATCCGCTCTCGTCGCGCACGCCGCCGCGCACGGGGTGCGCGTCGCGCCGCTGGCCGACTACGCGGTTGTCGACCGGGGGCAGCAGGGCCTCGTGCTCGGCTACGGCGCGCCGACCGACCTGGAGCTCGGGCGCGCCCTCGAGGTGCTCGCCCAGCTTCTCACGCACCCCGCCCGGAACTGAGTTGCGGGAGCGCCCGCGCGCACGTCACGGGGTCTCGACAAACTCGACCAACGGGATGGGCACGTCCCGCAGGCACCTCACTGGGTCTACTTCGACAGGCTCGGCACGGCGTCGACAAGCTCGACCGCCGAGATGGCTCGGGAGTTTACCTGCGCGTAACAGCAGACGGACTTTCGCGAAATCTGCGCCGCCTACTGTGAAAGCCAACGGACCTCCGCGGGCCATTTGCCACTCGACTCACTCAGTCGGCTGATCACTTCACCCGCTCGCTCTCCTCCTCTCGAACTCTCGAAACGTGCCTTGGAGGCCAGCGTGCAGCACACCGATCCCCGACCCGCCGAGACGGATGCGTCCCTCTTCGACCCGGCCGAACTCCGCCGGGCTCTCGCCGGCATGGCCACCTCCGTCACCCTCGTCACCACGAACGTGAACGGCGCCGCGTACGGCTTCACCGCCAACAGCTTCACCAGCGTCTCGGTGACCCCGCCGCTCGTGGCCGTGTTCCTGGCCGAGACCGCCGAGAGCTACCCGGCCTTCGCCCGCACCGACCACGTCGCCATCAACGTCCTCGCCGACGACCAGGGCGACGTGGCCCGGCACTTCGCCACCAAAGGCATCGACAAGTTCTCCGCCGTCACCCTGCACGGCGACTACGACCGCGTTCCCGTCGTCACCGGCGCCCAGGCCTCTCTGCTCGGCCAGGTGCACGAACGCTGGACCGTGGGCGACCACCTCATGATCATCGTGCAGGTCGACGAGGTCATCCGCACCGAGCGCATCCCGCTCGTCTATCAGAACCGCGAGTTCAGGAAGCTGGTCTGACCCCATGACCCTCACCTCCCCCTCCGCACCGACCTCAGCCCCCAGCAGCACGGCCGACTCGATCTCGATCCGCGGCGCCGTCAAGATCTACGGCTCCGGCGCCAGCCAGCACGTGGCACTCCAGAACGTGGACGTCGACATCAAGCGCGGCCAGTTCGTCAGCATCATCGGCCCGTCCGGATGCGGCAAGTCCACGCTGCTCCGCCTCATCGCGGGCCTCGAAACCGCCGACTCCGGCACCGCCGAGGTGTTCGGGGTCACCCCCGAGCGCGCCTGCGCCGCCAAGATGATCGGCCTGGTGCCCCAGGCTCCCGCCCTGCTGCCGTGGAAGGACGTGCTGGGCAACGTGAGCATGCCCGCCAAGGTCAACCGCCGCGCCGACAAGCTGCGCCGCCGCATCCACGGACACCTCGAACGCCCCGCGCCCGACATGCTCGACCTGCTGGGCAAGGCGGGGCTGACGGATGCGGTGCACAAGCTGCCCGCCCAGCTCAGCGGCGGCATGCAGCAGCGCACCGCCATCGTGCGGGCGTTCGGCGTGCAGCCCGACGTGCTGCTGATGGACGAACCGTTCTCAGCGCTCGACGAATTCACCCGCGAGTCCATCCAGGAGCAGCTGCTGGACATCTGGGACGAGAACAAGACCACGGTCGTCTTCGTCACCCACTCGGTCTCCGAGGCGGTGCGGCTCTCCGACAAGGTGCTCGTGATGTCGGCCCGCCCGGGCCGGATCACCGCATCCGTGGACATCACCCTGCCGCGCCCGCGCAGCCAGGCGATGCTCAAGACCGCCGAGTTCCACCACTTCGAAGACGTCATCCGCGACCACCTGCAGACCGCCTGGCAGGAGAACCCGATCACCGGGTCCACCCCGATCCCGGCAGGAGCCGCCCAGTGAGCGTCATGACCGAACCCGCAACGATTCAGGAGAGCCCCGTGACCGCACCCGCGGCCCCGCCCGCCCAGAAGTCCGCCACCAAGTCCGGCCTGCCCAAACAGCTCGGCTTCCTGCGCCCGGCCTATTGGCTGCCGCTCGCGGTGCTGCTGGTGGCGCTGGGTTTCCTGTGGACCATCACCGCCGCCGACAGCCCGTACCTGCTCCCGCCGCTCGCGTCGGTCGGTGAGGCGCTGGCCGCCAACCCCGGTTTCTACCTCAGCAACGCGTGGGCCACCCTCGCCGTGGCGCTGGTCGGCCTGGCCATCGGCTTCGTCGCCTCGTTCATCCTTGCGGTGCTCGTCTCCGAACTGCCCATCGCGCGCCGGGCCATCATGCCCATCGCCGTGGTGCTCAGCGTCACCCCGCTCGTGGCCATCGCCCCGGCCCTGGTGGTGGCGTTCGGCTTCGGCCCGGAGCCCAAGCTCATCGTCACCGCGCTGATCTGCTTCTTCCCCATCCTCATCAACGTCGCCACCGGCCTCCGCTCGGTCTCCCCCGCCGTGCTGCAGGTCTTCACCACCCTGCACGCCTCACGCCTCGAGATGCTCTGGCACGTGCGGATGCCCAGCGCCCTGCCCTACCTCTTCACCGCCCTGCGCGTGGTGTTCCCGCTCTCGATCATCGGCGCCGTGGTCGCTGAGCTCTCCGCCCCGGGCGCCGCCGAGGGCCTCGGCACCGTGATCAGCGTCGCCTCCTCGAACAACCGCCTCGCCGTGGTCTACGCGGCCATCCTGTGCCTGGCGATCATGGGCTCGCTGCTGCTGCTCATCATCACCGCCATCGAGGACCGCGTGCTGCACTGGCACGAGTCCCGCCAGGGCGCCACGAGCTGACACCCCCGAACCTTTTCTGCCGCAGCACCCGCAGCATCCGCACCACAGCCCTGTTTCATGCGTACCCGTTTCACGCACTGCCTCCCGCATCACCCGTCCCCTCTTCCCCCACCGCACCAGGAGACCGCCATGCCCATTCGCCCCACCCACGCGTTGGCCGCCGTTGCCATCGCCGCCCTCACCCTCGGCCTCGCCGCCTGTAGCCCGGCCGCCGACGATGCCCCCTCCACCGACACGGCCGCCGCCGCCAGCGCCATCTCGGCCGACCGCTGCGAGCTGAACAAGGCCGCCGGCACCATCAACTTCCTCACCGGGTACCAGTACCAGGCGTCGGTGTCGATCCTCAACATCATCGCCGCCGACCACCTGGGCTACTTCGACGCCCTGTGCCTCGACGTCGACATCCAGCCCGGCACCGGTGACACCAGCCAGAACGCCCAGCTGCTCGCCTCCGGCCAAGTCACCATCACGAGCGTCGACGAGCAGAACCTCATCACCGCGCAGGACAACGGCATTGACGTCACCGGCATCGCCACCTACTCCAACGTGGGCCTGGAGATCCTGATGACCGGCACCGACGTGACCGACCTCAAGCAGCTCGACGGCACCATCCTGGGCCAGAAGGGCAACCTGCCGCCGGCCGTGGGCGCCATGCTCACCAACGCGGGGGCCGACCTCGCGTCGATCCAGCAGGTTGTCGTGGGCTATGACCCCTCGATCCTGCCGCGCGGCCAGGTGGACTCGCTCACCGGCTTCATCTCCAACGAGCCCAACCTGCTCGAAGCCGCCGGCGAAGACGTCACCGTCTGGCGCCCCTACGACTTCGGCGTGGCCGGGTCGCTCGGCAGCCTCGCCGTGAACAACGAGTTCGCCGCCGATAACCCCACCGCGGTCGAAGACTTCCTGCGCGCCAGCCAGCACGCCTTCGACTACTGCGGGGAGAACGGCGAGGAGTGCGTCGACTTCGCCGCCGAACTCTCCGGTGAGGGCTTCGACGCCGCGCACAACCTCAAGGTCTGGACCACCGAGTACGACATCGTCGTCGACAACCAGGCCACGGATGCCCCGATCGGCCTGATCGACTTCGACAACGTCACCGCCGAGTCCGGGTTCCTCGTGGACAGCGGCCAGATCGCCACCGCACCGGCCGACCCCACCGCCTACTTCGACAACAGCTTCATCGAGGCGATCTACGACGGCACCACCCTCATCTGGCCGGCCCCGTAACCCGGCTCACCGCAGCGCCGCGCGGACGCGCAGCCTCGCAGCACTGAGTTGCGGACATCCCTCCTTCGTTTTCGCGAACGATGGCGGGATGTCCGCAACTGAACCACCCCCAACCTTCATCTCCCTCCCGCACCACGTCCGTCTCGGCCCTCGCCGTCTCCGTCGCAGCCTCCCCGGTGTTCCACCACAGCAGAGAAAGAGTGTTTCCCATGTCAGCACGCGAGTACGGCGTCTTCCTCCCGATCGGCAACGGCGGGTGGCTGGTGTCCACCACCGCGCCGCACCCAGACGGCAGCTACGAGTACAACAAGACCACCGCGGTGCTCGCCGAGCAGGCCGGCCTCGACTTCGTCATGTCGATGGCCAAGTGGCGCGGCTTCGGCGGCTCGACCGACCACTGGGGCAACACCCTCGAGTCGATGACCATGATGGCGGGCCTGGCCGAGGCCACCGAAAAGGTGAAGATCTGGGCCACCGTACACGCCAACATCCACAGCCCCGCCATCGCCGCGAAGATGTTCGTGACCCTCGACCAGATCTCGAACGGCCGCGCCGGCATGAACATCGTCTCCGGCTCCTACGCCGACGAGTTCGAGCAGATGGGCCTCTGGGACGCGACCATGTCGAAGGAGGCCCGTTACCAGATGGTGGAGGACTGGACCCGGGCCGTCACCCGGCTCTGGACCGAGGACTCCGTGACCATGCAGAGCGACACCTTCACCCTCACCGACTGCGTCTCCCGGCCGCACCCGCGCGTGCAGCCCACCCTGATCAGCGCCGGCCGCTCGCCGCGCGGACGCAAGTTCCAGGCCGAACTCTGCGACGGCGCGTTCCTCTCCGGCGACACCATGGAGGAGCTGCGCGAGTCCTCCCGCGACGTACACGACCAGGCCGCGGCGCTCAATCGTTCCGTGAAGACCTACGCTATGCTCACCGTGGTGATGGGCGACACGGATGCCGACGCCCAGCGACGTGTCGACGTGATCGGCGCCGGCGTCGACGTGGAGGCCCTGGCCAACATGCGGGTCTCCTGGGGCATGCCGCGCGATCGCGCGACCTCCTGGACCGAGTCCGCCACCGGGCAGGACGCCTTCCAGACCCCCTACGTGGTCGGCTCACCCGACACCGTGCTGGGCCACATCAACACCGTCGTCGAGGGGGCCGAACTCGATGGCCTGATGCTCATCTTCCCCGATTACCACGCCGATCTGCCCGCCTTCGGCGAGGCCGTGCTGCCCACCCTCCGGGCCCAGGATGCCGCTCGCCAGACGAGCGGACTGGTCACCTCGTGACCCCCGACGACGCCTTCGTGGGCCTGTCCAACCGGTCCGGCGCCCTGCTCGTCGTGGACGTGCAGCGCTCCTTCGCCGACCTGGGCTACCTCGCCGACTACGGCCTCGACACCGCGGCCGAGGACTCCATCGCCGCGGCCATCCGCAGCACCGCGGGCCTCGTCGACGCCGCCCGCGCGGCGGGCGTGCCCGTGGTCTGGATCGAGCTGGCCTCGGACCCGGACCGGCTCTGGGGCGCCAGCAACTGGTTGCGCGGCCGCGGCTTCGATGAGCCGATGGACGACACCGAACCCTGCGTGATCGGCACGCCCGGCGCCGACTGGTACGGCCTGGAGCCGGCCGCCGGCGAACCGCGCGTTCAGAAACGGCACTACAGCGGCTTCCAGGGCACCGAGCTGCACGCCCTGTTGCAGGGCCTCGGCGTGGTGTGGGTGGCGGTGGCCGGTCTCACCACCGAGTGCTGCATCGCCGCGACCGCCACGGACGCGTTCCAGCTGGACTACCCGGTGCTGATCCCCAGCGACGCCACCGCCGCGTATGAGGTGCGGGTGCACGAGAACGCGCTCGAGATCCTGGCGCTGACCACGGCGCACGTGGTGACGAGCGACGAGCTGGCCGGGTTCTTCCCCGCGCCGGCTGCGGATGCGACGGCGCACGGCGTGCCCGCGGCATCCGTTCTGACCGGTTCGGCGGTGTCGGCATGACCGCGCCCGAGCAGGACCCGAAACACCTGCACCTGGCCTTCGACCTGTCGTTCACGCACTCGGAGGGCCGCTGGGCCCGGCCGGGTTCCTGGACCGGCCGCACCTTTCCCGACGTCAAGATGTTCCAGGAACTCGCGATCACGGCCGAGCGTGGCGGCATCGACATGCTCTTCTTCGGCGACGGCACCGGCCTCCCCGACACCTGGCGCGGCTCCCCCGACGCCGCCGTCGAGTGGGGCGTGCAGTGGCCGCGGCACGACATGAGCCCGTTCATCGCCGCGATGAGCGCCGTGACCCGGAACATCGGCTTCGGACTGACGTATTCCTCCACGTTCATGCATCCGTTCTATGTGGCCCGGCTGCTCAATTCGCTCGACCACGTCACCGGCGGACGCATCGCGTTCAACGTCGTGGCGTCGACCCGGCGAGCGGATGCGGCCAACTACGGCTTCGACGAGCTGCTCGAGCACAGCAAGCGGTACGAGCGCATGGACGAGTTCATTTCGGTGTGCCAGCAGCTCTGGGACTCGGTGGAGCCCGATGCGATCGTGATGGACCGGGAGACCGGCCGGTTCGCCGACCCCGGCAAGGTGCACGCCATCGGGCACCACGGCGACTTCTTCGACGTGCAGGGGCCGCTCACCAGCGTGCCCAGCCCGCAGGGGCACCCGGTGCTCGTGCAGGCCGGCAACTCGCCGCAGGGCATTGCCACGAGCGCTAAGTTCGCCGACCTGATCTTCGGGTTCGGCGGCAACCTGGCCGGCCAGCAGCGGCACCGGTCGCAGCTCGACGTGCAGCTCGCCGCCAACGGGCGCAACCCCGCCGACGTCGGCATCCTCTGGGCCACCCAGCTGGTGATCGGCCGCACCGAAGACGAGGCCACCGCCCGCAAGAAGGAGATGCTCGAGTACTGGGGCGACGAAGCTGTGGGCGCGTATCTCTCCTACAACGCCGGCTACGACTTCTCGACCGTGGGCGACACCATCGTGCTCGGGGAGCTGCAGGCCGAGATCGTGGCCGGCCACGCGTCCCCGTCGGGGTTCGTCGGGCAACTCGTGCAGGAGCTCGGCGCCGACCACTCGCTCTCTCGCACCGAGTTCTTCGAGCGCGGCTGGGAGCACGCGGTGGGCTACAACCAGACCCTCAGCGGCACCGCGTCGCAGCTGGCGGACCAGCTCGAGGAGAACTTCGCGGCCACCGGCTCCCGCGGCGGCTACATGATCGGCAACCCGCTGAGCATGCCCGCCTCGTACACCGACATCATCGACCTGCTGGTGCCGGAGCTCCGCCGCCGCGGCACGATGGGTGCGGCGTACCCCGGCTCGACGCTGCGCGCCAACCTGGCGTCGTGAGCCCCCGCGCGGGCCGGGGCCGCTCGGGCCCCGGCCCGGTCGGCGGCGCAGCCTCCGTCGGCGGCGGCTTGGTCGGCGGCGCAGACTCCGGCGCTGGCCCCGTCTCCGTCGGCGGCGCAGCCTCCGTGAACGGCGCCGGTTCGACGGATGCTGCGGGCGTCCAGGCCGCCGGCCGGGGCCCCTCGCTCGGCGAGCAGACCCTGCTGCTGTGCTGCCTGATCGGCGCCACCCAGATGACCTGGGGCACCATCGTGCCCGCGCTGCCGCTCTATGTGGACCGCTTCGGAGCGACCGCCCTGGTGCTCGGCCCGATCATCGCCGCGTTCGGTTTCGGACGGGTGCTGGCCAACATTCCCGCGGGCATCCTGCTGCGCTGGTGGAAGCCGCGGCCCTACCTGTGGGCGGTGAGCCTGCTTCTCGTGGTGGTGACCGGCCTCACCGGGCTGGCCCCCGGCGCCGACTGGTTGATCGGTGCCCGGGTGTTTGCCGGGGTGCTCGGCGGCGCCGCGATCACCATCGGCTTCGCGATCCTCGTCTCCGGAGCCCCGCCCGCCCGGCGCGGCCGGGTGATGGCCACGGTCACCGCGGTGCAGATGTCGGCCGGGGCGATCGGGTCGTTCCTCGGCGGGCTGGTGCTCACCTGGTTCCCGCTCGAGGTGGTGTTCCTGGTCGCCAGCGTGCCCCTCGCACTTGTTCTCGCCTGGGACGCCGTGCGCCCCGCCGCGCACTACTGGCTCCCCCGCGGCCGCTCCGCGAAGCCGGCGGATGCACCCCGCCCGCTGGTCGAGCCTCCAAAGACACCTCACCAGGTCCACTTCGACAAGCTCAGTACGGCGTCGACAAGCTCGACCGACGAGACGGCCGAGCCCCACAAACCAGGCGCGACCGACGAGATGGTCGCGACCCACACGCGGGCCGCGTCACTCGAGGCCGGCGCGACCCCGACGGTGGTCGAGCCTGTCGAGACCCCGCGGGCCATTCCCGCGTCGCGCCCCGCGGCATCCGAAACCAGCCCCGCGGCGCCCAACTACATCGGCGTCGGCGTCGCCGCGATCGTCATCGCGCTGGCGCTGAGCTCCTTCGCCACCTTCTTCGCCCGGTTCGGCGGCGAGCAGGGGCTCGTGCCGGTGGCGGCCTATGACACCGGCGGTCTCACTCCGCTCACGCTCGGCGTGGCGCTGGCCGCGGCCACTCTGCTGTCCCTGGCCGCGCTGCCCGTGGTGGGCTCGCTCATCGACCGCGGATACCGGCTCGCCGTGCTCGTGCCCGGGGTGATCGCCTCGGCCGCCGCGCTGCTGATCTTCCCGGTCGCCAACGGGCCGTGGCTGTTCGCCCTGGCGATCGTGCTCTACGGCCTGGCCACCAGCGTGGCCGGTATCGTGCCGACGGTGCTCATGAGCGAGGCGGTGCCGGCCCGGCAGAGCGGACTGGTGGTGGGCATCACCCGTACCGCCGGCGACCTCGGCGCGGTCGCGGGGCCGCTCGTGGCCCTGGCGGTCTACGACTCGAACGGGCTCTGGCCGGCGATCCTCGTGATCGTGGCGCTGCTCCTCCTGGCCAACCTGTCGCTGGCCCGGCTGCTCGTGCGCACCCGCCGGCACCGGACGTAGGGCCGATTCAGCGGCGTCGGCCACGTCGGCTCCGCGCGGCGCACACTCAGTTCGCAGCCGCACCGCGACGACGGAGTTCGATGCCGGTGAGCATCAAGCGGGGTTTCGACAGGCTCGACCAACGAGCAGGGCGCACCCACACCTCGCCGCGCGCATTCGCGCCGGTCAGGGCGGTTTCAGCTTGCCTTCAGCGGCATCCGCCAGACTGGGCCGGATGGCCGCGGCAACAGCGGCACCAGACACGACAATACCGACACGACGATGGGGGCCGGATGCGAGTGCTGGTGGTGGAAGACGAGGTGCGGCTGGCGACCGGGCTCAAGCGCGGCCTCGAGGCCGAGGGCTTCGCGGTCGACGTGGCCGGCACCGGGCCCGACGGGCTCTGGCTGGCCCGGGAGAACGAGTACGCCGTGATCCTGCTCGACATCATGCTGCCGGGGCTCAGCGGCTACCGGGTCTGCGAGACCCTGCGCGCCGAACAGAACTGGACCCCGATCCTCATGCTCACCGCCAAGGACGGCGAGTGGGACCAGATCGAGGCGCTCGACACCGGCGCCGACGACTACCTCACCAAACCGTTCTCCTCCGCTGTGCTCCTGGCCCGGATGCGCGCGCTGATCCGTCGCGGCACCACCGCGCGGCCGACCGTGCTGCGAGCCGGCGACCTGCACCTCGACCCGGCCACCCGCCGCGTCAGTCGCGGGGACATCGTTGTCGACATCACCTCCCGGGAGTTCGCCGTGCTCGAGTATCTGATGCGTAACCGGGGCTCCGTGGTGTCCAAACGGGACGTGCTCGACAACGTCTGGGATTTCGATTTCGAGGGCGACCCCAACATCGTGGAGGTGTACGTGCGGCACCTGCGCAACAAGGTGGACCGGCCGTTCGACCGGGCCGCGATCGAGACCTTGCGCGGGGCCGGCTACAGGTTGGCGGCCGACGGTGGCTGAGCCGACGGCCGAACGCCATCCTGCACAAGCGCCCTCCCGGGCCGTGTCGGCGCCCGACCGGCCTACCTCGGCGGCACCCGACCGGCCGGATCGCCGCCGGTCGCTGCGCGGGCGCATCACCGTGGTGGCGACCGCCGTCGTCGGCGTCACCCTCGTGGTGGGTGCTCTGGTCTTCGTGCTCGTGCTGCGCGGCGTTCTGCTCGAGGAGGTGCACGCCGCAGTGGACCGCGACCTCGAGCAGATCGAGCTCGAACTCGCCGCCGGCGGTACCGTCACCGGGCTCGACCCCGACGATGACGACGTGCTCTTCCAGGTGACCGACGCGAACGGCGCTCTCATCGCCGGCAGCGAGGCGCTCGAAGGCCGGCTGCTGGGCGTCACCGATACCACCGACGGCCAGGTCATCCGGGTTGCCGACGAAGACGCCGACTACCTGGTCGTGGTCGAGACGATCGACGGCGACATCACCGTCGTCGCCGGCCACTCCCTCGACAACGTCGACGAATCGGTGAACACCGTCGGAGCGCTCCTTGCGGGCGCCGTTCCCCTCCTGATCGGCATCGTCGCCCTGCTCAGCTGGATCGTGGTCGGGCGTGCGTTGGCCCCCGTCGAACGGATGCGCCGCGAAGTCGACGAGGTCACCGCCACCAGCCTCGACCTGCGTGTGGCCGACTCCGGCCGGTACGACGAGATCGCCCGGCTCGCCACGACCATGAACAACATGCTCGACAGGCTCGACGGGTCGCAGCGAATGCAACGCCAGTTCATTTCGGATGCGTCGCACGAGTTGCGCTCCCCACTCGCGTCACTGCGCCAGTACGCCGAGGTGGCCCGCTCGCATCCCGACCGGATGAGCCTCGAGGACCTCTCGGAGGCCGTGCTCGACGAGGGCGCCCGGCTGGAACGCCTCGTGCAGGGCATGTTGTTGCTCGCCCAGGTGACGGAGCGGTCGCTGCTGGCCACGGGCCGGGCCGTCGACCTCGACGACCTCGTGCTCGCCGAGGCCCGGCGACTGCGCGACAGCATGGCGCTCACCGTCGACGCCACCCACGTGGGTCCCGCCCGGGTGCACGGTGATCAGAATCTGCTCGGCCAGGTGGTGCGCAACCTGGTGGACAACGCGGCCCAGCACGCCTCCGCCCAGGTCACTCTGGCTCTGCAGCTGCAGGCCGGCGAGGCCGTGCTGGTGGTGGAGGACGACGGCCACGGGGTGCCGGCCGCCGAGCGCGAGCGGGTCTTCGAGCGGTTCGTGCGCCTCGACGAGTCGCGAGCCCGCGCATCCGGCGGCACCGGCCTGGGCTTGGCGATCGTGCGGGAAACCGTGCAGGCCCATGGCGGCTCGGTGCGGGTCGGCGCAAGCGACCTCGGCGGCGCCCGCTTCGAGGTGCGGTTGCCGGCGCACGACGACACCCCCGACGACGCCTGACGCGTGCGACACGGGCGCCCGACGATTCTGAAGGCGCCTTCAGCAGGCTTCAGCCTGGCTTCAGCACCGCCCCGCCACACTGAGGCCATCGGGCACGCAAGGATCGTGCCACTGCAATCGCATCAGGACGCAAGGGACACATCGTGAAGAAGAAAACCATCTGGATCACCTCCGCCGTCGTTGGAGCCGTACTCGTTCTCGGTGGCGCCGGCATCGCCGTCGCCGTCACAGACCCGTTCGATCTGGCCGACAACGACCGGCTCAGCGGCACGACCCTCGAGCGGGCCAGCAGCGCAGCCCTGGATGCCGTCGGTTCCGGCGCCGTCACCGACGCCGAAACCAGCGACGGCCTCACCCACGCCTATGAGGTGGAGGTGACTCTCGCCAACGGCGAGGACATCGACGTGGAGCTCGACGAGTCATTCGCGGTCGTACGGGTCGACGGCCGCGCCCCCGCCGACGCATCCGCCCCGGCGGGTTCAACGCCGACGAGCAGCGCCACCCCTGGCTCCGGCGATCTGGCCCCGCTCACGGACGCCGACCGGTCGTCCGCATCGGAGGCGGCCCTGGCCGCCCTGCCCGCCGGCACCGTCGGCATGGTCACCGAGGTCGAGCGCAGCGACGACTTCGACCACGCCTACGAGGTGGAGATCACGCTCGAGAACGGCGAGGACATCGACGTCGAACTCGGGGCTGACTTCGCGGTGGTGAAGATCGACGGCGCACCGGCCGTCTAGTCGCGAAGCCGCGTCGGGCCGCTGCGGGCGGTTCAGGCCACGTGGTCGGCGAACCGGGCCAGCATCGTGGTCCCCCGGCGGGACGACGGCGGCCCGGCCACGGCACCGGGCAGCGTTCCCGCCAGACTGGGGAAAGCACCCTGGGGAGTCCCCGGCACCCGTCCCGGTGTGGCCGGAAGGCTGCCACCCACGTCGGCCCGGCGCACCAGGGCGCGGGCGCGGAGTGTCGAGATGAACAGACGGGCCACGGCGGCCACAAGGGCCAGCGGAGAGCAGACGAGCAGCAGCCCGCCGCCCACCGACGTCAGCTTGTCCAGCACCGCCGCATCCGCACCGATACCGACCAGGCCCAGCTGCAGGAGCAGGAACCCGGTGGCGGCCACGACGAAGGAGAGCACCAGAGCGCTGACGAGGGCAGGGACCCCGGAGCGCTCCCGGCGCAGCATGAGGTTCACCGCGTCGATCACGAACGACACCGTGAACGGAAGCACCGCACAGAGCAGAACGACGGCCGGATAGGCGGCGAATTCGCCGAACACCGCCGCGCCCGAATTCAAACCAGCCATGTGGTCCCCATCTCCTCAGCTATTGCTGCCCGGGTCAGTGACCCAGTGATGACCGTACCAATCGGGGGTCCCCCGGATGGGCATCGGCTGTACCCCAATACGGGTCCCCCACGTTCGGGGAGAATCACAGCCAGGAGTCGCGGTGGTCCTCGATGAAGCGGCGCACGGTTGTGGCGGGCAGGCCGGTCAGCCGGCGGATGTTGCGGTTCGGCAGGCTCAACGCCCGCAGCCGCACCGCTCGGAATACTGCCGACTGCCGGGCGATTTCGTTCGGAGTGGCACCCTGCTCGGCCATCCGCCGCTCGAAGTCGGGCTCGTTCGTCGCCGAGTACCGTATCGGCCGGTCGAGTACCTCGGTGAGCAGCGACGCAAGCTGTGCGTACCCCAGCGCCTGCTCGCCAGAGAGGGCGTAGGTCTTCCGCAGATGTCCGGGCTCACCGAGCACCCGCGCGGCGACCCGAGCCACATCCCGCCCGTCCACGAACGCCACCCGGGCGGCGGCGGCCGGTACGGCGAGCTCGCGGCGCCGGCGAATGTCGTCCCGGAAGCCGGTGCTCAGGCTCTGCAGCAGAACGTTCGGCCGCAGCACCGTATAGGGCGCGCGGGTGCGTTTGAGGTAGCGCTCAACGTCGTGCTGCGGCGAGCGGGCCTGCAGTGGCACGCCCTGTGGCGACAGGAACACGATCTGGCGCACCCCGTTCTCCATGGCCGTGTCGATGAAGGGAATCAGCGTGCGACCCACCTCGCCGATGGTCGGCGGCAGCATCAGGAACACCCGGTCGACCCCTCCGAGCGCGCTCGACCAGGTGCCTCGGTCGGCGAAGTCGAAGGCCCGCACGGTTGCCGCCGAAGCTCCGGCCGGCGAGGCGGCTGAGACGGTATGAGCCGGATGCCCGGCCGCGGCGAGCGCCCCCGCCCGTCCGCTCGGGGCGGCGGCGGCGGCCCCGGCACCGGGCTTGCGGGTGGGGTTCTGCAGGGGCTTCTGGTTGGGCGCTCGGAGCGGTTTCCCGAGCGGCCGGCCCGGGCCGGCGCCGTCCGCGCGTGCGCCGCCGGCTCTGCTGCCGGCGCCACCGCCGGGCACACCCGCGCCGAATCCGCTGCCGCCGGCCTCACTCCGGACGGAGACACCGCTGGCGCGTCGAGCGCCGTCGGCGATCCAGGCGCGCGGGTCGCGCATCCCGGCCACCACGGACTCACCGGCCTCGAGGAGGGCGTCGACGACGGCCCGGCCGATGGTGCCGGAGGCCCCGGTGACCAGGACGCCCCCGGGTCGGCGCGGCGCGGGTGCGGTGCGGGCGTCGGTCATGTCCATTACGTTAGCGCCGCGAGAGCCCCTCGCAGCTCGCGAGAGCGGGCGTGTGGCTACCTCAGGGCCACGAGGCAGCCAGACGGGCCCTCTCTCGAGAGCAGGCGGGGCGAGTCAGACCGCATCAAGGGTGAACAGGGCGGCCTGCTCGGGGGTGAGCAGCGGGGCGGGAAGGCCTACCCGGCTCAGCACAGCGCCGGTGAGCACCAGCTCGGCTGCGCCCTGGGCCAGCCAGGCCGGCGGCACGGTCTGCATGGCGTGTGGAGCCGGGCCCACGAGCAACGCCTGCACCCGGTAGCGCCGCTCGGGGTCGAGCCCGGCGAACCGGATCGGCGCGGGCAGCGCGGCCCGGGGGGCGGCCAACGCGACCTGCGCGAACACCGCGGAGGACGCATCCGCCGCCACGACGCCGTGCAGTTCGATCGCCGGGTCGGACCCGTCGGTGTGCACCACGACCCCGCTGTGCAGCAGCGCGCGTCGCTCCTTGTACACCGCGATCCAGGCGGCGATCTGGTCGAGCTCGGCCGGGCTGGCCTGGGTGAGGTCCCACTCGATTCCGGCGCTGCCGAACAGCGCCGTGGCCAGCCGGAACCCCAGCGCGGAGGTGCGACCGGTGGTGTGCGCGGTCGCGGCGCCGAGGTGGCCACCCAGGTACTCCGGCGGCACGAGCACGCTCGTGTAGCGCTGGATCTGCTGGCGCTCCAGCGGGTCGTTGGTGTCGCTGGTCCAGACCCGGTCCACCCGCTCGAGGATGCCCAGGTCGATGCGTGCGCCGCCGGAGGCGCAGGACTCGATCTCCAGGCCTGGCTGCGCGGCGCGCACGGCGTCGATCAGCCGGTACAGCGCGGCGGTCTGCCGGTGCGCTGACCCGCCGAGCAGGTCCCGGTTGTGGTCCCACTTGAGGTAGCTGATCGGGTATTCCGCGAGCAGTGCGGTGAGGCGTTCTAGCAGCCAGGCGAACGCGTCGGGGTTGCCGAGGTCGAGCACGCGCTGGCCGCGCCAGGTGGGCGCGGCGGCGGAGCCGAGCAGCCAGTCCGGGTGCGCGCGGGCCAGGTCGGAGTCGGGGTTGACCATCTCGGGTTCCACCCAGAGACCGAAGTCGAGGCCCGCGTCGGTGACACGACGCACCAGCGGGTGCAGGCCCTCCGGCCACTTGGCGGCGTCCACGAACCAGTCACCGAGCGCACGCTGGTCGTCGGTGCGGCCGGAGAACCAGCCGTCGTCGAGCACGAAGCGCTCCACGCCCACCCGGGCGGCGGCGTCGACGAGGCGGCCGAGGGTCTCCAGGTCGTGGTCGAAGTACACGGCCTCCCAGGTGTTCAGCAGCACCGGGCGCGGCCCGCGCACGGTCGACCAGGACCGGATCCACGGGTGCAGGCGTGCGCTGAGCCCGTCGAGGCCGGTATCGGAGTACACCGCCACGGTCCACGGGCTGGTGTAGCTCTCGCCGGCGCCGAGGCTGAGTTCGCCGGGCGCGAGCAGTTCACCGGCGCCGAGCACGGCGTAACCGAGCGCGCTGCGTTCGGCCCAGACGCGCTTGTCTCCGCTCCAGGCCAGGTGCACGGCCCAGACCTCGCCGTGCCGGAACCCGAAACCGGGCGTGCCGGCCACGGTGAGGTACGAGTCGTCGTGGCCGGGCCGGCCGTGCCGGGACTCCCGGCTCCAGACGCCGTGCCCGAGGGTGCTGCGCTGCGGGCGGCGTTCGTGGCTCCACAGTCCGGTGAAGTCGAGGATCTCCCCCGCCCGGTCGGGCACCGGCAGGATGGCGTCGAGGCCGGCGAGCTCGAAGCCGCTGTGGCCGGTGTTCGTGAGGGTGTGCCGCAGACGCAGCACGCCCTGCACGGTCAGTTCGAGTTCGGTGGCGACGGTGACGGATGCGGCAGCATCCGTCATCTCGACGGTCACCGCGTTCGCGCCCCGCGCCCGCACGTCGACGAGCTCGAGGGCCAGGTCGGTGTGTCCCGCCCCGGGGCGGAACCCGCCGAGGCCGGGGCGTCCGCTCCAGCCCTCGTGCAGGGTCGGCAGCAGGGAGAGCCGGAGCGGCGAGTCGATCGAGCTGGGGCCCACGGGCGGCACGCTCGCCGCGGCCAGGGTCTGCAATTCGGGGTCGGTCAGCTCGCCGAGGTCGGCGCCCCAGTGCACGATCACCGGGGCGCCCGGCCCGGTGGCATCGAGGATGAGGCTGGTGCCTGCGGCGCGGAGGTGGTGGATCATGACACTGCTTTCTTCGATGGTTATGGGGAACGATATCTGTCTACCCGGGCGCTCCTGCCGATCTGCCGCCTCGAGTTGCGCGGGCAACCCGCCGCTGCGCGGGAGGCACGCCACCGGCGTAGCGGCGCCACACCCGCGCACCGCCGAACGCCGGCCACACGCCGCTGCGCGGGTCACGCGCCGGTACGCGGGTCACACGCCGCTACGAGGGTCACGCGCCATCCTGACCCGATACCGCGACGGAGCCCAGCGGAGCTGCGCAGGCCACACGCCGCTGCGCGGGAGGCACGCCGCCCGCGTAGTGGCGCCATACCCGCGCACCGCCGAACGCGGGCCACACGCCGGTACGCGGGTCACACGCCATCCTGAGCCGATACCGCGACGGAGCCCAGCGGAGCTGCGCAGGTCACACGCCGCTACGCGGGGGGCACGCCACCGGCGTAGTGGCGCCACACCCGCGCACCGCCGAACGCGGGCCACACGCCGGTACGCGGGTCACACGCCATCCTGAGCCGACACCGCGACGGAGCCCAGCGGAGCTGCGCGGGTCACACGCCACTACGCTGGTGGCACGCCGCCCGCGTAACGGCGCCATACCCGCGCACCGCCGGGAGCCGACCGGAGCCGCCGGGAGCGCCCCTCGCGGGTGGAACCGCCCGGCAGACGACCGTACCGCCCGGCGCGAATTGCGCCGGGCGGTACGGGTGACTCAGGCGAAACGGCGGTGCCTACTCCTTGACGGGAATGGACTGCGCCTGCAGGGCCTTGATGGTGGCGCTCTGACCGGTGGTGAGGGCCTCGGCGAGGGTGCCGTTGCCGCTCACTGCGGCCTTGAAGCCGTCCGAGACGTCGTTGTACGTCTGGGTCATGGTCGGACCCCAGACGAAGTCGCTGGAGACCTCGCCGGATGCCTTCGCGAAGACGTCGTAGATCGGCTGGTTGCCGTAGAACTCCACGCCTTCCTTGAGAACGGGCAGGTCGAGTCCGTCCTTGGCGGCCGGGTACAGGTTGGCCGACTCGTTGAGCATGGTGAGCGACTCGCTGGAGCTGTTCAGCCACAGGGCGAACTGCGCGGCTTCGTACGGGTGCTTGGAGCCGGTGAACACAGCGGTGGACGAGCCACCCCAGTTGCCACTGGCCTCATCGCCGGCTTCCCACTGCGGGGAGGCCGCGACGGCCCACTTGCCCGCGGTGTCGGGCGCGCCGCTGGCGATGGAGTTCGCACCCCAGGCTGCGGAGTTCCAGGTCCAGGCTGCGCCGGTGTTGTAGGCGTTGTCCCACTCGGTGGTCCACGGCGGCTGTGTCGAGACGAGGTCCCGGTCGATCAGGTCCTGCCAGTAGTCGGCGACCTTGATGGACTCGTCGCCGGTCAGGTCGACGTTCCAGTCGGTGCCGTCGTTGCCGAACCAGGTGCCGCCGGCCTGCCAGACGAGTCCGGCGAACTGGTTGATGTCACTCTGCGAGAAGTTGGTGATGTACGAGCCCGTGGCGCGCACCTGCTCGGCCGCCGTGGCGAACTCGGCCCAGGTGGTGGGGATCGCGATGTTGTTGGCTTCGAAGAGGTCGGCGCGGTAGAACATGGCCATGGGGCCGGAGTCCTGCGGGATCGCGTAGACGGAGTCGTCCTCGTTGAAGCTGACCTGGCCCCAGGTCCAGTCCACGAAGTCGGACTTGGCATCCATGACGCCGTCGCAGGATGCGAGGTTCATCAGGCCGTCCTGCACGCGGAAGTTGGGCAGGGCGTCGTACTCGATCTGGCCGAGGTCGGGCGCGTTGCCGGCTTCGAGCTGGTTGAAGAAGTTGGCGTAGGTGCCGCCGTTGCCGTTCGGGCCGGTCTGCACGGCAACCTGGATGTCGGGGTTGGCCTTGTTCCAGACGTCGACGACGTCTTCGATGCCGGGGATCCACGACGTGAAGGTCAGGTTGACCTTGCCATCGGAGGGAGCACAGTCGGCAGCATCGGCGCTGCCGCCGGTCGATGCGGCGGTGGAGCAGCCGGTGAGGGCGACCGTCGCAGCGGTGAGCAGGGCAACAGTGGCCGCTCTTTTCGTGATTCGCATTGTTTTCCTTTGTTGGGTTTTCGCTGAAAAGGAGTGGTGCAAGGTGGTGCGGATGGTGCGGATGGTGCGGGTAAGGCTGGTCGTACGGTCGAAAAGTCGAGAGGTTACTTGACGCTGCCGGCGCCGAGGCCGTTGCGCCAGAAGCGCTGCAGCAGCAGGAACAGGATGATCAGCGGGATGATCGACAGCAGGGCGCCGATGAGCACGTAGCCGCGCAGTTCGGGGATCTGGTTGACCTGGGAGTTCCAGGCGTAGAGGCCCAGGGTGACGGGGAACAGGGTTTCGTCGCGCAGCATGATCAGCGGCAGGAAGAAGTTGTTCCAGATGGCCACGAACTGGAAGAGGAACACGGTGACCAGGGCGGGGAACATCAGCTTCACCGACACTGTGAAGAAGGTGCGCACCTCGCCGGCGCCGTCGAGGCGGGCGGCCTCGATGAGCTCGTCCGGCACGCTCGCCGAGGCGAAGATGCGGGTGAGGTACACGCCGAACGGGCTGACCAGGCTGGGCAGGAACACCGCCCAGAACGTGTTGGTCAGGCTGACCTGGCTGAAGATCAGGAACAGCGGCAGCGCCAGCGCGGTGGCGGGCACGAGCACCCCGCCGAGCACAATGTTGAAGAGCAGTTCCCGGCCCGGGAAGCGGTACTTCGCCAGGGCGTACCCGGCCATGCCGGCGAACAGGGTGGCCAGCAGGGCGCCGGCGCCGGCGTAGAGGGCGCTGTTGAGCATCCACTTGAGGAAGACGCCGTCACGGTAGGCGACCAGGTTGCCGATGTTGGCGAACAGGTTGAAGTCAGCGAACCAGAGCGGGTTGGTGCTGGTGAACTGGCTGCTCGACTTGGTGCCGGCGATGAACAGCCACCAGATCGGGATGAGGAAGTAGAGCGTGAAGACGAGCATCACGGTCATCGCGCCGACGCGGGAGAGCGGGCTCTCCTTGGGTCCCTTCGGGGCGGGGTTGGCGGCGTTCCTGGCGCGCTTGGACGCCCGGGCGACGGCCGGAGACTCGGTGAGGGCGCTCATTTGCCTTCCTTCCGCTGGGTGAACTTGAGGAACGAGAACGAGAGCACGAAGGTGGCCAGGGCCAGCACCACGCTGAAAGCGGCGGCGAGACTCACGTTGGGGATCGAGGAGGTGGAGTAGACCATCAGGTTCGGGGTGAACGTGCTGGTCACGGCGGAGCTGAAGGTGCGGAACACCTGCGGCTCGGCGAGCAGCTGCAGGGTGCCGATGATGGAGAAGATGCCGGTGAGCACGATCGCGGGCATGATCAGTGGGATCTTGATCGACCAGGCGATGCGCAGCTGCCCGGCGCCGTCGAGGCGGGCGGCCTCGTAGATCTCGGTGGGGATGGCCAGCAGGGCCGAGTAGATGATGAGCATGTTGTAGCCCACGTAGACCCAGGTGACGACGTTCGCGATGGCCCAGAGCACCAGGTCGGCGGAGAGGAAGCTGATGTTGCTGGTCAGCGCCGTGAACGGCGACAGGTTGGGCGAGTAGAGGAAGCCCCACATGATCGCGGCGATGACGCCAGGAACCGCGTAGGGCACGAAGAACGCGAGCCGGAAGAAGCGCTTGCCGCGGAGCAGCGGGGAATCCAGCAGCAGCGCGAAGAGCAGCGCCAGGCCGAGCATCACCGGCACCTGCACCACGCCGAAGGCGAGCACCCGGCCGATGGACTCCCAGAACGGGCCGTTCTGGAACACCGCGATGTACTGCGACAGGCCACCGAAGACCTGGGTGGCCTTGCCGAAGGTGCCGTCGCGCTCCACCACGAGCAGCGACTGGTAGATCGCGTACCCGATCGGGATCAGGTAGAACAGCGTGAACAAGACGGCGAACGGCACGATGAAGACGGCGATCGCCTTCGGGTGCGCCACCTTGATCTTGCGGGGCTTCGGTGCCGGGCTGCGGGGTGCCGCGCTCCGGGCATCCGCGGCCGGAAGGGCTGGTGCGCTCATGATGCGGTGTCCTCTCTGAGAACGCGCACGGCTCCGGCCGGTACGCGCAGGGTGCGGGAGACGTCGGCGCCGGTGACGAGCTCGACCCCCGCCGCGCTCACCTCCACGTCGGTGTCGCCGTGGTTGATGATGAAGCGGTAGGAGCGGTCGGGCGCGGCACGACGGATGACCTCGACGAGGCCGTCGCCCTCCGGGCCGACCGCGGTGACGCGGGCCTGCTGGGCAATGGTGCGCAGCAGGTCGCGGTAGGCGTCGGCGTCGGGCGCGGTCGCCAGGTACCAGGCGGCACCGGCACCGTGCGCGTTGCGGGTGACGGCGGGCACACCGGCGAGGGGCCCGGCGGCGTAGCCGGCCAGGGCCTCGGCGCCGGTCAGGCGCAGTCGTTCGCTCCAGAGGGTGCCGGTGGCGGTGTTCGACAGTCCGGCCGGGCCGCCGTCCAGAAGCACGGGGTGGCCGGGGGCCAGCGGGGAGAACTCCTCCACGGTGATGCCGAGAAGGTCGCGGAATGCGCCGGGGTAGCCGCCGAGGCGCACCCGGTCGTCTTCGTCGACGATGCCGCTGTAGAACGTCACCAGGGCGTGGCCGCCCGCGGCGACGAACCCGGCGAGGTTCTCGGCCTGCCGGTCGGTGACCAGGTACAGCGCGGGCACCACGACGAGGTTGTACCCGCTGAGGTCGGCATCCGGGGAGACGATGTCGACCGTGACGCCGAGCCGGTGCAGCGCGGTGTAGGCGGCGTGCACCTGCTCGAGGTACTTCACCGACTGGGACGGGCGGGACTCGTTGTCGCCGGCCCACCAGGCTTCCCAGCTGAAGAGGATCGCGGCATCCGCAACGACCCGGGTGCCGATCACCTCGTCGAGCTTGTCGAGGGTGGCGCCCAGTTCGACCACCTCACGCCAGAGCACGGTGTCGGTGCCGGCGTGAGGCACCAGGGCGGAGTGGAACTTCTCCGAGCCCTGCTGCGAGGCGCGCCACTGAAAATAGCAGATGCCGTCGGCGCCGCGGGCCACGTGGGAGAGCGAGTTGCGGGTCATCTCCCCCGGGGTCTTGGCGACGTTCAGCGGCTGCCAGTTGACGGCGCTGGTGGCCTGCTCCATGAGCAGCCAGCCGTCGCCGCCGGCGAGGCCGCGGGTGAGGTCGGCGGCGAACGCCAACTCGGTGGTGGGGTCGGCGAGCCGGTGGTCGAGGTAGTGGTCGTTCGCGACGACGTCCACGGCGGATGCCCAGGACCAGTAGTCGAGGTTCTTGATGTGCGCGGTGACCATGAAGTTGGTGGTGACCGGCACCTCGCTGTGCCGGCGGATGACGGCCTCTTCGGCTCGGTAGTAGCCGAGCAGTTCGTCGGAGCTGAACCGGTGGAAGTCGAGCACCTGGCCGGGGTTGCGGCTGGAGAGAGTGAGCCGGGGGGTGTGCACTTCGGCCCAGGCGCTGTAGCGCTGGCTCCAGAAGCTCGTGCCCCAGGCGGTGTTGAGCGCGGCGATGCTGCCGTACTTCTGCTCGAGCCAGCGGCGGAAGGCGGCGGCGGTGTCGTCGTCGTAGCAGAGCGCGTTGTGGCAGCCGAGCTCGTTGGAGACGTGCCAGAGGGCCACGGCCGGGTGGGAGCCGTAACGCTCGGCGACCTTCTCCACCAGGCGCAGGGCGTGCTCGCGGAAGACCGGTGAGCTGGGGCACCAGGCCTGGCGGCCGCCGGAGTAGCGGGTGGTGCCGTCCTCGGTCTCGGGCAGGATCTCGGGGTGCAGCGTGGTCAGCCACGGCGGCGGCGACGAGGTGCCGGTGCCGAGGTTCACCCGGATCCCGTGCGCGTGCAGCAGGTCGACGATGGTGTCGAGCAGGGTGAAGTCGTAGACGCCGGGCGCGGGCTCGAGGTTGGACCAGCCGAAGATGTTGATCGCCACCAGGTCCACGCCGGCCTGCTGCATGAGCAGCACGTCCTCGGCCCAGACCTCTGGACCCCACTGCTCGGGGTTGTAGTCGCAGCCGTAGGCGATGCCGTTCTGCACGAACGGGGTCGTCCGGGTGACCTGGTGCGTCACGACCGGGGTGGCTACTGGGGTGTTCATGTGCTCCTGCTTGGACGGGGTGTGCGGTGCCGGCCCGGCGGCCGGCCCTGACGGGCCATCCTCGGTCTGACGTTCTGTGAACGTGCACAGGTCGGGGAGCAAATGACTCCTCATTGAGTGTCTGTGAACGTACACAGAGTAAGTACAGCGCGGCATCGATGTCAAGCCGGGCGACCGGTACAGTTATCGAATGGTGACAATTCCGGGCCGGCGCAAGCGCGCGACGATCCACGACGTCGCCGCGGAGGCGGGGGTCTCCCGCGGCACCGTGAGCCGGGTTGTGAACAACGAACCCTACGTGTCCGCCGAGGCGCGCATCGCGATCGAGGCGGCCATCGAGAAGGTCGGCTACGTGCCGAACACCGCCGCCCGCAACCTCGTCATGCAGCGCTCACAGGCCGTGGGCCTGATCGTGCACGAGCCGCACTCCCTGTTCCTCGAGGACCCGAACATCGGCGAGATCCTGCTCGGCGCCAACAGCGCGCTCTCCCGGGCGGACTACCAGATGGTCAGTCTCGTGATCGAGTCCGACCGCGACACCGAACGGGTGGCGCGCTATCTCAGCGGCGGCTTCGTCGACGGTGTCGTCGTGGTCTCCGCGCGAGAACAAGACCCGATCACACGCGTTATCGAACGCCTAGACCTGCCCGCGGCCTTCGTCGGGCATCCGCAGGACCTGCGCGACCTGCCGTACGTGGGAATCAACAACCGGGCCGCCGCGCGGGCCATCACCGAACGCCTGATCGGCACGGGCCGCAGCCGCATCGGCATGATCGCAGCGGCGCTGGACCGCGACTCCGGCTCCGACCGGCTGGCCGGGTTCACGGATGCGTTGGGCGACCGGTTCGACCCCGCCCTGGTGGCCCCGGTGCCGCTGTATACCTACACCGACGGTCGCGACGGCATGCGTGCCCTGCTGGCCAAGGACCCCCTGATCGACGGGGTGTTCGCGGCCTCGGACGTCATCGCCGCCGGCGCCCTCAACGCCCTCCGCGAGGCCGGCCGCAGCGTGCCGGGCGACGTGGGCATCGTGGGCTTCGACGACAGCGCCTGGGCGCTGCGCTGCCAGCCCCTGCTCTCCACGGTGCGCCAGCCCGCCAACGGCCTCGGCCAGCGCGCGGCCGAATCGGTGCTCAGCCAGCTGCGCGGCGAGGCCCCGGAGCTCGGAGGCATCCTGCTCGAGACCGAGATCGTCTGGCGCGACTCCGCCTGACCCGCACAGGCGAAGGACCCGGGCCCAACTGGTCGAGTCCGCCAGCGCCCCGATGGTCGGTCGAGCCCGTCGAGCTCGTGAGCCGACTCGCCGATGCACGTCACCAGGTTTCGACAAGCTCAACCAATGCCCTGGGTGCGACTCGCAACAGGCGGCCCCTTAGATCCCATCGATGTGCCCGGCGATCCGCTCCAGGATGACGGCCTGCAGCTCGAGCGACCCGCGCCAGTCCCCCGGACGCGTCAGCCCGTGGCCAGCCCCAGGCACCGACAGCAGCTGCGCGGCCGTGCCGGCGACGCTGTCGGGCCGCCAGAACGCATCCAACTCGCCGCCGATCGCCAGGTCGGCGGCCGTGGCCCCACGCAGGGCCTCGCACACGGGCTCCTCGCTCAACAGCGGTGTCAGCCAGACGCCCGCGATGCCCGCGCTTCGGGCCCACGGCAGCGCGTAGGTGCCGAACGATTTGGCCACGATCAGCCGGCGCGAGGTCGGCGGGCTCGCGTCGAACGCCTCGGCCGCCGCCTGCTCGACGAAGGGCAGCGGATGCGCGCGAGCCTCGTCGTCCACTGCCCACTCCACGGCCTGCACGTGCCAGCCGCGCTCTGCGAGCAGGGTGGCACACCAGTAGAGCAGCGGCGCCTGAACCGAATAGTTCACCCCGGGCAGCAGCACCGCGACCGGCGCATCCGCCGATTCGGCCCGGGCCCACGCGTAAGAGGTCATGGCTCGACGCTACAACCCGCGCCGTTTCCCGGCACGACTGTTCCCGCAACGGACAAGTGCGCCCGGCGTACCGGGCGCAGATGTCCGTTCGGGCACCAGATGCGGCCGGGCCGCGGCGTGCGCGGGGTTGTCGGGGCTGGCGAGGACGCGCAGAATGGTGCCGTGAGTCGCAAGCGGGTGATCGTCAACGGGATGGTGCAGGGCGTGGGCTTCCGGTACTACACCGAGGCGCAGGCCAGTTCGCTCGGTCTGGGCGGGTACGTGCGCAACCGGGCCGACGGAGCCGTGGAGACCGAGATCGAGGGCGACGACGACGCCGTCGAGCGGATGCTCACCTGGCTGCACCAAGGACCGCGCTCCGCGAGTGTGGAATCGGTGCAGGTGACCGACCTGGCCGAGCACGGCGAGGCGAGTTTCAGCATCCGCATCTGAGCGGCAGCCCGATCATCTGAACGACAGGTAGAGCGCGACTGAACGACAGGTAGAGCGCGACCGACGGGCCGGTGGCCGCGGGCGACCGGCTCTCTGGCGTAGCGTGGGAGCATGGGCGCGCAGGCATCCGGTCCAGGCCGGACGGGACCAACGGTGCGCGACTCCCCCGATACCCGGGCGGACACGATGGCGCGCAAGCCGTTGCGCGCGCGCCGACGCCTGACGCTACGTGCCGGATACGGCTACGGGCGGCTGCTCCTGGCCACGGCCGGCATCGTCGGACTGGTCGGCAACTACGAATACGTACTGCTGTTTCCGACCTTCGCCGCGTACAACGTGTTCACCTACTTCACGGTGCAGAGTGCCATCGCCGCGGTGGTCGCGTTCATCCTCGGCGCCGTTGTCGCGTTCCGGCACGACCGGGATCCGCAGTGGCTCGACACCTTCCGGGCCCTCGTCACGACCTACATCATCGTGTCGGGCATCGTCTTCCTCACCATCGTCATCCAGTCGTCGTCGCGCGACTACACGATCGAGGTCCCCTGGCCGAGCCAGATTCTGCACTTCTACATCCCAACGCTCGCGCTGCTGGACTGGCTGACAGATACCGGCAAGGCCCGGCTGTCCTGGCGCTTCCTCCGCTGGATCCTGCCGTACCCCTTCGCCTGGGGCATCTTCACGCTCGTGCGCGGATCCTTCGTGGGCTGGTACCCGTACTTCTTCCTCGACCCGGCCCAGGTCAGCGGCCCGCTCGAGACGGTGCTCTACTGCCTGATCGCCGTGGCCCTGTTCCTCGGCATCGCCTCGGTGCTTGTGGCCACGTCGCGGCTCAGCTGGCGGCCCCGCGCGCGCGGCGACCGCAGCTCATCCGTGCCCAACTAGGCCTGACCGGCGAGACCGGCGGCCCGGTGCGACCTCCGGTGCGGTAGACCCCGGCTGTGGCGGCGCATCCCCCGGATGCGCCGCCGGCCGGCCGGCATCCGCCGCTACGCCTCGACGGGAACGAAGGTGTACTGGCTGGTGAGGTGTTCGGTTTCGCAGGTGCCGCAGTAGAGCACACCGGAGGCCTGCATGGCCGAGACCCGGGGCGAGCACTGGATCACTTTGGGGCCGCAGCACGGCGAGATCACCATGAAGGCGCCCGGCTCGGCGGCGGAGTGTCCGCTCAGGCTGCGATGGTGGTGGCTGCCCTCACAGGGCAGATTGGTGTCGAAGTCGAGTAACGACATCGCATCAAGGTTTGTCAGGATATACATGGTTCACACGGTCAATCAGGAGAGGCACTGGCCGCGGAGCTGGAGGACGTCGGGATCGCGACCACACCCGACGGCCGACGGCGGAAGGCACGGCACCCGGCGGGCGGGCCCGCTGGATTGACCCGATCGCACTCCGTCGGCACGTACGGTCGGGAAACGACTGGATCTTCCCCGTGGGGCGCCCCTGAATGGACGGCCCCTTCACCGACTAGACGTTTCGGTGAGCTTACACCGCATATCTGAGTTTTGCTCGATAATTTATTGCCGTTGAAACATGCGCTGCGCGGGCCCGCGGGAGAAAGCCCGGTCAGGCCGCAGGGCTGGGGGTGGCGCTGTCGGTCGGCAGCGCCGCGAACGGCTCCAGGCTGCGCAGCGCGGCGTCGGTGAACTCGGTGTTGCCCGACTTTGCCAGCTTCAGCGCCTGGTCCCCGCTGACAAAACCAACCAGAACCGGCTCGTTCGTGAGCGGCATCATGTTCACCCACACCCGGAAATCGAGGGTGTCGTCGCCCACGGTGGTCCACAGGGCCGCCTCGGTGTCCCAGAAGGGTTCGTCGAAGCGCAGCCAGATCTTGTCCACGGTGCCCATGCCGAGCGCTGCGATCGCCCCGCGATGCGCGAACGGCAGCGCCGGGTCGAATTCGATCACGTCGCCCTGCAGCACGCCCAGCGGCACGGTCACAATGGCGCGGTCCACGGTGAGCGACTCCCCGGTACCCAGGCGCAGGCTCACGGACGCGTCGGTGTACGCCACCCGGGTCACCACGCTGGAGTAGAGCACGTCGAGGTCGGCGGCGTCCTCCTTGAGTAGTCCGCTGTAGCCGCCGAGCACGATGCGCACGTCGGCGGAGGCGGAGGCCTGCGGGGTGGGCGTGTACCAGCCGGACATCGTGTCGGCGGGGGCACCCGACTCCAGGGTGGTGGACGTGGCGAGCTGGTAGTCCAGCCAATCGGCGTCGGAAACGCCCGCATCGCCATCCGTCTGGGAGAGGGTGGCCGAACCGGTCGCGATGAGCGCCTTGGCCAGGGAGGTGTCCTGCGCCTGGGCGGCGGCCCAGGTGAGCGCCGCCGTGACGCTGTCGGCGCCCACGGTTGAGACCTCTGTCACGGTCCCGGCCGGGGTGCGGGCCTCCGGTGTGAGCGGGAACGGGGAGTGCGAGATCTCCAGCCCGGTGAGTTCCTCGTCGAGGGAGATCCCGTCGGCGCCCACGATGAACGAGGGGCCGAGCTCCACGGGCACGGGCCACGCGTCATCGGTCACGGTATCGACGCGGCCGCCGAGCCTGTCGCGCGCCTCGATCACCATCACCGAGAATCCGGCGTCGGCGAGCTGCCGGGCAGCGGCGAGGCCGGCCGCGCCGGCGCCGATCACGGCCACCCGCTCTCCGGGCTCTGCGGCGGACTGAAGCAGCCGGGCGGCGCGCTGGCCGGCGGCCCTTGCTCCCTGCACAGTGCCCGGCGCGTCGGCCGAGACCGCTTCTCCGGCGAAGAAGAGCCGGTCAAGAACGGGTTCGGCGAGGTCCTCCCGCTGCTGGGGCGTGGACGACACCGTGGCGAAACTGTAGGAGCCGCGGGCGAACGGGTCCTCCGACCAGGAGCTGCGGAGCATCCCGGCCGGCTGCGGCACGAGGGAAGGGGCCGGTGTGGCCGTCGGCGTGGGGGTGCCGGTGGGGGTGCGCTGGGGTGGCACGCATCCGCTCAGCGCGAGCAGCGAGAGCCCGGACAGGGAGCTGATCAGGAAAGTCCGACGTTTCATCCGATTCGCGTCACACTGGGTGACGCACTCCTCTCAGCCCCTCGCAGTGGTATCTCTCACGCTACCTCAGGCTGAGGGCAGCCGGTTTCGGTCGGGAGCGGCGCGCCGCTACAGCGCGCGCCTCCCCCACCACAGGCCACGGAGTCGGGAGTGGGGTGCCGGTCAGCGGCGCACGCTGACGGTCACATTACGGGTGAAAGCGGCGGCAAAGGCGCTCGTACCCAGGTACTTCACCTTGAGCACGTGCTGTCCGGCCGATAACCCGCTGTACTTCATGGCCGCGTGACCCACTGCCAGAACCACCGGCTTGCCGACCTTGGTCTTTCCGTCGTAGAACTGCACCGACCCAGTCACCGGAATGCCGCTCGCGCGGGAGTGGATCTCCACAGAGACCCGCACGGCGCTGCCCGCCTTGACGGAGCCACCAGGTGAAACCACGACCGATCCGCCGACAGCGGCGGGCTGGGTAGGCGTCACGGTGGGCTTGGGCGTGGCCGTCGGCTTCGGCGTCGCCGTGGTGGTCGGCCTGGGCGTGGCCGTCGGCTTGGGCGTCGCGGTGGGGGTCGGTGACCCCGTGACCGTGATCACGACCGGTGCCGATGTGGACTCATAGTAGAACGTGGACCCCGACTCGAAGAAGGCAGTGATCGTGTGCACACCGGCCGAAGAGAAACTTCTGGATGCTGTGGCGTACAGGGTTTTGCCCGGTGTCGTCCCGGAAGTGACCTGGACCTCATCGCCGAAACGAACGCCGTTGTCATAGAACACGACGCCGCCCGTGGCGCCACTGCCCTCCAGCGTCCTGCCCTCCTCATCTGTCGTGTTCGAGGTGAAGGTGACTTTCTGCCCGACCCTTACCGGGCCGGTCGCATTGGCCGTCAGGGTGGTCTTCGTCAGGGGACCCGGCGGCACTGAGTAGTTGAGGACCTGCGTCTTCGGCGCGAACGTGGCGTCGCCGGAATACTCGATGACGACCTGCCGAACCCCGACTTGGGTGGGGTGGGCCCAACTGGAGAAAATGCCGCCCTCCCCCTGGAAGGAGAAGAGCTCTGCCTCCTCGGTGGGATGGCCTGGCTCCTGAGAGATGACTCTCACGCTGCCGGTCGGCCAGCCCAGGGACCGGTCGACGGGACTCACCTGGCCGATGAACATTGCTTCAACGTTGGCGAAGTAGAAGTCCGCACCGGTACCTTCGATCGTCACGTCTGCGGTGCCTGTGGTCGCGGCCATCGCCGGTGGCGCGACCACACCTCCCGCCAGGACGGCAGAGAACAGGATGGCGAGCGTGGCGGCGGTCCGCCGAGCCCGGCCGGCGCCGGGTTGAGAGGTGCGTGGAATCACGAGGAGCCTCACTTCGCTTCGATGGAGCTGGAGTGTTGCGGCTGGTCTCGTCAGCGGCTCGAGCGTGGCTGCAGCGGCCTTCGTGACAGCGTGCACACTATCCCGATCGGCCCCCGCTCAATAGTTGCCCGTGCGAACGTGTGCACCCGGCACACCGGACGCAGAAGTCCGTACGGGGCACAGGTGCGAAGCGGGCGGGCGGGCGCGGAGGCGGAGGCGGGCGGTCAGGCGCCGGAACCGGCCGCCGGCGGCTCGAGGAAGCCGTCGTCGAGCAGGGCGCGCACGCGTGGGAGCAGCTCGGCGCGGAGGGCCGCCGCGTCGGCATCGAGCAACTGGGCGATCGCATCGATGATCGCGCCCACCGGCAGCTCTCCGTCGCACGCGCCGATCAGGGCGGCCTGGGCCGTGTCCAGCGGCACCGAACGGCCGAACCCGCCGCCCTGGTGCAGGGTCATCAGGGTCGGATCCTCCTGGCCGGGCCAGAAGTGCCGCTCCTCGGTGACGTCCGAGCCCACCGTGAGGGTGCTGCGCGAGAGGGAGTCGTCGTCGAGCCCGGCCTGCCAGTCGTGGGCGGCCAGGCACGCGGCGAGGTGGCTGCCGATGCCGGCCGCGTTGTGGCCCAGGGCCTCCGGCAGGCGTTCGAGGCGCAGCAGGCGGGGGCGCACGTGCCCGGAGTGGCGCGCGGGCGCATCCGAGGCCGGGCGGCGCAGCAGCATGTAGCCGAAGCCCACCTGGCGCACCCCGCGGGCCTCGAAGTCGTCGAGCCAGGCGCCGTAGAGCCTGTCGAAATCGGGGGTTTCGGGGCGGGTGCCGCCGTCGCGAATCCAGGTTTCGGCGTACCCGGTGGGTGCCTGCACCTCCCGCTCGATGATCCAGGCGTCCAGCGGGGCGGATGCCGCGTCGCCCGCGCCGGCCTCGGGGTACGGCGCGTCGATCCAGCCGGTGAGCCGGGCGAAGGCGTCGGTCTCGTCGTGGTACTCCCAGTTGCCGAGCAGCTGGGCGACGCCGCCCGGCGTGAGGTGGGCGGCAGCGCCGCGCACGACGGCCTCCACGAGGGCATCGCCGACGAGGCCGCCGTCGCGATACTCGTAGCTGGGCACGCCCTCCACCCGCGGCGTGATCACGAACGGCGGGTTGGAGATGATGTGGTCGAAGCGCTCACCGGCCACGGGCTCGAACAGGCTGCCGAGCCGGAACTCGATGTTCTCGACCTGGTTCAGCCGGGCGTTCAGAGCGGCGAGCTCGAGGGCCCGTTCGGAGATGTCGGTGGCCACGACCCGGGCGGCGTGCCGGGAGGCGTGCAGCGCCTGGATGCCGCATCCGGTGCCCAGGTCGAGCGCGCTGTCGACCGGGTCGGGGATCATCAGGGCGCTGAGGGTGAGCGAGGCGCCGCCCACGCCGAGCACGTGGTTCTCGCCGAGCGGATGCCCGAGAGCCAGTTCGCCCAGGTCGGAGGTGATCCACCAACTGCCGGCGCCGTGCGCGTCGACGAAGCTGTACGGGCGCAGGTCCACCAGGGGTTCCACCTGCCGGGGGCCGGTGTCCACGGTGGGATTCTCGGCGGTGCCGGCATGCGCGTGGTGCGCGGTGACGAGGCCGAGCAGCTCGGCGCCGGCCGCGCCGAGGGTGGGCAGGGCGGTGTCCAGCTCGTCCCGCTCGACGGGCAGGCCGAGCACAAAGAGTTGGGCGAGCACGACGTTGGGCTCGAGCAGGACGAGGCTGCCGCGCAGCCGGGCGAGAGCCCGGAGGGCCGGCACCCGCTGGTTGCGGTGCAGGGCGGCATCGGCGTCGATGCCCCACAGCCCGGTGAGAGCCGTCACCGAGAAGTTGGCGGCGGTGAGGTCGGCGCGGAGCTGGTCGATCAGAGGTGCGGTCACCCCTCCATTCAACTGCACGCCCGGCATCCGGGCAGACCCACCACGATACGTCGGTCGAGCTTGTCGAAACCCCGCGAGCGTGTCCACCGCCCTCCAGACCGCGTCACCAAGTCTCGACAAGCTCGACCGACGACAGGGGCACGACCCGCGAACACGGTCACCAGGTCACGACAAGCTCGACCGACGACCGGGCACGACCCGCAAAACGGATCGCGTCAGGGGTGACGAACGGCAGGGACGGTCAGAGCCAGCGCATGGTGAACGCGCGGGAGAGCAGCGCGTTCAGGGGCGGCAGCGCCAGGGCTCGCACCAGGGCGTTGCGCACGCGCAAGCGCAGCCCGCTCACCGGCCGGCCCATGGCCATGTTGAACCCGGCCTGCCGCACGGCCATGCGGGCGCTGCGGCGGCGGCGCCGGTCGTAGCCGGCCAGCGTCACGGCCGCCTCGATGGGCTGGGCGAGGGCGTGTTCGAGCGCCGGTGCGAGCGCCACGGCGTCGAGCCAGCCCAGGTTCATGCCCTGCCCGCCGATCGGACTGATCTCGTGCGCCGCGTCCCCGGCCAGCAGCACCCGCCCGTGCACCATGGTCGACGCGAGCCGCTGCCGCACCGAGAACGAGCTGGGCACGGACTCCGAGGGCGGCAGGCGCACGCCGGTGCGCTGCAGGATGAGCGCGGTCAGGTCGGCGATGGACGCATCCGTTCGCAGGGTGGGCGTCGCGGCCACCCAGCGACGCCGGCCACCGGGCAGCGGGAACGACTCGACGACGCCGCCCTCCTCGAAGAACAGCACCGCCTCGTCGCCGTGTTCGCCGGTGTCAGGGTAGTCGGCCATGAGATAAGTGCCCGCGCCGCCCAACGCACGGGACTCGATGCCCACCGCGTCGCGCAGGGCACCGCGGGCGCCGTCGGCGACCACCACATACTGGGCCTGGGCCACGATCTCCGGCCCGCCGCCGTCGGACTCCGTTCTGGCCGCATTGGGCTCGGCGAGCACGTCCACATGGTCGCCGCGCTCCTGCAGCATGCCCACGCCCACGCCGGAGCGCAGTCCCGCGGGCTTGAGCGCCGCGAACCGCTCCCGCAGCACGGCCTCTGTCTCGTGCTGCGGCAGGGTCACCACAAACGGGAACCGGCCGGTGACCTGCGCGAACGACAACCGGCCGAGGGTGCGCCCGCCGCTCTGCACGCTGCCGGATTCGATACGCACCGCGCGGGAGAGCACCTCCTCGGCCACGCCGGCCTGCCGCAGCACCCGCATCGACGGCGGGTGGATGCCGATGGCCTTGCTGTGCATCGACGGTTCGGTGCGCCGTTCGAGAACCTCCACGTCCACCCCGCGTTCGGCGAGCAGACAACCCAGCAGGATACCGACGGGCCCGCCGCCCACGACGATCACGTCACGCATGGGCCCGGCCCGTCTGCCGCGCCGCGGTCAGCGTGCCCGACGGTGCGCTCCAACGCAGCATCAGCCGGTAGGGCACCTCGCGGTGCACGGTCCAGCCGGGCGGCACCGACGCGGCCAGTTCCGCACGGGTGAAGCTGCGCCGAATGGAGGTCAACCCGTCGGCGCGGATGAACGAGCGCCGGAAGAACGGCCAGGTGCCCAGCCCGAAGCCCAGGTACGCCAGCGGCGCCCGTTCGATGTCGCCGTGCAGCACCAGACCCCGGCTGAGTCGTTCGGAGTCGACGAGCAGCGCGCCCAGTTCGCCGCCGCTGAGGTGGTGCAGCACGTGGTTGGACAGCACGATGTCGAACCGTTCCCCGCCGGCCACGAGATCGCTACTCAGCGCGCGGCGGAACGTGAGCCCGGGCAGCGGCGGCTGGCTCGTGGCGTAGTCGTGCGCGCGGGCATCCGGATCGATGCCCGTCACGGCCAGGCGCACCCCATCCCTGGCGGCCCAGCGGGCCAGCGAACGGGCGACGTCGCCGCCGCCGGAGCCGATGTCGAGCAGTGTGCGCGGCACCGCAGCCGAGAGCAGCGGCCGGATGTCGTGCTTGTAGGTGTGCCGGAGACCGGACACCACAGCGTTGACGTACCGGAAGTTCGCGTAGGTGCGGCGGAGCATGTCGGGGTCGCAGTCCGGATCGTCCATGATCTCGGCGGTGTCCACGGCCCGGTCCCGCAACGAGAAAGACACGGCGTCAGCCGCGCAACACGGTCATCAGGCTCGACTCCACGGTCAGGCCAGGTCCGAACGCCATGGCGCAGACTCTGTCCCCCGCGGCAGCGTTCTCCTGTTCGAGAATCGCCTTCATCACGAAGAGGATGGTGGCGCTGGACATATTGCCGTTGGTGCGCAGGGTCTCCCGGGAGGGAACCAACTGGGCCTCGGTGAGGCCGAGCTTGGTCTCGGTCTTGTCGAGGATGCTGCGACCGCCCGGATGGATCGCCCAGTGCGCGATCGCGGTGCTGAGCGGGGAACCCGGCGCTGCAGCGGTGAGCACCTGGCCCGGCTCGGCGGCTGCAGCACTGGCATCCGCGCCGTCGCCCTGCGCCTCCGCCGCGACCGCTCCGGCCTCGGCGACCACGCCCGCGGCCAGTGCCCGGGTGAGGGACTCGTCCCGGCCGAACAGCGGCGCGAGCGCCGACTCGATGTGCTCGTCGATGATGTGCGGCACGTAGGAGCTGAGGATCATCTCGAACCCCTCGTCGCCGATCTTCCAGGCCATGTCGCCCTCCCCCACGGGCGTGATCACGGTCTCGAAGTGGTCGAGGTTGAGGGCGTTCTCACCGGCGGCCGGCGGGCGGCTGCTCACGATGCCGGCGGCCGCGCCATCCGAGAAGAGGGACGACGCCACGATGGTGTCGGGGTCGCTCGAGGTGCGCAGGTGCAACGAGCACAGCTCTGCGCTGACTACGAGCACCACGGCGTTCGGGTCGGCCTCCACGAACTGCTTGGCCGTGCGCAACGCCGGCATCGCCGCGTAGCATCCCATGAAGCCCAGGTGATAGCGCTGCGTCGATGGCGCCAGGCCCAGCTCGCGCACGAGCATGTAGTCGGGGCCTGGCGCGTAGAAGCCCGTGCAGGACACGGTCACGACGTGGGTGATGTCGGAGGCCTCCAGCCCAGGGCACGCGTTGATGGCCCGGCGGCCGGCCTCCACGAACAGCTTCGTGGCCTGCTCGATGTAGAGCTCGTTGCGCACCCGGGTGCCCGGCATGAGCAGCCGTTGCGTGGCGGCGTCGAAGAACTGCGGCTCGGCCACGGTGGAGTCGAGGGTGAGTTCCTCGATCACGGTATGCCGGGTGTCGATGCCCGAAAGATTGAAGGATGCCGTGACCAACCGCTGGGCCAACCGGCTCAGGCCCGGTTGGGCGGCGAAAATGTCCCGCACCTGCTCCTGCACAAGCACGGTGGGCGGTACAACGGTCTGGAGCGCTCTCAGCGTGACGGCCATGCCCCAGTGTTACACGCACTTTCGTGGCCGCACACCCCCCTGGCGCGGCGCGGCGCGAACGGATGCGCCCGCCCGGGACTTGGCCCGACGGTTACGGCAGCCGGTCGAAGAGCCGGGTCGCGGTGATGGCCAGCGCGAATCCCACGGCGACGATGGCGGTGACCGCGCCGAGGTAAGCGGCCGGGGCGGCGGAGGTGCCGAACGCGCCGGTCGCGCCGATCCCCACGGCCACGGCGGTGACGATCGCGGCCAGCACGGCGATCCAGGTCTGCAGGCGCAGGCCCACCTGCGCGGGGGTGGGCGTGCGGGCGGCGCGTTGTCGGCCGCCGGCCCTGGTGAGCACGGCGCCGCCGACGCATCCCCAGAACGACACCACGAGCAGGGCGGCGATCACGTCACTGGGTCGGTGCCACAGGCTGACCAGGGTGGAGACGCCCGCCGCCACCGCGAAGGCGGCGCCGATCGTGCCCGCGAGCCAGCGCGTGTGCGGGCTCGCCACGAGGAACACCACGAGAGCGGAGGCCGCCGCCACCGTCGTATGCCCGGACGGGAATGAGTTGGACACATAGCCCTCCACGCCGAGGTCCGGCCGGGTGAGGACGATGTTCTTAAGCAGCTGGGTGGTGATCACCGCGGCCATGGCGCTGCCGACGGCCACGAAAAGTGGGAACCAGGCCCGGCGCACGGCGGCGATGGCGAGGCTCACGACGGCCCCGACGCCGACCATCACGGAGGGGATCAGATCCAGCAGGCTCAGGGTGACCTCGGTGCCCGTGGTCTCATTCTCGGCTCCGTTGAAGGCCAGCTGGTCGATGGCCTGCCCGGTCTCATCACGCACGAAGAACAGGTACAGCGCGAGGAATGCCACGGCGCACAGCACAGCGGCGCCCACGTAACGAGCGGGCGTGAGGCGGGAGGTCGAAGACACCCTCTACTGTCCCACGCGAGCATGAGTGAACCGTGAAAGGGCCGTGCACGAGTCCTGCATGCGACGTCGTGCCGGCCGCCCCTTGACAGGCGATACCGGCGGCGTAGCGTCGGAATATGTTCAGTAAGAAGACGAAGCAGGAGCGCGCCGACCGCGCGGCCGTGCGGCGTCAGGAGCCCGACGACCCCCGCGACCGCGGCGGCTTTCCCGGGCTGGAGGGCGACTTCGAATCGGAGCGCCGTCGCGCAGTGACCGCCAGCAACGAGCACGGCGAACCGTACGAGCACGGCGAGGGCGAGACCCCGGTACTGCCGTCTACGACGCCCGGCCTCACCCACCCCTGACCGCTGGATGGTGGCATTCTCCCGGAGCGCATCCGGTGGTTCACCGTGCCCGCAGGCGCGGCTGAGACTTCGCTGAACGGGTCCGCGCACGGGTTGCGAGCCGTGAGATCGTGTCAAATAATAGTTGTAGTTGAGTCGACTGGACTCAAGTTTGGAACCCCCGGCCGGGCCAGCAGGCCCGTGCCGACGATATCGAAGAAAGTGAGTTGAACATGGCCATGAACTACGATCCCTTCCGCGAACTGGATCGCGTCGCCGGCGCCCTGATGGATGTGCGCGGCCCGCGGGTGATGCCCATGGACCTGTACCGGTCCGGTGACGTTTACGTGCTGGACGCCGACATGCCCGGCATCGACCCCGGATCCGTCGACATCGATGTGGACGGGCAGTTGCTCACCATCCGGGGCGAGCGCACCCTGGCCAGCCACGACAACGTGAAGTGGCTCACTCGGGAGCGCACCGCGGGGTCGTTCCTGCGCCAGTTGAACCTGGGCCAGGGCATCGACCTCGACAACATCAGCGCGAAGTACGCCAACGGCGTGCTGTCGGTGACCATCCCCGTGAGCGAGGCGGCCAAGCCCCGCAAGATCGAGGTGAGCACCGAGAACGCCGACCAGCAGGAGACCCTGACGGTGAAGGAAGGCGAGAAACACCTGGAGAAGTAAGACGCCGGATACGCCCGGTCGACCCACGGACCCGGAGGGAATTCCCTCCGGGTCCTGTCTTTTCGCGTGTTGTACACGCTATGTTCATATTTCTCTGATCGACTGAATTTGTAGCATCCGCAGCGCAATCCCCGTAAAGTGCCTAAGTACCAAACGAATGGAAGCTCCGTGAGCATTCGAACGGCCGAATACCCCAGGCCGGATTATTTCCTTCTCCACCTCAGCGACACGCACCTGCTCGCAGACGGCAATCGTCTCTACGGCAGCGTGGACAGTGCCGCACACGTGCAACGGTTGTTTGCGGATGTGGAGGCGTCGGGCAGCAGGCCAGACGCCATCATCATCACCGGCGACCTGGCCGACAAGGGCGAACCGCATGCCTATGCGCAACTGCGCGGCATTGTGGAGCCCGCGGCCGCCCGTCTCGGCGCCAAGGTGCTGTGGGTGATGGGCAACCACGACAACCGGGCGAACTTCCGCACCGAGTTGCTCGGCCAGGAGCCCAGCCTCGCGCCGATCGACCACGTCGACTACGTCGGCGGGCTGCGGATCATCACGTTCGACACCACGGTTCCGGGCAGCCACTACGGCGAGATCTCCGAACGCCAACTCGAGTGGCTCAGCGAACAGCTCAGCTTCCCGGCGCCGGACGGCACCATTCTCGCCATGCACCACCCGCCCGTACCGAGCATGCTCGACCTGTCGGTGTCGGTGGAGCTGCGCGACCAGGCCAGCCTCGCGCAGGTGCTGCGCGGCACGGATGTGCGAAGCATCCTGGCCGGGCACCTGCACTACTCGTCCACGGCGACCTTCGCCGGCATCCCTGTGTCGGTGGCCTCGGCCACCTGCTACACGCAGGACCTCAACGTTCCCGTGGGCGGCACCCGCGGCCGCGACGGCGCCCGGGCGTTCAACCTCGTGCACGTCTACGCAGACACTGTGCTGCACTCGGTGGTGCCGCTGGGCGAGTACGAAGCTCTCGACTACATCGACCCGGCCGAAAGCGCCCGCCGACTGGCCGCATCCGGTATCGAGATCATGCCTGCTGGGTCTCTGCCCGCGTACCGCGAGCCGCCAATGACCAGGCCGATCCCGGTTCTGCGCTGACGTCGCCCGCCATCGCGGCGGAGCCGGTGCCGAGGACGCTCTCGATGAGGGTGTCCTCGCCGTGCTGGCTCTCCGCGATGACGCTTTCGCGTTCCCACGGTGCCACGATCGGGAAGTAGCGTTCGAGGAAATCGGTGACGGCCTCGGTGCGCACCTCGTCGGAGATCTCGGGGAAGCTGCCGTCGTTGAGGCAGAACATGTCCTGGTCGCGGCGCTTGAGCAGCTTGCTCATCTGGCGCAGGGCCAGCTTGAGGGTGGTCTCCACGTAGAGCGAACGCGCCTGGGTCTGCTCCACCGCCCGGCCGGTGGCCAGGGCGTAGTAGTGGTAGAGCGAGTTCGTCACCGAGATGTCGGTGGCGGAGCGGAACCGGCTGGCCATGGTGCGCCGGAAGTCCTCGGGGAACTCGGCCTCCAGCTCGAACATGACGCTCTTGCGCAGCGGCGCCGGCGTGTGCTCGAGGTGCCGGGTGGTGACCTTGCCGAAGCGTTCGCGCAGCAGCGCCCGGTTGACCCGCGCGGCGTTCTCGAAGCCGCTGCGGCTCGGGTCGTTGTCGCCCAGGCCGATGCGGGTGGCCGCCTCGACGAACTTGGTGATGCCGCCGGGCGAGTAGAACAGCTCCGGGCCCACCGGGCGGCCGAAGAACATGTCGTCGTTGGAGTAGATGAAGTGTTCGGCGATACCCGGGATGTGGTGCAGCTGGCTTTCGACGGCGTGCGAGTTGTGCGTGGGCAGCACGCTGGTGTCGGGGAAGAAGTCTTCGCTGTTCATGATCGTCACCCGGGGGTGGTCGACGAGCCACTCGGGGGCCGGCGAGTCGGTGGCGATGAAGATGCGGCGTACCCACGGCGCGAACATGTAGACGCTGCGCAGGGCGTACTTGAGCTCGTCGATCTGGCGGAACCGGGCCTCGGACTCGTCACCGGAGCCGACGACGTAGCCCTTCATGCGCGCAGCGCGGGCCTTCTGGAAGTCGCTGGACGAACCGTCGACCCAGGAGAAGACCAGGTCGATGTCGAAGCTGATGTCACTCACGAGGTCGTCGAACATGTTCTGCAGGGTGCGCCAGCTGCGGCCGAACATCTCGACAGTGGTCTCGCGCGCCTCGGAGCGGGGCAGGCGCTTCCGCATCAAGACGTTCTCGACGGGGGCGATGATCTCGTCTTCGCCGAAGGTCCAGAGCTCGAGCTGGAAGGCGGTCTCGGCGCCGTAGCGGAGCCGGCCGATGGGTTCGATGCGCGGCTGGTAGGCGCGGAAGACGTCGGACTTGCGCAGCTGCGCGAGGGCACCGTCGGCGAGCAGCCCGGCCCGGGCCTCGTCGTTGTCGAGCGGCTTGATGTAGAAGGGGGCGTCAGCGAAGGCCGCGCCGAGGATCTTGCTGATCTGCTTGCGTCGCTTGCGGTTCACCGCGATGACCGGACGGTCGTGGTCGCCGCGCACGAGCAGGTAGTCGATGCCGGCGGCGTCGAGGGCATTGCTCAGGGCGAGAAGGTCGATGACCATGGACTCGTGCGGCGTGAAGTGCCCGTTGATCAGGGCGATCTCGCCCTTCCGTACGACGACGTCGTCGCGGTCGAAGCGGCGGGTGCGCTCGTCGAGGGACAGCAGCACCAATTCGGGTTCGTTGCTCAGCGAGAGGATGGGCATGGACGCGGTATCGGGAGCCGGTTCGTCGAAGGGTGCCGGCTGGGCCTCGGAGAAGCCGCGGCCTGAGGCGTTGCGAGCGTGTCGTGCGGAGTCGGTGCGGTCAAAGCGAGCCATGGTCCTCCTTGGAGCAATAGCGTGGAACGGGCAACGGGTGCAGTCGGGCTGCGAGGGAGATGCGGTGATTCGTAACAGGTCGTCGAGAGGGAGCTCCGTTGGGCGGGCATCCATGCGCCAGGCCCCGGAATGTGCGCCCGGGTCTCCCGGGCATCCCCCGCACCGAACCAGGCCGGGCTTGAAGCCCGCTGGGAACAGTGTCGTAAGACCTAGTGTACGTCGTGCACGACGCACCCTGGCGACCCGCGCCGGGACGAGGTTCCGGACGGTCCGAAGAGGCCGGTCAGACCAGGTCAGCGGCCTGCGTGACGGGTAGTCGGCAGACGAAATCGCGGCACTGGTAGGCCGTGGGCACGCCATCGCGCACGCCGCGATCGGCGAACAGCTCGAAGCCGGCCGCCGCCCACTCGCGCCCCTGTTCCTCGGTGACGACGGCCACCAGGCCGTTCCGGCGCCGCGCCGTGTCGACCAGGCCACCGGGCGGGGTGACACCCGCGCCGGGCGTGCTGGCCGGGGTCACCACCACCAGCTGCCGCACGGGCGAGGTGAGCGCGTTGACCAGGCGCAGGGCGGCACCGAACGCGAGCGGGTTGAGACTGCCCGCGCCCACCAGACGCACCATCGCCGCGGTGGCCGCCTGGCGGTACCGGGCCGCCCCGGTGACCAGGTACAGCCGCCAGGCCGCGGCCGCGACGGCGCTGAGCCCCGACGGGTAGGCCCCCTCGGAGGGGTCGGTCGCCAGGTCGAGGCCGTGGCCGGTGAGCACCGGGTCAGCGCCCTCCGGTGCGACGAAGACCACCGACGCGGGGTCGGGCAGGGTGCGGTCGACGAGCTCGCGCGCCGCCACCGCGTAGCTCACCTCGCCCGTCGCCGTGGCGAGGTCGAGTAGACCGGCCGCCAACATGCCGTAGTCCTCGAGCGTGGCCACGGCGCTCGAGAGCCGACCGTCGATGGATGCGCGCACCAGAGCGCCGTCCTCCCTCCGGTGCAGCTGCAGCAACCGGTCCGCCGCACGGCGGGCCAGGGTGAGCGCGATGTCGTCACCGAAGGCCGACCCGGCGAGCGCGAGAGCGCCGATCGCGAGGCCGTTCCAGCCGGTGAGCATCTTGGTGTCGAGCGCCGGCGGAACCTGCTCGTGCCTGGTGTCTTCGTCGAGGGCGTAGTAGCCGCCCTCCACGCGTACCCCGTCCACGGTGCTCTCCGAGTCCTGGGCGCTGGCGAAGCCGCCGCCGGGCAGCTGCAACACCTCGCCGAGGAACCGCACCAGCCCCTCGCTCACCAGTCGGGCCCACGCGTCACCGGTGAGCATCCAGGCCCGGGTGTACAGCTCGAGCAGTTGGGCGTTGTCGTAGAGCATCCGCTCGTAGTGCGGCTCGCTCCAGTCCCGGTTGACGGCGTAGCGGAAGAACCCGCCCTCCACGGGGTCGCGGAGGGGTGTGGCACCCAGCCGTTTGAGGGTGCGCAGGGCAAGGTCGCGCCCGTCGTCGCGGTCGAGCAGCAGCGCCAGGGCGGGTGAGGCCGGAAACTTGGGGGCGCCGCCGAAGCCGCCATAGACCGGGTCCTCGGCGGTGGCGAGCAGGTCAACGCTCTCGGCGAGCCGGTCCTGGCCGGGCAGCTCGCCGGCTTCCGCGGCGGGCGCCGCCTGGGCGAGGGCCTCGGCCAGCCCGGCGGCGCTGTCCTCCACGGCGTCTCGGCGGGTGGTCCAGGCATCCGTCACGGCGGCGAGCACCTCCCGGAACGCCGGGTGCCCCGGCATCGGCGCGGGCGGTGAATAGGTGCCGGCGTAGAACGGCCGGCCGGCCGGGGTGACGAACACATTCAACGGCCAGCCGAGGTTCTGCGTGAAGGCTCCGGCGGCCGCGAGGTAGCTGGCGTCCACGTCGGGGTGCTCCTCGCGGTCCACCTTGATGCTCACGAAGTTCGCGTTGAGGTAGGCGGCGATCGCGGGATCGCTGAAGCTCTCTCGAGCCATCACGTGGCACCAGTGGCAGGTGGAGTAGCCGATGCTCACGAGTACCGGCACGTCCCTGGCCCTGGCCTCGTCGAATGCGGCCGCGCTCCAGGGTTGCCAGTCCACCGGGTTCTCGGCATGCGAGCGGAGATATGGGCTGATGGCGTCGGCGAGGCGGTTCGTCATGCCTCCATTGTCGCTCCGCCGCCTCCGCGCCCGCTGGTCGTGCCGCTGCCCGCGGGTGCCGTCCATCCCGCGAGTTGCCGCATAGCGCCCCTTCCAAGCCCCGGAGGGGGCACTTCGCCGCAAGTGGATGCTGCGTACGCGCGGATTCGCGCCCCGGAAACCGGGCCGCACGAGAGGCTTGCCGCGCCGGATTGCTGCTGTGAGACTTGGAGGGAGGAAGGGGCGCGATGACGATCTGGGCACTGGTTCCGGGCAGCACGAATTCCCGCGCGCACTCGCGGCGTGGCGGCGCTGACCGGATCGAGTGCCGTCCATGATGACCCTCGCCGAAGCCGCGGCCCTGCTCGAGGTCGCGGTCGATGCGCATCCCGAGCAGGTGGAACGCGCCTACCGCTACCAAGCGCAACGGTCGCACCCGGACCGGATGACCTCGGCGAGCCCGGCGGAGCTGGCTGAGGCGGCCGCCCGGTTCGACAGGTTCACCCAGGCGCGCGCGATGCTGCGCGAGGCCGACGCCGAGCGGATGCGCCCCTCCCCCG